>NZ_JAJCLZ010000002.1 GCF_020559915.1 Ruminococcus sp. 210702-SL.1.03
TTAAGCTCATCTACGCCGAAAATACTTGCCTGGCAACGGGCTGGAAAGATAGGTAGTCGCCGACATTATGCACCATTAGCTCAGATGGTAGAGCAACTGACTCTTAATCAGTGGGTCCTGGGTTCGAGTCCCCGATGGTGCACTAAAAAATGGCCGGTTGGTCAAGCGGTTAAGACTACGGCCTCTCACGCCGTCAACACGAGTTCGAATCTCGTACCGGTCACTTAAACAGTGTTCCTGTTTGCAAATGGATTCAAGCAAGTTTCAATTTGCTTGAACCGTTTTTGTATAACGGACCATTAGCTCAGTTGGTTAGAGCTCCCGGCTCATAACCGGACGGTCCTGGGTTCGAGTCCCCGATGGTCCACCATGATCCCTCGCAGAAATGCGGGGGATTTTTTTGCGCACTTTTCCGACTGTTTGTTACATATTTCTTGATTTTTAACTGAAAAAGTGTTATAATAATTATAAAGTGCAATTTTTGGAGTGATGTTATTGAAATCGTCTAATATGAAAGTCGTTTTGCTCGCGATACTCAGCTCAGTAGTCGCGTTTTGCATCGTGCTGATGCTTATTTACCTGCTGGCAACGGCTTCTAATAATACGAAGAAAAACAGCGCAAACGCCGCTGTGCAGTCGCAGTCTGACGTCGCGAAAAAATCTACTGAGGCTAACGCGCAGGTCAGCGCCGAGGGCTGCACGCTTTATTACGTTAATCAGGATACCGACTTTTTCACCGCCGATATGCTCAGCGATGACCTCGACGCAGCGGAAAAAGAAGCCGCCGAGATGGAGTCGAACACCATCAGCGGGCTGTACACGGGCACGGAGTCTGCCACCTACGCGGGATATATCGAGCTGAATTATCTCGACGGGACTGTGTTTGTGCCGAGCACCGACGTTATGCCCGTCAGCACTAGCGTTATCCTGCCGCTCGGCTCGATCTCGCAGATAATCCAGACCGGCGCGGAGTACGATTACGAAACAGGCGATGAAATGCCGCAGTTTACGGGCTACTCGGGCTGCGGGCCTGCCTGCCTTTATATGCTCGCGACCTCGATCGGCGCGGAGCTGAATCCCACCACTGCCGCCGAAAGCCCTATCACCAGCTACGAAGAGCTGCTGGACTACGCTTCCGCGTATGCCGATCAGGGCGATATGAGCACCGACGACGGCGGAATGACTTCAGGTTCGCTGTGCGCGCTTGCCCGCGATGTTTACGCGCTGAATTTGGTGAATAAGTATGACGCCGAGCAGTCGCCGTCTGCGGTCGTGAAGTCGATCTTGGACGAGGGCAAGCAGGCGATCGTGCTGGTAAATCACGAAAACGGCCGCGTGGTGGATAAGAATGCGAACGAGCATTTTATTCTTGTGACGGGATATTCCACGGCGGCGGACGGCACGCTGAGGTTTGTTTATGCCAATTCTTACTATTACGGCGATTATTCGGTCGGCGAACCGCTGTTGACGCTGTCTGCGGATATGTTGGATACTTCGGCATCTCTGGAGTTTTCCGAGCCTAATGCGATACTTTGTGTTGAGTAAAAAATGGGTATAAAAAGACCCGTCGAGTTTTAATAGCTCGGCGGGTTTTGTTGTTATGTTTCTAAACAAATGATAAGCTTTTGTCAATAAAAGCGCTTTTTATTTTCACGCCGTTTGGTGGAGCGGGCTAGGCGTTGCTTCCGCGGTTTTTACGACAGCGTAAAAATTCTTACCCCAAAGAATCCAGCTTCTTCTGCAACTCTATCATGTGGTTTCTGCACGCCGTGATCTCGCCCGTGTATTTATTGAACCACTCAACGTCCATCTCGTTCGGCTCTTCCTGCAATAGTATCGCCTGCACCAGCGCCGACTGCGAACGCGACCTCTTGCGCTCTATCTCCTCGATGGTCAGCCTGCACCGCTTTATCTCTTTCTTTAGCCTTCTTTTCTCGTTCATAATATCATTCCTCGCGTTGTCTGCATTGTTGGTCGTTCTCCGTGTGAAACCGCGCTCATTCGCCCAGCTTGTTTACCGAATCTATCACCGCGCGTGCTTCCTCGTAACCCTTGTCAAGGTCTTCCGTGATGTGCCGCATCGCCTGCGCACTCTCTTTCAGCTTGCCCTGCATCTGCTGCGGATACTTCACAAAACAGTAGTGCAGCTCGTTTATCACCTTTTGCTCCTCCGTCGCGCCGTCGATCAAAAATATCATGCTCCGCGCCGCGCCCATGTCCGAAACTATCATAGAGTAGTGCAGGTCGAGGTCTTTCTCCGTCTTTAAATATTCGTCGATCTCGTCCGCCGCGTAGTCTAAGTTTTCCTTGAACTGCGCCCTGTACGTTTCCTGCACTTCCTCCGACTTGTCAACGTACAGCCCCGCCATCACAAACAGCCCTATCAGCGCCGCGATGAACATTACTATCGCGCAGATCATCTTGCGCTTCATTATTTTCTCTTGGTTCAATCGCCCGCCTCCTCGCTGTTTGTATCTGCGTTTTCATTTTCATGATTTTCCGCTTCGTAAAGCTTACGCTTTTCCTCGTCTATCGCTTCCCGAAGAAGCTTTTCACGCTCCTCAGCCGCCGCACGCTCGCGCTCCTCTCGGCTATCGCGCGTTATCCGCCCAATGGTCGCCGCTTCGTATATCGCGACCCCCAGCATCGGTATCACCGCCGCGATCATTATAAGCTTTTTGCCCGAAGCGAACGAGTTTACCCACCGAAGAAAGCGCGATTTGCCCGCGTATTTGCCGACTATTTTACTCCGCTTTACCGTAACGGGGTCGGCCTCGGCGTTCGCGTCGCCCTTTGTGATGTAGCTGCCGTCCTCCGCCACGCCGATTATGCGGTGCGTGTTCAGCTTACCGTATATTGCTGGGTCTTCCGAATAAAAGGTGATGATATCGCCCTTTTTCAGCTCGTTAAGGTCGCCCGATTTTATTATAATGTAGTCGCCCTCGCTGATCGAGGGGCTCATGCTGCCCGTCATCACCCGCGCGAAACTGCGGCCGAAAAGTTTCGCGGGCACGCCGCGCGCACTGCATACCGATATGTACATCGCCAGCCCCGCCGCTATAAGCGCTGCCGCCAGCGCCGCCCAGCCGCCTATTTTGCCGATAAGCCTGCCCGCAGACCTGCTCTCGCGCACGTTTTCAATGTCAAGATTATCAAGTTTGCCGTTCAAAAGAGGGTCGCACCTCCGATTTGTCAATTTATGCTACTCTGCACGCTTGTTCGCCTGCACCTTTTCCTTGATGGATCTCAGCGCGCGGCGCGGTGCGCTTACATAGTATTCCTTGTAGAGCGCAGCTATCTGCTGGTCGTGCGCGCGCTGCTCCTCCGCGGTGCGCTGTACGGGTATGTACTGCGGGCGCGGCTTGTTTTTGTTCAGCTTTCGGCGCTTGCGCTTGAATTTTCTGAAATCGCGGTCGCGCTTCAGCTTGTACCGCAGCTCGGGCGAATATTTCGCGAAAAGCTCCTCCAGCTCGCGTTCGCGGCGGCGCAGCTCCTCTTTCTCGCGCTTGTCATTTTCAGCCTGCTCGCGCTGCATTATCCAGTCGGGATTGTCAGTGCCGTCGGGTATTTTGCCGAATAGGCGCACCATCGCGGCGCGCGTTCCTCGTCGCAGCATATGCAGCGGGTTTTTCGAGTATTCGCGGTAGATCTCCTCGAAACTCTTGCTCTCTATGCGCGCTCGGTCGGCACGCAGCTTGTCGGCGCGCTCTCTTTCGCGGCGCTCCTGCTCACGCTGCTGCTGCTCCTCGCGAGCCCTCCGCGTGGCTTCCTCGGGGGATATGAACTCCTCGTGCTGCGCGTCGCCCGTATTTTCAGTGTTGTTATCGTCTGTGATCTCAGCATTTTCAGTGCTTTCGGCTGCTTCGGGATTTTCAGCATTGTCAATAACGTCCGAATTTTCCGCTTCCGTATTAGCGCTGAGGTCGATATTTTCTATCTCGGCATTGTCGGCAACGTCAGCGTTATCAGAATTATCTGCAACATCCGCCGCGCCAGCGACCTCGGCATTTTCAGCCAGCTCGCCGCCGACCGCGATCTCCGCCGCCGCCAGATTTCCGCGTATCGCGATCTTGTCCTCGCGTATGCGCTGCTGCTCCGCCTCGAAAAGCTCTTCCTCCAGCTTCCGCTGACGCTCTTCTTCCTCCAGCCGCAGCTGCTCGGCTATGCGCTCGCGTTCCTCCTGCTCGCGGCGTTCGCGCTCCTCGCGTTCCGCCTTTTCGCGGGCGAGCTGTTCGGCGCGCTCTCGCTCAAGCATTTCCTGTATGCGGCGCTCCTCGGCTTCTTTCTCGCGCTGTTGACGTTCGCGCTCCTCCTGCATTTCGCGCTCAATGCGCTCGCGTTCAAGCCGCGCGTTTTCCGCTTCTACACGGCGGCGCTCAGCCTCGGCGCGCGCTTTCTCCTCCGCGATGCGGCGTGCTTCCTCGGTCTTGAAATACTGTATCTCAATGGCGATTATGCTGTCCAGCTCGCGGGCGATCGCCTCGGCATTTTCGCTCATTCCGCCCGCGCCCTCGGTCTGCACCTCAAGCTCGGTGTAGTAGGGAATGTCGTACTTCTCGGCGGTCTCTTTATCGAATTTTCTCAGGAATTCCGGCGAGAGGGTCTTGCTTTTCTGCGTTTTCAGCTCGGCGGCGCTCTCGGCTTCCGTCTGCGTGTAGGCGCGCATAAGCATGAAATTCAGCGCGGCGAGCCTGTAAACGCCCTCGATGTAGTCCTCCGCGGGCTTTTGCGCCGTGTCGGAAACGTTCAGTTCGTAGCCAACTTTATCATAGCTTTCGATATATTGCCAAAGCGCAAGGCAGGCTTTGAGGTCAACGTTTTTCATTATCGCATTCGTTCGCATAACGGGCGGGCGAATACGCACGTTGCCGAGGGTGGCGCAGAGCACCGAGCCTTTGTAGCCCTCGATCGCCTTTTTTATCTTCTCGACGCGATCCCAGACTGTAAATCCGCGCGCGTCGGCGGTGTCTAGGCTGTCGATAGTTTCCACTTTCATAGAGATCTTCATTTGTTTGCCTGCGCCGTCGTCAAGCACGCCGTCGTAACCTAGGGTGTAGACCTCCTCGTCCTTAGCGATCTGCACCAGCTTCTGGTAACGAATGTTAAGAAAAGCGTACAGACGATCCACAAGGGTGTTGATGAACTTGTTCTCGTAGGTCATCAAACTTTCCTCTTTATGGATATTCAGTATTTTAGAGGGAGTTATCCTGCCGGTTTTAGGGTCGATCTCCTGAATAAGGTCGGTGTGCTGAGCGAGGTGTTTCACGGACTCAACGGTGATTTTGCGCGAGAGGGCGATGGGCACGACCTCTTCGACGTCCTCGATGGTGCGGCTGGGGTTGCGGATAACGTTGTCGAGGTGCTGCAGGCCGTTTTCGATTGCCTCGACCCATGAAACGTCGATAGATTTTTCGACGATCTTGCGGTTGAATGCGAAGGAATTTTTACCTGCGCGGAGGAGGGCGTAAATTGCGGCAAACTCGTCGTTCTGAGCGATGGAATCGTAGTATTTGTCGAAGCCCTTTTGCCAAGAGCGAAGCTGGCGTTTGCCCAAAGTAAGCCCTCCTTTCAGAAAATAAGTTTAGTAAAGCAGAACCGCTTTTATTGACAGGCGCTTTTCAGTTGTTCGGGAGTGAAACAAACAGGGAAGTTGTTCAAGCTGACTTTCCACGCTCCGCGGCTTTTACTATGTTCATTTTTTAATACAACTTCTGCAATCTCTCCAGATATGCTATCGACTCCGTCATCGTGCCCCTGCCAAAAAGCTTCTGTAAGTACACACAAAGCTCTTTCAATTCGTCCCTCAGCATCGCCAGATTCAGCGACTCGAACTTCCTGAATATCTTCGTCGCCATGACGTAATCTATACCGTCCAGCTCGTCGCCGCCGCACGCTACATACACCGGCACAAACAGGTTCATCTGCTTCAAAATACGGTTACCAAACGCAACTCTCAGCTTCTCGATCACCCAAAGGTCGAGCTGCTGCATCTTCTTTAAATTCTCCTGCGAGATGGGGTACTCCTTAAACGCCGCCTCAAACAGCGCGTTCAAATGTTCATATCCCAAATTCATCGGCGGGGTGTCGGGTGCTTCAAACGCTACGCCTTTTGCGTCCAGATTTATCGGCTGGGCACGGTCGTACACCTTGTCCGAAATCGCGTAGGTCGAGTCGTCGTTGTTCGCCGTGCCGATGTACCAAATGTTCTGCGGTATGCAAAGCTTGCCCTTGTCCAAATTGATGGGGTCGGTGCTCCACGAGTTAGGCACCAGGTCTAGCTTCCACTCGTCCGCGTTCGGCATTTCCAGTATCGAAAGCATTTCCGCGAAGTAGTACTCGATTCGCGCGATGTTCATTTCGTCCAGCAGGATAAGGTTTACATCGTTGTTGAAACTTGAAGAGTAAATTCTTTTCAGAACTTCCGTTTCGTTGAAGTTTTTCGTAAATTCGTTAAAGTAGCCGAAAAGCTCGGTGCGGTCGCGCCACGAGGGCTGTACCGAAGCGATAGTCGTGTCCTTTTGCAGGAATTTTCCGAACGAGTAGGGAAGCGAAGTTTTACCTGTACCGGAAATGCCTTGCAGGATTATGAGCTTTGTGGAAGCCATGCCCGCGAGGAAAAGGCGCACCGTCTTGATGTCGTAATAAAGGTGCATACGCGAGCAGGCGAAGTTGCGGTAAGCTTCGCAAATGCCGCTGAGGGTGATCTCGTTGTCGTAAGCGGGCGGGGTGTAGTCGGCGTAAAAGGCGTCTACCTCCATAAGCTTTGAGAAGCGGCGGTCGGCGGTCTGTATAACGCCGTCTGAGGTGACGGCTTCGGCGTTCAGCGGCAGTTCGGTGCGCTCATCGGCGGCGGTAATGCCGTCCTCGCCGAGGGAAAGCGCCTGACCCGCCTTGTTCGGCAGACCCATCTGCGCGACTTTCATAGCCATTATGTCGTCTTTTTCCTTAGCCATTTTCACGACCTTGCGCTGAAGGTCGGCTATCTCCTCTATGAGGTCTTCGCTGCTGACGATAGAGTGGCGAAATCTGAGGTATTTTCTTACAGCCAGCACTATCATGAATATCAGAAGCGCGAATATCGCCGCCACGATGATAATGGCGATAACGGCGAGTACCCAGCTGAGCGTGCCGAATTCCGTCGAGTAAGACTTGAATATATTAACATACTCTTTTACATTAAAAATCTGCTTTATTCCGTGCCACAGCCCCTTGAATATCAAGGCAAAACCGCCGAGCATCTCGGAAATAAAAGCGAAGAACCATTTCAGAAATCCGTTCATAGCACTTGATCTCTCCTGAATATTTTAACATATGTTTAGCAGTTATTCTGCGTTGTTTTCGTCATTTTGGTCATCAGACGAAGCGTTTTCAGCCTCTTTCTTTTTCTGTTCCGCGAGGTATTCTTCTACGGCGCGGCGCTTTATTTCTTCCTCGTCGACTTCGGGAGCTGCGGGGCGCTTGACCTCAACTATCGTGAGGATAAGCTTGTAAAGCTCGAAGAGGAAGAAGAGAGCTATGGGGATAAGAATGCAGACGAAGAAGCCGGTTTTGGTGCGGAGGAAGCTCATTACCTTGCCGAAGCCGCCTATCTTGACGTTGTGCCACTGACCGATGATGTCGCCGCCGTAGACGTTGTAGCTGTCGTCGAGGTCGTTGGCGTCACCGCGGGTAACGAAACTTTTTGTGCCGTTTTCGTCGACTACCTGCTGAATTCTATGGGTATTTTTAACTTTTTTGCCGTCGATTATCGTCCAAAACGTAATTACGTCGCCTTTTTTGAGTGAGTTTATGTCGTCGACCTCTTTAACGATTATCATGTCGTTCTTTTTGAAGGTCGGCTTCATGGAGTCGGACTCTACGGTGAGGGGGATGTAGCCGAGGAGGTTAGCGACGCCGTTGTTGCGGTCGGAGGAAAAGACGAGCAGGGTGACGATAAGTGCGAGGATAAGGATAATCCAAGCGATGATGTTAAAGAATACCTTTAAAGCTTTTTTCATAATTAGTACCTCAAATCTGTAAAATTTTTTTATTTTTTGATTAACTGCCAAGGCAGAGATTTAACTTTTGTTGGGAGCGAAACAAGCAGGAAAGTTGGCGAAGGCGACTTTTCAAGTACCCTCCACAATCTTGAAATCCATACCGAGCTTCATCGTGCCGCCTACTATATCATCAAGACAATCCGGATCGTTGCCCTCCAGCCATATCACTACCGTATACTTATCTTTCGCACCGGGCGCAAACTTCTCCCGCCTGCTCTGCATTACCTTCGTCGAGGACGCGAACTCTTCATCACAATCGCTCTCCTTGCCCCCGCCATTCGACTTCGTTTTGCAGTACACCGTCTTTTCGCCATTCACATACAGCGCTACGCGTATCGCTTCGTCAACATTATTTGTTACGTTTTCGATAGTCATTTCGCCGTCATACGTCAGCGTGTCTTTGCCCGAATTTATCAGATAAAACGTGTACGCGATATAGCTTTCGCCGTTATGACTGCCGTTCACTTTGTCGATGTTCGCTGGCAAGTCCTCGCCGCTGATGTTCGTCATGTCGTACACGATGTCCGCATTCAGCTTTGAATTTGTCTTGGTATAATCCGGCGTTTCCGAAAGCGTAAGACCTTGATTAACCATATCGTACTTATTTATCTTGACTGTAAAGCTGCCGTACTTGTCATAGAAGTACGAGATAGCGTAAACTATCGCAACTATTGCGACGAGAATTATCACCAGTATGCTGAAAATTCTCATCAGCACCACATATTTCTTGGCTTCTTTCGCCGTGCGCCGCAGTTTTAAGGTGTCTACCACGTCGCTTTCATGTACGTTTTGTACGTCCTGAACGCTTTCCGCGTTATTTTCGCTGTGTTTTTTCAAGGCCGTATCTCCCGTTTCGTTAGTTTCTTCTTCTTACATATCGCTCGGCGACGTATTTTCCCGCGCCAGCGCCAGCGTAGTAGTAACAGCCCATGTCGTGCAGGGTCTTTAACTGCTCGTCGTCGAATATCCCGCAGGCTATCGGCTCGGCTTCAATGCCGTTCACGAAGTCCAGCAGGGTCTTTACGCAGGTCAGCGCGCGCTCGCCGCCGCTCATGTTTTCCGTCGCGGCGGGGCTGAGCATTACAAAGTCCGCCTCCAGCTCGGCTATCTGCGTCAAGCCGCCGCCGTCGAACCCGCACACCATGAAGTGAAAGCCCTTTTGCCGCAGCACGCCGACGTTCACCGCCGCCGCCGTGTCGCCGAGGGCGTTTTGCGGTATCTCGAAGCAGATCTTCGCGGGGTCGGCTTTCAGCGTTTCGCAGAGGTCGCAGATGGTTTTTACGCAGTCCAGCCTGCCGAGCGCCGCCGCGGGTATCGCGAGCGAGCACCACGAAAAGCTGATCTCACGCGCGCGAAATTTTGCGATAGCCTGTGCCAACTGCACCAGCGCGAGCTTGAAGAGCGGAAAAGCCTGCCCGGTGCTCTCCGCCACGGGCATAAAGTCTTCGGGCGCGAGCACGCCGAGGGTAGGCCCGTTGAGCCGCATTGCCGACTGAAAAAACAGCACGTCGCCGTCCGCGGTACTGCGGATAGGTCGGTAGCTCAGCTCGATGGCGCGCAGACCGTCTACTGTGGAAGTTGCCGCCGCGATGGTCGCCGTGCCCGTGGTATCCTGTGCCATTTTTTCACCCTCTCTCAGCAAGTTTTTCTGTTACAGCGAACCAATTCTGACGGTATGTGTCAGCCCCGTGCCCGCAAAAAAATATTCGTATAATTCCAAAAACGCCGATTTGGGGTCGGCGTTTTCAGTGTTATTTTGTTTGATTTTGGTTATTCGCCAACTTTATCAGCACCCGAGAAGTTGAGCTGAATGTTCCAGTCCTGCGAAGCGTTAGCGTCCTTGCAGGAAGTGCTCTCGCCCTCGAGCCATACACGAACTACGAACGGCTGAACCGAGTATTCTTCATCTCCAGATGTCTTTGTAAGTGTGAAAAGGGTGCTACCTGCTTCATAGTTTTCCTCTGTATCATTGGGAAATTCAGTTTTTGCTACATACTGTTGTGCAAATTCTAGTGCAGCGCGGCAGGAATCATATGTCGCTGCTGTACCGGCTACTTTGGTTTTACTAAGAGCATTACCGCCGTTGGCGTCAGCATCGTTATCTTTATAATATGTGTAATCTGTTGCAAAAACACTTATTGTACCCTTATCAGTGTAAGAATTGCTCTTGGCAATTGCATCTGCAGAAGTATCAGCACCGTTTACGATTTTACTTGCGTTACTCATCGGGATAACAGCTACTCTGATAGCTTTCTGTAATTCCTTGCCATCCACAGAGCCGTCCATGTTTGCGTCATTTATTGTAACATCACATTTAACAACTTGATCAGTTTGCTTTGTGGTTCTTATCCATACAGGAACATCTACATAGTATCCTGTTTCAGTGTTGTCATTTTTAAGTTCAGTAGTTGTGCCGTCACTCAAAGTTAACTTTGCTTCATTGGCGGCTGTAACACTATGTACTTCAGTGGCATCATTAACTTCCATACCACCTGCGTATACCTGTGAATCATCAACATAGAAGAGGTCATTAGCATTGATAGAAGAGGCAGGCTTGAGTTTGCCAACAGTAGAATAATATTCGCTTACTGCTACAACGTTTTTCCAAGATTTGTTGTTCATTTTTGGAGCAGTAACAGCACCTTCACTAGCAACAGGTTTTCCATCTTCAAACTGTCCCAGTGAAATTTCAATGCTACCGCCTGCGGTCGCGGTCATGTTCAGACCCGTCACCTTAGCGTTTTTATTCATCGTAAACCAAGCGTAAGTAGCGGTGGAGAGCATAACTGCCGAGGCTGTGAACATCGCTACGGCGGGTATCAGCTTTTTCTTTGCTGATGTGTTTTGTGCGTTATTTCTTTTCATATGAATACGTTCCCTTCATAAATTATTTTGCGCCGCGCCGCGCGCCCGCGCTTTTTTTAGAGCGCCTCATTGCCGAATGGCGGCTCTTTTCCTTAGTAATATTATACATTATTCGACCTTTTCTGTCATCATTCAAAAACGTTTTCGCTTATTAAGTTTCTGTTTTAACTAATTATCAGCTAGTCTAAACAAAAACCGCTCCGCACGGCGCAGACCCTTGATTTTGCTGAGTTTTCTCGCCATCGCGCCGCCGCTTTGCTATTTTTCACTGTAAATACGCAATGTTATTTTACTTATTTACAGATTATTTACCGGAAAACGCGGAGTTTTGGTGTTTCCCGCCCTCAGTTTCGCCGCGCTTACCTATGATCTTGCTCAAATAATAAAGCCCCGCGCCTTACGAAAATTTTCCGAAAGCGCGGGGCTGTTGAGTGTATGCTTATTTAGTTTTTACCTTTTTTGCGCTTGACCACGAGCTGTAATATTTCGTGCCGTTCACCGTTTTGTACGAACGCACCTTGACGTAGTAGGTCTTTTTCGCCGTCAGCCCTGTAAATGTCTTGCTTACAGTGGTGTTTTTCTTGACGTAAACGCTCTTGCCGCCGCTAAAGTCAGACTTCGTGCTGTACTTTATCTGGTAACCGTTGACGTTTAGGTCTTTCGTCCACTTCACGGCGAAAGCTTTCGTCTTTGCCGTTACGCTTGTTATCACCTGCTTCATGGGCACTATCTTGAACGTTTTCTTGATAACGCCCGTGTACTTGCCCTTGCCCGTGATGGTGACGGTCGCCTTGCCGATGGCCTTGTTGTTGCTGTATTTTACCGTGTAGTCGGTGTTCTTTACAAGCTCCTTGCCGCTCAGCTTCACGGTAACAGCGGGCTTTCTCGAAGTGCCCGTGAACGTAACTTTGCTCGCTACCGTGACCTTTGCGCGCGAGATGTCCTTAGCGCCCAGTGCGGGTATCTCAGCCGTTTGCAGTACCTTGCCGCATACTGTGCATTCCTTGTGCTTGCTGCCCTTTACGCCGATGTCGGGCTGTTTGTCGATCATCCAGCCGCTAGCTTTGTGACCCGTCGCCTTTATCGTCTGGGTTTCAGTGTTTCCGCATACCGTGCAGGAGTGCTTCTGCGAGCCCGCGGCTGTGCAGGTAGGCTCTTTGGTGACCGCCCATTCGCCGTACTTGTGACCCGTCGCCTTAATGACCGTCTGCGCCTTGATGACCTTGCCGCATACCGAGCAATGGCTTCCCGCCGTCTTGCCGTCGGTAGTGCAGGTAGCCGCCACCGCGCTGTCTGCGACTTCGGTGTGGCCCTTAGCCTTTATAGTCTTGTTCTCGACGTTTTTGCATACCGAGCAGGTGCGGCTCTGAGTGCCCGCGGCTGTGCAGGTAGGCTCTTTGGTGACCGCCCATTCGCCGTACTTGTGACCCGTCGCCTTAATGACCGTCTGCGCCTTGATGACCTTGCCGCATACCGAGCAATGGCTTCCCGCCGTCTTGCCGTCGGTAGTGCAGGTAGCCGCCACCGCGCTGTCGGTGACTACGGTGTGTCCCTTAGCTTTTATGACCGTCTGCTCCTTGATGACCTTGCCGCATACCGAGCAGTGGCTTCCCGCCGTCTTGCCGTCAGTAGTGCAGGTAGCCGCCACCGCGCTGTCGGTGACTTCGGTGTGGCCCTTAGCCTTTATAGTCTTGTTCTCGACGTTTTTGCATACCGAGCAGGTGCGGCTCTGAGTGCCCTCGGCGGTACAAGTAGCCGCCTTAGTTTCTTTCCATGCGCTGTATTTATGACCCGTGGCGGCTATGCTCTCGTAGCGCTTTTCGCCGCAGATGGTGCAGGTGCGTGTGCGAACGCCCTTTTCCGTGCAGGTCGGCTGGGTGGTTATCGTGCCTGTGTTGAAGTTGTGCGCGTGGCCGCAGACTATTGTGAAGGTGTGCGCCGCGTCGGGATTATACTTCGGGTAAACTTTCAGCGTTACGCTGCCGTTTTTTGTAAAAGTAAGACGCGTGTAGTAGCTCTGCGGGTTTGACTGAACGGCTATATCGTCCGAAAGCTCTACGACGTACTTCTTCTTCATGTCCACCGTGTTGCCGTCAGCGCCGTAAACCATTATATCCAGCGTGTTGCCGATGGCGTAGCTGCTTTCGGGCGAGCTCCAGAAATATCCGGTGTCCGCGTTAGTTCTGTACCATGATTTGAAAGTAGTGTCTACTGTGAAAGTGTTTACATATCCGCAGACTTTGCAGGTCTGGGTAACTGTGCCGTTGGTCTTGGTAGCGTTTTTCGTAACGTAGTCGTGGCCGTTGTGGATTATCTTAGTGTTGTGTTTCGATATATCGCCGAGGTCTATGCTATTGAAAGTAATGTCGCCGTCGTTCCAGATATACCAGCTGAGCTTGCCGTTCGCCGCAATGGGCTGGCAGTCTGAAAGCTCGCCCTCGAAGCTGTAAATGTCGCTCGTTACAGCGCCGTCAGCGCCAAGTTCGGCGTAATTCACCTTGCCCTCGCGCGTCCAAAGAAGCATAAGCTCGTCGTCGTTTATCTTCACCAGCTGCGGGGTAGAGGCTGTTTCCGTGCCCTCAGCGTAATTCGTCAACTGAGTGAGCTCGCCCGAGCTGAGGTCTTTCGATACGCTGGATATGAAAATGTTTCGCGTGGTATTGTTCGTGATGTCCGCTTGGTCTACCGAATTCATCGCGGCAACGTAGCCGCTCGAAGTGACCTCAAAGCCGCCGATCGAGCCGCCCGTGATATTGTAGTTGCTCTTGTGCTTGGGATACTTCATCATATCAAAAGTGGTGCATCCGGAAACAAACGAGCCTTTGGTAAAGTCGCCGTCATACTTTATCAGCACGGCTGAGCGCGGGCCTGCGTCGCCGTGGTCTGCCGCCACAATAGATGTGCCGTCGGTGCGTATGAACTGGTTGAAAGAGTGGCTGACGTAGCCTATGCTGTTGTTTGCTATCCTTGTGAGCGAGTCGGTTATCTTCATCTCGTCCATATCCAGCTGAATGGTGACGTTTGCCTGATGCCTTCTGCCGTCTCTGTATGTGTACATCTGGTGGCAGGTGCGTATCAGCAGATATTTTCCGCTTTGGGCAAAGCGTGCCGTGCCCGCGTTGAAAGGTATAGTGGTGTTCCCGCCAAAAAGTCCGGCACTGCCCAAATTGTTCCAGTTTTTATCGTACTTCGTTATGCGGTAAACTTCTACGCTGTCGTCCTCGGCGTCATTCTCCTGACCTGTAAGGACGTAGTAGTTATCCCCCGTCGAGTAAAATCCGCCGAATATCGGCAGATCAAGATCTACGGTAACGGTATTTTGCAGCGTGAAGTCTGACGAATAGTACTCAGCCAGCAGCTTGCCGCTCACCGCGTCGCCCTGAACGCGCAGGTAGCCCTCGCCATCGGCAAAGAGGTATGAGTTTATCACTTTCGACCAGCGGTCATAGGTCTGCGCGCCCGCGTTCGTGCCCTCGTAGCTGGCGCACTGTCCGCGCACCTCGGTAACGTCGGAAGCTGCGGCGGCGCTCAAAGAAGTATCCGCAGGCAGGGTTGGAAGCATGGTGAGCGCCATTGCTCCCGCCACGGCGGAACTAATTATTCTTTTCTTCATATAATATTCACCCCGTACAAAAATCAATAGTGGTTGTATCTTATATATGTAATAATAGCACAAATATAATAGTCTTGTCAATGACAAAAGTACAGTTTTGAACATTTTTTTATAAAAAAAACTCCCGCGGCATGGTTTCATACTGCGGGAGTGGGATTTTTGTCAAATGCTTATTCATAATACATTATAACATTTATATACATAAGCTTCAAGAAAAATGTAACCAAAAGTACGAAAATGTAACGAACGTCTGCAAATAATGTAATGAATTGGCTTAAAATGTAACGAAAACATTTTATATAACAAATTAAAATACTTTGGTTGAATTATGTCTAATATTGGTGTAAAATATTATATGGTATATTCAAAATAAATAATTTCTTAGGGGTGTTTTAAATTGAATAGTGAACTCAAGGTGTATATTTTTGACGACAACCGCGCGGCTACCGCAGAGCTGAAAAACTGTATAGAAGGCTTTTTGCAGAAGCACGGCTGCTACGCCTCATTTCGCTGCTTTGAAGAGCCGAAACAGGTGGAGGAGCTGCTGAAAAGCGGGCATATCGGCTGCGATATATTCTTTATGGATATAGAGTTGGGGCTTGACGTGAACGGGATAGAGCTGGCGGATATGGTGAGCCGCATGGAGCCTGAAATAAAGATAGTCTTCGTAACAGGCTACGCCGACCGCTACTCGCAGGCGATATTCATGCAGTCGCCCGCCCTGCGCCCTTTCGGCTACGTTACTAAGCCGATAGACCGCGCCGTGGTAGAGCGCATACTCTCGCTGCTGATAAAGGGCAGCGAAGAGGTTGAGGAAAAGCGCGTAGAGTTCAGCAAAAACCGCCGCGTAGTGAGCATAAATCTGCGCGAGGTGATGTACATAGAAAGCTGGCGGCGCAAGCTGATATTCCATATGCGCGACGGCGCTGAGGAAGAGGTGTACGCCAAGATCTCGGAGATAACCGACCGCCTGCCCGATGGCTTTTCTCAGTGCCACCGCAGCTACATCGCAAATTTGAAATTCGTACACTCGGTAGACGAAAAGAAGGGCGAGGTGAAGATGGTAAACGGCAGAGATCTTTTCTTGGGCAAGACGAAAAAGGACAGCTTTATGGAAGATTTCTTCCGCTACAAAGGGGGTATCTAAATGGGGGAGATGATATTTTACGCGCTGACATCGGCGCTGACCTGCATACCCTACTCCTACTCGGTGCACTACTCGCTTACGCCGAAGAAAAAAACGCTGAAAAGTCTGCTTTTGTACAGTCTGCTGATATGCGTACTGCTTTGGATAAAGCTCTTTTTCGACGCGCGGTATAAAGCCTCGCTGGCTTCCATACTGATAACGAATTTCTCGCTTTTCGCGACCATGAAGATATTTACGAAGGACTCGTGGGCAAGGGTATTCAAATCTTATCTGATATTGACAACCAGCATGATAATCAGCGAATTTTTCTGCGCGCTGGTGTTTTTTGGAATGGGGCTGGAATTTGACAATATGGTAAACAGCCTGCCGGGAGCGGGCGTGCGCTTTTTCTCGACGATAAGCGTAAATATTTTCATGTTCCTAGGAATATTCGTGTGGAACAAAATATCTAAAATCGAGATGAATACCAAACTGTGGGAGTTTTTCGCTGTCCTCGCGGTGCAAATGGTCATATGCGGGCTTTTTCTCATCCGCCTGAGCGAGTATGGCAAAACTGTAAAAATGCTGCACGTAGTTATCTACGTCGGCGCTGCGTGGGTGCTGACCGACGGCTTTTTCATCAAGGCTATCTATGACAACCAGCAGAAAGCCGAGCTGAAAATGTCGCTCGACCAAGCGATGCAGCTGGAAAAAATGCAGTATGAATACTACGAAAATCTGACAGAATCTGTCTACTCCATGCGCAAATTTAGGCACGATATGAACAATACGCTTCAAACTTTGTCCGTCATGATGAACGACCCCGACTCCCCCGAGTCGCGGGAAAACGGCAGACAGCTTTTCGAGCAAATGCAGGAAAAGTATAAGCAAACGCAGATACCTTATTACAGCAGTAACCCTGTTATAAATGCTGTAATTTTGTCGAAATCACTTGCCGCTGAGGAGAACGGAGTCAAGCTTACAGTATCTGTCAACGGCGAAAACTTAGACGGCATTGAGAATATAGACTTGTGTAGTATATTTTCAAATCTGCTTGACAACGCTCTCGAAGCCGCGAGGAATATTCGCGACGGCGAGATAGAGCTGAGTTCATGGAGCGAGGCGGGGTATTTCTTTATCAAGTGCGTGAACAGTTACGCGGGAAAAGCTTCGCTTGTGAAAAAAAACGGCAAAAAGCTTGCTTCCACAAAGGGAAGCGGCCGCGGACTGGGCTTGTCCATAATCGAGAGCGTAGCAGGGAAGTACGATGGGCGCGTTGTTATCGACGCTGAGGAGAAGTTTTCGGTGCTTGTCGGCTTGAAAGTTGGTGACGGCGAATGATGGATATTCTCATCTACATACTGCTTTGCGTTATCACAAGCGTACCGTACGTCTACTCGGTGCGCCGCTCGCTGACGCCGAAGTACAAAAGCGTGCGGGCGACCCTGCTCTACGGGCTGCTGATCTGCGCGCTGATGTGGTTCAAGCTTTGGCTTGATTTCCTGAAAGAGGATTCGCTTTTCACGATACTTTTCACGCAGACTATGCTGTTTTTCCTCATGAAAATTTTTACAAAAGACTCGTGGGTGCGCGTGCTGAAATTTTTTCTGATATTCAGCGGAAGCGCGGTGATAAGCGAGCTTTTTTGCGTGCTGGTGTTTATGGGCATCGGCGCGGACATCAGGTCGTCGAAAGCGGTGATGTATCTGCCGATAGGCCGCTTTTTCGGCACTATCAGCGTGACGATCTTCATGTTCATCGCGGTGTTTATATGGAACAAAATATCGGGGATCGAAATGAATACCAAAACGTGGGAGTTCTTCGCGGTGCTTGCGGTGCAGATAGTGCTTGTCTGCGTTTTCCTCGTCGGCGTGACGGTCAACCCGAAAAACGTGCAGATACTTCAAGTCGTAATTTGCGTCGGCGCGGCGTGGGTGCTGACCGACGGCTTTTTCATCAAGGCTATCTATGACAACCAACAGAAAGCCGAGCTGAAAATGTCGCTCGACCAAGCGATGCAACTGGAAAAAATGCAGTATGAATACTACGAAAATCTGACAGAATCTGTCTACTCCATGCGCAAATTTAGGCACGATATGAACAATACGCTTCAAACTTTGTCCGTCATGATGAACGACCCCGACTCCCCCGAGTCGCGGGAAAACGGCAGACAGCTTTTCGAGCAAATGCAGGAAAAGTATAAGCAAACGCAGATACCTTATTACAGCAGTAACCCCGTCATCAATGCGGTAATCTTGTCGAAATCGCTTGCGGCGGAGGAGAACGGCGTTAAGCTTACAGTATCTGTAAACGGCGAAAATTTAGACGGCATTGAAAACATAGACTTGTGTAGTATATTTTCAAACTTGCTTGACAACGCTCTCGAAGCCGCGAGGGATATTCGTGATGGTGAGATCGAGCTGAGTTCATGGAGCGAGGCGGGGTATTTCTTTATCAAATGCGTGAACAGTTACGCGGGAAAATCCAGCCTCGCAAAAAAGAACGGCAAAAAGCTTACTTCCACAAAGGGCAGCGGCCGCGGGCTGGGCTTGTCCATAATCGAGAGCGTGGCAGGGAAGTACGATGGGCGCGTGGTCATCGACGCTGAGGAGAAGTTTTCGGTGCTTGTCGGCTTGAAGGCGGGTGGTGGCGAATGATGGAAACACTGCTTTACGCCTTGAACGCCGCGCTGACGAGCATTCCCTACACCTACGCCGTGCACTACTCGCTCAGCCCGAAGCGCAAGAGCGTGAAAAGCCTGCTGGCGTGCGGCGCTTTGGTTTGCGCCCTGCTGTGCGTGAAGCTGGTTTTCGATATGCATGAAAAAGCCAATGTTGGAACGATTTTAGCGACAAACTTCTCGCTTTTCGCGGCGATGAAGCTCTTCTCGCGCGACTCTTGGGTGCGGGTCTTCAAGTGCTATCTGGTACTTACCGCCGGCGTGATAATCAGCGAACTTTTCAGCGCGGTGGTGTTTTTCTCGATCGGCATAAGTTTCGAGAACGTCAGCGCCAACCTTCCGAGCCTGCCGGTGCGGTTTTTCTCGACTATCAGCCTTCTGATCTTCTCGTTTATTGGCATATATGTATGGAATAAAATATCAAAGATCGAGATGAACACCAAACTGTGGGAGTTTTTCGCCGTTCTCGCGGTGCAAATGGTCATCTGCGGGCTGTTTCTTATCCGTCTGAGCGAGTACGGCAAAACTGTAAAAATGCTGCACGTAGTTATCTACGTCGGCGCGGCGTGGGTGCTGACCGACGGCTTTTTTATCAAAGCTATCTACGATAATCAACAAAAAGCCGAGCTGAAAATGTCGCTCGACCAAGCGATGCAGCTGGAAAAAATGCAGTATGAATACTACGAAAATCTGACAGAATCTGTCTACTCCATGCGTAAATTTAGGCACGATATGAACAACACTTTGCAGACGCTCTCCGTCATGATGAACGATCCCGACTCGCCCGAGTCGCGCGAGAACGGTCGGCAGCTTTTCGAGCAAATGCAGGAAAAGTACAAGCAAACGCAGATACCTTATTACAGCAGTAACCCTGTTATAAATGCGGTAATTTTATCGAAATCGCTCGCCGCCGAAGAGAACGGAGTTAAGCTTACCGTTTCAGTTAATGGTGAAAATCTTGACGGCATAGAAAATATAGATTTGTGCAGTATCTTTTCTAATCTGCTTGACAACGCTCTCGAAGCGGCGAGGGATATTCGCGATGGTGAGATAGAGCTGAGTTCATGGAGCGAGGCGGGGTATTTCTTTATCAAGTGCGTGAACAGCTACGCAGGTAAATTGTCGCTCGCAAAAAAGAACGGCAAAAAGCTTACTTCCACAAAGGGAAGCGGCCGCGGACTGGGCTTGTCCATAATCGAGAGCGTGGCAGGGAAGTACGATGGGCGCGTGGTCATCGACGCTGAGGAGAAGTTTTCGGTGATGGTGGGGCTGAAATTTGCGGAGAAGGTCTGAGCGAGTGGACGATTTTTGCGGGCAAAAATGACTTTCACCTCTTGCAATCCTGCGAAAAATATGCTATAATAAAAGCGTATAACTACTTGCAAAAACTTCACACAGAAAGGTCGTAACCCAAATGTCAGATAAAAAACAAATGCCGCAGAAGCAGAAAAGCGATAAGCCGCTATTTATGCGCATAATCATGCTCGCGATCGCTGCTGTTATGGTGCTCGGTATCGTGATCGGCGCTATCGCCGGCTCTACCTCCGCTTTCTTCTAATGGTGCACATTGGAAACAGCTGGGACGCTCTGCTGGCTGACGAATTTCACGCGGATTATTACTTGAAGCTTCGCGAATTTTTGAAATATGAATATTCGCATTACCCCGTTTACCCCTCGATGTATGATATTTTCAATGCGCTGAAATATACGCCGTATGAAAACGTCAAGGCGGTCATCATCGGGCAAGACCCCTACCACGGCGAGGGTCAGGCGCACGGGCTTTGCTTTTCCGTGAAGCGCGGCGTTGCGCCACCGCCTTCGCTGCAAAATATCTTTAAAGAGCTGCAAAGCGACCTCGGCATCGCTCCCCCGCACCATGGCGAGCTTACCGACTGGGCAAAACAGGGCGTGCTTATGCTGAACACCGTGCTCACCGTGCGCGGCGGGCAGGCTAATTCGCACCGCGGCAAGGGCTGGGAACAGCTCACCGACGCCGTTATCCGCCTGCTGAACGAGCGCCCGCAGCCTACTGCGTTTATACTTTGGGGCGGCAACGCCAAGGCGAAAGCGCCGCTTATCACAAACCCCGCGCACGCCGTCTTTAAAGCCGCTCACCCCTCGCCACTCTCCGCGTACAACGGATTTTTCGGCTGCCGCCATTTCAGCGCTGTAAATAAGTTCCTTACAGACAACGGCATCGAGCCGATAGATTGGCAGATAAAGGATTGAAAAATGTATTAGAAGAGCCTCTCCGTGGTTTTTGCGGAGAGGCTCTTTTGGGTGGTATTATTTAATTAAGCGTTTATCACTTTTTACGCTTTACCTGTACAGCTGCGAGAGCGCCGCCTGCTATCAGCAGGGCAAATACGCTGGCTGTACCGCCGGTGGTCGGGTTAGAGTCGCCGGCTTTGGAAGATGAAGAAGCGGTGCTTGAATTTCCGGAAGCACTGCTTGAAGCGTTGGCGCTCGAAGTATCCTTACTTGATGTATCAGAAGCTTCGGAAGAGTCCGCCGCGGAGCTTTCTGTATCGGAAGAGCTGTCTGCCGCGCTGGAGTCCTCAAGCAGTGTCAGAGTAAGCACCTGCGTGTGGGTAGCAGTGTCCGCCGTTATGGTGACAGTAGTCGAGAGCGGCTGATAACCGTCCGCTTCGACCTCTACCGTGTACTCGCCCGCGGAAAGCTCTACGGTATTTGACTCAAGCACTTCACCGTCAAGCTTGATCTCGCAGTCCATAAGCTCGGCGGGGTTGACTAGGAAAGTTACCTCGTACTTAGGCAGGGGCAGAAGCGGCGTACCCTCGGCGTTGAACCTGTAATCGCCGCCGTTTTCTACTATCTCGTTGTAAAAATCTTCGGTAGTCATGTATTCGTAGGTCTTGGCTTCGGCAATGTTCTCAACGCCGCCGCCTCCTGCGGTGATGTTTTCAGTTTCGGTGAAGTAATTGTTGCTGAAAACGCTGTTTTTGCCGCCCGCGCCATAAATCGCGCCCAAACGCGTAAAGGGAGCGAAAGCGGTGTACTGCGAAAGATCGATCTCGCCTGCAAAATAGCTGTTTGTAATAGTTGAATTTTCGGACATAGTGCCTGTCAAACCGCCTGCGTCAGATGTGCCATTTCCGATAGGAGCAAATTTGCCGATGGAATAGCAGTTATTCATCTTAGAACCGTTGTAAAGCTCGCCTGCAACGCCGCCAACGTGCGAACCTGCGGACGTTATATCGCCTGTATTTGCGGAATACTGCACGGTACTGTTGGAAACATATGCCGCAACGCCGCCTACATAAACGCTTCCCATATCGCCTGTTATCTCGATATTGCCCTTATTTTCACAATATTCTATAGCGGTATTGTCTAAAGCATAGCCGACCATACCGATCGTTCCGTAAACGTATTTGCCATTGTTTTTAAAATCAACATCGGAAACGCAGTCAGATATCATAGATCCTATCGAAACGCCTGCGATAGTGCCGAAAAAAACATAATTTCCGCCATTCTGCACATCCACATTGCCGGTAACAGTAAGTCCGGAGACCTCGCCGCCCTCAATATCGCCAAAGAATCCGCAAAGCGCGCCGTTTTCGTAGCATTCGGTAAAATCAATGTTAGAAACAGTGTGACCGTTGCCGAGGAATTTGCCGCTGAAATAAAATTCATCGTCATCTTCAACAGGGTAGCCGATGGGCGTCCATTCCACGCCGCTGAGATCAAGGTCAGCCTCCAGCGAAACAACAACGTTGGTCTTGCCATTATAATCGCCGGTATTCACGTCTTTGGCAAACTGCATAAGGTCATCTACAGAGTCGATAATGATCTCCTCAGGCGCTGCCGCAGCGAAAGCCGCAGGCGCAGCCGCCAGCGTCAAGCTAACGCAAAGCGCTCCGCTCAAAAGTTTTTTGAAGCATTTCATAAAAATTTTCTCCTTTTTAACTTACTTGATTTTTGCCCAATATGGTTCAAAAGCCAAATGCTTTACTTTATTATAACACAGAGCGCGTTAATTGTCAAGACACATTTCGGCAAAACTAGATTAACATTTATCAAAGGTGGGGTGGCAAAAAAATTGCGGATAAGGGGAGAGTTCCTTATCCGCAATTCACATATTAAAACGGCAGCTCTTTCAAGCCGTATTTCTCGAGAAGGTCTTTGCGCATATAGAGGTTGATGCTGTAATCTTCCTTGAAAAACTTAAATACTTTATTTCTCTCAAAGTTTGCTACACGAACATAATTTGCCTCTTTAAGGTCTTCTTCTGAATAATATAATTCGAGATTTATCTCCGCAAGGATCACATCAGGCATACCCTTGCTTACCCATTTATTTATCGTTTTTTTCGCTTCATCTTTATCAACTTTTCTGTATTGTGAATAAAGATAATTTCCGTTTTCATCGCCGTAATTTATAAATATCGGTTTATCAAAATAAGGCGAGACCTCAGTTGCTACACCCATAAGGTAGACATATTCATTACGCTTTTCTTTGATCTCTTTTTTATCCATGTACTCTATTTCAGCACTTTCTATATCATCAAAATCCCATGCCCATTCTGAAAGTATTTTCAGCTCATCGAGATGATGCTCTTTAATAAAATCAGCAAGTTCTCTTGAATATGTATACGGTACCAAGACCTCGTTTACTGACGATACTACGCTTTCTGCAACAGGCATCAGCAGTGCTGCCGCAAGTATCACCGCAGTAAGCTTGCGAACGAAACCCGAGGTTATCTTTTCTTTAAAAGCTGCCGCAAGCTGTCTAAGCGCTTCATATCCTTTTGGCTCTAAGGTTATCCACATATAATAGATCATCATTAAAGTAAGTATACCGTAATGGTGCGGGTTACTGTAACCTATGCCCAAAAATACGATCAACACTAAGAATGGAGGAAAAAATTCAGAGAGAGTGTGTGTTTTTTTGCCATACCACGCGAAAAACGCCAGTATAAGCGCACCGCCTATACACTCCGTTATCTTTGCCGCCAAAGAAATTCCGCCGACAATGCCTCCATAAGAAAAACATAAGCCCCATGTTGCCTCAAACGGAAGAAACAGTATACGATAGCTTTCTGATAATCTTTCCTTGATCGTAATTCCGAAAGACGTATTGAAAGTATCTGCATTCGGCATTACGGAAATTATAAGTACTGCTGCTATAACAAGCAGCCCAAGCAAAGCGTAACAGCGTTTGTCCTTAAATACAGCTTTTTTGTCGTCTGCGTGTGAAGCAAAGATCTTTACCATCCACACTACCGACACCATGCCGGCTATCATTATGCCCACCATCTGCGAAGCGCATAGCAAAGCCATCGAAAGCACAAAAGGCAGCGGCTTCTCATCGCGGGTTTTGTATGTAACAGCCATCAGAAAGATAGCGAGCATCATAATGCAGTACGGGCGAGAAAGCACGCCATACTGATAAAAAATGAAATATGTAAACGGCAGAGCGCATCGCAAAAGTTTTGGAAACGGCGATCTGAATATCAGCAAAGACACCGCCGCACTGCATATCACGATATTGACAAATTTCAGAGAAAAAAGGTACGGCGCGCCAAGCTTTGCGAAAGGCACAAGCAACAAATGCCACAATTGCGGGTGACCCTCCCAATGCGGTATTTTGAAAAGAATGTCTTTTATGCTCGCCGAGCGCGCTATCTGCCACGCCTGCGCTTCATCGAACCAAGGCTCATGAAAATATGAAATAACTGATATGCCTACTATGTAGACAAGCATTACGATACATTCTATCCTGTATTTTTTTACAAAATCCGACAGCTTATTTTCTGACATTATAAATTCTCCCTTATTCGTGGATATTATTTACTATTATAACATATATCTTACAAAATTTCAATCCCTAAATTCAATTTACTCTCTCAACAGTATACCCGTCCTTTTTTAGCAGCTCGGGTATGCCATCATCGCCGACAAAGTGCGAAACTCCCGCTATGAAAAACACTTGGTAGTCCTGCTCAAGATACTCTTTCGCCTTTTCAGCCATGATCTTGTTGCGGTCTATGACAAATTGCTGATAATATTTTTCCATTATCGGCTTTTCCTCATCAGTCAGTCCGCTGTAATCATACGTCAGTTCGCAAAGGCGCTCGGTGTCGCCTGTTTTCCATGCTTCATACTGCTCTTCCAGCGCGGCGGCGCTTTGCTCTTTGGTAGTTGTGCAGTGCTTCTTTATCAGCAGCCCGATAACGTCCTCAGGCATACTGCTGTACATAGTGTCCTTAGCTTCATGGGTTTCTATGCTGAGATTTTCTTTGTCATCGCAGTTTGCGCTTATCTTAAGAACTCTGTCGATTCCGATAGTCGCGGAAAATTCGCCGCTGCTTTCGCCAAGAGCGTTTAACTGCTGAAAAACATACCACGGTGCATATTTGTCATAATCGCTAATATCCATTCCGTTTTCAGAAAAGTAATTTTTTAGATCAGAATATTGTTCGTCAGTAAGGTGCTTTTTCAAACTGTCGTCTTTTTTTAGCGCAGGGTCGGGAGTGCAACTCTCATAAAACGGGTCGACGTCTACGTTATTTATCTCGCTCGCCAGCTTGTCGCAACCGCGGTAAGCCTGCTCTATGTATTTTGGAAGCGGGTAGCTTTCTTCTTTTTGAACGTGCATCGTGCCGAGCATATACATACTTTTTCCATTAGGCGCAGTGACCTGCCACATTGCTGGCGTGACGTCGGAAGTTTTTTCGCCGTCTTTAGCGAAAACGTCTATATTATCGGGGAGATTTGTGTTTTTCTTGAAATAAACAAGTGAATCGTTCTGCGGCGTTTCGTCAAGGTCATTAACATTGTTGTTTATCAGATATGCCGTTCCTGCGCAAAGTGCCAAAACGCCGACGGCTATAATAGTTATTATCGTCTTTTTCATAAAAATATCCTTAAAAAAACATAAGCCCTGTTTTCACAGAGCTTATGTAATAATCTGTATTAGCCAGATAATTTCACTTATCAGTTAGGAAGCTGCAGAAATAGTGGAGCTGCCCTTAGTGATGGTGAAGTTGCTGATAGTCTCATGAGAAGTCTCAGACTTCCAAGAATCCCAAGATACAGCGTCAGGATATCTACCAACCATTTCGTCGGAAGTATTCTTAGCCCAAAGTACAACGTAAGAAGCCTGACCGCTGATAGTAGCCTTAGCTACCTTAAAGCATCCAGCCTCGTCGCCGTTCTCTCTAAGAGCTGCAGCAATCTTCTCTGCACCGGCATCAGCCGCGCTAGCTTTTGCATCATATACAGTGCCTGCAGTTATCTTCCACTTAGAAGCGTCAGTATCTGCAGTCAGAACTGCGGAAAGTGCATAACCATTGGTTTCAGCGTCTGCTACGTTTTCTGCAACAGCATTGTAAGCGGTCTTAGCGTTTGAGTTTGCGGTCTTAAGTCTGGACTTCTTAACGTAGTTAAGCATCGAAGGAACCAGAATAGCTGCCAGTACGCCGATAATGGCAATAACTACTACAAGTTCAACCAGAGTAAAACCTTTCTGTGTCTTTTTCATAGAAAAATCCCTCCATAAAAATATTTGTTTTATAAAGCACCGCAGCGGAACTGCCGCGGAAAGCTTACTTTATGTACCGCTTTCGGCTCACATCTCTTTGTGCCCCTCAGCGTAATTACATTATACACCGCCTTCTCTGATTTGTCAATAAGTTTTCACAAACTTTTTTGAAATTTGTGCAATATAACAAATCGCTTGTCTGCATTTTAGCAGTTTGAACAAACTGTAAACCGCAGACCCCATTTTCGGAGCGGAAGTATATGCCTGCTAAAGCATTTTTAAGCCGTGCCCCCTGCATTTTGCTGCATGTCCGCACGCTCTTTGTGTCCTTCAGCGTAATTTATTATATCTTAAAACAAATTATTTGTCAATAGGCGCGAAACAATTTTGTTGATTTACACAAATTATTTGTTCATAAATCCCTCCACAATATTAAATGTGACACATATGTGAACAGCAATGCTGCTATTCGTTATCGGGAATATGACGAATGACCTCGCGATGTATCTTTATCATAAAGAAAATGCTGGCAGAAAGCGACATTATCTCGGCTATCGGGAACGACCACCAGACCATGTCGGGGTTGCCGGTCTTTGCGAGCAGGAACGCCGCGGGCACGAGCACTACCAGCTGGCGGGCAATGGATATTATCATAGAATTTATCGGGTGACCCAGCGACTGGAACGCCGAGCTGAATACGATGGCGACGCCTGCGAATATAAACGATACGCTGATTATCCTAAGCGCGGGTACGCCCCAGCGCAGCATCTCGCCGTTCGCCTTGAATATCTCAAGCATCTGTGCGGGGAATACCTGCATCAGCAGCAGACCCAGCAGCATTATCGACGTCGCGAAAAGTGCGGAGATCTTTATCGTCTTTACAAGGCGGGTGCGCTTGCCTGCGCCGTAGTTGTACGAGATTATCGGCACGGTGCCGTTGTTAAGACCGAATACGGGCATGAAAATGAAGCTTTGGAGCTTGAAATACGCGCCGAGTACCGATTGCAGAGTGTCTTTGAGCGCGCCAAAACCCGCCAGTATAAGGTTGAGCAGGAATGTCATTACAGAGGTTACCGAAGCCATTATGATCGAGGGCACGCCTATCGCGTAAATGCTCTTTACAAATTTTTCCTCGGGACGGAAGCCGCGCATATTGATGTTTATCTCGTGGTTGCGGGTGACGTTGAGGTATATGCCGAACAGCGCGCCGCATATCTGACCCACCACCGTCGCGACCGCCGCGCCCGCAACGCCCATTTTCGGGAACGGGCCAATGCCGAATATCAGTATCGGGTCGAGCACGATGTTGATGACTGCGCCAAGCCCCTGCGTGAACATCGAGAGGACGGTCTTGCCGGTGGATTGCAGCAGACGTTCGTTCATTATCTGCATAAACGAGCCGACGCTCAGCCCGCCCGCGATGTAGAGGTACTGTTCGCCGTAGCGGATAGTAGCGGCGACGTCGGTCTGCGCGCGGAAATATACCTTAGTAAAGCAGAGGGTCACAGCGAGGAACGCGAGGTAGCTGCATACGGCGAGGAAAATTCCGTGCCGCGCGAACTTGTTCGCCTTTTCAAACTTCTTTTCGCCCAGTGCGCGGGCGAGGTTAGCGTTGACGCCGACGCCCGTGCCCACGCCGACGGCTATCATCAGATTTTGCAGCGGGAAAGCGAGCGAAACGCCTGTAAAAGCGTTCTGGTTTATCTGAGAAACGAATAGGCTGTCCACGATATTATAAAGCGCCTGCACCAGCATAGACACCATCATAGGCAGCGACATTGAGAAAACGAGTTTGCCGACGGGCAGCACGCCCATCTTATTTTCCTTAACGGGAGCGGTGCTTTCGGCATTTTCAGTCTTTTCAAGCTCCGCAGTATTCATACAAATTCCTCCTTTTTACAGTCACATCTTACATATACATTTTTAAACACATATAAATTTAATTCTACCACACGACTGTTACTTGCATATTAAGAATGTGTGTATCGGCGGAGAAATTATCGTTCGGGCGCAAAAACAGCCGCTCCCAAAAAAGAGCGGCGACATTTGACAAAACCCGACAAATATGTTACAATACTGATCAAGCGTACTGCATAAAACGGTAGGCGGTTCAAATCTTCCTCCAGAGATGGAGGTGAGCTTGGTGGACATATTATCAGTTGTAATCCAATTACTTCATCTAATACTGGACGCTGTCAAAGTAACATTTGATCTGAGCAATAAAAAAAGATAACCGCCTCACTTCCGACATAAGGCGATTATTTTTTAAATAATTCAACTATTTGGAGGAGAACCGCTTACAGCAGTGCGCCTCTTTTGTTATCTTAATTATACCACGCCGAGCGGCGTTTGTCAAGCGCTCAAACAGGCATTTGACAAAACCCGACAAATATGTTACAATAGACACAAGGCGTACTGCATAAAACGGTAGGCGGTTCAAATCTTCCTCCAGAGATGGAGGTGAGCAAGTATGAGCGTGGAAACAGTAGTAGCAATACTAACGTTGATCGTTAACATAGTCGAACTCGTTTTCGACATTTGCAACAACAAAAAGAAATAACCGCCCCACCTTCCAAATAGGGCGATTATTTTAAAAATAAGACAATCTTTTGGAGGAGAACCGCTTACAGCAGTGCGCCTCTTTGTTAACTTAATTATACCACGCCGAGCGGCGTTTGTCAAGCGGTCTTTTTAATCGTATTCATTGTACTGCTTCCAGTGCAGACTGCCGTTTTTCCAGCTGTCCCACGTTATCGGGTCGGGATACTGCCCGAATATCGCCGTGTTAAGCGTCGGGTCTTCGTCGCCCGTCCACTGAACGTAAAATGAAGCTGTGCTGTTTATCGTCTGCTCGCCTACCCATACATCGCCCGCTGTAATGCCGTTTTCCGCTAGTACGGAATACACGGCTTCCTGCGCCTGCAGCTGATTTTGATTGCCGGTGGGCGGGGTCGTGCAGTCTATCACGTTGCCGCCGTAATAGCTTATCGCCTGCTCGCGGGAAATTCCCTTGCTCTCCTGCTCAGCCAAAAACTCCGCCACGGCGTTGTAAGCCGTTTTGGCATTGGTGTTCGCAGATTTCAGGCGCGATTTGCGCACATAATTCAGCATCGACGGCACAAGTATCGCCGCCAAAACGCCGATTATCGCGATAACTACTACAAGTTCTACCAACGTGAAGCCTTTCGACATCTTTTTCACAGAAATACCCCCTCTTGTAATCCTATAAAAAAATCTGCTCATGCTGTAAAACTTACCTTTATAATATAGCATATTTTAGCCTATGTGTCAAGTTTTTTGCACAAATGTTCAAGCAAATTGATAGATCCGCCAATTCCCGACTGCTTTTCATTACATATTTACTGCATTTTTACCCATGGCGTAAACGTTTGAAATGAATGTGATATAGCGGTATTCAACTAACTATGGCAGCTTTAATTAGTTAAAATAACGAAAATCATATGCGCCTATTGAAAAACTGTACAATTTGTTGTATAATATAGTAAGAATAATTGTGGTATGAAGGTAAAATATACAAATTTAGTGCAGGGATATACATATATCTAATGACAAAGATCTATAGGATCATGAAATGGTGAAAGGGGTGAGCCTCGCCGTGGGCAAAAAAATAACAAAGGTAAAGTGCGGAAAATATTGCGCGGATTTTACCGACGGCGGAAAGATTTTTGATTATGACGAGGGCTTTATCTCTCTTACAGGATATTCCCCGAGGCAGTTTGACGGCGGGGAGGTCGTTTTTGACGATCTTATCCCGCGCGACGAATTTGATTCTTATATGGAAAAGGTCGAGAAACTGCGTACAGTGGGCGGCGGAGCGCTGGAACACAGGCTGATGTGTGCCGACGGCACAGTGCTCGACATTATCTGCATAGGCACAGACTTCACATCGGCAGAGGGGCATAGCTGCGTAAACGTTACCGTGGCGGATAACTCAGATCACGCCGCGCTGAAACGCAAGTACGAATCTGCCGAAAAGGAAATGGACGCCATAGCCGAAAGCGTGAGCGACGGGCTGGTGATGGTGCGCATAGCCGACGGGATCCCCGAAATGGTGAAGGCGAGCGACGAGTATTACCGCATCATCGGCATGGATAAAGACAGCTGCTGCGGGCTGATAGACATTATAAAAGGCAGCGACCGCGAAAAGCTGCTGAAAAATATAGACGAGTGCGTAAAGACCAAGCTGCTTTTTGAGCAGGACTTGCCTATATGCCGCAGCGGCGAAAGAGCATGGCTGCGCCTGCGCGCGCGCTACCTAGACCCGCCCGAGGGCGAAGATGGCGCTATGCTTTACTGCGCCATTGCAGATATTACCGAGAACAAAATGGCTGAATACAGGCTCAAAAAACAGGGCTACTGTATGCAGATGATAGCCGATAATACGGAAGAGAAATTTTTTGAATACAACGCCGAGCGCGACGAGCTCAGCATTACCGCTGGCGAGCAGGTGATGAAGCAGTTTGGCAGCAACGGTATAATGCGCAACTTCCTCTCCGGCAGGACGGCAGATGGGCTGATACACCCCGATGACATCGAGGTGTTTTACAAGACATGGGAAAATGCGCTCGCTTCACCGCAAAAAGGCACGGCAGATTTCCGCTGCCTTATAAAAAAGGGCACTTACCGCTGGTACCGTATGCCGTATATCAGCGCCGAGAATGAAAACGGCGAGATAACGGGCGTTTACGGAATGTTCTTTAACATCGACCACGTTAAAACGCTGAAGAGCCGCATGGCGCACGACCGCCGCGAGATAGAAAGGCTCTCGACCACCGACGCGGTGACTGGTCTGCTTAATAGAGGCGCTTTTGAAAAGGCTGCCGCCGCGAGCTTGAAAGAGCTTTTCCCTACGGGCGACTGCTTCGCCGTATGCTACTCTGACATAAACGATTTTTCATATGTGAACGAAAACTTCGGCTACAGGGCGGGCGATAAGATGCTTGCCGACTTTGCCGACATTATAATGAACTGCGGCGTATGCGTTGCGGGCTGCCGCATCTACTCAGACTACTTTGTATCGCTCTACCGCGCTAAAGACCGCGAAAAGCTTATCGACAAGATAGGCGAGCGCAACCGCAAATTCTCTGAGATGCAGAAGAAGAAATATCCGCTGAGCAATATACAAGTTTCGTGCGGACTGTACTTCATGCGCGCCGCGGACGAGGATATAAACACCGCGATAGACAACGCGAACCTAGCGCGCCGCAGCGTAAAGGGCAGCACCGATATCCCCGGCGGCATATACGCCGAGCGAATGAGGATAAAGCGCAGCCACGACCAAGCGATAGCGAGCGAGATATTCAACGCTATAAAAACAGGGGCGATAGAGCTTTTCTTACAGCCTAAGTTCAATATGAAAACACGCGGGCTGATAGGCTCGGAAGCGCTGGCGCGCTGGCGCAACGCCGACGGCTCTTACAAGCTGCCTTACGAATTTATCGATGTGCTGGAAAACGTGGGCTACATAACCCAGCTCGATTTCTACATATACGAGCAGGTGCTGATAAATCTTGCGAAATGGAAGCGCGAGGGCAGACACCTGTACCCGGTATCGGTAAACTTCTCGCGCAAGCACAACATTTACCCGAATTTCGTCAGCAGGATAGCCGAGCTGGCAGACCGCTACGGCGTGGAGAAGAGCCTGATAGAGATAGAAGTGACCGAAAGCTGCTTTACGCAGGACGTAAAGAACCTTTTTACCAACATGAAGAAGCTGCGCGAGCACGGCTTTAAGATAGACATCGACGATTTCGGCATGGGTTACAGCTCGCTGAGTGTACTGATGGACGCGCCTGTAGACATCGTAAAGGTAGACAAGGTGTTTATCGACAACATAGAGAACAACGAAAAATCGAGAGAGTATATCGACAGGATATGCAATCTGATACAGACCGCCAGCAAGGAAATAATCTTTGAGGGCGTGGAAACTGAAAAGCAGGCGGAGATACTTTGCAGCAGCGGCCACAGAATGGCGCAGGGCTGGCTTTTCGACAAGGCGATACCCGTTGCGGAGTTTGAAAAAAAATATCTTTCGTTAAAAAGCATCTAAACAGGTCGGGGAGCGCGCACCGCAGCCCCGACTTGATTTTTTTATTAAAGTATGGTATAATCAGAAGTGTAGAAATATTACATTTAGGCGGCAATTCTGCTTCGCCGTATTTGAAAAGGAATTTTATTGCTTATGGATAATTATGATAACTACAACAGCCGCGATTATAACGACGATCGTTACGAGCGCGACTGGCAGGACGGCTCGGGCGGCGGATATGATTACGATGGGTACGATGATTACGACCGCTACGGAAATTACGAGGGTCATGACGAAGCGCCGCGGTCTGACGAACGTTATGACGATGATTATGATAACGATGGCGAAAGGGAATACGACCCCGAGTATGAGGAATATGTACGCGAGCAGATAGCCCGCGCAAAGCTGCGCCGCGAAAAGGCAGACCAGCTCGCGCGCGACCGCCTGCATGCTAAGATGGTAATGGCGGCAGCGGGCGTTATAATAATCTCGCTGATAATAATGGTCATCGTGAACGCGAGCGGCGACAAAGAGCCGCAGGGCACTTACACGGGCGAAAGCTCTTCGCAGCAGGTGCAGGCAGCCCCCGCGGAAGATACCGAAAGCTCGGAAGCCGAGGATAATGAAAGCTCCTCGCAGAGCGAAAACAGCGACATCTACAAGGGTCAGGCGACGGGTCACCAGCTCGTTACCAAAGACGGCATAACCTACGTTGACGGCATCATGATAGTAAACAAGACATTTTCGCTGCCTTCTGACTACGACCCCGGTCTGAACAGCGAAGTATCGGAAGCTTTCAACAGCATGGCGGCGCAGGCTTGGAGCGACGGCATAACGCTTTGGATATGCTCAGGCTATCGCAGTTACGACGAGCAGGTGACGCTTTTTGAGCAGTACGCCTCGCAGCGCGGACTTGACGAAGCGGACGCGGTATCGGCGCGCCCCGGCCATTCCGAGCACCAGACGGGACTTTGCATCGACGTAAACACCACCGATTTCAGCTTTGAGGGCACGGCGGAGGCGAACTGGCTGGAACAGCACTGCGCCGAGTACGGCTTTATCATACGCTTCCCGAAGGGCAAGGAAAAGATAACGGGCTACGATTACGAGCCTTGGCATATCCGCTACGTCGGCATTGAGGCGGCGCAGCAGATGAAGGCAAGTGGAAAGTGCTTAGAGGAATACCTGAACGTTACTTCCGACTACGCCGATTCCCCCGGTAACGAGGACTTTCTGAAAAAGTACGCTCAGTATGCCGACATCACCCCCGCGGACTCCTCCGCCGCCGACTATAACACCGGCAGCACGGACAACGCCGCTGATTACAATTACAACGACAATACCGACGCTTATTACAGCGATGATTACGGCTACGGCGATGGGTATGGGTATTGACAGCGCGGAAGGTCTTGAAAAGATCTTCGCATGGGATCCCGATTTTACAAAGGTCACAGCTCAGGAAAGGGCTGACATGGAAAGCGCTGATAAAGACCTCGAAAACGGCGAATATGTTTCTCACGAAGATGTGTGGAAGGATATAGACTGATATTGCTGACAGCAGTTGTTAATAAATTGTGAAATCGACAAAAAGGCGGGAGAGTGCGGGATAAAGCACTTGACAGCGGCGCTTTTTTGTGTTATCCTTATAAAGTGTGGCGGTATGCTTTGTATCGCCTGTATCCGCTGACAAATTCGGAAAGGAATGGTACATTAAAATGGTAAGAGCAATTGTGGGCGCTAACTGGGGCGACGAAGGCAAGGGCAAGATCACCGATATGATGGCTCAGGAATCTGACGTCGTGATCCGTTTTCAGGGCGGCGCTAACGCAGGTCATACCATAGTGAATAATTATGGTAAATTCGCGCTTCATACACTGCCTTCTGGCGTTTTCTCTGAGCGCACTACCAATATTATAGGAAACGGCGTAGCGCTGAATATACCCGTGCTTTTTAACGAGCTGAATAAGGTGATAGAGCAGGGAGTTCCCGCGCCTAAGCTGCTTATTTCTGACAGAGCGCAGATAGTAATGCCGTATCATGTGCTTTTCGACCAGTATGAGGAAGAGCGCCTCGGCAAGGCAAGCTTCGGCTCTACTAAGAGCGGTATAGCGCCTTTTTACTCTGATAAATACGCAAAGATAGGTTTTCAGGTGCAGGAGCTTTTCGATGAGGAGTACCTTAAAGAAAAGATCAGCCGCGTTTGCACGCAGAAAAACGTACTGCTGAAATACCTTTACAATAAGCCAGAGATAGACGAAGAAGAGCTTTTCAATACCCTGATGGAGTACAGAAAGATGGTAGAGCCTTACGTTGCCGACGTTTCGCTTTATCTGCATAACGCTATCAAAGAGGGCAAGGAGATACTGCTCGAAGGTCAGCTCGGCTCGCTGAAGGACTCTGACCACGGTATTTACCCGATGGTTACTTCTTCCTCCACGCTGGCGGCTTACGGCGCTATCGGCGCGGGCATTCCTCCTTATGAGATAAAGAAGATAGTTACCGTTTGCAAGGCTTACTCTTCCGCAGTAGGCGCAGGCGCTTTTGTTTCCGAGATATTCGGCGAAGAGGCTGACGAGCTGAGAAGACGCGGCGGCGACGGCGGCGAGTATGGCGCTACTACCGGCAGACCCAGAAGAATGGGCTGGTTTGACTGCGTAGCTTCTAAGTACGGCTGCAGAATGCAGGGCGCTACCGACGTAGCTTTCACCGTGCTCGACGTGCTCGGCTACCTCGATAAGATACCTGTGTGCGTAGGCTATGAGCTTGACGGCAAGGTCATCACCGATTTCCCGACCACAAGAGAGCTGGAAAAATGCAAGCCCGTATTAGAGACCCTCGACGGCTGGAAGTGCGATATTCGCGGTATCCGCAGCTACGATGAGCTTCCCGAAAACTGCAAGAAGTACATAGACTTCGTAGAGAGCCACATCGGTTACCCCATCACAATGGTATCCAACGGCCCGAGAAGAGAGGATATTATTTACAGAGAGCCTAAAATATAAGCGGCTGAGCTGTATTGATTTTTGAATTTACTGTTTGCTAAGTTGTAATATATTAAGTTTTCAGCGGGCTGCGGCATCGTCAGGGGGATAACGCCCCCGCTTTGCGGCAGTCCGCTGTCTTTTTTTGGGGAGGAAGCGCCAATGCAAAAACAGATTTTTCCTGTTATAAGTATAGAAAAAGAGCTGCCTTTTTACGTCATCGGCGTCGGCATAGAGTGCTGGCAGTTCCCGATAGAGCGGCCGTCAGGCTACCAGTACCCGCAGATATTCGTTTCGCGCAAGGGCGAGGGCATACTTACCGTAAACGGCAAAAAGCTGCGATTGCCTGAGAACACCGCTTTTTACATACCCGCGGGGATGCCGCATTCATACCGAGCGGCGGAGAAGGACTGGTACGTCGACTGGATGTGCTTTTCGGGGTATGAGGCGCTCGCGCTCATCAAAAAGTGGGGGCTGACAAGCTTCGCAAAGCTGGGAAATCCGCTCGTCGACACTATGCACGATATAATGCAAAAAGCGTACTACGAGCTGAAGGGCGACAAGATATACGGTTCGAGCGCGGCTTCGGGACTGCTGTATATGCTCATGCTGGAGCTGCGGCAGGGCATTGACAGCCGCTTTTCGCAGTCGCTCGCGGCGACGCATACTGACAGCTATTCCGAGGTGCTGCGGTACATCGAAGACCACTATTCTGAGCAGATACGCCTTTCCGACCTTGCCGAGCTGGCGGGAATTACCGAGCAGCACCTTTGCAGGCTCTTTAAGACAAATCTGGAAATGCGCCCCATGGAGTTCATCACCCGCGTGCGCATAATGCACGCAAAAGAGCTGCTGATGTTCAGCGAAAAGCCCATCTCCGAGATCTCGGCGGAGTCGGGCTTTCAGGACAGCTCGTACTTTTCGGTGGTTTTCAAAAAGTACGAGGGCATGAGTCCTGCGGAGTTCCGTCGCACGTTTGCGGGCGCGATGTAGATACAGAAGTGAACGTTTTTACAGTAACTTTCAGCGGAGCTGTATTTTGCAGCTCCGCTTTTTCGTGGATTTTCGCTGCGCAGCCATACGTTTACACACTTGGCATTTGAAATATGAACATGGCGAGAAAACGCTGCTGCGAACGGATTTTGTGCATATCTCATATATCAGCGGCTTATCACTATGCGTTATTTGTCTATGTTCCGCATTGACAGGAAGAGGATAATGGTGTATAATAAAATAGTGATAGGAAATATGAACATAGAAAATCGCAGCACTATAAATTTCATCTCAGTCGATGTACGAAAATTTTAGCGCCGAAACGAAAAGGCTATCACAATAGAAAAGTACAAAAGAAAGTTAAAGGCAGCAGCTGTGTGGTGCTGTCTATATAAAGTTTAGCCTTCTACACAAGTTGTATCATAAATTTCCCGCATTTGCAAAAGCGGAGGACAGCCGAAGTCCTCCGTTTTTGCTTTTTATTTGCCCTTTTGCGGGGCTTGACCCAGTTTTGCACGGGGCTTGACCCAAATTTGCACAAAGAAAAACCGCCGCAGATATACCGCGGCGGCTTCACGTTTAATTATAGAAAGGACGTGTTATGTACGAATTAGAAATCAACTTCGGTATCGTAGTAGCAAGCCTTCAGCAGCTTTTCCATCTCTTCCTGAGTAGGAATTCTGGGGTTAGAGCCGGTGCAAGCGTCTGCGATAGCGTTCTTAGCGATCTCGGGCAGTCTTTCGAGGAATACGTTCTCGGGAACGAAGCCCTGCTCGGTAGGATAGCTGTCGGGACCGTAGTTCTTGATGCAGTGAGGAATGTTCAGCTTGTCATTCATGCCGCGAACGTACTCGATGAGCAGCTTGACTTTTTCGTCGTCGTTAGCTCCGCCGAGGTGCATATAGTCAGCGATAACGCCGTATCTCTTCTTAGCGGTCTCGTCCTTAGCGTTGAACTCGATTACCTTAGGCAGGTACATAGCGTTTGCAGCGCCGTGGATGATGTGTGCGCCGTAGTCTGCGAAAGCAGCGCCGGTCTTGTGAGCCATAGAGTGAACTATACCCAGCAGAGCGTTAGAGAACGCCATACCGGCAAGACACTGCGCGTCATGCATTCTGTCTCTTGCTTCCATATTGCCGTTGTAGGAATCTACAAGGTCGTGCTGTATCATTTCGATAGCGTGGATAGCGAGAGGATCGCTGTATGCGCTGTTTGCGGTAGATACATAAGCCTCAACTGCGTGGGTAAGAGCGTCCATACCGGTGTGAGCGGTAAGCTTCTGGGGCATGGTCTCAGCCAGCTCGGGGTCTACGATAGCAACGTCAGGGGTGATCTCAAAGTCAGCGATAGGATATTTGATACCGTTGTCATAATCGGTAATGATCGAGAATGCGGTGACCTCGGTAGCCGTACCGGAAGTAGAGGATACTGCGCAGAAGTGAGCTTTCTTTCTCAGCTCAGGGATACCGAATACCTTGCACATATCCTCGAACGTACATTCAGGATACTCGTACTTGATCCACATAGCCTTAGCTGCGTCGATAGGCGAGCCGCCGCCCATTGCAACTATCCAGTCAGGGCCGATCTCCTGCATCTTAGCAGCGCCGTTCATAACGGTAGTAACGGAGGGGTCGGACTCTACGCCTTCGATAAGGTGTACTTCCATTCCTGCTTCTTTCAGATAATCCTCAGCCTTCTGAAGAAAACCGTTTCTCTTCATCGAGCCGCCGCCTACTACGATAACGGCCTTCTTACCTTTCAGAGTTTTAAGGTTCTCAAGTGCTCCCTTTCCGTGGTACAGATCGCGGGGTAAAGTAAATCTAGCCATTGTAAATACCTCCAAAAAATTTGTTTATAATAGAATGATGATTGTGTACTTTCACAACCTTTTCTTACAAATCCATTATAACTCATTTTGTCGAAAATGTAAAGCGATTTTAAAGAAATTTTACAAAAAACACAAATTTCCTTGAATATAATTGTACAATATTGCTGAATTTACATGAGCCACATATAAAAGCATATGCAAAAATCGCGTAAAAATGCCCGCAAACCGTAGTTCTGCGGGCAATAATTTGTCAATAGATTTATCAAAATTTATTTATTTTCTGAGAGCCGCTTAAGAAGCTGTTTTCGGCAGGCTTCTTCAAGCTTATCGTTCAGCGGCGCAAGCTCGGCGCTCTCGCCTTTTCGCTTCATGCAGTAGCTGATTATGTGGTCGGCGAGCCTGGGATTTTTCGAGAGCAGCGGGCCGTGGAGGTAGGTCGCGATGACGTTTTCCTCAACGTAGCCCTCAAATTCGCCGCCGCGCACGTTGCCGTTGCCGTGCAGCACCTTGCCGAAAGGCGTTGCTACGTTCGCCGTCTGTCCGCCGTGGTTCTCAAAGCCGATGACCTTGTAATCTCCGCCGCAGATCTGCGTGTCTATCACGATATTGCCGATGCACCTGTCGCGCTTGTTTCGCGAAGCCTGCGTGTAGTAGGAAAAAAGCCCCAGTCCCGGTATCTTCTCGCCGTTGGAGTCTTTGTAATACTGCCCCATTAGCTGGTAGCCGCCGCAGATCATCAGCATGAAAACGCCGTTTTTGTGCGCCGCCGCGATCTTGTCTTTGCAGGAGAGCAGGTCTTGCGCGAGAAGCTGCTGCTCGTAGTCAGCGCCGCCGCCGAGGTAGATAATATCCTGCTGGGAAAAATCGGCGATATCGGGAGTATCAAGATAATGCGGCGTTACGATAAGCTCTATCCCGCGCATTTTGCAGCGGTATTTCAGCACCTCTACATTGCCGCCGTCACCGTAAAGGTCGAGCACGTTCGGGTACATATGCAATAATTTTAAACTCTTCTGCCCGCTCATTTTACTTGCCCTCCTTCTCGGAAATGTAAGCCCTCAGCGCCGCGCGGGTGGGCTGTACTGCTGTATAATTCGCGACCGCGTACTTGTTGCCCGCGGTCGAAAACAGCGAGGCAACTGCCTTATCCAGCTCGGGGTATACAAAGATTTTATCCGGATCGTAGCCCGAGCATTTTATTCTTATCGCGATGTCGTAAGCGCGCGTGCCCGAGGTTATAACGCGGGTAACGCCCTTGAAGATCGAGAAATTTATGTCCCATATCCACGAAACATCGCAGCCGTCGGCGATGTTGTCGTTCAGCACGAAAAGCAGCTCTTTTTCGCCCTTGTCTTGGTTCAGCAGGCGCAGCGTCATGTTAGCGCCAACGGGGTTTTTCGCGAGGTTGAGCAGCAGAGTAGAGCCGCCGCACTCAAATTTTTCCAATCTGCCGTTGTTGACCTCAAAATTCTCGAAAACGTCGTGGATGATCTTGTGGTCGATATTGTAAAGCTTGGCAGCTGTGTACACCGCCGCCAGATTGTACATATGGTAGATGCCCGAATGTTTGGTGTGGTAGCGCTCGCCCTCAAATGTGAAGCTGGAATTATCGAGGTCGAGGTCGCGCATCTGCACGTCGGGGGTGATGTTGCCGAAGCCGCATTTCGGGCAGTGGAATTTGCCGATGTGCGAATACTGGTAATAATCGTAAACCAGCGCCTCGCCGCACCGCGGGCAAAAACGTCCCTCGCCCGCCTCGTAAAGTTCAGCGGTCGCGCCCTCATACTTTTCTACATTATAATAGTAAACATTCTTGTTTTTGGGATTTGCCAGACCTAAGCGCGCAACGTTTGGGTCGTCGGCGTTGAGCACCAAATTGCCGTCGTAAGTTTCCAAAAATTTCTTCACCTTTAATATAAGCGTTTCCACCTCGCCGTTTCTGTCGAGCTGGTCGCGGAAAAAGTTGAGGATAACCAGCGTTTCCAGTTTCAAATGTTTATATATTACGGGAACGTGCGACTCGTCAGTTTCCAGTACAAGGTAATCTGCGTGCACTTTGCCGCTCATATCGCAGTGCTGCAGCAGCAGCGAGCATATGCCCGTATCGAGATTGTTGCCCTGCATATTTGTGATTATCTTCTTGTCGCCCGGCAGGGAAGAGAATATCCTGTTGAGGAAATTCGTGGTCGAGGTCTTGCCGTTAGTGCCTGTAACTGCTATGATAGGGCAGTCGGCGGAAAAGTGGCGCAGGCAGTTTCTGTCCAGCGTCCAGAGCACCAGCCCGGGGAAGTTGCCCGCGTCGCGCCCTGCGAGCTGAAGCGCTTTTACCATTGCTTTTCCAAACGCTATGGTGAGAAATTTCGGTAATCTCATTCTTGTCGCTCTCCAATTTCATATTCTTTCATATTGACTTTTAACAAGCCTTAATCATACTTTAAATTATAACATATTTCGCTTGCAAAATCAATAGGCGCGGGGGGATATGTGCGCAAATTTAAGAAAAAATCTGCGTGATAAATTTGTGGAGAAAATTTTGTGCAAATTGACACCGCTGTAAGTTTGCATTTTTGTCTGAAATGTAGTATAATATATAATGGATAGGCGTGCACACTAGCGCCGCCGAAATTAAAATGATTGGGATAGATATTTTTATGCTGTATTCGATTTTGTCAAAAGGCGGGCTGCTTTCGCCCGTAACCTTCGCTGTTTCGTTTTTGATGGCTTTTTTCGCCATAAAGTACTTTATGAAGCTGCTGCCAAAAGATCAGGGCAGGAAATTTGCGGTAAACGGCGCTCTCAGCGAGGGCAAGCCGCGCGGCGCGGGCATAATCATGACCACGGTTTTCGTGCTCTGCTCGGCGCTTTTCGCACCTTTTTCGCTTGAGACCGCGCTTTACATGGTGCTCATCTACGCCGCGATGCTTACGGGCTACTTCGATGACGCCGCCGAGAACCCTTGGGGCGAGCTGAAAAAAGGTCTGCTCGACCTCGTGATAACCGCGGGCGTTACCGCAAACTTCATGTTGCACAACTCGACCGATATACGCATATTCCATACAACTATACATATACCCGCGGTGATCTTCGCGATACTCTGCATGATACTGGTGTGGGCGAGCATAAACGTTACCAACTGCTGCGACGGCGTAGACGGTATGTGCGGCACGCTCTCGGGCGTTACGATAACGCTTTTCATACTGCATGGTCTGCCCGCAAGTATGAAGATCAGCTCATACGTTATGCTGATGGTGCTGGCGGCGTACCTTTGGTTCAACTGCTCGCCGAGCAAGATACTGATGGGCGACGCAGGTTCGCGCAGTATAGGCGTATTTCTAGCGGTTATCTCGCTGAAAAGCGCCGACCCTCTGCTTTTCATCTTCTTCGCTTCGGTGATAATAGTTGACGGCGGACTTGGTCTGCTGAAACTTTCCTGCCGCAGATTTTTAGGCATGAAAAACTTCATGGAGAAAGTCAGAACGCCGATACACGACCACTGGCGCAAGAACCTCGGCGTAGGCGACACGCAGGTAGTGGTGCGTTTCGCGCTGATACAGCTTGTGATAGGACTTATCGCGCTCAGAATAGTATAAAAATTACAAGGACAACAAACGGTAAAAATAAGGAGAAAAAGAAATGATAGGATTTTACAATGCCTCGGTAATACTTACATATATCGGGCTGGCATCATCGGTATTCGGCATAACGCGCGTTTTCGAGGGGCAGTATGCGGCGGCGTATCTCTGCCTGCTTATCTCGGGCGTGTGCGATATGTTTGACGGCAAGATCGCGAGGGCTATGAAGAACCGCACGGCGGAGGAGAAAGTTTTCGGCATACAGATAGATTCGCTTTGTGATCTGGTGTGCTTCGGCGTGTTTCCTGCGGTGCTGGGGTACAGCTATGGTTTCAATCATGGTCTGGGCGTCATCTCGGCGTATATGATAGTTCAGGCGGCGGTTATCAGGCTGGGATATTTCAACGTTACTGAGGAAGAGCGGCAGAGGATATGCAGTGAGCCGAGGAAGAAGTATCAGGGGCTGCCTGTAACTACGGTTGCGATGATATTCCCGCTTTTGTTTGTCGGCGGGCATAATATACCGAAGAATATATATCCTTATGTTTTCCAGATCTTCATGATCGTGATAGCGATACTTTTCATACTGAATATAAATGTAAAGAAGTTTTCGATAAAAGGAATAGTGCTGATCTTCACGATGGCGGCGCTGATAGTTCTGGGGTATGTGAAGTATAGGCATTAAAAATCCCGCACAAAGAAAAAGCCGCGGGAGCAACGCCTAGCGCACGCTTATAAACGGCGTGGAGATAAGAAAAGCGCGTGCTCAAGCGGCGCGCCAGCCGCTTGCGGGGTCGAGGGGCAGAGCCCATCGTCGCCGCCCGCAGGCGGCGAAATTCCCCATCCGTAGGGCGCTCCGCATAGGGTGAATTGAAAATCAGTCAGGTGGACTGATTTTCAAGAGGGGCATGCCCTGCAAGGGAGGGCTGCCCCTAGTGTGTCGCCCGCACATAGCCCCCTTCAAGGGCGCACACCCTTGAACGAACACATGAAAAGCGCAAAACCAACAAGCAACCGTACAAAGCTTGTATACCATATTATAATACACACTGCCTGCGGGGGCAAGGGCTGTCGCCCTTGTTGGGTTTAATTGCGGTTCGCCGCAAAATCGCTTCGCTCTTTGCGGGTTTTACTGACATTAAGAGGACACGCTATTGGAAATGCGGGGCTGTTTGGGTCTGCGCATTTGATGAGGATCATGGCTTTGGAGCGTTCGCCGTTTTTTTGGCAGCCCCGCATTTTGGGGATTGGCGTTGGTGAGGAGGATTACTGGGACTGGCTGGGTTTTCTTTGTGACCTACCCACTTCAGGGGGCTTCTCGCCCCCTTCGACCCCTCGGCAGCGGCTGGCGCGTCGCTGCACCCCGCGCTTTTTAATTCCGTCCCGCTTTGTTATCATTTTTACTTTGCACCCGCGAATATATTTTGAAAGGACGTTTACTATGAAAATTTGTGACCGCAATGGCAATGTTTTTACCTCAGAGGATTCCACCGAATCTCTCCTCATTAGTATCTACAACTCCACCATCGCCCGCGCTTGCATAAATATCCTCTCTGCGCCCTTCATCAGCAAGGCGGGCGGGATTATTCTCAATTCCAAATTCACCGCCGCCGCAGTCCCCTTCTACGCCGAAAAAAAAGGCATTGATATGTTCGACTACGAAGACCGCGAATACACTTCGTTCAACGATTTCTTTACACGCAAAATAAAGCCCGGCCGCCGTATTACCGACCGCGGCGCAGACGCCCTCGTTTGCCCCTCTGACGGTAAGGTCAGCGCTTACACCATCGCGGAGGGCGATATGTTTGTTATTAAAAACAGCGTTTACACCGTCTACTCCCTCCTCCGCGACCGCAAACTCGCTCGCCGATTCTCAGGCGGCACGGCGCTCATTATCCGCCTTACCCCCGATGATTACCACCACTACATCTACCCCGCCTCCGGCGTGAAAAGCCACGACCGCCGCATAAAAGGTCGGCTGAACACCGTGCGCCCCGTGGTGAATAAATTCCTGCCCGTGCTAAAGGAAAACACCCGCGAATACTGCCTGCTGCGCACTCCGCAGTTCGGCGATATAGTGCAGATGGAGGTCGGCGCGATGATGGTCGGCAAGATAACCAACCGCTCGCCCGAAGCGGCTAAGGTCGTGCGCGGCGAGGAAAAAGGCTACTTCGAGTTCGGCGGATCTACCATCGTGCTGCTGCTCGAAAAGGGCAAGGCGCAGGCCTGCTCCGACCTGCTCGAAAACACCCGCCGCGGCTGGGAAACTAAGCTGAAAATGGGCGACGTTATCGCCCGCGCGATAACGCACGAATAAATTTTACAGTAAACTGCTTCAAAGGATGACTGACTGAAAATGGTAAATATGCTTAAAAATTACGTTACCGACCGCGATTACGCAAAGTTCGACAGAGAAAACGCCTACTCGGGCGAAGATCTCGGCGTTGTGTATGAGGACGGAATTACCAGATTTAAGGTCTGGGCGCCCCACTGCACCGCCGCGTATCTGAACCTTTACACCTCTGGCGAGGGCGACAACAAGGTCGAAACTCTCTGCATGAGGAAGATAGAGCGCGGCGTATGGTATGTAGAGCTTATGCACGACGCTTTCGGGCTTTACTACACATATACGTTTGAATTTGAGCATAATATCAGGGTGGAAACTATCGACGTTTACGCAAAGGCGTGCGGCGTGAACGGCGACCGCGGCTACATCGCGGATTTTGAAGCGCTGAACCCCGAGGGCTGGGAGGATACCCGCCGCCCTGTCTGTCAAAACCCCGTGGACGCCGTTATCTACGAGTGCAACGTGCGCGATTTTTCGATAGACGGCAGCAGCGGTCTGCAATGGTACAACTGCGGCAGATTCATGGGCTTTACCGAAGAGGGCGGCCGCTGCGGCAGCGTCACCACCTGCCTTGACCATCTGAAAGAGCTGGGCGTTACCCACGTTCAGCTCATGCCCGTTGCGGATTACGCTACCGTAAACGAAAAAAAGCCCTACGCGGGGCAGTATAACTGGGGCTACGACCCTAAAAACTATATGTGCCTGGAGGGCTACTACACCTCCGACCCCGAGGACGGCGGCGTGCGCATAAAAGAATTCAAGCAGCTCGTTATGGCCCTGCACAAGGCGGGCATAGGCGTTATCCTCGATGTAGTTTTCAACCACACCTACTACACTCAGCAGTCGGCTTTCCACAAGACCGTGCCCTATTATTACCACCGCTTGGACAAAGCGGGCAATTTCTCCAACGGCTCGGGCTGCGGCAACGAAACTGCTTCCGAGCACGCTATGATGCGCAAATTTATGCGCGACGCCATGAAATTCTGGGTGGAGGAGTACAAGGTAGACGGCTTTCGCTTCGACCTGATGGGTCTGCACGACATTGAAACTATGAATATGCTGCGCGACGAGATGGATAAGCTCGACCCGCAGATACTTATGTACGGCGAGGGCTGGACGGGCGGAGAAACGCCCTACCCGACCGACAAACTTTCCTATAAATGGAACAGCTACAGCTTCGGCAGGATAGGTCTTTTTAACGACAATATCCGCGACGGCATAAAGGGCGGCACATTCAACCTTCACGAAACGGGCTTCGTAAACGGCAACCACCACACTTTTAATACGATAAAGCGCGGTATCACGGCAAATTCGCGTTACAGGGCTTTGCAGGGCACGGCGGACGACCTTTGTTGGGCTTTCAGCCCCGCGCAGGCGATAAATTACTGCGAGGCGCACGACAACCACACGCTTTGGGACAAATTGGCTATTTCGGCAAGCTCTTACTCCGCGGACGAGCGCAGGAGAATGGATAAGCTGGCGGCGGCGATAGTTCTGCTTTCGCAGGGCGTGCCGTTTATACAGCTCGGTCAAGATTTTCTGCGCAGCAAGCCGAAGATCTTCCGCGATGGTGAACAGCGCAGCGATACCAACATCTACGACGGCAACAGCTACAACGCCCCCGACGAAACGAACAAGATACGCTGGACGGAAAAGGAGAAAAACGCCGACGTTTTCCGCTACTACAAGGCGCTCATCGCCCTCCGCCGCTCATCGCCGCTTTTCCGTATGCGCACCTGCGAGGAGATGGACGAGAAGCTGTTTTTCCACAACTGCGGCGGCGTTATCGCGTGGGAGCTGCGCGGAGCTGACGAGCGGTACTTCATCGTGCTCAACCCCCACCGCGACACACAGCGCGTGCGCCTGCCCGAGGGCGCGTTTTACCGCCGTCTGAACGAGGAGGGCAAGCCCGTATACTCCAAGATCTGTGGCGAGCAGGAAGTACCCGCGATAAGCTGCGCGGTGTTCAAGGGACTGTGATAGAAAATGGATATTCAGCCGATCTTTGAGATACGCGAACCTGCCGAGGGCGAAGTTCAGCTGCCCGAGGGCGCGAAGATGACCGTTGCCGACCTGCGCACGCTGCGGGTGACATACCTCGATCTCAGCGGCGAAATGCGGCACGGGCTGCTTGTTTGCAACAAAAAAATAGCCGCCGAGCTGCTGGAGATATTCCGCGAGCTGTTTGAGGCGGGGTACAGGCTGGACAAAATTCGCTTGGCGGGGGAGTACGGCGGCGACGACGACCTTATGATGGCGGACGACAACACTAGCTGCTTCAACTACCGCTGCGTGGCAAATACGGATATGCTTTCCATGCACGCGCGCGGTCTGGCGGTGGATATTAACCCGTTTTACAATCCGTACATTCAAAACGGCGTGGTGATGCCGCCGCAGGCTGCCGCTTACGCCGACCGCGAAGCCGATTTTAAGCACAAGATCACGCACGAGGACACCTGCTATAAGATTTTCGCGCGGCACGGCTGGAAATGGGGCGGCGACTGGCAGACCTCGAAAGATTACCAGCATTTCTACAAGCCCGAAAGCTTTAAAGTGCGCGTAAAACGCAGGATAAGCCGACTTTTCGCGGGCAAGTGAACGAGTCGGGCAAATTACAATTATAGGAAAATATGTATCGGACGTCAACTGTACGCAGTCGGCGTCCGAATTTTATTTACAGAATATGGGCTGTATCTGCCGACCCATGAGCGCCGACCTGACCGCCGCGGGCACTTGCGAAAAGTCTGCCGTCAGCGAACGCGGCTTTGCCGAGCAGTCGTCCTGAAACATCGGCACGAAGTAGTAATGGCTGAGGTTCATCAGCCGCCCGATGTTCGCGGCGCTCGCCGAAAGCGCATCGTTGGTAGAGGGTGCGAGCAGCACGGGGCGCTCGGCGCGCAGGTGGGATTTCGCCGCGAGGGCTACGGGCGTATCGTAAATGCCGTTCGCCAGTTTTGCCATAGTCGTTGCCGTGCAGGGGCAGATCAGCAGCAGGTCAAACATCTTTTTCGGGCCTATCGGCTCGGCGGCGGGCAGCGTGCAGATGGCGGGCGCGCCGCAGATCCGCTCTATCTCCGCCACATTTTCTGCCGCACTGCCGAAGCGCGTGTCGAGCCCCGCCGCGTTGAAAGACATAACGGGCGTAAGCCGCGCACCCAGCTCGGTCAGCCGCCGCGCCTGCTCAAAAGCTTTGCCGAATGTGCAGAATGAGCCGCTCATGCAAAAGCCTATTCTAATTCCATCAAGTGACATTTCTGCCGCTCCTTTCATTGTAAATGTTCAGTGCCGCCTCGGCGATTATCTCTCCTGCCGTAACGGGCGCGCATTTGCCCGGCAGCGAAAGGGCGTGCACCGCGCGGCGCGAAAGCTCGGCGGCGGCGGCAAAATCAGTACCGCCCGGCTGCGAAGCGAGGTCGATCACCAAACAGCCGCGGCGCGTTTCTTCAATGATCTCCCGCGTGAGCACCGGCGCGGGCACGGTATTGATGATGAGCGGAAAGCCCCCCGCGCGCGCGAAAAGCTGCTCCAGCTCAAAAGCCTCAAAGCCGCAGCTCTCCGCCTCGGCAAGCTGCCCCAAGTTCCTCGCCGTAACGCACACCCGCGCGCCCGCCGCGCCGAAAAGCCGCGCGCAAGCCTTCGCGACCCTGCCCCAGCCGATTATGAGCGCCCGCGTTCCGCTAATCGTGACGTCCATTTCGCGCATCGCCAACGCCAGCGCGCCCTCCGCCGTCGGCACGCAGTTTTTCACCGCCAGTTCCTCGCGCCGCAGGTAGTCTGCCGTGGTGAAGCCGAGCGAATTGAAGTATTCGATCATCGCCGTCGGCATTTTTCCGCCCGCGACCACCGCGTTTTTCGCGAGGTATGGGGTAAGCTCGGCGCAGGTCAGCCGCCCGCAGGCAGGTATTTCCAAGCCGCCGCCCGCCGAGCATGGCATGGGCAGCAGCAGCATATCCGCACGCCGAGGCAGCTCGCCGAGCGTCTTTATCACCCGCGCGCCCATCGGTTCTCCGTCGGTGAGGTAGGCGCAGACCTCTGTATTATCCAGACTTGCCAACTTTTCGGCGGCGTACACCTGCCTGCGGTCAGAGCCTGTAACGAGAATAAGCGGTGTGTGTTTTCTGTCAGCCATTTCGCTGCCCCCTTGCCCATGAATTCACTGCGTAATACATTATATGCGCCGCCCAAATTTGTGTTAAACAAAAAATTCCCCCGCCCGCAAACGCGAACAGGGGAGTGCTATTGCTATAATTTGCATCTTCTATCGTTCAATGGAACGTATGTAGTGGAAAAGGTACTGTTGCGCCGCGCCCTCAGCGCCCTTTATGCACTCGGGCAGACCGTTCGGGTACCACTCGGCAATCACGCGCTTCACCCACACATCTTTTGGGAAAGCCTCCAGTTTGTACATTCCGAAGAGCATGGTGCAGTCGGCGACTTTTGGGCCAACGCCCTTGATCTTCATAAGCTCGGTGCGCGCTGAGTCGGCGTCCATTTTTGCGACCTGCGCCAGGTCAACTTCGCCGCCCGCGACCTTTTGCGCCGCGTCTGCCAGATATTTCGCGCGAAAGCCCGCACGCAGCCCCGCCAGCGATTCGCAGCCCTCCGCGGTCGCCGCCGCCATCTCCTCAGCCGAGGGGTAGCCGCCGAACTGCTCGCAAAGCCGCCCGATTATGCCCTTTATGCGCGGGATGTTGTTGTTCTGCGAGATGATGAACGAGCTGAGCGCCTCCCAGCTATCCTGCCGCAAAATGCGTATGCCGCCCGCGAATTTGCAGGCTTTCGCGAGCGTTTCGTCCTCGGAAAAACGCCGTTTCAGCTCGCCGTAGTCGGTCGCGAAGTCGAAATAGCTCTGCCATACCTCCAGCAGTTCGCTTTCGCTAACGCCGCAAAATCTAAACACGCCGTCGGCGGGGTCTTCGTCCAATATCGTCAGTGGGCGGTTGAGAAAATGCCCCGTGTAGCCGCCCTCGACCTTAGTCCAGCGAAATGCCTGACCGCAGTCGAGCGTTTCGTCAAGCGAAAGATCCGCTTGTTTTACCAAAATATCCTTACCTTTAACTGTATAATCCATAGATAAACCTCAAACTTAGCCGGTGGGACGTAAGCGCGGGCTGTCCGCGTAGCGCTCCTGCACCGCCTTTATCTCGTCGAAATGCTCGACAAAAACGTCCACCACGCGGGGGTCGAAGTGCTCGCCGCGCTCGTTGACTATCATTTCGTAAGCCTGCTCGCTGTACCACGCCTTTTTGTACGAGCGGTTGCTGGTCAGCGCGTCGTAAACGTCCGCCACCGCGGTTATGCGTGCCTCTATCGCTATCTCCTCGCCCTTCATGCCGAGGTAGCCGCCGCCGTTGTACTTTTCGTGGTGCTGCTGGGCGATGACGCGCGCTACGCTCATTATCTCGCCGGGGGCGTTGTGCAGCAGATTTTCGCCGATGACAACGTGATTTTTCATCACCTTGTACTCCTCATCGGTCAGCCTGCCTTTCTTTTCCAGTATCTCGGGCGGTATCAGCAGTTTGCCGACGTCGTGCATCATCGAGGCTATGCGGATATTTTCTACGGTGTTGTGGTCGTAGCCCATGCCCTCAGCCAGTATGCGCGCGTATTCCGAAACGCGCTTGATGTGCTGGCCGGTCTGCCCCGATTTTGCCTCCGTTATCTCTGCGAAAGCCAGCGTTACCTGTTCCTGCGCGGCGAGCGATTCTTTTGAAAGCGAAACTATCTCGCTGCTTTCCTCTATATGGCGGAAAAGTATGTTGTAGGAAAGCTGCGCCGATATGTAAAGTATCACGGTGAATATCAGTATCACAATGTAGTACGCCGTGTCCATATTGCCATTAGCTTCCATCATTATTTCCAGCCCCAGCAGTATCGTCAGCAGTGCGAAGTTGATGGTAGGCAGGGTGTTTATCTGCCGCAGCGCTTTCGAGTCGGGCTGGCGGCGCATAAACTCTATCTTCTCAGCCGCCGACTGATAGAATATCAGCAGCATCGTGATAAAGCTGACGGTAGAGATCAGCCCCGAGATGGTCGCGTTTATCTCAGTAATTGGCAGTGTTACCAGCGTTCCGGTGACGTACATATAAAGCACCGCCATGTACACGAATACGCCCAGTCCGTGCGAACAGCCGATTATCCTGCAATAGCTGCGGATAACGGCGACGAGTATCGGCACGGCGGTCACGGCGGCGAGTGCCAGAGTAAAAAGCAGCCCGTCGTTTGTCGCGGCGGCTACGCCTGTCTTGATAAAAAAGCCGCGCTGCGCGGAAAGCGAGGGCATAAGCGCCACATCGCTGGAAAACTCTACCACCCCGAGCGCCAGCAGAAATGCGTTTACTATCATCTCAAGCGCTATGAATGCGAAAATGAAAAGCAAAAAGAAGCCGATGGGCGAAACGAATATCAGCTTTATCAGCTTTTTGCGGTGCTTTCTGCGCATAGCGGGGTCAGCGTCGCGCTCGGCTTTGGGCAGGTCTTTTGAGAGAAAAAGTATATCGTTCAAAAATATGAATATCAAGGCTGGTATAGCCATATTTACCAGATTGCTGAATATCCCGATAGCGTTCTCCATTTCAAGCTTCCCCCTTTCGCTTCGGACATTAGTATATAGTACATTAGTACTAAAGTATATTTTAACATATTTTTGCCGAATTGTCCAGCCTTTTTTGACGAATTTTCTAAAACAAAAACGGCGCATTTTTCAGCGCCGTCCCTATTCGACATATATCAATCTTCTGCATTATCCGCAGGTTCGGGGGTATCGGGCGTATCAGCCGTATCATCGACCGCCGCCTGCTCAGCCGCTCGGCGCTTTTTCTCAGCCCGCCGCTCGTTGCATATCTTTACCGCGTCGCCAAGCAGGCAGTAGAGCACCGAGCATATAGGCACGGCAACGAACATACCGAATATCCCGCCGACGTTGCCGCCGATGGTGATGGCGAAAAGCACCCACATACTCGGCAGACCCACTGATTTTCCCACAACTTTCGGGTAGATGAGGTTGCCCTCTATCTGCTGAAGGATTATCATGAATATCACGAAGAATATCGCCTGCTTGAACGAGGTTATCAGTATCAGCAGCGCGCCGATGCCCGTACCGAGAAACGCGCCGACTATGGGGATAAATGCCGTCACCGCTACCAGTACGCCGATGGTCGCCGCGTAGGGAAAGCCGAGTATCTTCATGCCCAGAGCGCAGAGCGAACCGAGTATGCAGGCTTCCAAGCTCTGACCCGAGAGGAAGTTTGAGAAGGTGGCTTTTGAAAGATTGCCGACGTGCGCCAGCCGCCTTACCGTCTTTTCGGGCAGGAAAGCCGTGCAGGTGCGGTAAAGCTGGCTTTTCAGCTTCTCTTTCCGCGCCAGCATATATACTGAAAATACCAGCCCGATGAAGAAATTCACCATGCCGCTCACCATATCCGTCGCGAAATTTATCGTGCCCGTGAGCGCGTCGGAGATTATCGTGCTGTTGTGCAGTTTGTCGGTGAGGGTGGCTATAACTTTGTCGGCGGAAAGCCCCGCTTTGTTTATCCAGTTGTTGAGCGCGGCGTTGTTCGAGGCTTTATTGAAAACGCGCACTACGAAGTCCGGCACCTGCTCGCTTAGCTGCACCACCGTTTCTTTCACCGATGGCACTACCAGCGCCAGCACCAGTACTATCACACCCGCGCAGATAACGTAGGTCAGCGCGAGGGATACGGGGCGGGCTATTTTCGCCGACAGTTTTCCGCGGCTGCCGTCCTTTTTCGGGCGAAAGAGATTGCGCTCGATGAAGCTCATCGGCACGTTCAGCATAAGCGCCAGCACAAAGCCTATTATGAATGGTGAAAGCACGCCGAAAAGCAGAGCCAGCCAGTGCTCCACCACCTTGTAATTTGCCAGTCCCCAGTACAGCACCACGCCGACCACCACTATCGCCAGCGTTTGCAAAAAATGTTTTAGTTCGCGTTTGTTTTTCATATGCCGCTCCTGTTTTTCCGTCCGTTGCCTGTTTTCCTATTATGATCGTCCGTTGCCTGTTTTCCTATTATGATTATGTGGTGAAAAAGCGGCGCATATTCAACGCCGCCGTTTTTCAGTTATCAATATGTATTTCTGTCTGTCAGACTTTTAGTCCAGCGAGATCTCCATTATCGGGTCGAGAACATCTCCGCCGGGGGCTACCATAGGCAGTACGTTCACGTCCTTGTCGATAACACATTCTACCAGGCAGGGTCTGCCGCAGTCGAGAGCTTTTTTCAAGCCCGCCTCTATCTCGTCCTTCTTGGTTATGCGAACGCCCTCTATGCCGAAAGCCTCCGCCAGCTTCATCATGTCAGTTCCGCGGTCGATGTCGGTCTGCGAGAAGCGCTTGCCGTAGAATATCCTCTGCCACTGGCGCACCATTCCGAGTACGTTGTTTGTGAAAACAAGCTCGATAACGGGTATGCCGTGCTTTGCCAGAGTAGAAAGCTCGTTGCAGTTCATGAAAAAGCTGCCGTCGCCCGCTATGTTTATAACATACTTATCGGGGTTGCCGACCTTAGCGCCTATCGCCGCGCCTAGGCCGTAGCCCATAGTGCCGAGTCCGCCGCTGGAAGCAAAGCTGCGCGGCTGAGTGAAATCGTAAAACTGCGCCGTCCACATCTGGTGCTGACCTACTTCGGTAGTGATGATGGCGTTGTTCCCCGCAAGCGCGTTCAGTGTGCGGATAACGTCGCAGGGCAGTACCTCGTCCGCTTCGTGTATAGGCTTCATATTCAGCGCGTAGGTCTTTTTCCATTCTTCCACCTGCGCCATCCACTCGGGGCGGCTCTCCTGCGCAAGCGCCTTGTTCAGCTCGGCGAGAACGTATTTCAGGTCGCCGTTTACATAGCAGTCGGGCGCTACGTTTTTGCCTATCTCGGCGGGGTCTATCTCAACGTGCAGTACTTTCGTGTGCTTTGCAAATGTCTTTGTGTTCAGCGCCACGCGGTCGGAAAAGCGCGAGCCGAGAACTATCATAAGGTCGCACTCTTTCAGCGAGAGCGCCGCGGTCTTTGTGCCGTGCATACCTAGCATTCCTACGAAATGCGGGTCTTTGTTGTTAAAAGCAGCCTGTCCCATCAGCGAGAGCGAAATGGGGGCGTCGAGCTTTTTTACAAACTCTGTCAGCTCCGCCTCGGCGCTGCATGATACCACGCCGCCGCCCGCGTAGATAAAGGGGCGTTCGCTCGACTTTATCAGCTCCGCCGCCTGCGCTATGCGCTCGCCTATGTCTTCGGGATTGTGGTTGACGGGCTTCTGCGGCTGTTTCGGGGTAAATTCGCACTTGGCCGCCGTGATGTCTTTGGGTATGTCGATAAGTACAGGGCCTTTTCTGCCCTCGTTGGCTATGTAGAAAGCCTTGCGCACCGTATCGGCAAGGTCGTGAACGTCTTTAACTATAAAATTGTGCTTGGTAACGGGCATAGTGATGCCGCAAATGTCTACCTCCTGAAAAGAGTCAAGACCCAGCGCGCTCGTGCCGACGTTTCCCGTAATGGCAACGAGGGGGATAGAGTCCATATTCGCGGTGGCGATACCGGTAACGAGGTTGGTAGCGCCCGGGCCGGAGGTAGCTATAACTACGCCGGTCTTGCCGGTAGTGCGCGCAAAGCCGTCCGCCGCGTGGCAGGCCGCCTGCTCGTGCGCGGTGATAACGTGATGTATCTTATCTGAATACATATAAAGTGCGTCGTAGATATTGAGAACAGCGCCGCCGGGATAGCCGAAAACGGTATCAGCGCCCTGCTCGAGCAAACATTCAAGCAGTATTTCAGAGCCGTTAAGTAACATTTAGAGATTCCTCCATCTTAAACATAGGATAATTTGAATATACCTTTTTATTATACACCACTTGTCGCATTTTGTCAATACTTGCGCGCGCCTTTACAGCCCATTATAGCAGCAGATACCCCAGCCCCAGCAGCAGCTTCATATCCGCCTTATTTTTGTATAGTATGTATATCAGCAGGGCTATCATCGCTTTTTCCTCGTCTATCGGTATCCCCGCGAGGTTAAAGAGCGCGCCTTTTTTTTCGGCGTGCCCGCCATTTTGCCCGCCGCCCGAATTATCTGCAACGCTTTGGGTATTCAGCCCGTTCAGCCCGACCGCGCCCGCCGTATTTGCCGTTTCGGACGAATTGCTCATGCCGCTCATGCCGCCCTCCTGCGTGTAACTCCGCGAACGCCGCTGCATTTCCATGACGCGCTTTACCGCTTCCTCCTGCATACTGCGAAAATCGCTCTCAGCCAAAAAGATCGCCCCCCAGCAGACCGCTCTCTTTTATGAGCGGGTAGGCAGCCATCAGGCGGAATATTTTTACCAGCCTGTCTACCTTTTTCTGATTTTCCTCTTTCAGCAGCGGCTTGAGCGCATAAAGCAGCGCGATGTTTTTGTCGTTCGCCCCGCTTGAGGATATAACGCTGCCTATCTGCATTATCCGCGCTATGTCGGGCATATCCCCCGCGGGCGGGGCGGGCGGCGAGGGCTGCGCTGCCGCGTTTGTCTGCTGACCTGACTGACCCGTCTGACCCTGCTGACCGGACTGACCGCCCATTCCCGCCATCAGCGAACTCAGCATAGATGAAAGGTCGCCCATTCCGCCCGAATTGTCTGTATTCGTATTGCCCGAGCCGCTAATATTGCCCGAGTTGCCGACGTTGCCCAAATCGCCCGCGCCGCCGTCCGAAGAATTATCCGACCCCGCGCCGAACATCGAGGCGAGCTGCGAGATCTGCTGCATACTCTGCGGGTCGTTCAGCACATCTGAAAGCTTGCTCATCAGATCGTCCACACCGCCCACGCTCCTTTCCTTATAATATCAGCTGCCGAGCAGCCGTCATCTGCCCCTGCCGAAGCCGCCCTTGCTTATGTTTTTCAGCATTTGCGCGGCAGAGGGGTCTTTCGCCAGCTTTTCGGCAGCCGCGGGGTCTTTCATAGCGGCGCGCACCGCGTCGAACTTAGGGTCGGGGTTATTCTGCACCGCCTTCACCAACTCGCCGCTCTCGATCTTAGCGCGCAGCATAGCGGGCGGCACGCCGAGCTTTTTGGAAGCCATATTTATAAGCATCTCGAGCGCGCGGGGGTCGGGCTGATTCGACTGATTTGACTGGTTGGACTGTGAGTTATCATCGGCTGGCTGATTTAAATTTTTGTTCAAAGTATTTTTCATAAAAATTTCTCCTTTATTAGAATTATTTCATATAAATATATGCTATAATACATTATAAAATACAGGTAAAAGAAAGGAACTTGTGGCACAATGCGCTTAGTGGTATTTTCAGACACTCACGGCAATTTCAGAGCAGCTCGCGAGATCGTCGAGAGAAACGAGAACGTGTATACATTTATCTTTTTGGGCGACGGCGAGCGCGAGATAGACAAGCTGCGCATAGTTTACCCCGAGAAAATGATACTTAACGTAGCGGGCAACTGCGATTACAATTCGTTCACGCCGAACAGCGATCTTTACAACGCGGGCAAAGTGAAAGTGCTTTTCACGCACGGTCACAGGTTCAATGTAAAGTACGGCACCGATATGCTGCTCGCGAAAGCGAAGGAAGTAGGCGCAGAGATAGCGCTTTTCGGTCATACACACGAGCGTTATTACAAGTATGAGGACGGCGTTACCCTGCTGAACCCCGGCAGCGCATCGTGTCCGCGCGATGGAAAGCCGCCCTGCTATGCCTTTATCGACATCACCCCGAACGGCATAATGTGCAACCATGTAGACCTCTGACCCGCCTTAGCAGTATATGCGTCGGCGGAAATATATGTGAAGATCAAAGCCCCCCGGCAAGCGAAAAGCTAAAGCCGAGGGGCTGTTTTGGTTTTTGTTTGACAAATTTCTACAAGTATGCTATAATAGTCACAAGGCGTACTGCAAAGACGGGTTCAATTCTATCCTCCAGAGATGGAGGTGAGCAAGTGTGAGCGTTTCAGATGTGATCTCGTTATTACTCTTGATAACAAACATAGTCGGATTAGTTTTCGACATTTGCAACAACAAAAAGAAATAACCGCCCCACCTACCAAATAGGGCGATTATTTTAGATAATTCTTAGTTTGGAGGAGAACCGCTTACAGCAGTGCGCCTCTTGTTATCTTAATTATACCACGCCGAGCGCGGTTTGTCAAGCGGTCAAACAAACATTTGACATTTGCAATAATAAAAAGAAATAACTGCCCCAAATCGCCAAAGGGCGTGGTGAGTCTGAACAGAAAAGGAAAAATGGTGAGTTAGAATAGCGATACAAATTGGAATTTGACAAGCCGTTATTGAATTTCCTTGATAAACACTTGCATTCGCCTTGTTACAAGCTCATGGCTGTTTTTAATTTCTTCTTTATCTACCCATTTGTAAGCAATTGTTTCTCCTTCTTGAAGAAGAATGGAGTCTTTGTCACATTCGATATCGCATAAATATTCCACATAAATAGAATGATGTTTATTATGAACGACACGACCAATTTCGATTAAGTTTTCGGAACAAATGCCTGTTTCTTCTCTTAACTCTCTAACAGCACATTCTAAGGGGAGTTCTCCTTTTAATGCGGAGCCACCTGCGGTTAATTCCCACATACCGCCAAAATGCTTCCTTTTGTCCCTTTGCATAAGAAGATATTGTCCATCAGTATGTCGTACTGCAATTTCGCAAACTAAGTGATAAATCCCGTCTGGGATTTCATCGCCTCTTACTAACACAATGTTGTCAAGCTTGTTAAATTGATTATCATATGCGTCCCATAGTTCCAGCATAGTACACCTCCGCCAAATTCCGATTTGTCAATCTTTTTGTATCGTACTCACTACTATAATTATACTCTCTCAGAAGCTTTTTGTCAATTCATCTAATAAAAATACTATGTAGTCATAGCACGCCCAAACAAACATTTGACAAAGCCCGACAAATATGTTACAATACCAATAAGGCGTACTGCACAAAAACGGTAGGCGGTTCAAATCTTCCTCCAGAGATGGAGGTGAGCAATATGGATATGATGGAAGTATTCTACTTACTTAACCTGATTATCAACATAATCAAGCTCGTTCTTGATATTTGCGATAGAAAAAAGAAATAACCGCCCCACTACCACATAGGACGGTTACATAAACATAACCCAATATGGAGGAGAACCGCTTACAGCAGTGCGCCTCTTGTTATCTATATTATACCACGCCGCGCGCGGTTTGTCAAGCACTTTCCCGTTGATTTTGCGGCGGGGGACGGGTCGCCGACGGCGGCTGAAAAATATTTTCAAAAAAATTGTTTTAATGTGTAATATCCGCACGGTGTTTTACGTCTATATTTATGGAAGGGCAAAAGGGGATTTTTATGGAAGATGCTGCTATAATCGAGCTGTACTTCGCGCGCGATCAGCTCGCTATATCTGAGACCGATACTAAATACGGCACTATGTGCCATACCATCGCTCAGCGCATACTGCACTCTGCGCCCGACGCGGAGGAGTGCGTGAACGACGCTTATCTGCACACTTGGAACGCTATACCGCCGAAGCGGCCTGCTTCGCTCGCGGCTTTTGTCGGCTCGCTTACCCGCAACATCTCCATCGACCGCTACCGCCGCTCTAACGCCGCGAAGCGCACTGCCTCTTTCACGCCCCTAGACGAGCTTGCCGAATGTCTGCCCGACCCCGACTCCGCCCCTTCCGACTCCATAGCGGAAAACGAGCTGGCGCAGCTGATAAGCAGCTTTCTCGATACCCTTCCGCAGGCTCAGCGTGTGTATTTCATGCGCCGCTACTGGCTCGGCGAGCCCGTAGCCGAGATAGCAAAGCGCTACGGCGTAAGCCCGAACACCCTCGGCGTTACCCTGCACCGCATACGCGCAAAGCTTAAAAAGGCTCTGCAAAATTCAGATCTTTGGCAGGTTTAGGAGGTGCGCTCATGCAGCAGGAATTTGATATAGGAAAAGACAACAAAACGGATATGTTATATAAGGTATACCGCGCGGTGGGCGGCGCGGCGGACAGGCAGGTCGCCGAAATGCTTGACGATGGCTTGGCGGTGCGGCTGAGGCGGCGTGCGCTGGCGAAAAGGTCGGCGGCGGGGCTTGTCTGCACGGCGGCGGCTGCAGCGATCATAATTACGGCGGCGTATAAGCTGCCGCTCGGCTCGGATATAGAAAAGACCGATAAAAGCGTTTACAGCTCGCCGGCGGAGAATGTTAGCAGTGAAGAAGCCGCCGAGCAGGTGAAGTCTGCCGATGAAGCTGAGTTTGGCGATGAAGAAAGAGCCGAACAAAACGCGCAGGAGGACAGCGGAACTTACAGCGATGAGCAGGAGCAGACCGATCAGTCCGCTAAGCCCGAAACTAGTACAGAAACAGATACAAAGAAAGACACGGCAGCGGACGATGTTGATTTCGCAGATGAAAGCTCACGCACGAGCAGCGGCAGCGGAAAGCCCACGTCTTCAAAGGGCATCACCACGGCGGGCAGTGATCCGAATCAAGAATCGGGCGGCGGGCCTCCTTTAGGCTGGAACAATGACCTTTCGGGTCTGCCATACGGAATAATGAACCGCGACCAGTGGCATATGATAGTAGAAGGTTATTACACCGTTGAACTGAACGCCATTAAAGCCCTGCCGCCGGAAATGACCCACTAACGCAGATATTAAGACAACAAAAATACAAAAAGAACAAGAGAAAAGAAAGCGTTTGCCCCCGCTCGGGTGTTGTGTATCCCGACGGGGGCAAGCTGCGTTTATGCATATTTATTTGTCTGACTGTCAGTTTTTCTTGACTGCCTGTATGATAGCCTTTGCTATCTGCACCACGCACATCGAGCCGAAGCTGAGGGCGTAGATAATGCCTATCTGCGCGCCGTGAAGAGCGTCGGAAACGCTGAAAAGCTTGTGCAGAGAGGGTATCAGCAGCACGGCGTTTACCAGCAGCATTCCCGCCGCAAAAGCGCCTATGCCGAATTTGTTGTTGAACATACGCTTTGTGAAGATCACCGGCTCGTCAGCCTTTGCGCTGAAGCCGTGGAAAAGGCGGGACATACAGAGCGTTGCGAAAGCCATAGTCATGCCGAGGGGAGAGCCCGCGGTGCGGTAGCCTATGATGTACGCCGCTATGGTAGCCGCCGCGATTATCACGCCGCTGTAACATACGCCGAAAAGGAAAGGCTTTGTCATCAGCGATTCGTTGGCGGGGCGGGGCTTGCGCTTCATAACGCTGTCGGTATGCGGCTCTAAGCCCAGCGCGATGGCGGGCAGCGAGTCGGTAAGCAGGTTGATGAAAAGCAGGTGTATAGGCGCGAAAGGCGCGGGCAGACCTGCAATAGAGTTGAAGAGCACCGCGATTATTCCTGCGAGGTTGCCCGAAAGCAGGAAGAGTATAGATTTCTTGATGTTGTCGTAAATATTTCTGCCGTTTTTGACAGCCTTTACTATGGTGGCGAAGTTATCGTCCGCGAGAACCATAGCTGCCGCGTCTTTGGAAACTTCCGTGCCGGTGATGCCCATTGCCACGCCTACGTCAGCCTGCTTTAGCGCGGGTGCGTCGTTTACGCCGTCGCCCGTCATGGCTACAATATTGTTGCGCGCCTGCCAAGCTTTTACTATGCGTATTTTATGCTCGGGGGTAACGCGCGCGTATACTGATTTGTCCTTTACGAAATCTACCAGCTGTTCGTCGGTGTAGTCGTCGAGAGCCTTGCCCTCTACCGCTTCGTCGAAGCTTTCGAGTATGCCTATCTCTTTCGCGATGGCGGAGGCGGTAACGATGTGGTCGCCGGTTATCATTACGGGCTTGATCCCCGCGCTCTTACATTCGGCAACTGCCTGCGCCGACTCTTCGCGCGGCGGGTCCATCATGGCGATAAGCCCCATGTATTCCAGACCGTTCTCATCATCTACGGTAATTTCGTCGCCCTCAAATTCCTTGCAGGCGAAGCAGAGTATGCGCAGACCCTGTTTCGAGAGCTGCTCTACCTGCTCGCGTATCTGATTTTTCGCCGTTTCGGTGATGTTCATGCGCTCGGTAAGCACGTCCGCCGCGCCCTTTGTGTACATTACCTTGCTGCCGTTCACGATATTGAGGGTAGACATCAGCTTGCGGTCTGAGTCGAAAGGTATCTCGCTTATGCGCTTGTAATTCTCGCGGATCTCGGTATCGGAAAGCCCAGCCTTGTGCGCGAAGTGTATCAGCGCAGTTTCGGTCGGGTCGCCAATATCCACGCCGTCGCGGCAGCTGGAATCGTTGCAGAGCACCGAAGCTATAACGAGCTGCTTTTCGCCGACGTTTTCCATGTTGGCGTCGTCTGCGGTGATGATATGGCCGTCACAGACCACGCGGCGTACCGTCATTTTGTTTTGTGTGAGCGTGCCCGTTTTGTCAGAGCAGATGACGGATACCGAGCCTAAGCCCTCTACCGCCTGCAATTTGCGCATTATGGCGTTTTCGCGCGACATCTTCTGCGTGCCGAATGAGAGCACTATCGTAACTATCGAGCTGAGCGCTTCGGGGATAGCGGCTACGGCGAGCGCGATGGCGAACATCAGCGAATCCATTACCGAGTCGAAGTTGATAACGTCGGCGCGCCACATCGAAAGTCCGAATACCAATGCGCAGATTATCAGTATGCCTATGGAGAGCTTTTTGCCGAAGTTATCCAGCGTGATCTGCAGGGGAGTTTTGCGCTCGCCCGCGTTTTGTATCAGCGAAGCTATCTTGCCGACCTCGGTTTCCATGCCGACGGCGGTAACTATGAAAGAACCTCTGCCGTAGGTGACGAAGCTGCCCGAGTAGACCATGTTTTTGCGGTCGGCGAGCTGGAGGTCGTCTGTAAGGACATCGGCGGTCTTATCGACATTTAGCGATTCGCCCGTAAGCGCCGACTCGTTGGTCTGAACAGAAGCGCACTCGATAAGTCTGCCGTCTGCGGGAACGCAATCGCCCGCCTCGATAAGCACAATATCGCCGACGGCTACTTCCTCAGAGGGGACTATCATTTTCTCGCCGCCGCGCAGCACCTTAGCGCTGGGGGAGTTGAGCTTTTTGAGGTTATCGAGGCTCTTTTCAGCCTTTAGGGTCTGCACCGTGCCGAGGATAGCGTTCATGGTGATAACGGCGATGATAACGAAAAAGCTTTCCATATCGCCCGTTATCGCGGAGATGAGGGCGGCGATAATCAGAATGATAACGAGGAAATCGGCGAACTGCGAGAGGAATATCTGCACAGCCGATTTTTTCTTGCCCTGAGCTATCACGTTCCTGCCGTATTTTTCAATGTTTTCGTTCACCTGCGCGGAGGTGAGGCCCGTAGCCGAGGAGGAAAACTCGTAGTAAAGCTCCTCGGGGGATTGCTTGTAGCGGTCTGCCATTAAACATCTTTCCTTTCTAGATAAATCTGTTGCGGTGCGGGCAGGCAAACATCGCGGCATAAAAAAAGCGGGACGTTTACTAAAGCCATGACCGAATGGGCGCGCGACAAAAAGCGGGCATAGGGGAATATGCCGCCTGAAAAGCCGTGCCTACCGCACCATATGATAATAACTTTAGTAAAAGTCTCGCTGTTTATGTATGCAACGGAAGGAAGCCCGACCACAGCCGAAGCCCGCATCGTGTATTGACGACTGCATATACGGCTAAGCGCCGTCAGCTACTCTCTTTTACGATGATATAATTATAACTCAAACTAACATTTTTGTCAAGGGGGGAATGAAAGATTTTTTAAAAAAAGCAGAGCGCTTTTATTTGAAACGCTCTGCGTGATACTTACTGCTGTTTGAAGCTGGCGAATTGAGCCATCTGCGCCATTTGAGCAGCCTGCTCTTTCAGCTTTTCGCTTTCGTAGAGATCTATCTGCTCCATAACTGCATTTTTAAAGCTGTCGGCGTCTACTATATAATCATATACATAATTGCCCGAAGAGGTGGAAACTGTAAGCTTTGAGTAATTGAGAATATTGCCGAAAAATGATTTGTCTACCGAAACGTTGTTTATTTTGTTTAACGGCGAATCCATGGTTTTGATGCTGAATGTTCCCAATCTGCCGATGAGCTTTTTGCGCGAAAGCGCAAGCTCGGTGTTTTTGATCTTCAGCACAGCGCCTAGCAGTACAACTGCGGCTATCACAATAAAAGTTACGGTCAAAGAAACGCTTGCCTCAGCCATGCTCAGACCTATAATGCAAAGAATAATGCAGACGAGCAGTTTTGGGATAACTGCCAGCCAGCTTGTGTTTGCTTTGAGCAAGATCGAGTCGCCCTTTGATAGATTTTTTTCAGCGTAAGACATATAAATATACCTCCATACATATTTTTTAGTACTGAAAAGTACTAACATTTACATAATACCACGAAAAAGTGATAAAGTCAATAGTACCGAATAGTACTAAAACAAATTTGGCAGAATATACAAAAAGACATGGAGGTTATTATGTATTTTCAACGTTTAAGGGATCTGCGTGAGGACGCCGATATGAATCAGACAGAGGTGGCAAAACTCCTCTTCACAAGTCAGACGGTTTATTCGCGGTATGAGCGAGGAGTGCTCACTATACCCGTTGAGCACCTTATAATACTTGCGGATTATTACGGGGTGTCTACCGACTATATTTTGGGGCGTACTAATAATCGTTCTATGCTCTGATTGACAACCGCTCTGCATCGTGGTATAATAAAGTAGACTAAAAAGCTCTGTTTGAGGGCATGATAGAATAAGACTATTAAAAAGCCGCGAAAGCAACGCCTGGCGCGCGCCCTTGAACGAACAACCCCAAAGCCATCACCCAAAAAAGCAGTTTTTCCCCCACGCACAAAAATTCAGTAAATAAACAATAAACTATACTATTATAAAAGGAGTGCTTTTCATGACCGAAGAAAGAATACCTAAACGCGAAGAACTCGACCCGAAATATACTTGGGACCTTAGCGATATTTACCCAACCGATGAGGATTGGGAACGCGACTTCGCTAAATTTTCCAAACTGCCCGAGACCATCGCGGGCTATAAGGGCAGACTGGCTGAGTCCGCCGATACGCTGCTCGAATTTCTGCGGCTCTCGGACGAGATAGCCGTGCTCTGCGACTCGCTCGGCAATTACGCTCAGAGAAAAAGCGATGAAAATACCGCGAACGCTAAGTATCAGGCTATGGTCTCCCGCCTGATGAACGGATATGTAGCTATAAACTCCGCGGGCAGCTTTGAAACGCCCGAACTTATCGCTATCCCCGACGACCTGCTCGAAAACTTCTATAAGGATAAGCCCGAGCTTGAACTTTACCGACGCGCGCTCGATACCGTTCGCCGCCGCAAGGCTCATGTGCTCTCAGAAGCTGAGGAAAAACTGCTCGCCCTCGCGGGAGATATGGGTATGTCGCCCGAGAATATATTTTCCATGTTCTCTGACGCCGACCTTAAATTCCCCGACGCCGCCGATAAGGACGGCAACCCCCACCAGCTTACCCACGGCAGCTATATCCCCATGATGCAGAGTGCTGACCGTATCCTGCGCAAAAACGCTTTCGAGAACCTTTATCATACCTACGATGGCTTTAAAAATACTTGCGCGGCTACCCTCGCGGCTCAGGTAAAGACCCTCGCTTTTTACTCGCAGGCGAGAAAATACGGCTCGGCGCTGGAATCCGCACTCGACGGCAACGAGATACCTACCGATGTTTACACTAATCTGATAGCCGCCGTGCACGATAATATGCACTATATGTACGATTACGCCGCCCTGCGCAAAGAGCTTATGGGTCTTGACGAACTGCATATGTACGACCTCTACGCGCCCATAGTTTCCGACGTGGATATGAAGATAAGCTTTGAGGAAGCTAAAGATACCGTGTACAAAGCGCTATCCGTAATGGGCGATGAATACCTCGCGGTGCTCAAAAAAGGCTTCGACGAACGCTGGATAGACGTTTACGAAAACGAGGGCAAGACCAGCGGCGCATACTCCGCAGGCGCGCGCGTACACCCCTATGTGCTTCTCAATCATAAGGACACGCTGAACTGTATGTTCACCCTCGCGCATGAGATGGGCCACGCTATACATTCTTACTACTCGAACAGCACTCAGCCCATTGTTTACTCCGACTACAAGATATTTGTGGCGGAGGTAGCCTCTACCTGCAACGAAGCCCTGCTTATGCAGTACCTGCTGAAAAATACGCAGGATAAAAAACAGCGCGCTTACCTGATAAACTACTTCCTCGAACAGTTCCGCACAACGCTTTACCGCCAGACCATGTTCGCGGAATTCGAGCTGAAAATAAACGAGATGTACGCCCGCGGCGAAGCCCTCACGGCCGACGTTCTCAATTCCACCTACCGCGAGCTGAACAAGCTCTACTTCGGCGAGGGCGTTGTCATCGACAGCGAGATAGACCTTGAATGGGCGCGCATACCGCACTTCTATTACGAATTTTACGTTTACCAGTACGCTACCGGCTACTCGGCGGCGATAGCCCTCTCGCAGCGCATACTTACAGGCGGCGAGCAGGCAGTTAAGGACTACATCGGCTTCCTAAAGGGCGGCTGCTCGAAAGACCCCATCTCGCTGCTGAAAGGCGCGGGCGTGGATATGACCACCGCCGCCCCGATAAACGACGCGCTGAAACTCTTCGGCGAGCTTATCGGCGAAATGCGCGAGCTTACGAAGTAAAGCGGGTGGGATAAAATGCAGGACAGAATAATAGCCTTGACCTTCGACGACGGGCCGAATACCGTCACTACCCCGCGCGTGCTCGATGTGCTTCAAAAGTACGGCGCGGTGGGAACTTTCTTCCTCGTCGGCAGCAATATAAACGAACTCTCGGCGCAGGCGGTAAAGCGCGCCTGCTCGCTGGGCTGCGAGATAGAGAACCACTCGCTCACCCACTCAGACATGACGAAAATGACGGTGCAGGAGATAGCCGGCGAGATCGCCGAAACGAGCCGCCGCGTTGCCGAGATAACGGGCAGGCAGCCGCGGTTTTTCCGCCCGCCGTATATAGCGGTGAACCAAACTATGGTAGACACCGTGAAGCTGCCCTTTATAGCAGGCTTCGGCGCGGAGGATTGGCTTGACGAGGTAACGGCGCGGCAGCGCGCGGAAAAGGTGCTGGCGCAGGCGCGCGACGGCGCAGTGATACTGCTGCACGATATGGAGGGCAACGAGCAGACTGTGCAGGCGCTGGATATGATAATACCCGCGCTGAAAGAGCAGGGCTACCGCTTCGTTACCGTATCGCAGCTTTTTGAGCAGAGCGGCGTAACGCCCGACGCGGAAAGCTTTATAGTTTACAGCTATACTCAGCAGACCACGGCGTATGCGTAAATGTTCGATTGCGTAAACTTCACAAAAAGTTTTCGCAAAAGCGGCGGCGGGTTTGTCAGAAACGCCGAAAATGCCGAAATTGCAAAAAAAGCCTTGACAAAAACGCTTTGTTGCGCTATACTATGTATTGTAAACAGCAATGGCGCTGTGGACGATGAAAGATACGTCCGCAGTGCCTTTTTTTATTGCAAAAAATGTATGTGACAAAGTTTCACGCATCTATAATTTATAATAGGAGGAATTTCTTATGAACATCCCTGAGATCTTCGGAATCGACGTATTTGACGAAAACGTCATGCAGCAAAGACTGCCTAAGTCGGTCTACAAATCGCTGAAAAAGACCATTCAGTCGGGCGAGCCGCTCGATATTGACGTGGCGAACGTAGTAGCCGCGGCTATGAAAGACTGGGCGGTAGAAAAGGGCTGCACCCACTATACTCACTGGTTCCAGCCTATGACAGGCATCACCGCCGAAAAGCACGACAGCTTTATCTCGCCCATCGGCGACGGCAAGATCATCATGGAGTTTTCGGGCAAAGAGCTCGTAAAGGGCGAGCCTGACGCTTCCTCCTTCCCCTCGGGCGGTCTGCGCGCTACTTTTGAAGCAAGAGGCTACACCGCTTGGGACCCCACCTCTTACGCATTCATCAAGGGCAAGAGCCTTTGCATACCTACCGCTTTCTGCTCGTACACGGGCGAGGCTCTCGATAAAAAGACCCCGCTGCTGAGATCTATGGAAGCGCTCAATAAGTCGGCTGTAAGACTTCTGAAGCTCTTTGGCGCTGACAACGTTACAAGAGTTACCGCAAACGTTGGCCCTGAGCAGGAATACTTCCTTATCGACCGCGAGATGTACTCGAAGAGAAAAGACCTTATCCTTACAGGCAGAACGCTTTTCGGTGCACCCGCACCTAAGGGTCAGGAGCTTGAAGACCACTACTTCGGCACTATCAAGACCCGCGTAAACGCTTATATGGAAGATCTTGACGAGCAGCTCTGGAGACTCGGCATCTGCGCTAAGACCAAGCACAACGAAGTAGCGCCCGCCCAGCACGAGCTCGCGCCCATCTTCGGCACTACCAATATCGCTACCGACCACAACCAGCTCACTATGGAGATCATGAAGAGAACGGCGAGAAAGCACGGCTTTAAGTGCCTGCTTCATGAAAAGCCTTTCGCCGGCGTAAACGGCTCGGGCAAGCACAACAACTGGTCGGTATCTACCAATACAGGCGTAAACCTGCTCGACCCCGGCACTACTCCCGCTGAGAACGCGCAGTTCCTTACATTCCTCGTAGCAGTCATCAAGGCTGTAAATGATTATCAGGATCTGCTGAGGGCAAGCGTAGCTACCGCGGGCAACGACCACCGCCTTGGCGCTAACGAAGCACCTCCCGCCATCATCTCTATCTTCCTCGGCGACGAGCTTACCGAAATACTCGAAGCGCTGGCTGAGGGACACAAGTATGAGGGCAAGGCTAAGACGCAGATGGAGATCGGCGTAGACGTACTGCCTAAGTTCCCGAAGGATACTACCGATAGAAACAGAACTTCGCCTTTCGCATTCACCGGCAACAAGTTTGAGTTCAGAATGCCCGGCTCGAAGCTTTCCTGCGCAGGCCCGATGACCATTCTCAACACCATCGTTGCAGAAGTGCTCGACCAGTTCTACGATGAGCTTGAGAAGGCTGACGATTTCCAGGACGCTCTCGATTCGCTTATCAAGAGAACTATTTCCGAAAACAAGAACATCATCTTCAACGGCAACGGCTATTCTGCCGAGTGGCCCGCTGAGGCTGAGAAGAGAGGTCTTATGAACCTCAAGTCCACACCCGACGCAGTTCCCGTATACCTCGCTGACAAGAACGTAGAGGTGCTCTCTAAGCACGGCGTTTACAGCAAGGTAGAGCTGGAATCCCGCGTTGAGATCCTGCTGGACGAATATGTAAAGATAGTAAACATCGAAGCTCTTACCATGATCGACATGGCTAAGAAGGATATTCTCCCCGCAGCTATGAGCTACGTTAAGGATCTGGGCGAGACTGCCGCTACCGCTACCGCGCTCGGCGCTGACCTGACGGTAGAAAAAGAGCTGGTTACCAGACTTTCCTCGCTGGCGGCTTCCACCTACAAGGCTATGAACGAGCTGGAAGAAGCAGAGGTAAAGGCGGGCGATATTGTCGATACCGAAGAGCTGGCTAGATATTACCACGACGTTATCCTCACCAAGATGGGCGAGCTGAGAGCGCCTGCCGACCAGATGGAAGCTATCTGCGGCGAGAAGTACTGGCCGTATCCTACTTACGAACAGCTTCTCTTTTATGTAAAGTAATTTAAGCTTTAAACTAAATTAGGCACAATGTCGTGCGTTTATGTATCCGTAAGGGTGCATTGGCGCACGACTTTTTTATTTCAGTGAAAATTTTTTATGATTGGATATGATAATATGAATGATCTGCAAACTATCGTCGATCAGGTTTCTGAGCAGCTCGGCTCGGACGCATTCGGCATATGGTTCTTACTCGGAGCAGTGCTGGTATTCTTCATGCAGTGCGGTTTTGCGATGGTGGAAACGGGCTTTACCCGCGCCAAGAACGCAGGCAACATCATAATGAAGAATCTCATGGACTTCTGCATAGGCACGGCGGTATTCATGCCGCTCGGCTTCGGACTCATCTACGGCAAGGACATCGGCGGATTCATCGGTACGCCTACCTTTAAGATGTTTACCGACTGGAGCAATTTTGACTACTCGGCATTCTTCTTCAACCTCGTTTTCTGCGCCACCACCGCTACCATCGTTTCGGGCGCTATGGCTGAGAGAACGAAATTCATCTCTTACTGCGTATACTCGGGCGTTATCTCGCTCGTCATCTACCCCATCGAAGCTCACTGGGCATGGGGCGGCGGCTGGCTTACCGTAGAGCGCTTCGGCGGCGTGGTATTCCACGATTTCGCAGGTTCGGCGCTGATACACATGGTCGGCGGACTTTCGGCGCTCATCGGCGCAGCCATCCTCGGCCCGCGTCTTGGCAAGTACAAGCGCGATAAGGACGGCAAGGTAATTCAGGTAAACGCATTCCCCGGCCACTCGCTCACCCTCGGTGCGCTCGGTGTGTTCATTCTTTGGTTTGCTTGGTACGGATTCAACGGCGCTGCGGCTACTACCGTAAGCCAGCTCAGCTCTATCCTCGTTACTACGACCATCGCACCCGCCATCGCAACTCTCGTCTGCATGATCTTCACTTGGGTGAAGTACGGCAAGCCTGATGTTTCGATGTGTCTGAACGCTTCGCTGGCAGGTCTGGTAGCCATCACCGCTCCCTGCGACATAGTAGACGCGTTAGGCGCTACGATAATCGGCGCAGTAGCAGGCGTGCTTGTAGTATTCGGCGTATGGTTCGTTGATAACAAGCTTCACGTTGACGACCCCGTCGGCGCGGTAGCGGTACACGGCTGCAACGGTCTTTGGGGCGCTCTCGCCTGCGGACTTTTCGATACCGAGAACGGCGTGTTCTACGGCGGCGGCTTCGGTCAGCTCGCATATCAGGCGGTAGGCGTAGGCGCTATCCTCCTCTGGACAGGAGTTACCATCACGATAACCTTCTTCATCATAAAGGCGATATTTGGTCTGAGAGCAAGCAGAGAAGAGGAGATAAAGGGTCTGGATGTTTGCGAACACGGTCTGCCCTCTGCATACGCAGACTTCGTATTCGCACATGAAACTATCGAATATGACGAAGCCGAGATCGCGGGACTCGAAGACCTCGACACCGCAGTTCCCGTAAAGGACTTCGCAGTAGATAAGGAAAACAAGCTGACAAAGGTAGTTGCGGTATTTAAGGAAGAGCGTCTCGGCGACTTCATTGCCGCAATGGAAGGCATAAACGTTACGGGCGTAACCGTTACGAACGTTCAGGGCTGCGGTACGCAGAAGGGTCAGACGCACTATTACAGAGGTGCTAAGATAACCCCGAAGCTGCTTCCTAAGGTAAAGGCTGAGATAGTAGTCAGCAAGGTGCCTGTAAAGACGGTAGTAAACACCGCGAGAAAGGCTCTCTACACCGGCAGCATCGGCGATGGAAAGATATTCATTTACGATGTTGAGGACGTAATAAAAGTCCGCACGGGAGCTGTCGGCTACGACGCACTTCAGGACGAAGAGTAAAGACTTCTGCTAATTGAGATGAGGACACTTATCCTCTGTATTAACTTTGCCCCATCCCACTTATAAATTATAGCGCAAGACCCGCCCAGAGCCGAAAGGCCCGAAGCGGGTTTTGTGTCGTTATTTTGTCATTTGAATATCCAGTATATCAGCCCGTATACAACGCCTGCGGCAGTGCCGTAGAGGATAACGGGGCCGGCTATCGAGAATATCTTAGCCCCCACGCCGAGAACGTAGCCCTCGGTCTTGAATTCCACGGCGGGCGCGGCGACGGAATTTGCGAAGCCCGTGATCGGAACTAGCGTACCCGCGCCGGCGTGCTTAGCTATCTTTTCGTAAAGCCCGAGAGCCGTCAGCAGCACCGAAGCGGCGATGAGCGTGACCGAGCACCAAGCCGCCGCGTTTTTTTCGTCCGCGCCGAGGTAAGCGTAAAGCGAGGTAAGCGCCTGCCCGATAACGCATATCCCCCCGCCGATAACGAAAGCCTTGAGCAGGTTCACAGCCCAGCGGCTGTTTTTCGAGGCAGGCTTGACCATATCGCTGTAACGGTCTTTAGAAATATTCATGAGCACACTCCCTATCAATATTTGGTATGGGAATATTATGCGCATTTTGCGCCGCGATATTCGCCGCGCAAACGCTTGACAAACCGCGTTCGGCGTGGTATAATTAAGATAACAAGAGGCGTACTGCTGTAAGCGGTTCTCCTCCATGAACGATTTTGTTGTGATAACCGTCCTATGTGGTAGTCGGGCGGTTATCTTTTTTTATTGCAAATGTCGAGAACAAGTCTGACTATGTTAATGACTAAGTTGAGTATCGCTACTACTGTTGCCACGCTCATATTGCTCACCTCCATCTCTGGAGGAAGATTTGAACCGCCTACCGTTTTATGCAGTACGCCTTGATGTCTATTGCAACATATTTGTCGGGTTTTGTCAAATGCTTGTTTGGGCGTGCTATGACTACATAGCATTTTTATTAGATGAATTGACAAAAAGCTTCTGAGAGAGTATAATTATAGTAGTGGGTACGATACAAAAAGATTGACAAATCGGAATTTATAAAGGAGAATATTGATGAAACTATTTTTATGTTCGCATTTTTCAAGTGTAGGAAGTCTGATAAAGGAAGAAATTGAAAATAAGAAAGTCGCATTTATTCCAACAGCTTCGCTGCGTGAAGGCTACACCGGTTATGTCGGCTCGGCTCGAAAATTATTCAAAAAGTTGGGAGCAATCGTAACAGAAATTGATATTTCAACGGAGGCTTATTCAACGATACAGTCTGTTTTTGAAGATGCAGATGTGATATATTTTACCGGCGGAAATTCTTTTTTTCTTATGGACCGGCTCCGTAAAACGGGAACTGATGGGCTGCTGAAAAAGGAATTGGCAAATGGAAAATTGATGATCGGCGAGTCGGCAGGCGCAATTATATGCGCTCCAAGCATCCAATATATCCAGCAAATGGATGAAAAGCCGGAGGACTACTCACAAGAAGATGATGCAGGGCTTGATTTGATTGATTTCTATGTTCTTCCGCATTATCTTACAGCACCATTTAAGAAAGTTACCGAGAAAATAATGACTGAGTCTTCGGATTTGAATCTATGCCCAATTAACAACCGTCAGGGAATTGTAATTGACGGTGAAGGTTCAAAGGTTATTTGCAAAGACTAATTTGAAAATTCCAATTTGTATCGCTATTCTAACTCACCATTTTTCCTTTTCTGTTCAGGTTCATCACGCCCTTTGGCGAGTCGGGGTGGTTATTTCTTTTTATTATTGCAAATGTCAAATGTTTGTTTGACCGCTTGACAAACCGCGTTCGGCGTGGTATAATATAGATAACAAGAGGCGCACTGCTGTAAGCGGTTCTCCTCCAAAGTTTTAGCTTTTTATAAATAGCTGCTCAGGTAGAAGGGGGCGGCTATTTCTTTTTGTTGTTGCAAATGTCGAATACGAGTTCGACTATGTTAACGATCAACGTTAGTATTGCTACTACTGTTGCCACGCTCATATTGCTCACCTCCATCTCTGGAGGATAGAATTGAACCGCCTACCGTTTTATGCAGTACGCCTTGATACTATTATAGCATACTTGTAGAAATTTGTCGAACGCGCAAAAAGATGCGCTTTGCGAAAATTTTCGTTTCCTCTTGATTTTACGAAATGTTTGTGATATAATTAGTGTATTGATACAACTTAATTATTGGAAAGGAAAATGTTGCTATGACTAAAAAGATCTTAGCGGCTGTGCTTTCGCTCGCAGTTGCCGCTGCTTGCTTTACCGCTTGCGGCAGCGACGACAGCTCTTCCGAGAGCAAGGCTGACACTAATTCTTCGGCTGCGGAAACTGCTGATTCTGCCGCTGATGACGCTTCTGCTGCTGATACCGACTCCGCGGCAGAGCTGAAAGCGCCCGTGAACGACGGCGCTGTTGACGTTACCAAGGGGGCTACGGATAATATGCTGACCAGATCGGTGCTCAATGAGGGCGATACTTCTCGCCTTGCTTCCAAAATAAAGGAAGCTCTCGATATTGCTAACGACGATTCGCTCGAAGTTGCGCAGAAAACTGAAAAGGCTACAAAGGTGGCTTTCCTCGGCGACTCCATCACCGCAGGTTCTGCCGCTTCCTCCAGCCAGAACCAGTACACTAAGCAGTTCATCTCTTGGTGGGAGGAAAACATCAGCTACTTCGTAGTAGGCACTAACGCAGGTATCGGCGCTACCGACTCTTATCTCGCCGTACACCGCGTAGACAGCGAAGTTCTCGCCGACAACCCCGACATCATCTTCATCGAGTTCATCAATGACGTTGATAATGATTTCTATAAGACCACTATGGACAGCCTTATCAGAAAGTGCCTTGCGCAGCCTAACAACCCCGCAGTTATCCTCGTAGAGATGACTATGGAGGACGGCACCTGCCCGCAGAACGTACATTCTGAGATCGGCGAGTACTACAATGTTCCGATAATCTCTTATCACGATGCCGTACTGCCCGAGGTAGAGGCAGGCAACATCAAGTGGACTGATATTTCGCCTGATAATATCCACCCGAACGACGACGGCCACAAGATGCTCGCGCAGATGCTTGAAAATTTCGTAGGCGGCATCAAGGACAATATAGATTCTGTTGATACCGAGGCTAAGGCTTTCGATACCTCTATCGAGTCGCCCACCGGCGATAAGTACGCTGACGCTGCTCTTGAGGATAAGAATTCTAAGAAAGTCACTGTAAAGGATGCCGGCGCTTTCACCGAGCAGACTTCTCCTTGGAACTTCCAGGACGGCTGGGCTGCTTCAAACGGCGGTTCTGTAACCTTTGAGATGGAGTTCAAAAATCTCGGTATGCTGTACTACAAGACTGTAGACGGCAAAAGCGGCTCTGCTACCGTTACCATCGACGGCGTTGAGTGCGCTGAGATAAACGCTGACTTTACCGGCGGCTGGGGCGATTACGCCTGCAATAACGAAATAGTTTCGTTTGATGAAAAGGGCAAGCACGAAGTTACCGTTACCGTGCCCGAGGGCAAGAAATTTGAGATACTCCGCTGGATGATAAGCTGATAATGGCTAAACTCAAAACATAATTTACAGCTATATATAAAAGGCAATGCTTGCGCGAAATGTGCGAAAAGTATTGCCTTTCGCTGTATATGCGGGTGTGTAAGCTAATTGTATCAATTCACGAAAAATTAACAGAAAAGCATATGCTAACCCACTTGACAAACGTACACCAATATGGTATACTTTAATTACGGTAAACGAAACCGAAAACCGATAAAAAAACAACAGATAATAAAACTAAAAAAACAGGAGGAAATCATTATGGCAAAGTTTGTATGTTCCGTATGCGGTTATATCTATGAGGGCGAGGCTGCTCCCGCGGTCTGTCCCGTATGCAAAGCGCCCGCTTCTAAGTTCAACAAGATAGAGGAATCGGCAGAGCTGGTATGGGCTGACGACCACAAGGTAGGTTCGGCTCAGGGCCTTGACGCTGAAGTCATCGCTGGTTTGAAAGAGAATTTTGAGGGCGAGTGCAGCGAGGTAGGTATGTACCTTGCTATGGCGAGAGTTGCATTCAGAGAGGGCTACCCCGAAGTTGGTCTGTATTATGAAAAGGCTGCTCACGAAGAGGCTGAGCACGCGGCTAAGTTTGCAGAGCTGCTGGGCGAGGTAGTTACCGACTCTACCGCGAAGAACCTCGAGCTGAGATACATGGCTGAGAACGGCGCTTGCGAGGGCAAGCTCAAGCTGGCTAAGCGCGCTAAGGAGCTGGGTTACGACGCTATCCACGACACCGTACACGAGATGGCGAAGGACGAAGCCCGTCATGGCAGAGCATTCAAGGGTATGTACGACAGATACTTCAAGAAATAATTTGAAGGCTATATACTGAAATAAGCAAAGGGATACTGCGTTGGCGCGGTATCCCTTTTTGGTTGGGTATAAAAAAGACGCGGAAGCATTGCTGTTCCGCGCCCATAAAAATATTTACTGATTTCTAAGATCTACGATGCGCTTCGCCTTGCCCTGAAAACGCTCCAGAGTTTTGCAGCCTACTATCGTCAGCTTCGTCTGTATGCCGAGGACTATCTTCATCTCTTTCGTGATCTTCGCGTGAAGCTCGGAAAGGGCGGGGAAGTTGTCCAGCAGCGAGCTGTACTGCTCCAGCAGCTCTACTTTTATCTCGAGGTGGTCGGCGAAATTCTCGCGCGTCAGCACTAACTGATAGTGCGGCGCTATCTCCTTAAAGCTCATCAGCACCGTTTCTATCTGCGAGGGGAATACGTTTACGCCGCGTATTTTCAGCATATCGTCCGACCTGCCCTTCGGCTTGTCCATTCTCGCGAACGTTCTGCCGCAGGCGCACTTCTCGTAATTTATCTTCGTGATGTCCTTCGTGCGGTATCTCAGTACAGGCATACCCTCTTTGGTAAGGGTGGTCACTACCAGCTCGCCCTCGCTGCCGCGCGGCAAAACATCGCCCGTAGCGGGGTCGATTATCTCGGCGTAGTAGTGGTCTTCGTTGATGTGCATACCGCAGCGCTCGCGGCATTCGCCCGAAACGCCCGGGCCGTTCAGCTCGCTCATGCCGTAGTTGTCGGTGGCGAAGAGGTTCAGCGTTTTTTCTATGGCGCTGCGCATCTCAATGGTGCAGCCCTCAGAGCCGAACAGACCCAGCTTTAGCTGAAGCTTATCGAGCACGCCCTTTTCGCGAGCCAGCTCGCCGATATACTGCGCGTAAGAGGGGGTAGCTACCAGCGCATTCGTGCCGAAATCCTGCATCAGCATTATCTGCTTCTCGGTGTTTCCGCTCGAAGAGGGCACTACCGTAGCGCCTATCTTTTCCAGACCGTAGTGCAGACCCAGCGCGCCCGTGAAAAGTCCGTAGCCGAAGCATATCTGAACTATCGTATTCTCGTCAGCGCCCGCCGCCATCGCCAGTCGTGCAACGCAGTCGCTCCAGTGATCGAGGTCGTTCGCGGTATAGCCGACTACCGTAGGCTTGCCCGTAGTGCCCGATGAAGCGTGCATTCTAACTATCTTGCTCTGCGGCACGGCGAAAAGTCCGTAAGGGTAGTTGTCGCGCATATCCGCCTTGGTGGTGTAGGGTATGTACTGAATGTCTGAAAGAGTCTTTATCTTCTCAGGACATACGCCCGCCTCGCTCAGGCGCTTGTGGTAAAAAGGCACGTTGTCGTAGCAGTATTTTACCAAACGCTGCAGGCGCTCCAGCTGCATTTTTTCTATGTCGGCGCGCGGCATAGTTTCTATATCTTTCTGAAAATACATGGGAAAAACATCTCCAATTCAATAATAGTCACAAAAATTTTGCATATAAATGCATTATATCTATTATATCATATAAATCGGGCGATTGCAAGCCCTTTAAAGCTAAAAAGTACAAAAGCAGAAAAGAAATTTTCTCGGCGCATTTTTTTGACATATCCTCACGCGCATTTTACGCTATATATGGTGCGCGGGGGCGCTTTGCGGCACGAGATAAAAGGTTACAGATATTACAGATGTAAATTCTGGCAAAAAGTATGTGCAAAACCGCCAAAAACGCGCTTTTCGGACGAATTGGGAGTTTTTTTGGACGGATAATATTACAGCGCGGTTACAACGGTAACTTTTTGGGTACAACTGTCCATTAAACCACCCGCATAACATTACGACAGTGTTACAAAAAGAATAAAAAATGAAACCATTTTTGAAAAAAATAAAAATTCACTTGATTTTTTGTTCAATATGTGTTAGAATAGTAAAGGTATTTGAATTTTACTTGAATTTTTCGCAGGCTCTTTGGAATGGCGTTTGACCTTTTTCAAGAGGGCCGACCAATATATGCTGTATTTTAGAATTTGTATCACGGCGCAAAATGCCGGACCGCCCCGCACTTCTTACTTGTCCTATCCCAGCGGGGAACGATAGGGGTCTGCCACAGCGCCAAAAAAATCAAGGGATGTGACGTTTTGGAGAAATATGTTATACACGGCGGTAAAAAGCTGGAGGGCGAGGTAACCATCAGCGGCGCTAAAAACGCGGCTGTTGCGATAGTTGCCGCTACTATACTCAGCGACGGCCCGTGTATCTTAGATAACTGCCCCCAGATCAGCGATATTACCTTCTGCATGAAGATACTCAGATCTATGGGCGCGGAGATAAAGCTGCTCAATAAAAATAAGGTGCGTATAGACACCAGCGGCATAGTTGTGCCCAAAGTGCCTTACGAAATGGCGAGAGTCATGCGCGCTTCTTCCTACTTCCTCGGCACTCTGCTCGGCAGATTTCACGAGGCGCACGTTGCCCTGCCCGGTGGCTGCGATTTAGGCGACCGACCCATCGACCAGCACCTTAAAGCTTTCCACGCGCTGGGCGCGGAGGATTCCATCGAAAACGGCGAGGTACACCTGAACGCCGAGTCGCTCATCGGAAACCTCATCTACTTTGACATAAACAGCGTTGGCGCTACTATAAACGCTATGCTCGCTTCCGTAAAGGCAGACGGCTACACCGTCATCGAAAACGCCGCGCGCGAGCCGCACGTTGTAGACGTTGCCAATTTCTTGAACTCTATGGGTGCTGACATCATGGGCGCGGGTACTGATACTATTAAAGTACGCGGCGTGAAAAAGCTAAAGGGCGTAGAGTATTCCATCATTCCCGACCAGATCGAGGCGGGCACTTTTATGGTAGCCGCCGCCGCTACCCACAGCGACATCATGATTAAAAACGTTATCCCTAAGCATTTGGAATCCATCACAGCGGCGCTGCGCAAGATTGGCGTAGGCGTTGAGGAGTTCGACGAGGCGGTAAGGATATACCCCTGCGGCGAGCTGAAAAGAACATCTATAAAAACAATGCCGCACCCCGGCTTCCCGACCGATATGCAGCCGCAGATCTCTACTCTGCTGACCCTTGCACACGGCGCGAGCGTGGTGACGGACGATATTTTCGACAACCGCTTCCGCTATGTCAGCGAGCTTAGAAGAATGGGCGCTGATATAGTAGTGAACGACAAGGCGGTAATAATTCAGGGCGTGGAGAAGCTCAAAGGCGCTCCCGTTATGGCGCCAGACCTGCGCGCAGGCGCGGCTCTAGTTATCGCGGGACTTGCCGCCGAGGGCACTACCGAGATCGGCGATACCCACTTCATCGAGCGCGGCTACGAGAACATTGTGGAAAAGCTTCAGAAGCTGGGCGCGGACATTCAGCGCGTAGATAAAGAAGACCCCGAGGAATGTGTAGCAGTCAAGAAGCAGGCTTGATAAATAATTTTTGAAAATAATGCGGACGGCGTTTCGGCAGGAAACATCGTCCGTTTTTTGTCGGCAAATTTGCAGATATGTGAAAATTCGGCTTGACAAACTCACGAGTGTTTGGTAAAATAGAAAAAAGTAAAATATGAAACGGAGCTGAAAATATGAGCGAGTATATCAAAATTTCCCCCGCCGACCCCGCGCTGACCTATATGGGCAGAACTGAGCTTTTCGGCGGCTTTCCGCGGTTCGTTTTCGCGGGTACGAACGTTACCGTGCGCTTTATCGGCACAGAGCTGCGCTGCGTTATACGCAACCACAAATTCTACAACGTTATGGAGCTTGGCGTTATCATCGACGGCAGGCAGACCAAAGTCACATTCGAGCACGCAGAAGAGGACATTACCCTTACCTTGGCCGAGGGCTTGGAGCAGGGCGAGCACACCGTTATCCTCTACAAGCGGCAGGACGCTACCCACTATTTTGAGCTGAAAGCTTTCGAGCTTCCCGCAGGTTCGCAGCTTCTTAAAGCGCCCGAGCTGCCCGCGCGCAGAATGGAGTGCTACGGCGATTCTGTATCCGCAGGCGCGGTGGTAGAGGCTGCCCAGTGCGTCGCTTCAAACGACCCCGAGGGGCACGAGGGCGTTTACGATAACGCTTGGCAGTCCTACTCGATGATAACTGCCCGCAACCTCGGCGCGCAGCTTCACAACATAGCGCAGGGCGGCATCGCGATATTTGACAATACCGGCTACTACCACGCCCCGAATTATATCGGCATGGAAACGGCTTACAATAAGGTATGCTATTTCCCCGAGGCTGAGGGCGGCATGACTGATTGGGATTTCGCAAAGTACACCCCGCACGTCGTGCTTTTCGCCGTTGGTCAAAACGACCCGCACAACGAGGGCGGCGAGGATCTCGACATTACCGACCCCGCCTACCGCGCGAAATGGAAAGCTGCTTACAAGGCTATCATAACCGACCTGCGCGGCAAGTACCCTAAGGCGCGCTTTGTACTGCTGCTGACGGTGCTGATGCACTCGCCCGACTGGGATAAAGCCGTTGACGAGATAGCCGCCGAGCTTGGCGATGAAAAGATAACGCACTTTATGTTCCCCCGCACGGGCAAGGCTACTCCCGGTCACCCGCGCATCACCGAGCAGTACGAAATGGCGGAGCAGCTCACCGCTTACCTCTCCTCATTCGGCGACGCACTTTGGGAGGACTGACCTGCTCAAACTGATATTTGTGATCTCGTAAAAAAGGACTGATACAAAATGAAAAGTATGCTGAAAAATTATTCGCTCGGCGCTCTCGCCTGCATAGTGCTCGGCGTGGCGCTGGTAATACGTCCGCATATCATAACCGATGTGCTGAATACCGCGCTCGGTGTTATACTGATAGCCTGGGCAATATTCGGCATAATGGGCTACATCTTCACCCGCGTGCGCGGCGGCGAAGAGCGCAGCATTTTCACGCTCTTTTCCGAAGTTATACTGCTGATAGCGGGCATAGTAGTGCTCTCAAACAAGAGCCTGCTTGAAACGGTAGTGATGATAGCGCTGGGTCTGTACCTTATGTGCTCGGGTTTCACTAAGCTGGGCACTTCGCTGAGCGTAAAGCGCGCGGGCGCAGACGGCTGGCAGCTTCCGATGATAACGGCGGTGGTAACTCTTGCGCTTGGCATATTCGTGCTCATCTCGCCTACGGTGATAGCGGGCGGATTTATGCGCGTTATCGGCGTGATACTCGCGCTGGCGGGCGCGGTAAGCTTTGTCAGCGGCTTCTCGGCGAGCCGTGCATATTCGCACCTAGAGGAGCTTGAGAAAGACATTCGCTACAAGAGCGGCAGGGGCAGGGACGACCGCGACACCCACGCCGAGGACAAAGCCAACGCCATCGACATAGACGTTGACGATTAAGACGATTAAAAATCACAGCAATATTAAAGGCGTTCTGCTTTTTTCAGCAGAGCGCCTTGTTTTTTATGTATCAGATCTTTTCCATCACCGCGATAGCCGCGAAGCGCCAATGCCGCCGTCGATATGCTCATTTGAAATGTCCGTATTTTTCGCTCCTATCTGAACATTTCGTCGATGTGCTCGTCTATCAGCCGCTGCGCCGCCGCTTTGTACTCTATCACCGTGGTGCGGCTGCCGCTCTCGCATTTGGTAGACATAGCTATGCCGTGCAGCCCTCCGCGCGGGGTAACGCGCAGCTCTCCGCCGCGGCGCTCCAGATACCCGCCCAGCAGCAGGTAAGCCTCTATTGCGTGGGCGGCAAGCTCGGGGGATAGCCCCAGCCGCGCCGCCTGCTCGGCGGAGATCTCGCTCAGCAGTTTCGGCGAGGAGTATCTTCTTTTAGCGGCTGCATTTTCGCCGTCGGACGATTTATCAGATCTGGACGATTTGCCCGTTTTATAAGTCTTAGACTTAGCCGAGGGCTTCTGACTTTTCCTGCGGCGGTCGAGCGCTGCCGCCGTGCCGTCGGTATCGGCTTGCGAGCGGTCAACGCCGTTTTCCTCCATCCAGCGGGCTATCTCAGCCGTGAAAGCCGCGCCGTAGCGCTCGGTCTTGCTCTTGCCCACGCCCGAGACCTGCATAAAGTCTTCCTCGGTGGTCGGCAACCGCCTGCACATATCGCGCAAAGTAGCGTCGGAGAAGATGATGTACGCGGGCACTTCCGCTTCCTCCGCGAGCTTGGCGCGAAGCTGACGCAGCAGGCTGAAAAGCTCGGGGCGCTCCGCCGTTTCCGCAGCCGCGCGGCGGGATACTGCCGAGATCTCGCTGCCCGCGGTCGAGCGCTTGAAGTTCATCGTGATATGCTCGCCCTCAAAAAGCACGCCCCGCGCTTTGTTGGTAAGTATCAGCGACTCAAAATCGCCGCGGCGCATATACCCCCGCCCGCAGAGTTCTTCTATTATCGCGCGTATCTTCAGCGCGGGCAGGTCGGCGGCTATGCCGTAGGTCGAGAGGTCATCTAGGTTGAATTGCTTTATGCGCTTTGTCTTAGCGCCGCGCAGTATCTCCGTCACCGCCGCCGCGTTCATCTGCAAATTTCTCTGCGCCAGCCTGTAAACGCAGGAGAGTATCTTCTGCGCCGCAAGGGTTACGTCCTCGCTTTCAAAGCCCGCCGCGCAGTTAGAGCATTTCGCGCACATAGTGCCCGATTTCTCGCCGAAGTAATTCAGTATGTAGTGCCGCAGGCAGTCCGCGCCGGTGCAGTAGCGCACCATGTCGTTCAGCCGCTTGTAATCGCGCTCTTTCAGCCGCCGCGCAGTTTCGTCGTCCAGCTCGGCGGCGTCGCCCGAATTTTCTATCAAAAAGCGGCAGGTCTGCACGTCTTTTCGCGCAAATAGCAGCGTGCAGACAGCCTCAGAGCCATCGCGCCCCGCTCTGCCCGCCTCCTGATAATAGCTCTCGAGATTTTTCGGCATATTATAATGTATAACGAAGCTGACGTTTGATTTGTCGATGCCCATGCCGAAAGCGTTCGTAGCCGCCATTATCCGCACTCGGTCGTAAATGAAGTCGTCCTGATTTCGCCGCCGCTCCTCGTCGGAAAGTCCCGCGTGGTAGCGTGTGCAGGGCAGACCGTGCTCGTTTAGGTAGTCGCAGACCAGCTCGGTATTTTTTCGCGTACTGCAATACACTATGCCCGAGGCTTCGCCCGCCGCGCGTATCAGCCGCTCAGTCTCCGCCAGCTTGTCCTTCGGCTCGCTTACGGCGAAGTACAGGTTTTTCCTGTCGAAGCCCGTGGTGACGGAGTACGGGTCGCGCAGACCCAGCATATTTATTATGTCGCGCTTTACGGCGGCGGTCGCCGTGGCGGTGAATGCCGCTACTACGGGTCGGCGCGGCAGGCTTTCGCAAAACTGGCGTATTTTCAGATACGACGGGCGAAAATCCTGCCCCCACTGCGAAACGCAGTGCGCCTCGTCCACCGCGATAAGGCTTATGTTGGCGTTCTGCGCAAAATTTTTGAAAGAGGGCGAATCCAGCCGCTCTGGCGCTGCATATATTATCTTATAAGCCCCCTGCACCGCACGCGACATAGCCGTTTCGTACTGCGCGCGGGTGAGCGAGCTGTTTATGTAAGCGCACCCCACGCCCGACTGTATCAGCGAGTTTACCTGATCTTTCATCAGCGAGATAAGCGGGCTGATAACTATAGTGATGCCGCCCAGCATCAGCGCGGGCAGCTGGTAGCATACTGATTTTCCCGCGCCCGTGGGCATTATGCCTACCGCGTCGCGCCCGCTCAAAATGCTGTCCGCCAGCTCTTCCTGACCGCTGCGAAAGCTTTCGTGGCCGAAAAACTGTTTCAGCAGGCGGTATTTTTGTGCGTTCATCTCATTTTTATCGTAAAACATATATTGCTCATGCTCCCTTTTTACCGTTAATATTATAGCACATACAAGTCAATTTTTCAAGATTTGCGGCGCTTTAGAGAGTAAATGTCATAAAAAACGCCCTAATTTTTAAAAACTACTTGACATTTTGGCTGAAAAGTGAGATAATAAAAGAGGTATATTTTGAATGGCGGTATCACCATTCAAGTATGAACTATGTAATATTACACATATGGAGGTTTTAGCAATGGCTAGAGTTTATAATTTCAGCGCGGGCCCGGCAGTGCTGCCCGAAGAAGTTCTTAAAGAAGCTGCTGAAGAAATGCTTGATTATAAGGGCACAGGTATGTCCGTAATGGAGATGAGCCACCGCTCAAAGGCTTTTGACGATATTATCAAAGAGGCAGAAAAAGATATTCGCGAGCTTATGAATATCCCCGATAATTATAAGGTAATGTTCTTACAGGGCGGCGCTTCGCAGCAGTTCGCGGCTGTACCTATGAACCTTATGAAGAATAAGAAAGCCGCTTACATAATCACAGGTCAGTGGGCTAAGAAAGCTTATCAGGAAGCGCAGAAGTACGGCGAGGCGGTAGCGGTAGCTTCCTCTGCGGATAAGACTTTCTCTTACATCCCCGATTGCTCAGACCTCGATATTCCCGAGGACGCAGACTACGTTTACATCTGCGAGAACAACACCATCTACGGCACTAAGTACAAGACCCTGCCGAATACTAAGGGCCACACTCTGGTAGCCGACGTTTCTTCCTGCTTCCTTTCTGAGCCGGTAGACGTTACTAAGTACGGCGTTATCTACGGCGGCGTTCAGAAAAACGTAGGCCCTGCGGGCGTAGTTATAGTTATCGCGCGCGAAGACCTCATCACCGACGACGTTCTTCCCGGAACTCCCACCATGCTGAAGTGGAAGACTCAGGCAGACGCCGACAGCCTTTACAACACTCCCCCCTGCTACGGCATTTACATCTGCGGCAAGGTGTTCAAGTGGATAAAGAAGATGGGCGGTCTGGAAGCTATGAAGGCTCATAACGAGAAAAAGGCTAAGATACTTTACGACTTCCTCGACCAGAGCAAGCTCTTTAAGGGCACGGTTGTTCCCGAGGACAGATCTCTTATGAACGTGCCTTTCGTAACAGGCGACGCCGAGCTTGATAAGAAATTTGTTGCCGAGGCTAAGGCTGCCGGCTTTGAGAACCTCAAGGGCCACAGAACAGTAGGCGGCATGAGAGCTTCCATCTACAACGCTATGCCTATCGAGGGCGTAGAAAAGCTCGTAGAGTTCATGAAGAAATTTGAGGCTGAGAACGCTTAATTTTATATACTTACCGAAAGGAAGTTTTTCACAATGTACGATATTTTAACTCTGAATAAGATCGCCGCCTGCGGCACTGATATTTTCGATAAGGCTGCTTACACCGTAAGCGACAACGCCGCCGACCCTACCGCTATAATGGTCCGCTCGGCTAAGATGCACGATATGCAGTTCGGCGAAAACCTGCTGGCTATCGCAAGAGCGGGCGCAGGCGTAAACAATATCCCCGTTGACAGATGCGCGGAAGAGGGCATTGTAGTATTCAACACCCCCGGCGCTAACTCAAACGCGGTAAAGGAGCTGGCTATATGCGCGCTGCTCCTCGCTTCGAGAAAGATAACTGAGGCTGCTGCATGGGCGGCATCGCTCAAGGGCACGCCCGACGCACCCAAGACGGTAGAGGGCGGCAAGAGCAAGTTCGCAGGCCCTGAGATCTACGGCAAGACCCTCGGCATCATCGGTCTGGGAGCTATCGGCGGAAAGATCGCGAACGCTGCGGTAGCGCTCGGCATGAAGGTCATCGGCTACGACCCCTACCTCTCGGTAAACGCAGCCCTGCACCTCGACCCCGCAGTAACTATCACCACCGACATCAACGATATTTACAAAGCATCCGACTACATTTCGATACACGTTCCTTACACCCCCGATACTAAGAACACCATCGACGCTGAGCAGATAGCTATGATGAAAGACGGCGTTCGCCTGATAAACCTTGCAAGAGGCGAGCTTATCAACAGCGCAGCAGTTATCAAGGCTATCGGCGAGGGCAAGGTAGCTAAGTACGTTACCGACTTTGCCGACGATGTTGTATTGGGCGAGGAGAACGTTATAGTTCTGCCGCACCTCGGCGCATCTACTCCCGAATCTGAGGACAACTGCGCTGTAATGGCAGCTCACGAGCTTATCGACTACATCGAAAAAGGCACTATCAGAAACAGCGTAAATTACCCGAACGCAGAGCTTGCAAAGACAGGCGACGAGCTGGTTTGCATCATGCACCGCAACGTTCCAGAGCTTATCGCGAAGATAACGGGCGTTTGTGCATCGACCGGCGCTAACATCGAAAATCTGGTAAACAAGTCGAAGAAAGAGTACGCTTACACCATGCTCGACATCACGGGCAAGGTAGACGCCGCGGCTATCGAAGCTATTGATGGCGTTATCAAGGTAAGAATACTTTAATTAGATATTCGAAAGAGGTCATTTTAATGGGAAAATTATTGATAATAGCGCTCTGCATAGCAGTTCCGATGGCGCTGGTACAGCTCATCTACCGCATTGCAGACCGCAAAGGCATGCGCACAGCGAAGCTTGCCGAAAAGCTGCCGCTTCTGAAAAACCACCGTTACGCGGTGCAGATAGGCGGGGCTATGGGCTTCATCGTGATATTCGGGATTATCGTGTGGATAACGAAGATACCCGCGGTGATATATTTTGCAGTGAGCGGCGCGGTGGTAGGCCTGATAAACGGCATGGCTACCACGCTTATGTACAACGATAATTAAAGCATTTACGACCTCTGCCGGTCGACCATTCAAACATTCGACCTAAAACTGAATACCATGTAAAAGACAAAGGAGTCTGCTAACACCGCAACGGGCGGGTAGCAGGCTCCTTTTTTGGGATATTTTTGTGGTTGAACCGTTCAATCAGTCGGCAGAGGACAGGTCACATATTCAGCGGCGGCTGTATATCGGGGTTGGTGATGACGCCTGTGAATGCCGTCATGAGGTCGTTCGTTTCGTACTCGTCGTCGGTGATGAGACTTATGCTGCGCGGCGGTATCTCTTCTTTTATCTTTATGCGGAAGATCTTGCCCGCGCGTATGTCCTCCTCGGCAATGCGCTGCGGCACAAAGCCTATGCCAAGGCTGCTGCGCACCAGCGGAAGAACCTGACTTATCGAAGCAAGCTCAATATCGGGATTCATCATTATTCCGTGCTGGCGGAAAAGCTTGTTGAAAAAGTGGCGCGTGGTGCTGCCCTCTTCCAGCGTTATCAGCGAGTATTTGTTAAGCTCGGCAAGGGATAGCTCGCGGTCTTTCAGATAGCTGAATTCGCGGCCCGCTACCGCAATGTCCTGCAATTTGCAAAGCTCGGTGACGTTTAGCTCGTATGGCGAGGTAAAAGGCGTAGTGACTACCGCCATATCAACCACGTTAGTGTGCACAGCCTCTATCGTTTCGGGGGTGGACATATTGTCTATTTTTAAATGCACCGAGGGGTAGAGCGAGTGGAAAGCGCTGATGCGCGAGATAATGCGCTGCTGAAAAGCCGCATCGCTTACCGCTAGGCGCAGTACGCCGGAAGTTTCTTTCTGCATCAGCGAAAGCTCCTCCTCGGCGGAGAAGAAATGCTTGCAGGCTATCTTGACGTGCTTGTAAAGCTGCTGGCCCTCTGCCGTTAGCTCTACGCCCTTTTTCGAGCGGTTGAAAAGCTTGCATCCCAGCTCTTCCTCAAGATTTGCGATGCAGCGGCTGACGCTGGGCTGCGAGAGGTATAGCGCGTGGGCGGCGGAGGTTATGTTATTGAATTTTGCAACGTAAAAAAACACTTTGTAGTGCTCAAAATTTACATCGGACATATATTTATTATCCTTTCAGGATCGTATTTTCAGTTCCCTTTATTTTATCACAGTTTTCGCAAAATGTCAAATTTCTTTGGCGGAAAAATGTACGGAAACGCCTGACCTCACTGCAACCATGTGATATGTGATAAAATATGCGCGGTCAGCTTCTGCAAATTGTGAAAAACGACGGCTTGACGCGAAGCATAGAAAAAGTGTATACTTACCATGCAAAATATGTATTTTACATATAAATAAAATTGTATTATAATAGTGTTTGTAAAGACCGGGCGCGCCGAAGAGCAAAAATATGTACTCGGCACGGCGAGTTTTATCGCATAAAATCAACGGAGATTTTATCCGAGCCTTTTTAGTGTTTCTGCAAGTTTGGGGCAGAGAAAATTCAAAAAAGGGTTCTCGGGCAATTTTTCACGGTTGGTTTTATTTTTTTCACCTTGTTTTTATAAGGTGCGGTCACGACGCTTTTTTATGGGAGGTGAATCGCATGATTCTTTCGGCAAATATCCCTGCGGCTGCCGCTTCCGTCAGTTACTACGGCAACCATATCTCAGACGAGATAAATAAGCAGATAAGCTGCGACGTAGTTTTCCGCATACCCGTGCCTTTCGTTGACGGCGGCATACCGGTGTATGAATCTACCGTGGTAACGTGGTTCATAATGGCGGTGCTCGTGGTGCTCTCGATAATTCTTACAAGAAAGCTTTCGATAGTGCCCTCGCGCAAACAAATGCTGCTGGAAACTGCCGTTGGCTGGATACGCGATTTCTGTTACGACAACATGGGCAAAAACGGTATGCGCTATTTTCCCTACCTCGGCACGGTGCTTATCTACATAGGCTTCGCGAACGTGATAGGTCTGCTGGGAATGAAGCCGCCTACTAAGGATATGAGCGTTACCATAGCGCTCGCCCTGATGAGCATTATCCTCATCGAATACTCAAATATCCATCAGCACGGTATAAAGGGCTTCTTCAAGTCTTTTGTAAAGCCGCTGCCGCTGCTCGCGCCAATGAACGTGCTCGAGATCGGCATAAGGCCGCTTTCGCTATGTATGCGACTTTTCGGCAACGTTATGGCGGCATTCATCATAATGGAGCTTATTAAAATGGTATGCGCGGTAGTACTGCCGCTGCCTTTCAGCTTCTATTTTGATATTTTCGACGGCTGCTTGCAGGCGTACATTTTCGTATTCCTCACCTCGCTCTTCATTCAGGAGTCGGTAGAGGACGACTAAAAGCTTATCAGTTTGTCAGACAACACTCGGCGCGCAGGCAAGGCGCCGCTGAAATAATAAGGAGATGTTTTTTATGAGCATAGCAATCGGAGCCGCTCTCGCGGTACTTACAGGTTTAGGCGCAGGTATAGGTATAGGCATGGCTACTTCGCACGCCTGCGACGCAATAGCAAGACAGCCTGAGGCTAAGGGCGATATAAACAAGGCGCTGCTGCTGGGCTGCGCGCTGGCAGAGGCTACCGCTATCTACGGTCTGCTGGTATCTATCCTTATCATCTTTGTAGCTAAGTGATTTTAAGCGATATTTAGGGCAACACCGCACAACTACCGCCTAGCGGCTTTGTGCGGTATTGCTCTAGAGATAGTGAGATCATCTGAAAGGAAGTAATTTATTATGAGTATAGCAATCGGAGCCGCTCTCGCGGTACTTACAGGTTTAGGCGCAGGTATAGGTATAGGCATGGCTACTTCGCACGCCTGCGACGCAATAGCAAGACAGCCTGAGGCTAAGGGCGATATAAACAAGGCGCTGCTGCTGGGCTGCGCACTGGCAGAGGCTACCGCTATTTACGGTCTGCTGGTATCTATCCTTATCATCTTTGTGGCTAAGTAAACAAAACTGCTGACCACCCGCAAAGTAAGCCGCGGCGCAGCCCGCGGTAAGGAAAGGAATGATTCTTGAATGCTTAATATAGATCCCTGGGACATACTGTGGACTATCATAAACCTGCTCGTGCTCTACTGGCTGCTGAAAAAGTTCCTCTTCGGCCCCGTTACCGCCATTATGGACAGGCGCGCGAAGATGATACAGGACGACATCGACAGCGCTAAGGCTTCTAAAGAAGAGTCGGAGAATATGAAGAGGGAATATGAGGCGGATCTTAAAGCGGCGCACCAGCAGGCGGTGAAGATAACTACCGACGCCAAGCAGCGCGCAGAGCGCGAGTGCAGAGAGATGCTGGACGAGGCACGCCGCGACGCAGCCCGCATGAGGGCAGACGCCGAAAAGGATATAGAGTCGGAAAGAGCCAAGGCGATAGACGCCGCCAAGGACGAGATAGCGGGCCTTGCCGTAATGGCGGCTTCGCAGGTATTGGCGAAAAATATCGACGAGGAAAGCAACCGCCGCTACGCGGAAGAGCTTTTGTCTGAGGTAGGTGTTTCTGATGACTGATACCGCCGTAAAAAACTGCGCAAAGGTGCTGCTGGAGCTGGGCGTGCCCGAGGCAGACGCCGATAAAGCGCGCGGGGTATGGGATGAAAGCGAAGAGCTGAGGAAAGCGCTTTGCTGCCCCGCGGTAAAAAGAGAGGAAAAGCAGAGGGTAATAGACAAAGCTTTTCCCGAAAGTATGAAAAGTTATATAAAGGTAATGGAAAAATACGGGCACATAGCGCAGCTTTCTGAAATAGTAGAGCAGTACAAGCTGCTGAAGCTGGAGCAGAAGGAAGCCCTTTCGTGCACGCTTTACTGCGTGAGCGAGCCGAGCGCCGATATTCTCAGGCGCTATGAGCAGACGCTCATGAAAAAATACGGCGCAAGCTCCGTCGTTATCAAGGTCGTTATAAAACCCGAGCTTATCGGCGGCTGCATATTGCAGGTGGGCGATAAGGTATATGATAAGAGCGTGAAGAGCGCTGTGGCGGCTTTGCAGAGCGAATTATTACGGAGGTGATTTTTTTGAGCGGCAAGAATAACGATATTATTTCAATGCTCAAAAGCGAAATAACCAATTTCGACGCGAAAATGCAGGTATCTGAAACAGGTACCGTTATTACCATACATGACGGCATAGTAAACGTGTACGGTTTGAATAACGCTATGTACGGCGAGCTGATAGAGTTTGAAACAGGCGTAAAGGGAATAGTACAGAACGTAAACGAAAACTCGGTAGGCTGCGTACTGCTCGGCTCAGACCACGGCCTGCACGAAGGCTCTAAGGCTGTCAGAACCAAAAAGCGCGCGGGCGTGCCCGTTGGCGAAAACTTCATAGGCAGAGTAATAGACGCCCTTGGCGCGCCGATAGACGGCAAGGGCGAGATAAAAGAAGCGGACTACTACCCCGTAGAGAGCGAAGCTCCCGGCGTTTGCGAGAGAAAATCGGTATCTGTACCTTTGCAGACAGGTATCCTCGCCATCGACTCTATGTTTCCGATAGGCAGAGGTCAGCGCGAGCTGATAATCGGCGACCGCCAGACGGGAAAGACCGCGATAGCTATCGACACTATACTGAACCAAAAGGGTCAGGATATGATATGTATATACGTTGCGATAGGTCAGAAGGCTTCTACCGTAGCTAAGGTAGTGAGCGACCTCAAGAAGCACGGCGCTATGGATTACACGATAGTCCTCGCTGCTATGGCTTCCGACCTCGCACCTATACAGTGGATGGCGCCGTACTCCGGCACGGCTATGGCGGAGTACTTCATGCACCAGGGCAAAGACGTTCTGATAATCTACGACGACCTCTCGAAGCACGCCGTAGCTTACCGCGCTATGAGCCTGCTGCTCGAGCGTTCACCGGGACGTGAAGCTTACCCCGGCGACGTTTTCTATCTTCATTCCAGACTGCTCGAGCGCTCTTCGCGCCTTGACGACGAGCACGGCGGCGGCTCTATAACCGCGCTGCCTATTATCGAAACGCAGGCGGGCGACGTTTCCGCTTACATACCTACAAACGTAATATCCATCACCGACGGACAGATATTCCTAGAGTCGCGCCTTTTTAACGCGGGCGTAAGACCTGCGGTAAACGTAGGACTTTCAGTATCGCGTGTCGGCGGTGCAGCGCAGACCAAAGCCATGAAAAAAGCTTCGGGCACGCTGCGTATGGACCTCGCGCAGTACCGCGAGATGGAGGTATTTACCCAGTTCAGCTCTGATCTGGATAAGACCACTAAAGAAATGCTTGATTTCGGCGACAGGCTGATGGAGCTGCTGAAACAGCCGCTTTACCGCCCTCTGCCCCTGCACGAGCAGGTAATACTGCTCTGCATAGCAAACCACAAGCTTATGCTGGACGTTCCCATCGCAGATGTAAAGCAGTTCCGCCGCGACGTGATGTCGTATTTCGAGGCTAACTGCGCCGACATCATCGACGAGATAAACGAGAAAAAGGTACTTACCCCCGAGCTGGAGGATAAGATCGTAAATGCGGCAAAGGACTTTAAACAGGGCTGATGACCCGCCGCGCACGGAAAGGAATGTTTACAGGCTATGGCAAATATGCGAGAGATAAAAGAGCGTATAGGCAGTATAGGCGATATAATGAAGATCACCAACGCCATGTACCTCATTTCTTCGTCGAAGCTGAAAAGGGCGCGCGCCGCTCTTGACGCTACCGAGCCTTATTTTGAAAACCTGCAGTACAGCATACACCATATACTAAAGCACACGGGCGATTTCAAGCATCCGTTTTTCGATAACGGCAGGGATAAGCCCGAGGACGAAAAGATGTACGGATATGTGGTGGTAACAGGCGATAAAGGCTTGTGCGGAGCGTATAACCACAATATAGTAAAGCTGGCGGAGCAGGAGATAGCGAAGCATAAGAACACCTGCCTCTTCGTGATAGGCTCTATGGGCAGAGCGTACTTTGAAGCGCGCGGAATGAACGTAGATACCGAATTTCTCTACACCGCGCAAGACCCCGCTATGTACCGCGCACGCCGCATACAGGAAACTATTACAGATATGTTCCTGAAAAAAAGGATCGACGAGATACACGTTATATACACCAAGCTGGAAAAGTCGCAGGAGATACCGCAGTTGCTTAAGCTTTTCCCGCTGGAGAGAGAGCACTTTGAAGAGCGCAGGGTGGCTGACGAGATGCGCCACTCTACCGCGGTATTCGAGCCTTCTCCCGAAGCCGTTATGGATAATCTTGTGCCGAACTACGTAAAAGGCTTGATATTCGGCATACTCACCGAGGCGTTTTGCAGCGAGCAGAACGCGCGAATGACGGCTATGGATTCCGCTACGGGCAGCGCACGCGACATGATAGCCGAGCTGACGCTCGATTACAACAGGGCGCGTCAGGCGGCTATAACTCAGGAGATAACTGAGATAGCAAGCGGTGCGCGAAGCCAGAAAAACAAGTGAACACATAAGGAACGGTGATATAAAAAATGGAAAAGGGTAAGATTTTGCAGGTGCTCGGCGCCGTTATCGACGTAGAGTTCCCCTCGGGCGATCTGCCGATGATAAAAGACGCGCTTACCGTAGAGCTTGACGGCAAGACCAAGGTGATGGAAGTTGCTCAGCACATGGGCAACAACGTAGTGCGCGCCATAATGCTCGCCGCCAGCGACGGACTTAGCAAAGGCATGGAAGTTACGGCTACCGGCTCTTGCATAAAAGTTCCCGTAGGTACCTGCACGCTGGGCAGAATGTTCAACGTGCTGGGCGAAGCGATAGACGGCAAGGGTCAGCCGCAGGCGGAAACTAAGTGGGAGATACACCGCGAGCCGCCTAAATTTGAAGACCAAAGCCCCGTAGTAGAGATACTGGAAACGGGCATAAAAGTAATAGACCTGCTCGCGCCTTACGCTAAGGGCGGTAAGATAGGCCTTTTCGGCGGCGCAGGCGTAGGCAAAACAGTACTTATACAGGAGCTTATCAGAAACGTAGCTACCGAGCACGGCGGATATTCGATATTCACCGGCGTAGGCGAACGCTCGCGCGAGGGAAACGACCTTTGGCACGAAATGACCGACTCGGGCGTTATCAGCAAGACGGCGCTGGTTTTCGGACAGATGAACGAGCCGCCCGGATCGAGAATGAGAGTAGCGCAGACGGGTCTGACTATGGCGGAGTATTTTCGCGATGTTGAGCACCAGAACGTACTGCTCTTTATAGACAATATATTCAGATATGTACAGGCAGGTTCTGAGGTATCGGCGCTGCTGGGAAGAATGCCTTCGGCAGTTGGCTACCAGCCTACGCTGGCTAACGAGATGGGCGAGCTGCAGGAGAGAATAACATCTACCAAAAACGGCTCTATCACCTCGGTACAGGCAGTATACGTCCCCGCCGACGACCTTACCGACCCCGCGCCCGCTATCACGTTCACCCACCTCGACGCTACTACCGTCCTTTCGAGAAAGATAGTAGAGCAGGGCATTTACCCCGCGGTAGACCCGCTGGAATCGACCTCGAGGATACTAGAGCCTGACGTGGTAGGCGAAGAGCACTACCGCATCGCCCGCAAGACGCAGGAAGTTCTCCAGAAGTACAAAGAGCTGCAGGACATCATCGCGATACTGGGTATGGAAGAGCTCGACGAAGCGGATAAAAAGACAGTTATGCGCGCGAGAAAGATACAGAAGTTCCTCTCGCAGCCTTTCCATGTAGCGGAAACATTCACGGGCGTTCCCGGAAAATATGTGCCGCTGAAAGAAACTCTGCGCGGCTTTAAGGCGATACTCGACGGCGATATGGACGAGTACCCTGAAGCAGCTTTCCACAACGTAGGCACTATCGACGACGTGATAGAAAAGGCGAAGAAGCTGGAGGAGGAATAAGCTATGGCTAAAACCTTCAAGCTGGATATACTTGCCTGCGACAAATACTTTTTCAGCGGCGACTGCGAGGAGGTTATTTTCCCCTCCATCGACGGCAGCCGCGGAGTAATGGCGGGGCACGAGCCTATGATATGCTGCCTTTCGGCGGGCGAGATACAGTACCGCTGCGACGGCGAATGGCACCGCGCGATAGTTTCCGAGGGCTTTCTTGAAGTAATGCCCGACTTTGTAAAGATGTTCGCCGATACGGTAGAGCGTCCCGAAGATATAGACATCAAGCGTGCCGAGGCGGCTAAGGCGAGAGCCGAAGAGCGCCTGCGCCAGCAACTTTCCACCAAGCAGTATTACCACACCAAGGCTGCGCTAAACCGCGCCATGGCGAGAATAAAAGCTGCGGGCAAGCATTAACTTCATACACACGATTAGCCGTCTGCGCTGCGCGGGCGGCTTTTTTGTACGAGTAAAAGTTGACAAGAGCGCACTTTGTGTGTTATAATAAAAGAGAGTTTACACTGATCTATGAAAAAGAAAGAGGGAACGGCATTATGCACATTTTAAAGAAAGTAATTGCGGCAGTGGCGGCGGCGGCTTTTGCGGCTTCGGCTATCACGGGCTGCCACGATAAAAATATGCCCGAGCGCACCAAAAAGGAGTTCGATAAGGCGACCGCGAGTGGCGAGAGCGTTACTCAGCTTGGCAGCTTTACCATAACTCTTTACCCCGATGACGCGCCGATAACTTGCGAGAATTTTGAAAAACTGGTGAAAGAAGGATTTTACGATGGTCTGACTTTTCACCGCGTGGTAGACGACTTCATGGCACAGGGCGGCGACCCCAACGGCGACGGTACGGGCGGCGCTGAGGAAACTATAAAGGGCGAATTTTCGTCCAACGGCGTGGAAAACCCGCTGAAACATAAGCGCGGCACGGTATCTATGGCACGTTCGCAGGATCCGGACAGCGCTTCTTCGCAGTTTTTCATCTGCTATACTGACGACTGCTCGTTCCTCGACGGCGATTACGCGGCTTTCGGCGAAGTCACCGAGGGTATGGAAACTGTTGACAAATTTCTCAGCGTAGACCGCGTTACAGGCTCTGACAACGCTGTTTCAAAGCCGCTGACGCCCATCACGATAAGCAAAGCGCAGATGATAGACGACGACAGCGAGGGCAACCCCCGCGCGCAGTTTGACATAACACTGGGCTAAATTTGCGGCAATACAGCGACGGTTAGGCTACCGCCGCATTTTTTACTGACGAACAGATGAACATAGGTGTAAAAATATGAATGATTTGAACGTAAATGAACTTGAGCAGAGCGCTGTCCGCGCGCTGGCTGTGGGCTGCGGATATAATATATTCGTCTGCGACTCGGTAGATTCTACCAACAACGAGCTGAAACGCTGGGCAGCGAAAGGCTCTGAGGGCGGCTGCGTGCTCATGGCGCGCGAGCAGACGGCGGGCAAAGGCAGGCTCGGCCGCAGCTTTTTCAGTCCCAGAAAGGGCTTGTACTACTCGCTGCTGCTGCGCCCGAACACTCCGCCCGAGGAAACGCTGTACTTCACAACGGCGGCGGCGGTGGCTGTCTGCCGCGCGATAGAAGCCGCAAGCGGCAGGCAGGCGCAGATAAAATGGGTGAACGACGTTTACATCGGCGAGCGCAAGGTCTGCGGCATACTTACCGAAAGCTCGCTTTCGGGCGGCTTGACCGAGTGGGCGATAATCGGCATAGGCATAAACATCACCCCGCCGCAGGGCGGCTTTCCCGATGAGATAGCCGGCCGCGCCTGCGCGATCTTCGATAACGAGGAGGACTGCCCCGCGGGCTTTGCGAACCTGCTGGCTGCGCGGCTGAGCTGCGAGCTGGAAAAGGCGCTGAGCGAGCCGCGCGCGGAAAACATAGCCGAGTACCGCCGCAGATCTTTCATAGTCGGCAGAGATATTACGGCGGTGGACGGCGGAAGAGAGCGCCGCTGCCGCGTGCTGAGCATCGACGACAAGGCGGAACTTGAAGTGCGCTACGAAAACGGCGAGCTGGGCAGGCTATATTCGGGCGAAATAAGCGTGAAGCTGTGAGAGGGGCGCTTGACAGAGCGGCGCTGGCGCGTGCTTTTGCCGAGATAGGCGTGCGGCGCGGCGCCTGTAAAAGCGTGGTACACTATTCAAGATATGACGTATCAAAAAGGCTTGATACGCGATGGATATATCGGAAATTGTAAATATATGTATTTTAGCATCGGCGAGGTGGTCGCGATTTACAGAAATGAGCTGGAAAAGCGCCCCTTCGAGCTGTATGGACTTACAAAGGAGTAAAACAATGCCTGAAAATATGCTTGAAGTTGGAAAAATAACCTCTGTCTTTGGTATAAAAGGCGAGGTAAAGGTGCAGCCTTGGTGCGATTCGCCCGAGCTGCTCTGCGAATTTGAAACGCTTTACTGGAAAAGCGGCACGCCTGTAAACATCGAGCGGGCGCGCGTGCAGAAAAATATGGCGATACTGAAAATAGAGGGCGTTGACGACGCGAACGAGGCTCAGAAGCTGCGCAACCATGTGCTGTATATGGATCGCGCAGACGTGGAGCTTGAAGAGGGCAGCTACTTCATCGCCGACCTGATAGGGCTGGAAGTTTACGATTCGGCGAGCGGCGAGCGCTACGGCAAGCTGACCGACGTTACCGAAACGGGCGCGAACGACGTTTACCACATTACCGCCGAGGACGGCAGAGAGCTGCTCATACCCGCGATACCGCAGGTGATAGACAGTATAGATCTGGAAGAAAAGGTAATGAAGATAACCCCGCTCGATGGGCTTTTCGACATATAAAAAGGAGCATGGCGGAGTATGAGATTTGATATAGCAACGCTTTTTCCCGACTTTATGGAAACTGCGCTGAACGAAAGCGTGATAGGGCGGGCGCGCAAGAAAGGGCTTTTTGAGGCGCACTGCCACAATATCCGCGACTACACGCTAGATAAGCACCGCCGCGTGGACGACACCCCTTACAGCGAGCGGCAGGGTATGCTGATGCAGGCGCAGCCGATATACGATTGCTGGAAAGCGGTCTGCGGCGAGCGCAAGCCGCACGTCATATATATGTCGCCGCAGGGGGCAACGCTTACGCAGAAAAAGTCGCTGGAGCTGGCGCAGATGTCTGATATTTTTATACTTTGTGGGCATTATGAGGGAGTAGATCAGCGCGTTTTGGATAAAATAGTAGACGAAGAGATCTCGATAGGCGATTATGTTGTGAGCGGCGGCGAGCTGCCCGCGCTGGTGCTGGTGGATTCGGTAGTGCGCGTGCTAGACGGCGTGCTCTCGCAGCCCGACTGCTACGAGGACGAGAGCCATTTCAACGGTCTGCTGGAGTATCCGCAGTACACCCGCCCCGAGGTGTGGGAGGGCGAGGCCGTACCGCCCGTGCTGCTTTTAGGTCACCATGCCAATATCATGAAATGGCGGCACGAGCAGTCGCTGCTGAATACGGCAAAAAAGCGCCCCGAAATGCTGGACAAGTACCCGCTGACAAAAGACGATTTAGACATACTGCACAAAGAATTTGCAGAAAATTTGAAAGAAAATGTATAAATGGCTTTTACGGACAAGCAAGTGTAAACTTTTTATAAACACGTTAACACAAATTCTAAAGATATTTGGCAAGTGTGCACAAGTAAAACGGCTTTTGCGAGAATGCGTTTTGTTAAAACAACAGAATTTTTTTGAAACGGACAGCTTTGTGGAAATTTCGTGTTGACGAAGTGGAAAGTTTAGGGTATAATAGTTAGTAGCAACTGAGAAAAGGCAGTGGGTCGGGCAGACCCAAAAGCCGGTGCGGTGCGCGGGCACTGCATTAAGTTACGCGAAAAAATGGCAATTTGAATTATGAATGGAGAGGTTTATTATGTACGTTAAAGACGTAGTTGTTCAGAACCAGGTTGGACTTCACGCGCGCCCTGCAACATTTTTTATCCAGAAGGCTAACGAGTTCAAGTCTTCCATCTGGATCGAGAAAGAGGACAGAAGAGTAAACGCTAAGAGCTTGCTCGGCATCCTTTCGCTCGGTATCGTAGGCGGCACTTCTATCAGAATTATTGCTGACGGTGCTGACGAGCAGGCGGCTGTTGAGGGTCTGGTAGATCTCGTAGACAGCGGTTTTTCTGAGGAAGCTAGATAATTCAATAAATAGATAAAGCCCGAGGCGAAAAAGCTTCGGGCTTTTTTTGCTGCCTTTTTTGCAGTCAGATGATATGATGGTCGGCGGTCAATTATTTATCATCTTCGGCGGGCGGCTGATCAGCTGCTGCCTCGCGGTATTTCTCAAGCACCGCGCCCTCGAGCGCCTTGCGCATCTCGCCGTTTATCGGGTGGACAATATCGCGGTAAACGCCGCCTTCGTCCGGCCTGCTGGGCATAGCTACGAAAAATCTGCTGCCGCCCTCTATCACCTTTATATCATGCACGGCGAGCAGCCCCTCAAAAGTAACGCTCACCACCGCGCGCAGCCTGCCGCTGTAAGTCAGCCGCCGTATCTTCACCTCGGTTATCTCCATATCTCAGCACCTCCATAAAAAAGTTTGACGATTTGCTGAAAATTATGCAAAAAGGTCTTTATTTTTTTCGCCGAATGTAGTATAATAAATATAATAGTATATTCACGAAAAACAGCACATAAAGGAGATAATCGCTATGCTAACGCTAGACGAGCTGAAAACGAAAAAACATCTGCATTTTATCGGTATAGGCGGTTCGGGTATGTACCCCCTCGCCCAAATACTTCATTCGCAGGGCTACTTTATCACAGGCTCTGATAATAACGAAACTGAAACACTTCAGGCGGTGCGCAATATGGGTATAGAGGTGCACATGGGTCAGCGCGCGGAAAATATCGAGGGCGCAGACCTTATAGTCTACACCGCCGCTATCCTGCCCGATAACCCCGAGCTGGTGGCTGCCCGCGCGAGCGGCGCCGAGGTGGTAGAGCGCAGCGAGATGCTGGGGCTCATCACCGCGCTTTTTGATAACGCCGTATGTATCTCGGGTACTCACGGCAAAACTACGGCAAGCTCTATGCTCACCCAGATATTCCTCGAGGAGGGCACTGATATTTCCTGCGTTATCGGCGGTAAGCTGCCCGCTATCGGCGGTTCGGGCAGATTTGGCAAGAGCGAGAACATGGTCTGCGAGGCTTGCGAATTTCTCGACCATTTCTTAAAGCTCTACCCCGATACGGCAGTTATACTGAATGTAGACGCCGACCATCTCGACTATTTCGGCACGCTTGAGAACATCATAAAGTCTTTCCGCAAATTCGCCGAAATGGCTACCCGCTGCGTTATCTATAACGGCGATGACGAGAACACCTGCCGCGCGGTAGAGGGCGTGGATAAGCCTAAGATAACCTTCGGCTTCGGCCGCGGCAATGATTACAGCGCCGAGATAACGGGCGTAAAGGGCATGAAGACCTCTTTCAAGCTCTACCATAAGGGCGAATATGTGCGCGATATGGCGATATTCGTGCCCGGCAAACACAACGTGCTCAACGCTTTGGCGGCTACGGCTGCGGCGCGCAGCGCGGGCGTATCGTATGACGGCATAGAAAAGGGATTGAACGTTTTCCGCGGCGCGAAAAGGCGCTTTGAGCAGCTTGGCGAAGAGCGCGGCATAACTGTGGTGGACGATTACGCGCACCACCCCACCGAGATAGCTTCTACTCTGCGCGCGGCGAAATCGCTCGATTTCAGAAAAGTATGGGCGGTTTTCCAGCCTTTCACCTACTCGCGCACCGAGATACTGATGGACGAATTCGTTCAGGCGCTCGAGATAGCCGACACCGCTATAATCACGGATATAATGGGCAGCCGCGAGAAGAATACTCACGGTATCTACGCCGAGCAGCTGGCGCAGAAGATACCCTGCGCTGTATGGTTTGAAACAGACCACGAGCTTGTGGATAAGCAGACCGCCGAGCAGAAAGAGTACAATTTCGGGCAGGTGACCGACTACCTGCTTGAGCACGCGCAGGCAGGCGACCTCGTGATAACCATGGGCTGCGGCGACGCTTACAAGGCGGCGAAAATGCTGCTGAAAAAGCTGAAAGATAAGGACTAGACCAACAGGCGGCAGACCGCCGAAAGGGAGATGAGCATATGGAACTTACCGAAAACGAACGCAAGACCTACGAATATGTCCGCGACTGCCTGCAAGGCGAGGGCTATCCCCCCTCGGTACGCGAGATATGCGCATACTGCGGCTTCAGATCTACCTCTACTGCCCACCGCGCTTTGAAATCGCTGACGGAAAAGGGGCTTATAGAAAAGCAGGATAATCTCAACCGCGCTATACGGCTGGCAGGCTCGCCGACTATGAAAGTTCCGCTGGTGGGTACAGTTACCGCGGGTCAGCCGATAACGGCTATCCAAGAAATAACGGACTATATAGACTTCAATCCCTCGCGCCATTACGACGAGCAGCTTTTTGCGCTGAAAGTGCGCGGCGATTCTATGATAAACGCGGCGATTCTCGACGGCGATATTGTTATAGCCGAGCAGACCCCCGTGGTGGATAACGGCGAGATAGCCGTGGTGCTGGTAGACGGCGACTCGGCCACGGTAAAGCGCTTTTATAAGGAAAACGGCCACTACCGCTTACAGCCCGAGAACGACTTTATGGAGCCGATAATTACAGATAACGCGGCGATACTCGGCAGAGTGGTGGCGGTAGTAAGATACTTGTGAGATACATATAAAGATATTTTTGGAAAGATGAAAGAGAGAACATTATGAGCAACAGATTTTGTACAGGCTGCGGCGCGCCGCTCACGCCTGATATGAAGATATGTCCGCGGTGCGGCAAGGTGGCGGCTGTAAGCGCGCGCCCGCGCCCTCAGCAGAGAGCGCCCAGACCTCAGCAGCCGGTCAGGAACGTGCGCACTGTTCGCACGGGGCAGACGGTTCAGAATGGACAAACCGTTCGCAATAGTCAGCCGCAGGCAAGACGTCCGCAGACAGCGCCTCAGCGCAGACCTGCGCCCATGCCACGACCGTCGCCATCGCCTGCGCCCGAAAGGCAGGAGCGCGCGCCGAAAAAGCGCAGCAAAAAGGCAAGGCTGATATTCCACGCGGCAACGGCGGCAGTAGTGCTGGTGGGGCTGTATTTCGCGATATTTTTCGTGCAGATATTCCGCGTGAAAATATCTACCTACGATTTCAAGACGGAGATAAAGCTGGAAAGCTCAAACTACGGGCAGGCTATGGAAAGCTATTTTGAATCGGGAAAATGGAGCGTGAACCCGCTGACGGGCACCTGCACATACACGGGCACTACCAAGCACGGCGACGAATACGAGATAGTATATACCGCGCGGCTGAAAGTAGACGTGAAAAATATCTCGATAAACGGAAAAGACGTGCGCGCCGACAGGATAGAGAGCACGCTTATGGGAATGTTTATTTAAGGCAACACCGCACAACTACCGCCTAGCGGCTTTGTGCACATCTTGCTTGCGTTTTTGCGAAGCCAAAACAATTTTCCGTCATATCACCCAAAACCTCCTAGCTTAACGCGAGTTAAGCGTCGTCGGCTTTAGGCAATCTGACGAAAAATCTGACGACGCAATCTGCACACAATAGTTGTGCGGTATTGCCTTAAAAACAGAAGAAATGGAAAGGGAAAATAAATGGGAAAGGAAAAGGATATAGAAAAAAGCAAAAATAAATATCCGCTGCGGCGAAAGCTGAAACATCTGCTCATCTACATCGCCACACAGCGCACTGTCGTGATACTTATGCTGGTGGCGCAGTTAATGGTGCTCGGCTATATACTTTTCGGTATAGAGCGGCACTCGGCACTGGTGCAGTTCGCATTTCAGATAGTTGCGGCGGCTACGGCGGTCTACATCATAAACAGGGATACCGAATCGGAATTTAAGATAGGCTGGCTGGTGCCGCTGGTGGCTTTTCCGCTATTCACTGTGGCGATATATTTTATACTCTCAAACCAGTACGGCACGCGCATGATACGCAAAATGCACGCGAAAAAGTGCGAGAGCACAAAGCCCTACCTGCAGCAGGATAAAGCCCTGATGGAGGAGCTGCGCACGCAGGACGAGGACGTTTACCACTACGTCTGCTACATGAAAGACTACGCAGGCTACCCTATGCAGAAAAATTCTGAGGTGACGTATTTCCGCTCGGGCGAGGAGAAATTTGAAGTGGTAAAAGAACAGCTCAAAAAAGCCCGCCACTACATCTTTATAGAAATGTTCATAGTAGACCAAGGCAGTATGTGGGACGAGATACTGGATATACTGCGCCAAAAGGTCGCCGAGGGGGTAGAGGTGCGCTTTATCTACGACGGCTTAGGCTCGCAGCACCTGCTTCCTTTCAACTACCACAAAAAGCTCACTGAATGGGGAATACAGACGCGCGTTTTTCAGCCATTTATCGCCATGCTTTCCTCTACGCAGAATAACCGCGACCACCGCAAGATAATCGTTATAGACGGACACACGGGATTCACGGGCGGCGACAATATAGCGGACGAATATGTAAACCGCATAGTGCGCTTCGGCTACTGGAAAGACACGGGCGTGATGCTGCGCGGGGACGCTGTTTGGAACTTGACGATGATGTTCTTGCAGATGTGGGAGGTAATATCGCCGCGGGAAAAGCCCGCCGATTACGACAGATACCGCCCCTACCTGCACCGTGTGGAAAACGTGGCTTCCGACGGATATGTGCTTGCATACGGCGATTCGCCGCTTGACGACGAGGCAGTAGGCGAGCTGAGCTACCTGCATATACTGAACACCTCGAAGAAGTATTGCTACATCACCACGCCGTACCTTATACTGAACGAAATGCTCTCCTCCTCGCTGATATACAAGGCGAAGAGCGGGGTAGACGTAAGGATAATCGTGCCGGGGATACCAGATAAATGGTATGTAAAAGTGATGGGCGAGAGCTACTTTGAAGACCTAATAAAAGCGGGAGTGAAGATATATGAGTTTGACGGCTTTATACACGCTAAGACGTTCGTTTCGGACGATGAGAAAGCGGCTGTCGGCACGATAAACTTAGATTATAGGAGTCTGTATCTGCACTTTGAAAATTCATGCTATATGTATAAATGCAGCGCCGTGGCGGACGTCAAGGCAGATTTTGATTACATGGTGGAGAATAAGTGCAGGCAGGTAACGCTGGAAGATTGCAGGAATAGACCGAAAAGCAGGAAGCTGATGGCAGGACTCTTGAAAATCTTAGAGCCAATGCTGTAAAAAAGAAATAAGCTTTGAATAACGTAATGTTTTCCCAAACAAAGTAAAAGTCTCTGTCAATAGAAGCGGTTGCAAGGCGCGTGAAAATCAGCAAAGCTGAGTTTCCTGCTTTGCCGAGGGGGGCGAGAAGCCCCAATCGTCGCCGTCCGCAGACGGCGAAATCCCCTACCGTAGGGCGCTCCGCATAGGGTGAATGGGAAAGTCGGCTTCGCCGTATTTCCTAAATCAGTCCGGTGGACTGATTTTCAAGAGGGGCATGCCCTGCAAGGGAGGGCTGCCCCTAGTAGGTCGCCCGTAGACAAAACCCTTCAAGGGCGCACGCCCTTGAACGAACTCAAAGTAAAAGCCAAAGACAAGAAATAACCTAAAACCAAAAAAGCGCATAGCTGCCCCCAAAAACAGCCATGCGCTTAATTTATGCACATAGAAAAAAGATGTAAAAAGAAAATTCACCCCGCCGAAGCGATCTTCTTTATCTTGTTGATGTTCTCGACGATCGCGTCAAGCTCGCCGTTTATGCGCTCCATCTCTATGCGCTCCTGCTCGTCGATAACGCCGTCTTTCATTATGTCGATGAGCTGCTCGGAAATGTCCTCCATATCCTGCGCCGAACCCAGAAAACGCAAAACTACCCGCTCTAAACGCTCTTCCTCTATATCCTTGCTCGTCTTTGCGTTTTTCAGCAGAAAATCTATCGAAACGCCGTAAAGCTCGCTTATCTGTACCAGCTTCTCTATCTCGGGATACGTCGCACCAGACTCCCACTTCGATACCGTTTGCCTGCTGACTTCCAGCTTGTCCGCTAAGTCCTCCTGCGTCAGATTATTTTTCTGCCGCAGATAAAGCATCTTTCCTCCAAAGATCGTGTTCATATTCTTTCACCTCGGTAAAATTATATCATAAAGGCACACGAAAATCAATCGGCAAATTGCCCTATAAACGCCGCTCCTATTTGACAAAACAGTCGTGCTGTGATATAATTATCCAAAGGACTTTTCTAAGATAGAGGTGCATTTGTTTGAAAGGATACAGAATAACTTTTATACGTCACGGCTTTACTCAGGGCAACGTTGACGGAAAATATATCGGCACTACCGACCTGCCGCTCGCAAAAGAGGGCGCGGAACAGCTTTACGATATAGCTGAAAAAGCCGACTATCCCTCGTTTCAGAAAATTTATATCTCGCCGCTGAAACGCTGCCTGCAAACAGCGTATATCTTAGCGCCGAACTGCTATATGGTGGAAATGCCGCAGCTGCGCGAGATGGACTTCGGCGAATTTGAGGGCAAGACCCCCGACGAGCTGAAAGACCGCGAGGATTATAAAAAATTTTTAGAGGGCGGGCTGGATAATCCCCCTCCCGGCGGCGAATCGGTGCGCGAGGTGGTCGGCAGATGCTATGACGCGCTCAGCGTAATCATCGGCGATATGATGGAAGAGGGCTTGACGAACTGCGCCGTTATCACCCACAGCGGCATAATCATGAATATGCTCGCCTGCTTCGGGCTGCCAAAGCGCCGCGCGATAGAGTACGCCTGCGGCTTCGGCGAGGGCTTTGAAGTAATGGTGTCCGCCTCGATGTGGCAGCGCTCGGGCGCTTTTGAGATAATCGACACTTTTCCGCACAGCGAAGAGCCTTTTGAGGACGACTATGCTGACGATAGTGATGATGGTGAACACGATCATGCTGATGAAGATGAGCATGACTGCGATTGCGGCTGTCATCACGAGCACGAGCAAGGATAAGGACAAAAATTACCGCTAAAAAAGGGGAGGGCGGAGAAATTGACCAGTAAGCAGATAAAGAGGGCGGCGGCTTCGCAGCTGCGGCAAAACTTTGAAGGAATATCTATGGCGGTGCTGAACCAGTTCGCGCTGATAACCTTTATGCTGCTGATAGAGGCGCTGATATACATAACGTCAGAGCTTTCGGACATCGACTACCGTCCGCTACAGCTAAGCTACTACCGCGAGTCGCGCGTGCGGATATTTACGATGTGCGGGCGAATGCTGGGGTATTTGTTTTTAAACAGCGTTTTGGTGTATATACAGCGGCGGCGGTTCATAAACACTGGCGAGGACGGCGGCGTGGTAGAGCGCTACATTGCGATGCATCCGAAGCGGATAATGCTGCCGGGCGTTAAGCTTTCGATACAGCTGCTTTTTTACAAGATATTGGTACTTTCGCCGATGTTGATAGGCATATACGGCGTGCTGCATTTCAGCAGCAAAGAGGTCGTGAGCAGCATCAGCTTATTCGGCATGGTCTGCTTCATGCTTTCGATAGGTTTTTCGATAGTATGGCTGGGGGTATGCATACATTATTTCATGTCGCTTTCGCTGGTGCCGTTTATCAGCCAGCTCAATCCGCGCGCGAATTTTTTCGACGCGTGCGACCTTTCGGTAAAGCTGATGGAGTCGAAGCACATGAGGCTCGTCTCTTTTTACATATCATGGCTGCCGTGGCTGCCGCTGGCGGTGCTGATATATCCTTTGATATTCATTTACCCGTACTACTCAGCGGCGCACGTTATACTTGCGCGGGAGATCATGGGCGACTACTGGCAGGACAAGCTGCCTGCTATGGCTCGGCGGTGGCAGAAAAATCTTTACTAAACTTTATGCTTTTTTATGGGCGCATGGCTATCTGTTCGGTGGCTATGCGCTTTTTGTTTGGGCTATTGCTTTTGTTCGTTCAAGGGCGTGCGCCCTTGAAGGGTTTTGTCTGCGGGCGACTTACTAGGGGCAGCCCTCTCTTGCAGGGCATGCCCCTCTTGAAAATCAGTCCACCGGACTGATTTTCAATTCACCCTATGCGGAGCGCACTTCGGTATGGGGAGTTTCGCGCTCTGCGGAGCGCGACGATGGGCTCTGCCCCTCGACCCCGCAAGCGGCTGGCGCGCCGCTTGAGCACGCGCTTTTTTTATCTTCACGCTTTACGGTTGTTCTTGCTCGGCGTTTCTGCCGCGACTTTTACTTCGTGTGGAAACGCTCTTTAAAACAAAAAGGGAAGCCGTCCGTTAGACAACTTCCCTTGATTTTATTCTTTATTCATGATGCGAATTTTCCTCAGCATCAGCCGAATATCCGCCGCAATTATAAAACAGCTCGCGTATCGCCAGCGCACAGCCGCTCAGGAAATGGTGCTTATCCTCGATGCAGGAAAGCGTTACGCTGTCTGCTACCGTCTCGCCGCCTATCTCTGCGATCGTCTTTTTCAGTCTTTCAAAGTCCAGCGGCGTGCCCGGCGCGCTGAATCCGAACTTATGCAGCACTATCTTCTGCGGGTTCGTTGAAAAATACAGGTTGTTTATCAGCACCGCCGTCAGCATGAACACGTTGTCGATGACCTCGGTAACGCCTGCGTCGCGCTTGCCGTAAGCCGCGCCGATCAGCTCGCGCGTTATCGCGCTTGGCTCGCCTTTCGCCGCCTGCCAGAGAAACGGCGTCTGCTCTTTCGAGAAATTCCGCTTTATCTTTTTCAGCACCGCCGCGGGCGCGATCTCGTTCTCCACGCAGCCGCGTCTGCCGCATTCGCAAACTTTTTCCGAGCGCGGGTCGATTATCATTTTATTTACAAAGTCTGTACGGTTATCGTAAGCGACTATCGGCTCGTTTAAGTTGGTGAAAACGAAATTCAGGCTTTTTCCGTACTGCAAAAACGCTATGTTCCTGCGGTTCGGGCCGCTGTTTTTGCGGAAGTCGATGTTCGCCATAGCCGTGCCTTTTACCGAGTTGTCGAATACCATCGGCAGGCTGGTGTAGCTGCTCATAAAGCGCTGCAGGCGGCTGAAATCGGGCTTTCCGCCCGTAGTCGCTATGTCTATCCGCTGGTACATCGAGGGGTAGATGGCGAAGCCTATGCCCAGCAGCGAGCTTTGGTCTAGGCAGTTATCGCTAAGCACCTCATTCATCGACTTTACAAAAAATGAGTATATTGTCTTTTTATCTGTAAGTTCGCTTATTTTTAGGTTGCGCTTATCGAGCACGTCGCCAGAGAGGGTGGATAAGCCTACGCTTACCAGATTTTCCTCTACTGTCATTCCCAGTGCGAATTTGTAATGGTTGTTTATGTCGATAAGTATTTTCTTTCTGCCGCGGGGAGCTTTTTCGCTGATGTGCTTGTACTCGCCTATCTCTGCGATTATGCCCTGATCTATCATTTCGTTAGTGATTATCGTTACCGCCGCGCGCGTAAGCTCCAGTGCCGCCGCTATGTCGATCCTAGAGGTCGGACCCCTCTGTTTTAATATTTTAAGCACCTGCATTCTGTTGCGGCGCTTGAGATCCAGCTTGCTGATTCCGTGCTGTTCCACTTGATTTCCTCCGTAGGTGATTTGAAATGCCTATATTCATGTAGGCACAATGTATCCGTAAAGTTGTTCATTTTCTATGATACCAAACAAAAATGAAGTCGTTGTTAATAATTGACTAACTTATAACTTTTAGCATTTTGTTTAGATTTTATTTAGATTTACATTTACGCTGTTTTCACGGCAATTTTCTGTCCGAAAAAAATCCCTTTACCCTTGACATATTTTATTAAAAATGATATACTTATATATGAATGTTTTTTGGTCAAAATGGCTCGAAGCGTTCCGAAAACGTTTGATATTTGCCGTATTTGCATGGTTTTTGTGATACATAAAAAGGAAAGTATGAGGAGATAGTTATGGTTTTTGCAGACGAATTGTTCCTGTTTTTGTTCCTGCCACTATGTTTGGCATTTTATTTCATAATGCCGAAGGTGCAGATGAAAAACAATGTTCTGATAATTTTCTCGCTGCTGTTTTACGCGTGGGGCGAGCAGCTTTATCTGCTGCTGCTCATCGGCTCTTCGCTGATAAACTACGCCGCGGGCAGGCTGCTGGAAAAGCACCGCGATACTAAGCAGGGCAAGGCTTGGCTGGCGCTCGCGCTCGTAATAAACATCGGGCTGCTCGGCGCTTTCAAGTACAGCGGCTTCATCGCCGATAATCTGAACCTTATCCCCGGTGTGAACATACCCGTGCCGCAGCTGCATATGCCCATCGGAATATCTTTCTTTACGTTCCAGAATATCTCATACACACTCGACTGCTGGTGGGATAAAACGCCCGCACAGCGCAGTTTCAGAAAATACCTGCTTTACATCTCGATGTTCCCGCAGCTTGTCGCCGGCCCGATAGTCCGCTACTCGCTCATCGCGCAGGAGATCGACGACCGCCGCACCACGCTGGAGGATCTCTCGGCAGGTTTCAGCCGCGTTATCATCGGCATATCCAAAAAAGTCATCATCGCCAATAATCTCAACTCCGCCGTTACGGCGTGCCTCGGTCAGTCCTCCGACGGCTACGCTGCCGCATCAAATCTCACCGCGCTGGGCGCATGGTACGGCGCGGCGCTTGTTGCCCTTTGGTACTACTTCGATTTCTCGGGCTACTCCGACATCGCCATCGGCTTGGGACGCATTTTCGGCTTCCATTTCGACGAAAACTTCAACTACCCCTTCATCTGCAAGAGCATAGCCGAGTTTTGGCAGAGATGGCACATCTCTCTCGGAAGCTTTTTCCGCGACTACCTGCTCTATGTGCCGATATTTGGCAGACGCCGCAAGTACGGCGGACTTTTCCTCGTTTGGTTCTGCACGGGTCTTTGGCACGGCGCAAGCTGGAACTTCATTCTCTGGGGACTTTACTACGGACTTTTCATCTTCATCGAAACGCTCATCGGCAAGAAACGCATGAAGAAAATGCCAAAAGTCGCCGCGCATATCTACACCAAGATCGTCATTATCGCAGGATTCGGCATATTCTATTTCGAGAGCCTGCCCGCCCTCGGCAACTTTTTCAAGGCGCTCGCGGGCTTCGGCAGCGGCTTTACCAACGCCATCACCAACGCGCTTTTCATGCAGTACATATTCCTGTTCGCGTTCGCGGTGCTGTTCACCATGCCCGTTATCCCCGCGATAAAGAGGCGTGCCGAGCGCAGTGCGGGCGCTTCCGCGGCGGTATCGGTGGCGGGTATCGTGCTCAACGCTGCTCTGCTGCTGTTCTGCGCTGTGCTGCTGCTTAATTCTACCAACAACCCGTTTTTGTATTTCAGATTTTAAAGAGAGGAGAGCGCCGCTATGAGCGATAACAAAAATATCCATGATATGACAGAAGAAGATATAATCGACTCGGTAAAAAACGTTGATATAAAGATACGCGATTACCGCGCGGACGATGATTTCGAGCAGATGCTTGCTCAGCTCAACAGCCGTAATAAGCCGAAAGAGCCAGCTCCCGCAAAGTCTGAAACTAAGCCGGCTAAGCCCGCCGAGTCTACTGAACCTGCTCAGACGGCTCAGCCTGCTGCCTCTGCCGGCGCGGACAAGCCTGTTCAGCATAAACAGCCGCCGAAGAAACGTCCTGCGGGTCAGAAGCCTGCGGGCAAGAAGCGCCCTGCGGGTCAAGCAGGTCAGACAGGTCGGTCGGGTCAGAAAAAGCCCGCGCCTGCCAACGCCAACGTTAAGAAGCCCGCGAACGGTGCAGATCCTGCTAAGTCAGCGCCGCCAAAGCAGGCTAAAAAGCCCGAAAAGCAGCCTGCGAAAGCTCCCGAAAAAGAGCCTGAGCAGCCGCTTATCCCAAATCTGGAAGAGATATGGAAGAACCCCAACCTTGCAGATGGCGGCAGAGTAGCCATGAATATCAAGACCGACCTGCGCAAGGAGATAAAGATAACCATTCCGAAAGAGCTTGCCGAGAAGCCGAAGCAGAAGCCCGCGCCCGTGAAGTCAGATAAGTCGGAAAAGGCTGTAAACGCTGACAAGAGCGCAGACAGTGCGAAGTCGGGCAAGGCTGAAAAGCCCGCCGCCGCGGAGAACGTGCCCGCCGCTTCGTCAGAGCTTGCCGCGCAGCTCAAAGCCGCTAAGATGGCTAAGTCTGCGCAGTCGGCAAAATCTGCGCAGTCGGCAAAATCTGCGCAGTCAGCCGGATCTGCACCGAAAAAAGCGGCTGAAAAAGCCGTGCCTGCAATGGCCGCCGCCACCCTGCCTATGGACGCGGGCATCAGCGGCAGATCGGCTAAATCTGAAAGATCATCAAAATCTGGCATAAAGCGCAAAGCTCCCGCGCAGACCGCGCCCGTGACCATGACCAAACAGGAGATAGCGCACAAGCAGTTTGCGATCGTGAACGTAATTGTCTGCTTTGCGATATTCTTCGGGCTGGGATTTTTTCTGCTGGTATGCCAGCGCGAGAGCGGCTTTATCCAGTCGGAAAACCGCAACCTCGCCGAAAAGCCGAAGCTGACGGTGCAGGCGCTGCTTGACGGCAGCTATTTCACTGATATTTCCAAATGGTACACCGATACCGTGCCGGGAAGAGAGGAGCTAAAGCCTGTATCTTCCAATTTTTCAAAGCTTTTTGGCATTACACTGCACGATGTAAAGATAAAGGGCGACCTCGCGCCCGCTGTAAAGGAAGAGCTTGACGAGGCGCAGACCAAGAAAACGGAGGAGGTAACGATAAACACCGACTTCTCCAACACGCAGACTACGGCTAAGAAAAAGAAGAAGAAAAAGACCAGCGAAAAGCTGGCTGACGTGCCCGAAAACCTCGACGACGGCGAGTGGATGGGCAACGTAGTAGTATCGGGCAAAGGCAAGAACGTGCGCGCTATGAGCGCATTTTACGGCACTTTCGATATGGGCAAGAAGTATGCCGAAACGATAAACAAGTACCGCGATGACCTTACCGATCAGATAAATATGTACACTATGAATATGCCCACCTCGGCGGCTTACTATATGCCCTCGAACCTCGCTGACCAGTTCACCTCTCAGCACGACTGCATAAAGAACATCGGCAATAATCTGAACGGCATAGTCAACGTAGACGTGTACAGTACCCTCGACGAGCACAAGAGCGAGTACATCTACTCCCGCACCGACCATCACTGGGCACCGCTGGGCGCTTACTACGCCGCTAAGGTCTTCGCCGAAAAGTCGAAGGTAGATTTCCCCGACCTCAAGACCTACGAGGAGTGCAAGATAGAGGATTTCGTCGGCACGATGTACGCTTACAGCGATTATGATGAAGAGCTGGCGAACAACCCCGATACCTTTATCTACTACAAGCCCGACAATAACTACACGGTAACCTATTACGACACCGCTTTCCAAAACGCGCAGACGGGCGCTTCGCTCTTCTTCGACTACGCTTCGGGCGTAAACTGCTATTCGGCGATACTGGGCAGAGATGACGTGATAGCCGAGCTGGATACCGACTGCACCAACGGCAGAACGCTGGTCATTTTCAAAGACAGCTTCGGCAACGCGCTCGTGCCTTTCCTCACCCACAGCTTCTCTAAGATATACGTTTGCGATTTCAGATATTTCGACCTCAACGCGATCGATTTCATCGAAAACGTGGGCGCTACCGACGTGCTTTTCGCGGTATCGATCGCGGCGGCGCATACTGAGTCGCACATAAACGCCATCGGCAACGACCGCATACAGACCGACAGCACCGCGAGCGCCGATACCGACGCGGACGCTAACGGCAATGCCAACGGTCTGCCCGAAGAGTATATCCCCGGCGACGACACGCAGGGCGGCTCTGACGGTGACGACGGCACAGGCAACGGCGATACGAACAACGGCAATGATTACGGCGGTCAGCAGTGGTGACATCTGACAAGTTGCCCATCTGTCCCACTGACAGCCGAATAGACGGGAGATAACAGCTATGCTGAAAGAATTGGAATACCCATTTGACGCGAGCCTTATACTCAAAAAGCGCCGCGCCTTTAAACGTACTCTGCTCGCCGACGGCAGCAGCCGCATACGCAGGAAAATCGCCGTGCTGGGCGGCTCTACCACCGATGACGTAGTTTCCGCGGCGGAACTTTTTCTGCTGAATTTTGGTATAGAGGCGGAGTTTTACCAGTCGGAATACGCTATGTTCTGGGAGGACGGCGTTTTCGGCAACGAGGAGCTTGAAGCTTTCAAGCCCGACCTCATATATATATGCACATCTACCGTGAATTTACAGTTTCGCAGCGACCCCGCGCTCACGAAAGAGCAAGCGGAGGAGATATTCGCGGCGCAGTATTCGCGCTTTGAAACGCTTTGGCAGAAGCTGGAGCGCTTCCATTGCCCGATAATACAGAACAATTTCGAGCAGCCGCCATACGCGCTGATGGGCAGTATGGATAGCTGGGACTACCGCGGACTGGGATACTTTGTAAACCGCATGAATCTCAAACTGGCGGAGTATGCGCAGTCGCACGAGGGATTTTACCTGCTAGACCTCGCCCGCACCGCCGCGGAGTATGGTCTGAACGAGTGGCACGACCGCAGTTATTGGTTTATGTACAAATATATGTGTGCACGGCTGGCTGTTCCAAACATCGGCTACAAGCTCGCGCTCATCGTCAAGAGCATTTACGGCAAAAACCGCAAGATGCTCGCGCTAGACCTCGACAACACGCTTTGGGGCGGCGTAGTCGGCGACGACGGAGTAGAGGGCATAGCCATCGGGCAGGAAACGGGCACGGCGCAGGCGTATTACGAATTACAGCAGTACGTCGGCGACCTAAAAAAGCTCGGCGTGGTGCTCACCGTCTGCTCGAAAAACGAGGAGGAGAACGCCATTGCGGGGCTGGAGCACCCCGAGGGCGCGCTGAAGCCCGCCGATTTTGCCGTGATAAAGGCGAACTGGGAGCCGAAAGACCGCAATCTGCTTGAAACAGTGCAGGGGATAGGCCTGCTGCCCTCGGCGATAGTATTTGCCGACGACAACCCCGCCGAGCGCGAAAAGGTGCGCCGCGGAGTGCCCGAAGCCGCCGTTCCCGAGCTGGACGAGGTGTACCGCTACATTGGCGAGATAAGCGGGGCGGGCTATTTCGAGCCGGTAAGCATCTCGGCGGACGACCTGAAACGCAGCGAGATGTACCGCCAAAACGCTCAGCGCGCGCAGCTGCAAGCGCAGACGGAGGACTACGGCGAATACCTCGCGAGCCTGCAAATGCACGCCGAGATAGCGCCTTTCAAGCCAATGTATATCCAGCGTATAACTCAGCTTACAAATAAAAGCAACCAATTCAACCTCACCACCCGCCGCTACACGCAGAGCGAGATGGAGCAGCTAGCTCAGTCGCCCGAGTGCGTGACGCTTTACGGAAAGCTGGCGGATAAATTCGGCGACAACGGCGTAGTTTCCGTCATCGTCGGCGAGAAGCAGGGCAGCGACCTCAACATCGCGCTTTGGCTGATGAGCTGCCGCGTGCTGAAGCGCGACATGGAGCTTGCTATGCTCGACGAACTGGTGAAAAACGCCGCAAACGCAGGCATTTCGCGGCTCATCGGCAGGTACATACCCTCGGCGAAGAACAAGATGGTGAAGGATCTTTACCCCGAAACGCTCGGCTTTTCGCCAGTCAGCGCCGATGAGAACGGCGTTACCGTGTGGGAATTAAAACTGGATAATTATGTTAATAAAAACAAATATATAGAGGTCAACTGACATAGAAAGGAAGAAAATTATGAGCGAAAAGGAAATTTACAGCAGACTCGAAGAGGTTTTCAGCGATGTTTTTGACGAGGACATCAACCTTACTGCCGCCACCACCGCCGACGACATCGAGGATTGGGACTCCATCGAGCACATCAACCTCATCGGCGCAGTAGAGGACGAATTTGGCATACGCTTCAAAATGGGCGAGGTCAGCGGCATGAAAAACGTGGGCGAGATGGTAAAAATTATAGCTTCACGCGCTAAATAATGCAAAAAAATGCGCTTTGACAGCCAAAAATGCTGAAAAAACACCCCGCGAATTTGTTAAAACAGCCAAAAATAAAAATTTTGGCGCGAAACCTATTGACAACCGCCGAACGATTTTGTATAATATATGTACACTGATAAATTAGTTTACGTAAACAACAAATTCAGATTCGGAAAAATCAATGGTCGAAAATGACCTTGCATAATTTTAGGAACAAAGGAGTTCACCTTTTGCGTACCGCTTTTCGCTGCAACCGCATTTGCAGCGGATAAGGATCACAGCTGCGGCAGGCAAATACTGGTGGGCTCTTTTTATTTTGCGAATTTTGCAGCTTTCTAGCTTTCTATGATTTATAAGCAGTTTGGGAGGAAATACTAATGAATGCAGATATAGGCTTTGTGCTCATTTGCGCGGCGTTCGTTTTCTTTATGACGCCCGGTCTTGCCTGCTTTTACGGCGGACTTGTGCGCAAGAAAAATACGGTAAATACGATGATGACTTCCATTTTTATCATCGGCACGGGAATAGTTATGTGGGTGCTTTTCGGCTACTCTCTCTCATTCGCGCCGACAGATAACGGAATCATCGGCAATTTCAGCTGGCTGGGACTCGAAGGCGTATCACTGGATAAGGGTTACACCGAAGGCGCGGCTATACCAAATATGGTGTTCTGCGCATTTCAGATGATGTTCGCGGTCATCACCCCCGCGCTTATCACGGGCGCGGTAGCGGGCAGAATGAAGTTCAAGTCGCTGTTTACATTCATCGTTCTTTGGAGCATCGTGGTCTACTACCCGCTGGCGCACATGGTCTGGGCGCAGAACGGCGTGCTAGGTCTTGACGGTATCGGCGCGCTGGACTTCGCGGGCGGTGACGTTGTACATATCAGCTCGGGCGTTTCGGCGCTGGTGCTCTGCATACTGCTCGGCAAACGCCGCGACTACGACCACGCAGCTTACAGGATACACAATATCCCGACGGTAATGATCGGCGCATCGCTGCTGATGTTCGGCTGGTTCGGTTTCAACGCCGGCTCGGCGCTCGCTGCTGACGGTCTTGCGGCACACGCTTTCATGACCACCGCCGCTTCCGCCGCCGCCGCGCTGCTCTCTTGGATGTTCTGCGACGTTATCAAAAACGGCAAGCCTACCCTCATAGGCGCTTGCACAGGCATGGTTGCGGGACTTGTAGGCATCACCCCCGGCGCGGGCTTCGTGCCGATATGGGCGGCAGTCGTTATAGGTCTAACCACCAGCCCCGTTTGCTTCATGATGATCTCCTTCGGCAAGAAGAAGTTCGGCTTCGATGACGCGCTCGACGCTTTCAGCTGCCACGGTACGGGCGGCATATGGGGCGGTCTGCTGACGGGCATATTCGCTAAGGCTTCTGTCGGCGGATATGACGGCGCTATCTACGGCGACTGGGCGCAGTTTGGCGCACAGGCAGCGGGTATCGGCATAACGGTAGTAGTTGCAGTAGTCGGCACGTTGATCTGCTACGGCATCACCAACGCGCTGACCGGCAAGATACGCGTAGACGCTAAGGACGAGATGCTTGGTCTGGATATTACTCAGCACGGCGAAGTGGCTTATCCTTCCTTCAACGGTCTGGAATAACGGCATGACGGCATAACGGCATGATATAAGTGAGATTGGGGTGCATAAATATGGCAAATGAAGAAGTTAAACTTATTAAAATAGAGGCGATAGTGCGCGAGGAGGCTTTCCTCGACGTTAAAAACGCGCTTTCGGACATCGACGTAAACGGAATAACGGTCTATCAGGTGGTGGGTTGCGGCGTTCAGCGCGGACTTTCCGAATATGTGCGCGGTCAGAAGGTAGACGTTCAAGTGCTGCCGAAGATCAAGTTTGAGATAGTAGTCAGCTCGGAGGAGTGGGAGCGCAAGACCATCGAGGTCATCAAAAAGGCGGCTTACACCGGCAACCCCGGCGATGGCAAGATCTTCAGCTACGAGATCCGTCAGGCGGTGAAGATACGCACGGGCGAGACCGGCTACGACGCGGTGCAGTCGCCGAAAGAGGAGCGCTAAAGCCCCTCGGATAAATCAAGCTTACGAGTTATGATCTCCATACAAATAGTTACATCAGGTAAAGCGGCAGCTCGAAAGGGCTGCCGCTTTTCCGTCGGAAAATTGCGCAAAAAAAAAACAGCCGATATTCTCGGCTGCTAAAGGATCCCCTTAGAATGTTCCCTCATAATTTCACGCGAAAACTTAGGCGAAGCCGCACCCCTTTGCGCCGCCGGCAAAATTCGCCGTGCCGCAAAAACCAGTATCGCTTGCAGACCAAAGTTTACTACAATATTTAATATAATACTTTAGAAATAAATTGTCAATGAATATGGATAAAATAATTCTGAAAATTTACCATTTAGACAATTCACGACCTGCATTTTATGCAATAGTTACAAAATTGAACAAAAGGCAAGCGAAAACGTTTTCGGAAATGCGGCTTTTTTACGAAAATTTCAGCGGAAAAGCTCGTTTATCGGCGGGGGAGCAGGGGCTTTGTTCTCGGCAGTAAGCCTGCGCTGTACCTCGAGCTGGTTTTGCAGCGCGGGCGGCAGGCTGGAGAAAAAGTTGAAATTGCGCGCCGCGCGTTCTTTATCGTCCATTTGAATACACCTCCCTTTTTCTGCATATTGTGCACGGCTTTGGACGAAAATATTCGCGCCGATTTTTTTGGCAAATGCGCCCGAGTGTCTTGAAATAGTTCGCAAAACGGTTGACTTTTTTTGCGGATGTGTTATAATATCTAATATGAACAAAACAAAGCTGCGGCGGCAGAAAGGACGGAAATTGTAAAGATATGAAAAAAATGCTATTTGTTTATAATCCCCGTTCGGGAAAGGGACTGATACGCAACAATTTATTTGACATAATTAACACATTCACTCAGGGCGGCTACGAGGTAACGGCGTACCCGACTCAGGCGCTGATGGACGGATACAAAAAAATACAGACCTCGGCGCAGGATTACGATATGGTGGTGGTCAGCGGCGGCGACGGCACGCTGAATGAGGCGGTAAAGGCGCTGATGTCGCTGCCCGTGAAGATACCGCTGGGCTACATTCCCTCCGGCTCGACCAACGATTTTGCCTCCTCGATGAGTATTCCGAAAAAGATGACCGACGCCGCGCAGGATATTATGGACGGCGTGTTTTTTGAATACGATGTCGGCAAATTCAACGAGGATTATTTTGTGTATGTGGCGGCGTTTGGAATGTTTACCGATGTTTCCTACGAAACTCCGCAGGAGCGCAAGAATATTTTCGGCCACGCCGCCTACATCGCAGAGGGCCTGAAGCGTCTGCGGACGTACAAGGGCATCGAGCTGACCGTCGAGCACGACGGCATCGAGGAAACGGGCAACTTCCTCATCGGCATAGTTTCAAACTCGACTTCGATCGGCGGCATGAAGTTTCTCATCAGCGACAGCGTTTATTTCGACGACGGTTTGTTTGAGGTGACGCTGGTGCGCAAGCCCACAAACGCCATTATGCTCCAGCAAACGCTCAACGACGCGATAATAAACAGGCTCGACACCAAGAATTTCCTCACGTTCAAGACCTCGAAGGTCACTTTCAAGAGCGCCGAGCCGCTGCCGTGGACACTGGACGGCGAATCGGGCGGCAGCCACAAGCTCGCCGTCATCGAAAACTGCTGCCGTGCCATCAAGCTGGTGATAAAGGCGGACGACAAGACCGACCAGCAGATGCAGATCGACAACATGGCGAAGCAGGAAATGGAAAGCCCCGCGTGGCGCGAGGTGATCTTTGAAGATCAGCGCGGGATAGAGCAGTAACAGATGCTATACGAATTTACAGTATCTGCCGAGCGTGACGGCTGCAAACTGGGCGACCTGCTGCGTGCTGAGGGCTACTCGCGGCGGCTGGTGACCTCGCTCAAGCGCACCGAGGGCGGAATTTTGCGCAACGGCGAATTTGTTCGCACGGTGGATATTTGCCGCGCGGGGGATAGGATAACCCTCACCCGCGCCGACAGCACCGCGCCCGAGCCGAACCCTGCGCTGAAAGTGCGCTTGCTCTACGAAAACGAGCGCTGCGCCGTGTTTGATAAGCCCGCCGGTATGCCCGTGCACGAGTCGATGAAGCACCGCGGCGACTCGCTGGCGAACGCCTTTGCCGCGCGGTACGAGGGGCTGACCTTCCGCTCGGTGAACCGCTTAGACCGCGAAACTTGCGGCTGCGTGATATGCGCAAAGGACGCTCACGCGGCGAAAGTCATGCAGAGAAGCTATGAAAAGCGCTACGTAGGCGTGTGCGAGGGCGTTTTAGAGGGGCAGGGCAGCGTGCGCGCGCCCATCGCCCGCGAGAGGGAGTCGGTGATAACTCGCTGCGTCCGCGCCGATGGCAAGCCCGCCGAAACGCTTTGGCGCGTGATCGAGCGGCGGGGGGACTTCACCTTGCTAGAGTTCACATTGCTGACAGGCAGGACTCACCAGATAAGGGTACACATGGCGCACATCGGTCACCCGCTGGCGGGGGACAGCCTTTACGGCAGCGGCGCTTCGGCAGAGTACCCGCGCTTGGCGCTCTGCTGTAAAGAGATAGCCTTTACATTGCCCGACGGTGAAACAGTCACCTGCCACTCGGGATTTGAAATATGAAAGACCTGTACACGGCTAAATGTACAGGTCTTTTTTTGTCTAAATTCAATTATCCAGCCCGCCGAAACGGCTCTCGCAGCTCTTGATAAGCTGCAAAAACTGCGCCGTCGCGTATTCGTCAGGCTCTAGCGCGGCGCGCTTCACGTCCTTCGCGGTGCGCGCATATGCAGCTATTTTCCGCGGCTCGTCCGCAAGCAGACGTTCCAGCCGTGTGAGGTCGTCGCCGCCCAGCGAAAAGATCCGCTCGCTGTTGTGCGGATTGGCGAGGTAGATGTTCCTCAGAAGCAGGTAACAGCATAGACTGATGTAATTTTCTGCCGATTGTACCAGTTTATCGCTGCCCGAACGCCCCGCAAACTCCAGCAGAGCCGTCAGCGCTTCCGCCGCGCCGCCCTCTTTCAGCTTGGGCAGACCCGTTTCCGCGATGTTTTCGCCGTACACCGCCGACATTTTCAAAGCCATGTCTGCCGAGAGCCGCCGCCTGCCGTTTTCCAGCATCGAGAGCTGCGACTGCGTTATGTCAAGTGCGCCCGCCGCCTGATCCTGAGTCAGCCCGCTGCGCTTTCTAGCGTCGCGAATGGCAGCGCCCAGCAGCGTGCGCTCGGTATTTATGTCAAATTCAGGTTTCATAGTAAATGTTCCCCGTCAGCAAAATCCGCCGCCGTCTACCTTTATCGAAGCGCCGCAGATGTAGTCCCCCTTGCCCGAAACGAGAAAAGCCGCCGCGTTCGCAACGTCCTGCGCCGTACCTGCGCGGCAGCAGGGCACGCTTTCTATCACTTCGCGCTTGTCCTCATCCGTCAGCGACGCGTTCATGGGCGTGTCGATAAAGCCGGGCGATATGCAGTTTACCAGCACGCCGCTCGGCGCGACCTCTTTCGCCAGCGCTTTCGTGAAGCCGATAACGCCCGCTTTCGCCGCCGAGTACGCCGTTTCGCAAGAGCCGCCCTCTTCCCCCCATATCGAGGAGATGTTGACGATGTACCCCCTGCCGCCGCGTATCATGGCGGGCAGCAGCCGCTTTGTAAGCTTCATCGCGCCGGTAAGGTCGGCAGCCATTATGCGGTCAAGCTCGGCGTCGGTCATATCTTGAAACAGCCCGATGTACTCCGCGCCGCCGTTGTTTATAAGTATCTGCGGTTCGCCGAACTGCTCGCGCAGGCTCTCCGCCGCCGCGTCAAGGCTCGCCGTATCGGTAAGGTCGATGTGCAGGGCAAGCGTTTCAGCGCCGTACTCGCGGGCAATTTCCTCCGCGTGCGCTTCCGCCGCCGCCTTGTTTTTCGCATACCCCAGCGTGACCTTGTGACCCATAGCCGCCAGCTCGCGCGCGATGGCGTACCCGATAGCGCCCGAAGCGCCCGTTACCAGCGCCGTCATTCTGTCGCTCATCATTCAGCCGAGATGATGTAGTAGTACACGGGCTGACCGCCGCGCGCCATGTTTATATCCATACCCGAGAATTTTTTCGAGAGCATGGCGTGCAGGTTCTCAGCCGCTTCGTCGGTAACGTCCGCGCCGTAAAGCACCGTGATGAACGAAGTGTCGCCCTTTACCAGCCGCTTCGTCAGCTTGTAAGCGCCCTTGTTTATGTCGCGCTCGGTGAAAGCCAGCTTGCCGTTTTCCATGCAGAGTATCTCGCCCTGCTTTATGGTGTGGCCCTCAAAATCGCTGTCGCGCGCCGCAAATGTCACCTGTCCCGTGGCTACGCGCTCAAGGGCGTTGGTCATCTCAAGACGGTTGGTGCTGAGGTCGGCGTCAGGGTCGAAAGCCATCATAGCGCTCATTCCCTGCGGTATCGAGCGGGTCTGGAGCACGCAGACTTTTCTGTCCGCCAGCTTTACAGCCTGCTCAGCCGCCATTATGATGTTCTTGTTGTTCGGCAGTACGAATACTGTTTCGGCGGGGCAGCTCATTATAGCTTTCAGAATGTCGTCGGTAGAGGGGTTCATCGTCTGTCCGCCGCGCACGATGCAGTCTACGCCGATGTCGGTGAACATCGCCTCTATCCCGCTGCCCGCCGCCACCGCTACGAAGCCGTATTTCTTTTCGGGCTTAGCGGGGGTGAAGTCTGCCGCCGCAGATCTCTTGCGGTTCTCGTGCTGCAATTTCATATTCTCTATCTTAGGCAGATTTATGCAGCCGAATTCCAGACCCTTTTGTATAGCAAGTCCGGGGTCGTTTGTGTGAACGTGCACCTTTATTATCTCGTCGTCCTCTACTACCACTACGCAGTCGCCGATGGTCTCCAGATAAGCGCGCAGCGCGTCGGAAGAGCCGCAGCCGTGCTTTTTGGTGATTATCATTTCAGTGCAGTAGGTGTAGTGTATCTCGCTGTCGTACATTCCTACGGCGTCTTTGAAAGAATCTATCGTGATAGCCGCCGATTTGTCGGCAGGCTCGGCGGGCGCAGCTATCTCGCCGCCCTCGAATACACGCTTCATTTCTTTGAATATTATCAGCAGACCCATTCCGCCCGCGTCAACTACTCCCGCTTTCGCAAGCTGCGGCAGCAGGTTAGGCGTGTTGTCCAGCGATTTTTCCGCCTGAGCGCACATCTCGCTCCATACCATGATAGGGTCGTTGGTAGAAAGCGTGGCCTCGCGCGCTTTTTCCGAAGCTTCGCGCGCTACTGTCAGTATAGTGCCCTCGGTAGGCTTCATTACCGACTTGTAAGCGCCCTTTACGCCAGCTTCCAAGCTTTCGGCTAGCAGTTCGCTGGTAAGTTCGTCGCGGTCTTTCAGCGTTTTCGCAAAGCCGCGGAATATCAGCGAAAGTATTACGCCCGAATTTCCGCGAGCGCCGCGCAGCATACCCGAAGCCGTTTCTGCGGCAGCTTCGCCCACGGTAGCTGTTTCGGGCAGGGCTTTAAGCGCCGCCGCCGCGTTCGATATTGTCATAGACATATTTGTGCCCGTATCGCCGTCGGGTACGGGGAAAACGTTTAGCTGGTCTACTGAGCTTTTCTTATTTGTAAGAACGTTTGCCGCGCTTATCACCGCGCAGCGGAAAACGTTGCCGTTTATAGCGGATCTCAATTATATAGTCCTCCTTAATATCTCACAAGTGCCTTTTAGCCTTTATGAAATAATGTTCTGCGTAAATATCTCTACCGAGCGTACCTTTACCCCCGCCTGCTTTGTGAGCACATAGCCCACCTTGTGCGAAACTGCGTCTGCTACGGCGGGTATGTTCACGTCGTCCGCCGCGGTAACGGTAAGCTTTACGTCAAGCGAATCATCGGCGTTCTGGTATACCGAAACGCTGTGCAGCCCAGCTATGCCGAAGCAGCCCTCAGCCGCCGATGCCGCAAGCTTTACAAGGTATCTCTTTGAAATACTGATGTTTCCCAAGTAGCTGCAAATTTTTATCATGATAAGGTTCGCCTTCCTTTCGGTGTTTAAAAAACAGCATTATACAGGCAATAGCGCACATCTGCCGCCGAAAAGCTGCCGAAGCGCAGTTGCCTATAATATTATACATCAAATCATCGCAAATGTAAAGTGATTTAAGTAAAATTTATCGGTCGGGCAAATTCGTCATGCCGAAAGCCTGCTGCTGCGCGAGGTGAAGTACCGCGCTACGCAGAGCAGCATGGTGATGAGCCATGTAAGCGCCGTGGTCGCCCATACCGAAATGCAGCCGATCTGAAGGACTTTTGCCAGCAGCAGCGAAAAGCCTATCCTGCCCGCTACCTCGCAAAGCCCGTTTATCAGCGCGAAGTTTACGTCGCCGATACCGTTGAGCAGACCGCGGGTGAGGTGTATCATGCCGAGGAAGAAGTAGAAAAGGCAGTTTATCCGCAGACCTTTCGCCGCTATCTCGATAACTGCGCGGCGGCTTACGAAAAAGCCCGCTATGCCCTCTGAGAATATCAGGAAGAGCGCCGTCATCACCAGCGAAAAGCCCAGCACCAGCAGCGTGCAGCGGCGGTAGCAGCGGGATATGCGCTCGTTTTTGCCCGCGCCATAGTTCTGCCCAGTAAAGGTAGCCATAGCCGAGCCGAGCGATGCGTAAGGCTGCTGTATGAGCTGCTCTACGCGCATGGAAGCGGTGTATGCCGCCATTACGTTCTTGCCAAAGCCGTTCGCCGTCTTTTGCAGCGAGATCATTGATACCGAGATCATAGCGTTTTGCAGCGCTATCGGCACGCCGGTTTTCACGCACTTGCCGCATATTGCCCTATCGAGCCGCGTGTGCTCAGCCGAAAAGCGGAAAAAGCGGTTTTTCGCGAAGGCGAATATTATGCTCGCGACCGCCGATACGCCCTGCGATAATACCGTAGCCAGCGCCGCGCCGTTTATGCCCATGCCCAGCGGTATCACGAAAAGCAGGTCGAGCGCTACGTTCAGCACGCTGGATACTACTAAGAATATAAGCGGCGTGCGCGAATCGCCCAGCGAGCGCAGTATAAAAGCTATCCAGTTGTAAGCCGCCACGGCGATAGTTCCCGCGCATGAGATCCTCATGTACCCCGCCGCTTCGTCAAGTATGGAAGCGGGCGTGTTCAGCAGCGTAAGCAGCCACTTCGCCGCCAGTACTGAGATAATGCTTATCGCGACGGCAAATCCGCCGATGACGTAAGCTGAGTTTACAATGGTCTTTTTCACGCGGTCGTCGTCCCCCGCGCCGTAGTGCTGCGCGGTGAGTATGCCCGCACCCGTGCCCAATCCCAGACAGAGGGTGTAGAAAAGGTAGGTTATCGAGCCGGTAGAGCCTACTGCCGCCAGCGCGTCAGAGCCGAGGTATTTGCCGACTATCACCGAATCGACTACGTTGTAGAGCTGCTGAAACAAGTTTCCCGCCAGCATAGGCAGGGTAAACATGACGATGGCGGGCAGCTCGCTGCCAACTGTCAGATTTTTTTCATAAGCTTTCATTTTTTCTTCTTCACCGATATATGTATCATTTTTCCCGTATCATATAAAACTGTTCATATCTGTTCCGCCGATGGGCATATCTCCCGCAGGGTACATTCCCCGCAGCGCTGCCCGCGCGCTTTGCACACCTCGCGGCCAAAGAGTACCAATCTGTGGCAGAAGTCTGAGGATTTCTCGGGCGCGATAAGCTCTTTCAGCTCGCGCTCGGTCTTTGCTGGGTCGTCTGAGGTGGTAAGCCCCAGCCTGCGCGATATGCGTATGCAGTGGGTGTCTGCGACTATGGCGGGCTTGCCGTAAATGTCGCCCATTATCAGGTTAGCCGTTTTCCTGCCGATGCCGGGCAGGGTGGTAAGCTCCTCTATCGTCTGCGGTATCTCCCCGCCAAAATCTTCCATTATCTTTTTGCACATACCTATGACGGACTTCGCCTTTGTTTTGTAAAGGCCGCAGGGCTTTATTATCTCCTCCACTTCGCCGAGGTCGGCGGCGGCAAATTCGGCGATGGTGCGGTACTTCGCGAAAAGCTCTTTCGTCACTATGTTCACGCGCGCATCAGTGCACTGCGCCGAGAGCCTGCCCGCTATCATAAGCTCGTGCGGATTTTGGTATGTCAGCGAGCATAGCGCGTCGGGGTATTTATCCTCAAGCAGAGCCACCGCCTGCGCGGCGCGCTCTTTTTTTATCTCAAATTCGGTCATTTCGCTCATATCTGTCATATCACTCGCTGCCTATGATGCTCTCTACGGGGGCGTTGTCGCGCTCAGCCTTTTCGCGGCGCTTGCGGCGTATGGTTATGACTATGCTTATCACGAGCAGTATCAGCGAAAACAGCAGCGTAAGCATCATCGGGTAGTAGCGTATCATGTAGTCGCGGTACATATTCTGCTGGTCGGGCGCGACGTACTGGGTATCCATCATGGTTTTCAGCGTTTTCATCATGTAGCGCACGCCGTGCATATACACCGCGCTGCCCGCCAGTACGCCGATGAATGAGGCGATGTATTTTTTTACAAAAGCGAGTATTATCGCGACAAACACCACCGCCGCGCCCGCAAGCGCGCAGTAAGCCACCCAGTGCGGCATAGTCTTGTCCTTAGCGATGTAGATGTTCTCGCCCAGCACCGCCGCCGCCAGAACCCCGCCGTGGAAAAATCCCGACCAAAGGAAAGCCGCCGTCATCAGCAGTTTCAGCAGCATTTGCCAAACGCCTATGTAGCCCCGTTTCGCGCGGCGGCGCATTTTTTTCGCACCGCGGCTCTCTTTGTGCTTCGCCGCTTCCTTTTCCTCAAGCTCTTCGAGGTCGGCGAGCTTTTTCATATTGAGCTGTTTTTCTTTTTCTTTTTTGAGTTTGTCTTTTTTTGACATATTGCACCACCAGTATATTGTATAATTGATATTACGAAAAATAAAAGTTTAAGGCAACACCGCACAACTACCGCCTGTCGGCTTTGTGCACGTCTTACTTGCATATTTTTCGCCATATCACCCAAAACCTCCTAGCTTAACGCGAGTTAAGCGTCGTCGGCTTTAGGTAATCTGACGAAAAATCTGACTGCGTAATACGTACGCAATAGTTGTGCGGTGCTGCCTTAAGCGTGAATACACTATATTATATCACACCGCGCTGAGAAAATCAATAGCTATTTCTGTCACTATATTATTAAATAAATAACATGATAATTATAAATATATAGCATCATTTCCAATGAAAATAATACTTGTGCGAGCGGCTGTATGAAAGCGGCGATGAAGTCAAAAATAAAATTATCACTAAGATTTTTTTAAAAACGGCGAAAGCGTGCCTATTATATAAGGTATACTGAGCCGCGTGAGGAGAAAGGGCGGAGAGATAAGGAATATGTACAAGCGAAACATTTTCGGCAGGCTGGCGCAGTCGGCGGCGGCGGTAACGGCTGCGGTGTGCGCCGCGGTGATGACTACCGTTGGCTATTACAGCGCGGCGCTGCCCGACAGCTACACCTGCGCATACGGCAGCGAGATAACGGCAAATACAGTGCTGCCCATTACCGCGCAGGAGCTTGCGGAGAGCAGGGCGGCTTTTAAAAACGTGAGCGCGGGCGGGGCGGGGCGCAGCAGCAAAAACGTGAGCCTGCGGCTCTTCGGCAGCGTGCCGATAAAGGACGTAAAGGAGGAAACGGTGGATAGACCCACTCTTGCCGCAGGCGGCAGCGCTTTCGGCATACGCTTAGTCACCGACGGCGTAATGATAATCGACATGAAAAGCGTCAGCGGAAAATGCCCCGCTAAAGATGCAGGATTGAAGATAGGCGACGTTATCGAGGCGGTGAACGGCGAGCGCGTAAGCACAAACGACCGCGTGAGCGAGATAATAAAATGCTCGGGAGGCAAGAAATGCACCGTGCGCTACCGCCGCGGCGGAAAAGAGCACGAGGTAAGCATAAAGCCCGTGCTGAGCGAGGGCAGCTACCGCGCGGGTATGTGGGTGCGCGACAGCTCGGCGGGAATAGGTACTATGACCTTCTTCGACCCCGAAACGCTGGCTTTCGCAGGGCTGGGACACGCTATCTGCGACAGCGATACTCACGAGCCGCTGCCGCTTTCAGAGGGCAGTATCTCGGACGTTAAAGTAAACGGCTGCAAAAAAAGTGAAAAGGGCGAGCCGGGGCAGCTTGTCGGCGAATTTACGGGCGGAGAAACGGGCAGCCTTTCCGCCAACTGCGACGGCGGCGTTTACGGCTCGCTTTACAGCCTGCCGCAGGAGTATACGGCTTATCCGCTGGCGTTTTCGGGCGAGGTGCATGAGGGCGCGGCGGTGATACTCTCGCAGACCGATGGCGGCGAGCCGCAGCAGTACGACATCGTGATAGAAAAGCTCAGCGCGGGCTGCGACGGCCACGATATGGTGATACGCGTGACGGACGAGGCGCTGATAAGCAAGACGGGCGGCATAGTTCAGGGCATGAGCGGCTCGCCTATAATACAAGACGGCAGGCTGGCGGGCGCGGTGACGCACGTTTTCATCGACGACCCCGAGGGCGGCTATGGTATTTTTGCCGAAAAAATGTACGACTATGCGTGCGCCGCCGTTAAAGAGCAGCAGCTTGCGGGTTAAGGCAATTTACTGAACTAAAGCGTAGAAGTTTAATATTTTTGCATAATTATGTGCGTACCCTGCGGATATTTGGAAATTCGCGGGGTATCGGCGTATATAAAAACGAATTTGGTCGAAACGGCGTACACTTTGAGATATAAGCTATTATTATCACTATATGTGATAATACTTGTAAATTAAGCTGCAATCTTGGTGCATTTAGTACAAATAAGTCGATAAAAAATTGACGTAAATTCTAAAAAACTATTGCTTTTCACGAAAAATTGTGATATGATATAGTTACAGCAATAAAGGCTGGCAGCTGAAAATAATACACCGAAGAAGCTTCAAGAGTAAATTCAAGCGGAGGACAGAATAATGAATGACAAAATTAAAATTTTAATAGGCGACGACTCGGCGCAGTACGGCGTGAACTGCGCGGCGGCTTTGCGCACCAGCGGATTTTTCGTGATAACCCGCCCGAAGGACGGCATGACTATATTTGAGGCGATAACGAGCGAAGTGCCCGACGTGGCGGTGATAGACGCAGTAATGCCGGGGCTTGACGCCATCGCGCTGATAAAAAAGATAATGGCTTCAAGCTACAAAAAGCCGTTTTTCATCGTCACCAGCGCTTACGAAAACGCTTTTATAGAGCAGCAGGTGATGCAGGCGGGCGCTTCTTACTTCATGATACGCCCCTTTGACGTGAAAATGCTGGGCGAGCGGATAAAGGCGCTGCTGGACATCGACAGCGATATTTCGGGCAGCGCGCCTGTAAGCTCGCGCGCGGGTGCGCACCCGAACCTCGAGATCATAGTTACCGATATTATCCACCAGATAGGCGTGCCCGCGCACATAAAGGGCTACCACTACCTGCGCGAAGCGATAATGCTCTCGGTAGGGGATAAGGAGATGCTGGAAAGCGTTACAAAGCTATTATATCCCGCCGTTGCCAAAAAATTCTCGACCACGCCCTCGCGGGTAGAGCGCGCAATTCGCCACGCGATAGAGATAGCCTGGGACCGCGGAGATCTCGACATACTAAACGGCTTTTTCGGCTACACCATAAATACAGGCAAGGGCAAGCCCACAAACAGCGAATTTATCGCGCTGATAACGGATAAGATATGCCTGAAATACAAAGCCGCGCTTACCGCGTGAGCGCCGCCGTACCTTGCATGGCAATGGCAGGGTGCGGCTTTTTTATTGGTGAAAATGCAAGAATTTGTTTGGAAGAAATGCACAAATTGCTTGGAAAACACTTGACAGGGGGGTACAATTTGGTATAATATAACCATAGATATATAAACACGAAAAGTGTAGAACAAAGAACAAAAAAATCATCTGAGAGGAGAATGCTGCTATGAAAAAGATCAATTGCAGAAAAAAGCTTGCGGCGGCGCTGGCGCTCATGATCTGCGCTTCATTCGCATCATGCGGGGCGCGGTCAAATGACGAAGCTCAGCCGACAAATCAGACAGAAAAAGCATCGCAGACCACAAAGAGCACAAACAACGAAAAGACCGAGGAATCGCAGACTCAGCCCGCTGTTTCGGCAGAGCCGACTGCCAATAAGGAAAGCGAGCACGCGCCCGGTGAGTTGGTCATCGAGGATATTTATTTCGATAACGATGGCGGTATCGGCTCGGTGGAGTGGGTCGCCGACGGCGCGGCTGAAAAGACCATCAAAAAGATACTGACGGAAAATTTGGGGAATACTAATCCCGAGAAGACGTATGAGAATGTAAACACCCCCGAAAACTGCGAGGGTCTGAAATTCAGCTATGACGGCAATACATACTTTTTAGCGGACGACCTCGCGGCTTGCTATGAAAACGGTACGAACGAGTTTTGCGTGAACGGCGAATATTCATGGCTTACTGCCCGCGAATATGAAGAGCTTAAAGCCGCGGCGGAGGAGAGCCGCCCGCGCGATTATTCCGCGGTAAGCGACGGCTGGGAGGACAGAGATTACCTTATCAGCGACCCCTCGCTCGAAGTATTCACCATCAGCGATAAGCGCGACAAGCAGAAGATAAACGACTGGGCGGCAAAGGTGATGGCTGTCGCAGACCAATTCCCGCGGGACGAGCGCTTTGAGGACGCAAGCGGCACCGGCTACATTATAAAGACCAACGGCAAGAAGTACGAGGAGATGTTCTTTGTAGAATTCGGCGTAGAAAGGCCCAGCAATTTCTCAAATAACTTCAACGAAGCGATGATACCGCAGAAGTACGTTCGCGAGATCATCGACATAATACAGCATTCGGAACATTCATACGAATAATTACCACAAACGGGCGGCTTTTTTACAGCCGCCCGCTTTTTTTGACAATACTCATTTGACACGCCCGCAGAATTTGTGTTATAATTAAATAGTAATATGATATAAGAGGATGAGCATGGGGAAAGACAACTGCGAGGGAGGACATTTTTAGATGACGGAATTTGCCATTATTTTATCCGTAACAGCCGCCGTGATAGTGCTTTGTATATTGAGCGGCGGGCTTTCTTCAAAAGCAGGGCTTCCCGTGCTGCTGATCTTTATCGCGATAGGTATGCTTTTCGGCTCAGACGGCGTTTTTAAGCTGGAGTTTGAGAATTTCGAGTTCGCCGAGCAGATATGCACCGTAGCGATGGTCTTCATAATCTTTTACGGCGGCTTCGGCGCTAAGTGGTCTGAGGCGAAAAAGGTCGCCGCGCCCTCGCTGCTGCTCTCCTGCGGCGGCACGCTGCTTACGGCGGGGCTTACAGTGGCTTTCTGCCATTTCGTGCTGCGCATGGAAACGCGGCAGTCGCTGCTTATCGGCGCGGTGCTCAGCTCTACCGACGCCGCCTCGGTATTCAACATACTGCGTTCTAAAAACCTGAACCTGAAATACAACTCTGCCTCGATATTAGAGATCGAGAGCGGCAGTAACGACCCCTGGGCGTATATGCTTACGGTGATAATGCTCGCGGTGCTGGGCAGCGGCGGCGCTGCGGGCGGCGAGATAGCGCTGATGTTCATAAAACAGCTTGCATTCGGCACGGCGATAGGCGTGGGCTGCGCGCTGCTGGGAATGGGCTTGCTGAAAAACGCCCGCATGAAGATCTCGGGCTTTGATACGATGCTGCTGGCGGCGATAGCGCTGCTCTCATTCTCGCTGCCCAGTATCGTCGGCGGAAACGGCTTTTTAAGCTGCTACCTCGCGGGAATAATCCTCGGAAACTCGCGCATCGGCAACAAGAAAGCGATAGTGCATTTCTTCGACGGCGTTACGGGGATAATGCAGATAGCGCTGTTTTTCCTGCTGGGTCTGCTATCTACCCCCAGCGAGCTGCCCGCGGTGATAGTGCCCGCCCTGCTGATAGTCCTCGCAATGAATTTCGTGATACGCCCGCTCGCGGTGACGGCGGCGCTCGCGCCGTTTAAGGCAAAGGCGCGGCAGATAGCGGTAGTTTCCTTCGCGGGTCTGCGCGGGGCTACCTCGATAGTTTTCGCAATAATGGTAGTAGTCAGCGACAGCCAAAGCCGCACCGACGTATTTAATATAGTATTCTGCGCGGTGCTTTTCTCGATAGGCATACAGGGCACGCTGCTGCCGTGGTTCACCAAGAAGATGGATATGCGGGAAGAGGGCGACGTAATGAAGACCTTTACCGACTACTCCAACGAAACGCAGATACAGTTCATACGCCTGCCCGTGCGCGCGGGGCATAAGTGGCTGGGCAAGAGCGTAGAGCAGATAGACCTGCCGCCCGAAACGCTGCTTGTCATGATACTGCGCGGCGAGAGGGTGGTTATCCCGCGCGGCGGCACGGTGATATGCGAGGGGGATATAATTATCCTCAGCGCGCTGGGCTACGATGGCAGGGGAGATGAGAGCCTGCCGCTCACAGAAGAGCAGATAGACGAAGCACATGAATGGGCGGGCAGGACGATAGCCGAAGCTGTGCCGAAAAACGTGCTGGTGGTGCTGATAAAGCGCGGCGGCAAGACCAAGATACCAAACGGCAGCTCGGTGATACAGGCGGGCGACGTGCTCGTTATACACACCGCCGAGCGCGAGCTGATAGAGAACTGACAGAACTGACAAAATTGGAGATGTTTTGCTATGGAAAAAGCTATGAACAAAAACGATGAGATGATGCAGCGCGAGAAAGAGGAGTTTGAGCACGATATTTCGCGGCTGAACGATATGATAAAGATAAGCAAAAAGATAGTTTTCTTCGGCGGGGCGGGCGTTTCTACCGAAAGCGGCATACCCGACTTCCGCTCGCCTAACGGTCTTTACCGCGATTACCTCGACCCGCGCGTAGTACCGCCCGAGGTGATACTCAGCCACACATATTTCGAGGAGCACCCGAAGGAATTTTTCAAATTTTACCGCGAGAAGATGCTCTACCTTACCGCTTCGCCAAACCGCGCGCACAAAAAGCTCGCCGAGCTTGAAGCCGCGGGCAAGGATATTACGGTAGTGACTCAAAATGTGGACGGTCTGCACCAAAAGGCGGGCAGCAAAAAGGTGCTTGAGCTGCACGGCTCTGTATACCGCAATTACTGCACCGGCTGCGGCCAGTTTTACAACGTGAATTTTGTGGCGAACAAGAAATACCCCGTGCCCGAATGCTCCATCTGCGGCGGGATAATAAAGCCCGACGTGGTGCTCTACGAAGAGAGCTTGCGCGAGCAGACCATCGTGGATACTGTGAAAGCTATGGAAGAGGCGGATATGCTGATAGTGGCGGGCACATCGCTTACGGTGTACCCCGCGGCGGGCTTTCTCAATTACTTCCGCGGCAGATACACGGTAGTAGTGAACCTCAGCCGCCACGAGCGCGAGGACAGAGCGGATATTGCTTTTCACCAGCGTGTGGGCGACGTTTTCTCGCGGATAGATACCGATTACTGCACCGATAAAAAAGATACTATTTAAGTATATATTTAGGCTCTTTCGTTTAACTAATTGTGCAAAGCGTACAATTTATGCGCCGCGGTTTTTATATCTACATACGGCAGACACCCTTGACAAACACAATATGTAGTGCTATAATATATACTACACCACAAAGAAATGTGGTGAAATGAAACAACTGATAATGATAGCATAGATAAAAAATGTTTGGAGGAACTTAAAATGGTAAATGTAAATGTAGTAAACGGCGAGCTTTCGCAGGATGAGATCAACGCTTATATCGCCCACGGAAAAGAGCTTTACCCCGAAAAGACTATCGAATCAATGGATATAAAGCTTGACGGAGAATATGTTGACGTAGACTACCACTTCGCCGACGTACCTTTTCAGCGCATAAGAAGAATAACAGGCTACCTTGTAGGAACTCTCGACCGCTTCAACAACGCTAAGAGATGCGAGGTAGAGGACAGAGTAAAGCACAGCCTTGCGCACTAAATCACGCAAAATAAGCCTATACCTTAACCAAAAATAAAATAATTACTGATAAGCCGCTCGTTTCACAAAAACGGGCGGTTTTTTTCAGCTTCGGCTTAAAAAATTATCATTTTATTATCACATTGGCGGGTATAATTATATACAGAACAAGAAAAGAGCACGAAAAGCTCAGAAAACAGCTTGTTCACACGAAAGCATTTTTGAACACACGAAAAAGCACGGGCGGTAAGCGCTTGCGGTTCGCAGCTTTTTTCAGATACAGGAGGAATTGAGCTATGAACGATTTTAATGACAACAACTTCAACAAAAACGGTATGAATAATATGAACGGCATGAATGGCGCTGACGGATACGGCTATAACGCTCAGGGCGGTCAGAATCAGAACAGCAATCCGTATACATCTAGTATGAACGCCAACAATGCAAACAATGCCTACGGCGCAGCGGGCAGCGCTCAGAATACGCAGTACACCGAATACGCATACGGCGCGCAGGACCCTCAGCAGAACGAGGTATCCTACCACCCTACTAAGAAAAAGAAAGCCCGCAAGGTGCTCAACGGAGTGCTCGCGGTTCTGTGCGTAGCTGCTATCGGCGTAAGCTCCGCCGTAGGATACTCTATGCTCAACGAAAAAGGCGTTATCCTGAAAACTTCCAGCTCCAGCTCGGAAGCTTCTAACATAAAGCAGAGCGCATCTGACAGCAGCACTTCAAGCCGCGACAAAAGCAACCTGCCTACGCTGGAACAGGTAGCTACCCCCGACGACGCTATGAGCATTCCCGACATTGTAAACAAACTTTCGCCCTCGGTAGTAGGGATCTCCTGCATAACGGGCGGCTCGCAGGTATCGGGCACGGGCATCGTAATGAGCAAGGACGGCTACATTATCACCAACGCGCACGTTGTAGATGGCGCTTCGGCGATCTCGGTAGTTATGACCGACAAAACTAAGTCGACCGACAGCTCTTCAGACAGCTCCTCGAAATCAGTGGCCGAGCAGATACTTGATAATCAGAATAAGTCAGACAGCGACGAAAACACCATCACCGCCGAACTGGTAGGCATGGACACCCAGACAGACCTCGCGGTGCTCAAGATCGACGCTGACGACCTTACCCCTGCCGAATTCGGCACATCGAGCGATATACAGGTAGGCGAGATCTCGATAGTAATAGGCAACCCGCTCGGCTTCGACCTCGCGAACACCGTTACCGCAGGAATAATCTCCGCTACCGACCGTACCCTTACGATAGAGGACAGAACGATGAACCTTATCCAAACCGACGCTTCGATAAACTCGGGCAACAGCGGCGGCCCGCTGATAAACGCATACGGTCAGGTCATCGGCATCACCTCGGCTAAGGTATCTTCTTCATACGGCGAGGGCTTAGGCTTCGCTATCCCGATCGACGAGGCTAAGGACATAATCGACGACCTCATCAACTACGGCTATGTAAAGGGCAGACCTACCCTCGGCATCAGCGGCGAGAACATCAGCAGCTTCTATGCGCAGTATTACGACGTACCGCAGGGCTTTATAGTCCGCAGCGTAGAGAGCGGCAGCGCGGCTGACGAAGCGGGCATCAAGGAAAACGATATAGTAGTCGGCATAGAGGGACAGCTCATAAACTCAATCGAAGAGTTCAACGAGATCAAGAGCCAGTATAAGGCGGGAGATAAAATAACTGTATCGGTATACCGCGATAAAGAGATAACCGACCTAAATGTAACGCTGGGCGAAGCGAAAGACACGAGCGACAGCAGCTCGCAGAACAGCAATGATAACCAGCAGGATCAGCAGGGCAACGACAACTTCGGCGACTTCTACAATTACTACTATAATAATAGATAATAGCCGAAATAATAAAGCATTCTTCTAATAATTTTTTCATATTCTTTTACTTCATGCAGAGAGCCGCACGGACGAGAGTTCGGGCGGCTTTTTGTTTGTGAAAGTAGGTTAATAACAAAGAAAAAGCCGCGGTGCAAACGTAATAGTTCACTCAATATCATAGCGTGAAATTAAAAAGCGCGGGATGCAACGACGCGTGGAAATCAGCGAAGCTGAGTTTCCTGCTTTGCCGAGGGGGTCGAGGGGGGCGAGAAGCCCCAATCGTCGCCGTCCGCAGACGGCGAAATCCTCACCGTAGGGCGCTCCGCATAGGGTGAATGGGAAAGTCGGCTTCGCCGAATTTCCTAAAACAGTCCTGTGGACTGATTTTCAAGAGGGGCATGCCCTGCAAGGGAGGGCTGCCCCTAGTAGGTCGCCCGCAGGTATACCCCTTCAAGGGCGCACGCCCTTGAACGAACAGACGTAATAGCTAAAACAAGAAAAGCGCATGACTGCTGAGAGAATAGCCATGCGCAAAATAATTGACAAAATTCTACAAGTGTGATATAATACCAATAAGGCGTACTGCAAAAACGGTAGGCGGTTCTAATCTTCCTCCAGAGATGGAGGTGAGCTGTATGAACGTATCAACGGTAATAGCATTACTTAACCTGATTATCAACGTAATCAGACTTGCGTTATATATAAGCAAAAACAAAAAGAAATAGCCGCCCAACCGCCAAATAGGGCAACTATTTCTTAATAGCAAATCCTAGGAGGTGAACCGCTTACAGCAGTGCGCCTCTTTTTATTTATTATAGCACTTTGTGGGGAAGTTGTCAAGCGGGAACGGCGGGGTGTTAATAAAATTTTACCGAGGTGTGGCGGGGTCAGCAATATTTTACGCAGACTTTACTTTCAGCGCGATTTGTAAAAATAAATATTACTTTGGATTTACAAGAGGGCGGTTTGGCTTTTTACATTCGGCGTGTATTATATATATTGTCGGATGAATAAAATTTATTGACTGCGACAGATCAAAGAGTGCACACGGTACTCTGCATTATTGAAAGGAAAGAATCTGTATGAAAAATCTTGTAAAAACTGTTTCGATCTTCTCGGCGGCTGCGGTCGCGCTCACAATGGCTTCCTGCGGAAGCGGCGACGGCGAGCTGGGTACTATCAGCGTTATCTCCCGCGAGGACGGCTCCGGTACTCGCAGCGCTTTCGTTGAGATAACAGGCGTTGAGGAAAAAGACGCCGACGGCAATAAGACCGATAAAACTACTACCGAGGCTATGGTCTGCAAATCTACCGACGTTATGCTTACTCAGGTAAAGGGCGACCTTAATTCCATCGGCTACGTATCCTACGGCTCGCTCAACGACACCGTAAAGGCGCTCAAAGTTGACGGCGTAGAGGTTTCTCCCGATACTATAAAGGACGGCAGCTACGGCATAGTTCGTCCCTTCAATATCATCACAGGCGATGGTCTTTCCGACGCGGCTCAGGACTTTATCAATTATATAATGAGCAGCGATGGACAGACTATCATCAAGGACGAAAAATACGTTGCGGTAGATGAATCCGCCGAGGCTTACAAGGCTTCTTCAGCTTCGGGCAAGGTCACGGTAGCGGGCTCTTCATCCGTAGGCCCTGTAATGCAGAAGCTTGCTGAAAAGTACATGACTGTAAACAGCAACATCACCGTAGAGGTACAGGTCTCCGACTCCACCACGGGCGTTAAGTACACTCAGGACGGCACTTGCGATATAGGAATGATCTCCCGAGAGCTGAAATCTGAGGAGACCGGCCTTACACCTACCATGATCGCTCAGGACGCCATCGCAGTTATCGTAAATAAGGATAACCCGATAGATGACATAACCTCCGACCAGATAAAGAGCATCTACACCGGCAAGACTACCGAGTGGGCGGACGTTACTAAGTAAGTAAATTTTTTAGGGATATATAGAATGAGAGTGTGATAAAAGTGAAACAAGCATCTACATCAGGCATTACTGCACCGATAGTCGTGCCCGCTGCGCCGAAAAAAAGCAGTTTTTCGCTGAAAACGGCGGCGGAATATTTCATGCAGGCAGTTTTTCTGGTATGCGCCTGCATATCTATACTCTGCGTAGCGGTGATATGTATATATATGTTCGCCAAGGGCTGCCCCGCCATCGCGAAGATAGGCGTTGCGGAGTTCTTAGGCGGTAAGGATTGGTTCCCTACCAATTCGCAGCCCAGCTTCGGAATTTTCCCGATGATAGTAGGCTCTATGTACGTCACCGCGGGCGCGATAATGATCGGCGTGCCCGTAGGTCTGCTGACGGCGGTCTTCCTCGCGAAATTCTGCCCCAAGCGCCTTTATAAATTCGTGCTCCCCGCAGTAAACCTGCTGGCGGGCATACCCTCCATCGTATACGGCTTCTTCGGCATGATAGTAGTAGTACCTTTCGTAAGAAGCGTGTTCGGCGGAACGGGCAACAGCATAATCACAGCTTCATTCATCTTAGGCATAATGATACTGCCGACAGTTATAGGCATGAGCGAGAGCGCGCTGAACGCCGTACCCTCGCAGTATTACGAAGGCGCGCTGGCGCTTGGCGCTACTCACGAGCGTTCGGTGATGCGCGTAGTGCTCCCCGCTGCAAAGTCGGGCGTGTGCGCGGCGATAGTCCTCGCGATAGGCAGAGCCGTCGGCGAAACTATGGCGGTAGTAATGATAGCAGGAAATCAGGCAAGACTTCCGCACCAGCTCACTCAGGGCGTGCGCACCCTTACCGCAAACATCATCATGGAGATGGGCTACGCGACGGGTCTGCATTACGACGCGCTGCTCGGAACTGGCGTAGTGCTCTTTGTATTCATCTTGATGCTCAACCTGCTGCTCAGCGCCGTTACCTCAAAGAAAGAGAGATAAGCCATGAATGAACAAATGAAAATGACATATAAGGCTCACCCGCTCTCATTCGTGATGAAGCTGCTGGTGTGGATATGCGCGGCGGCTACCGTGGGCGTGTTCCTTATGCTGGTGGGCTATGTGCTGGTAAGGGGAGTGCCGTATCTTTCCACGAGCCTTTTCAGCCTGCACGGCACTACGGATAATGTATCTATACTGCCATCTATAATCAATACGCTTAAAATGGTGGGCATCGCGCTGCTGATAGCCGCGCCGCTCGGTATTTGCTGCGCTATTTACTTAGTAGAGTACGCAAAGAAGGGAAGTAAGTTCGTGAAAGCGATAAGGCTTACTACTCAGACGCTCTCGGGCATACCCTCCATTATATATGGTATCTTCGGAAGTATGTTTTTCGTCACGGCGCTGAAATGGCGGCTCTCGCTGCTCTCGGGCGCCTGCACGCTGGCGATAATGGTACTGCCCGTTATAATAACCTCGGCGGAGGAAGCGCTGAAGTCGGTAGACGACAGCTACCGCGAGGGAAGCTTTGGTCTGGGCGCAGGAAAGCTGCGCACCGTGTTCCGCGTGGTGCTGCCCTCGGCGGTATCGGGAATACTCTCTGGCGTTATCCTCGCGATAGGCAGGATCGTCGGCGAAACTGCGGCGCTGGTATTTACCGCAGGCGCGCTCACTAAGATAGCGGGTCTGAAAGACTCGGGCGCTACCCTCGCAGTTCATATGTATAACCTTTCAAACGAGGGTCTGCACATGAACGAAGCGGCCGCGGCGGCGGTGGTACTGCTGATAACGGTAATGCTGCTGAACGCTTTCGCTTCGTTCGCCGCTAAGCGTATAAAAAAGACCTCCGGCGAGATCTAAAGATATAAACTGATAGATGATAGTTTGATAGTTGTTTGACAAATAAACTGGTGAAAAAAGTATGAGCTATAAATTTGAGATAAAAGACGCAAATCTTCATTACGGCAGCTTTCAGGCGCTGTATGATATAAACCTCGACGTTCCGCAAAAGCAGGTAATGGCTTTCATAGGCCCTTCGGGCTGCGGAAAGAGCACCCTGCTGAAATGCCTCAACCGCATGAACGATCTGGTAGAGGGCTGCAATGTAGAGGGCGACTTCCTGCTCGACGGCGAGGATATTTACCGCGATATTGAGGTCACTTCGCTGCGCAAGAGAGTAGGAATGGTGTTCCAAAAATCAAACCTCTTCCCTATGTCGATATACGATAACATAGCTTTCGGCCCGCGCACCCACGGCATAAAGAAAAAAGCCGAGCTTGACGAGATAGTTGAAACTTGCCTAAAGCAGGCGGCTATCTGGGACGAATGTAAAGACCGATTGAAAAAATCGGCGCTGGGAATGAGCGGCGGTCAGCAGCAGCGGCTTTGCATAGCCCGCGCGCTGGCGGTAAAGCCCGAGGTGATACTTATGGACGAGCCGACCTCCGCGCTCGACCCCATCTCGACGCTGAAAGTAGAGGAGCTTTGCACCGAGCTGAAGCGCAAGTACACTATCGTGATAGTTACCCACAATATGCAGCAGGCAATGAGAATAGCCGACAGAACAGCCTTTTTCCTGCACGGCAGGATAGAGGAGGAAGGCCCTACCGAGCGGATATTCAATAATCCGCATAACGAAAAGACCCGCGAATACATCGGCGGTCAGTTCGGATAATCAGCGCGAAAATATCTTATCTTCCGCGTTTCTTTACACACATTTTTAAGCACACTCCATATCTATATATCATATATCCCCATAAGATCCGCGTGAAAAAATTTACGCGGATTTTACAATAGACGTGTAGAGTTTTTACATTAGTGCGATATAATAAGCCGTGTGTAAAGAAAGTACGAAAATTGTAAAATTGGAGGATAAGATTTAGTATGGACATTTTTGCGGTGCTTACCCTGCTCGGCGGACTTGCTCTCTTCCTTTACGGAATGAACATAATGGGCAGCGGTCTGGAAAAGATGGCAGGCGGTAAGCTGGAGACCATATTTGAAAAACTCACCTCAAACCCCTTGAAAGCAATGCTGCTCGGCGCAGGCGTTACGGCTGTGATACAGTCCTCATCCGCCACTACGGTAATGCTGGTAGGCTTTGTAAACGCAGGCCTTATGAAGCTGCATCAAGCTATAGGCGTTATCATGGGCGCAAATATCGGCACCACCATCACGGCGTGGATACTCTCCCTTTCGGGACTGGACGGCGAAAGCTTTTTTATCAGAATGTTAAAGCCGACCTCTTTCTCGCCGATACTCGCCGTTATAGGCATAGCTTTTATAATGGTAGCGAAATCAGATAAGAAAAAGACGCTGGGTACTATATTCTTAGGCTTCGCGATACTGATGTACGGCATGAACATGATGTCCGGCGCGGTAGAGCCGCTGAAAGACTCGCCCTCGTTCACCAATATGCTGACATGGTTCTCTAACCCCGTATTCGGCGTGCTCGCAGGAGCGCTGCTCACGGCTATAATACAGTCCTCCTCCGCTTCGGTAGGAATACTTCAGGCGCTTTCATCTACCGGCGCTATCAAGTTCGGCACTGCTTTGCCCATAATATTGGGTCAGAATATAGGCACTTGCGTTACCGCGATAATCAGCTCAGTAGGCACAAGCAAAAACGCCAAGCGCGTAGCCGCTGTGCACCTCAGCTTCAACGTTATCGGCACGGTTCTTTTCCTCACGATATTCTATATACTCAACGCTATCTTTGATTTCTCTTTCATGACCAGCGTGGTAGACGAAAAGTCGATAGCGATAGTGCACACTATATTCAATCTCGTTACATCTTTCATGCTGCTGCCTTTCGTTAAGCAGCTCGAAAAGCTGGCTTACCTCATTGTAAAAGAGGATAAGAACGAGAAGAAGCAGGCAGAGGGCGATATGCTCAGCCTGCTGGACGACCGCTTTCTCCGCACCCCTTCGGTAGCGGTAGAGCAGACCAGAAACGTTATCGGCGGCATGGCGCACTCGGCGCAGGAAAGCGTTACTTTAGCTACCGAGCTGCTTTATGATTACGACGAAGAAAAGGCAAACAGCGTTTTCGCTATGGAAAAGCTGGTAGATAAGTACGAGGACGTGCTGGGCAGCTACCTTGTAAAGCTCTCCTCGCTAGAAATGAGCCATAAGGACGCGCAGACGGTAAGCACGCTGCTGCACAACATCAGCGACCTCGAGCGCATTTCAGACCACGCGAGAAACATCGCACTCGCCGCTAAAGAGAAGCACGATAAGGACATCGACTTCTCGAAAAAGGCTAAGGACGAGCTGGGCGTGATGTGCAGCGCGGTAAATAAAGTAATAGAGTACGCGGTAAAAGCCGTTTGCGACCAAGACCTTTACGCAGCCTACGAAGTTGAGCCGCTCGAGGAGGTAGTAGACCAGCTGCGCACCAAGATAAAGAACCGCCATGTAAAGCGTTTGCAGGCGGGCAAGTGCACGATAGAGCTGGGCTTTATCTTCACCGACCTGCTGACTAGCTTAGAGCGCATTTCAGACCACTGCTCGAATATAGCGGTATGCTTAGTTCAGGTGAACGACGATAACTTTGAAACTCACGAGTATCTGCGCACCGTAAAGACCAGCGGTCAGGAATTTGACAGCGAGGTAGAGAAATTTCAGAAAGAATTTCCGCTGCCTAAAAAAGAAGAATACAAGCTCGACCCCGCCTGATACACGCGGCGAGCCGATATACATTACAGGAGATGACATAAATTGCCGACGATATATTGTGTAGAGGACGATAACGGTATTCGCGAGCTGATAAGCTGCGCGCTGAGATCGGGCGGCTACGGCGTAAAGGCTTTTCCTATGGCGAAGCCTTTTTACGAAGAGCTTGAAACAAGTCAGCCCTCGCTGATACTGCTGGACATAATGCTGCCGAACGAGGACGGGCTTAGCGTGCTCTCGAAGCTGAAAGCCGACCCTAAGTACAAGGATATACCCGTGATAATGCTTACGGCGAAATCCAGCGAGATCGACAAAGTTTCGGGGCTGGAGCTTGGCGCGGACGACTACATCACAAAGCCTTTCGGCGTTATGGAAATGCTCTCGCGCATAAAGGCGGTGCTCCGCCGCACCGCAAGGCAGGAGGACGACTCGGAAGTGCTGACGATACGCGAGGTATCGCTCGACGTTTCAAAGCGCATGGTTACTGTAAACGGGCAGGAGGTAGCGCTGACCTACCGCGAATTTGAGCTGCTGATGTACCTCATGCGCCATGTTTCGATAGCCGTTAGCCGCGACAAGCTGATGGAGCGCGTTTGGGGCTACGAATTTGCGGGCGAAACGCGCACGGTGGATATGCACATAAAGACTATAAGGCAGAAGCTGGAAGCTGCAGGCTGCACCGACCTTATAAAAACGGTGCGGGGAGTCGGCTACAAGGTCTGAAAAAATCTATTGGCGGCTGTTATTGCCGCCTTTTTTTATCCATAAATTTTCGGGAGATGATGGAAAATGCAGAAAAAGCTATTCACCAGCATGATGCTGCTGGTGTGCAGCGCGCTGACGATATTTGCGGGGGTGGTGGTGTTTATTTGCTACCATACATACCGCGGGGCGGCTTTTTCAGAGCTGCGCAATACGGCGAATATAATCGCTATGACCGACGCCGACCCCGCCGTAATAGGCGATAAGATAGACAAAACGGTGGAGGAGTACCATATTCGCGTTACTTTTATCGACTCTGCCGGCAAGGTGGTCTTCGACAGCGACGAGGACATAGTCGATATGGATAACCACGCCGACCGCCAAGAGGTGAAGCAGGCGCTGAAAGAAGGCGAGGGCGAGGACGAGCGCCTTTCGGAAACGCTGGATAAGACCTGCTGCTACTACGCGATAGCCTACCACGGCGGCGTGCTGCGTTTGGCGCGCACCCGCAGCAGCATGATAACGATAGTAGGCTCGGTATTCGCGCTGCTTATCTGCGCGGTGGGCATACTGCTGGTGATAGCTACCGTCATCTCGATAAAGCTTTCGGAAAACGTGATGCGCCCGATACACGAGCTGGTGCGCCGCTTCGACCTCTCGGGCGAGAGCGAAACGGACGGCGAGGCTGCGGAAAAGCTGGATAAGGGCAACGTTTACGAAGAACTTGAGCCGGTGGCGGAAACGGCTGAAAAGCTGCTCGACGAAACGCACCGCATAGTCCGCAGGCTGAAAAAAGAGAAAGAGAAATTCTCGCTCATCACCGAAAAAATGGCGGAGGGCATGATCTTGCTCGACTCTGACAACACCGTGCTTTCGGTGAATCGCACGGCTTTACAGCTATTCAACCCGAATTACGACCCCGCTTCAAAAATGAAGCTCTACGATTTCACCACCGAGCCGCAGCTATGGTCGCTGCTCGAGGGGCTGCACGACAGCAATTCGGCGCGCGGGATAATCAAGATGGGCGACCAAAGCTGGAGGACTTTCCTCAACAAGACCGAGTACGCGGGCAAATTCGGCATAGTTATAATACTCGCGAACGTCACCGAAAGCCTGAGAAGCGAGGAGATACGCCGCGATTTCTCGGCAAACGTATCTCACGAGCTGAAAACGCCGCTGACCACGATAAAGGGCTTCGGCGAGATGATGGAAAACGGAATCATCACCGGCGCGGACGACATAAAGCGCTACGGCGGCACGATCTACCGCGAGTCTGAGCGCCTGCTTTCGCTGATAAACGATATAATCCGCCTTTCGGAGATAGAGGACGAAAACAGCCGCTCGCATATGGAGCAAGTAAATCTGCTCGCCGCGGCGCGCGACTGCGAGGAGATATTGGCGAACAAGGCGGAAACGCACGGAATAGAGATAGCTGTTTCGGGCGAGGAAGTATCGGTAACGGGCGACCGCAGCTACCTTGTGGAGATGCTGCTTAATCTTATGGACAACTCCATCAAGTACAACCACGAGGGCGGACACGTTCGCACCACCATAAAGGCTCTGGAAAAGGGCGCGCAGATAGAGGTGGCGGACGACGGGATAGGCATAAGCGAGGCCGACCGCGAGCGCGTTTTCGAGCGCTTTTACCGCGTGGACAAGAGCCGCTCGAAAGAAACCGGCGGCACGGGTCTGGGCCTTTCGATAGTTAAGCACATCGTGGGTCTGCACGGCGGTACGCTGGATATAAAGAGCGCGCTCGGCAAGGGTACGGCTATTACGGTATTCATACCTTATTCGCACGATGACGCCGAGGAAGAATAATATTGCTGCGGACGCTGATGAAAATATCGGCGTTCGCTTTTTATGTGAAAATTTTTTCATGAAAAAAATATTTGCAATCTCTTTACAAAGTTTTTGAAGTGTGTTATAATAATATAGTATAGGTTGACAGAAAGGCGGGTGCGGGATATGCACGCGGATATTTTGCAGGACGGGCTGAGCGGCATTTTCGATTCGCACTGCCATTACGACGATACAGCTTTCGACGGCGACCGCGCCGAGCTGCTGGGGGATATGCTCTCGGCAGAATCGCCCGTGAGCTTTCTTATGCACGCCTGCACCGACCTCGCTTCGGCAGAGTACGGCATAAAGACGGCGGGGGCTTATCGTAATTACTACACATCGGTAGGCATACACCCCGAGAATATGGAAAATTTAGACCCCGAATATGCCGAAAAGCTGCGTGTGCTGGCACTGGAAAACGCTAAAGTAAAAGCAGTTGGCGAGGTGGGGCTTGATTATCATTACGATGGGTACGACCGCGCGGCGCAGATAAAGCTTTTTGAGCGTCAGCTTGAGCTTGCGGCGGAGCTTGGCCTGCCCGTGATAATGCACGTCCGCGACGCTACGGAAGACCACCTCGCGATAATGCGCGAGCACAAGCCGAAAGGCGTGGTGCACTGTTTCAGCGGCTCGGCGGAAACGGCTGAACAGCTTCTTGATATGGGGCTGTACATAGGCTTTACAGGCGTGCTCACATTTAAAAACGCGAAAAAAGCGAAGCGGGCTTTCGCAGTAGTGCCTGCCGACAGATTGCTTTTTGAAACAGACTGCCCGTACATGGCGCCCGAGCCTTTTCGCGGCAAAAGGTGCAACAGCAGCATGATAGCAAAAATAGCCCGCGCGGCGGAAACGCTGAGCGGCGTGCCTGCACAGCAGCTCATAGACATTACAAACGAGAATGCACGCAGACTATTTGATATATAGGAGGAACAGCAAAATGGAAGAGAACAAAACAACCAACAGCGCAGAGATAATGTATATAGTGATACCCTGCTACAACGAAGAGGAGATGCTGCCGATAACGGCTAGGGCGCTTGTAAAAAAGCTCGACACCCTCATAGCAGACGGCAGGATCTCGCCCGCAAGCAAGGTGATGTTCGTAGACGACGGCTCTAAGGACAAGACTTGGCAGATAATCGAGCGCCTGCACCGCTCATGCGAGCTTTTTACGGGACTAAAGCTTTCGCGCAACAAGGGTCACCAAAACGCGCTTCTTGCGGGACTAATGACCGCTAAAAATTACGCCGACATAATAGTTTCTATGGACGCCGACTTGCAGGACGATATAAACGCGATAGACGGCTTTCTCGATAAGCGCGCAGAGGGCTGCGAGATAGTTTACGGCGTGCGCTCCTCCCGCGAAACGGATACGGGCTTCAAGCGCTGGACGGCGCAGAGCTACTATAAACTGCTGGAGCACATGGGCGTAGAGATAACCTACAACCACGCCGATTACCGCATGATGAGCAAGCGCGCGGTGGAAGAGCTGGAAAATTTCAAGGAAGTGAACCTCTTCCTGCGTGGCATAGTGCCTATGATAGGCTTCAAGACCGACATCGTGACATACGAGCGCGCGGCGCGTCAGGCGGGCGAGTCGAAATACCCGCTGAAAAAGATGATCTCATTCGCGGTAGAGGGCATAACCTCGCTCTCGATAAAGCCGATAAGATTTATCACCACGCTGGGCATAGGCATATTCTTTATCTCGATAATAATGCTCATCTACTTCCTAGTTATACACATAATGGGCAGGACGGTACACGGCTGGACTACCACCGTGGTATCGGTATGGGCGCTGGGCGGCTTGCAGCTTTTGGCGATAGGCGTTATCGGCGAATATATAGGCAAGATATATCTTGAAACAAAATCAAGACCTAAATATATCATAGAAACAAATCTCGAAGAGAACGAGTAATAAATTTAAAGGAGTTTTGAATAACATGGCAGAAAATGAAAACGCTATCCGCAACGACGAGCTGCTGGAAGCTATCGACGCAATGAGAGCTGACTTTAACGTACAGACCCAGAGCAAGGTGATAAACCTCGCGCTGAGAGGTACATATGTAGTACCCGCTATCATCAACAAAAATACTCAGCTGATACAGGATAAGGAGAACCACCTAAAGTTCGAGGACAAGCCGCAGGCAAAGTTTATGCTGGTAAAGCACAAGACCAACGGCACTTTCTTCCCCGTATTCACCGACAGCGAGGCTTTTGAGAAACTTCAGAACAACGACGGCTTCCAGCCTGTAAGAATGAAGTTTTCCGATATCGCCCAGCTCACCGAGCAGACCCCGAACGTAGCGGGCTTTGTCATCAACCCCATGACCACAAACCTGCCTTTCCCCAAGGCTATGCTCGACCAGATCAAGCAGCAGCTTATCAAGCACCGCCAGCAGCACGAGGCTGAAAAGGCTAAAGAGCAGGCTGAGGCGCAGGGCATTACCATGACCTCTGCATCCGAGGGCGAGGGAAGCGCTGAATAATAATCCCAATATGCACACAACGAGGTGCGCCGCGCAGTTTTTTTTGCAAGCGGTGCGCCTTTTTTTATTGCCCTTTTGTCAGAATTATTTTACAATTCAATAAAAATCGCTTTTTATCTGCAAATTTTTTAGACAGTTTTGACTAAAGCAGTTGACAAACGAGGGAAAATGGGGTATAATAGAAGTGTATTACAATGGCTATACCATCATACAAAATAAAGGATTTGATCTTATGAGCAATGAAAAAAATTACAAACCAACGGAAAAGCTTACAGTCGCGGGCATCGCGGCGGTAATAGTAGTGGGCGTTTTTGTAGTGTGCGTTATACTCATACTCGCGAAAAGCCTTTTCCCCTCTAATAACGACTCCACCCCCGAGGGCGTTTACACAGGAACGAAATCCTCGCAGGCACAGGTAGTTACCTCAAAGCCTGACAAGAAGGACGAATCCTCCGCCGCAGACGCCGACACCAGCACCGCTGCCGAAAGCACTGCTGACTCGCAGGCGGAAGAGAGCAGCTCGGCGGCTGATAGCACCGGCGAGACCGCTACCCTGACCCAGACCGCATATCTGCGCGCCTCTAACGATCAGAACAGCGACCCGATACTTTCGATAAATGGCGGCGAAACTGTAACGATAATAGAGCGCCCCTCTGACTCGGAATACGTTCACGTTTCTTACTACGATTACGAAGGCTGGATCTGGAACGGCTATTTACAGTAAGATCTAAAAGGCGAGGATAAATGAAAAAGCTTTGCAGCACCGAGCTGGGCGGCGTAAAGACCGACTATATGCTCGATATAGGAAAACGCTCAAACGGATACCTCTGTATAAAAGACGGGGTGATAACTGTGCGCCTGCCTATGACCGGCTCGCAGCGTGCGGCGGAAGAGATGCTGAAAGCTCACGAAAGCTGGATAATTGAAAAGCTGAAACAGAGCGAAGAGCGTTCGCGTATGCCTCAGGGCTTTTACAGCGGCGAGAACTTTTCGCTGCTGGGCAGAAAGCGGCAGCTAATAATAGAGCACTCGGCGGAGTACCGCGAGCCGCTGCTCACCGAAAACGCGCTGACGGTGTATATATCGCCGCAGATGAATGAGAGCGAAGCGGGCAGGCTTTTCATGCGTTACGCGGCGGCATTTTGTGAAAAGTGCGTAAAGGCGGCTTTCGATAAATATTCGCCTATACTGGGGCTTTACCCGAAAAAGGTAACGCTCAAAAAAATGACATCGCGCTGGGGAAGCTGCTCGTCAAACGGCAGCATCTCGATAAACGTAGACGTGGTATGCTTTGAGCAAAAGTGTATCGACTATGTGGTAGTGCACGAGCTTTGCCACCTAAAGCACATGAACCACGGCGAGGAATTTTGGCGGCTGGTAGCAAGCTGCTGCCCCGACTACAAGGCGCTGCGCGAGCGGATGAAACACTAAAAAACATAGCGGAGCTTTTTACCGAAGCTCCGTTTTTTCGTCATATTGCACAAAAATTCATCTGAAAGCTGTATGCGGTAGACAGACATAAAAAAATGTGATATAATAATATTAATTGAAATGCTGCGGGCAGCCGCAGTGTTTAAAATCTTAGAGGAAAGGGATCCTGTAAATGCTGCATGAGAAATCCTGCGGTGGGATAGTTTACAGAAAATATCACGGCAATACCGAGATCCTGCTGATAAAGCACATAAACAGCGGGCACTGGTCGTTTCCGAAAGGCCATGTAGAAAACGGCGAAACGGAAGTGCAGACGGCGATGCGCGAGATCAAGGAGGAAACGGGGATCGACGTGCTGGTAGACCCCACATTTAGGGAACTTGTGACATACAGTCCGAAGAAGGATACGCAGAAAGTGGTAGTTTATTTTATAGCAAAAGCGAAGAGCGGCCCGCTGGTACCGCAGGAAAACGAGATAGCGGAAGCAAAATGGGTAGAGATAAACTTAGCGGCAGATATGCTGGCGTATGACAACGACAGATGTATAGTCAACAAAGCCAAGAAATGGATACCGTAATCCATAATCCGTAATCAAAGTCAGGGGAACTGCCGTAAGCCGGCGGCTCTCCGATTTTTTTGCAAAAACTGCTGCGCTGCTTGACAAACCGAGCGCAGCGTGTTATAATTAAGATAACAAAGAGGCGCACTGCTGTAAGCGGTTCACCTCCATAAGGAAAAAGTTATAAGAATAACCGACCTATTGGCAGTGGGGGCGGTTATTTCTTTTTATTATTGCTCATATCAAACACAAGTCTGATTATGTTAATGACCAAAGTAAGTATTGCTACTATATCCGTCACGCTCATAAAGCTCACCTCCATTTCTGGAGGAAGATTTGAACCGCCTACCGTTTTTGCAGTACGCCTTGAAATTATTATAGCATACTTGTCGATATTTGTCAAACGTGGGGAGCATCGGCTCTCTTTTTTTGTCGCAAAATGAATTATTAACAAAATATCTGTTGAAATAGACGCGGGAATATGCTATCATAAAATAAGTATATCTTGTAAAGGTTATGCTAAGATGAAGTAAACTTGCCCCGCTTGACAGACACGCCGCGGGGCGGTAAAAAGGAATGATGTAGTAATGAATAACTTTGACGTCATTATATGCGGCGCGGGCGCTGCGGGTCTTTACGGCGCTTACAATCTTTCGCGCGACCTGAACGTTCTCGTTATCGCTAAGCGCGAGCTTACACTCTGCAACTCCTCTCTCGCACAGGGCGGTATTGCAGGCGTTTACAGATCGCCGGCTGATTCCCCCGAAAAGCATAAGCACGATACTTTTGTGGCAGGCGGCTTTGAAAACGACCCCGCCGCTACCGATGTGCTGGTAAACGAAGCCTGCATCGACATCGGCAAACTGATAGAGCTGGGCGCGGATTTTGATAAAAAAGAGGACGGCGATTACCACCGCACGCTCGAGGGCGGCCACGGTATGCACCGCATTTTCCACCACGCTGACTCTACCGGCTTTGAGATAGAAACTACCCTGCTGGAAACTGTAAAGAAGCTGCCGAACGTTACTATATGGGAAAATACGCTGGTCTGCGATATGGCTAAGACCCCTACCGGCTTCTCATTTTTGATGCTGAAGGACGGCGAATACATTACCGCAAACAGCCACTTCGCTATACTGGCTACCGGCGGTATAGGCAGAGTTTATGAATACACCACCAATTCCGCTATCGCTACGGGCGACGGAATAGCTATGGCTTACCGCCTGGGCGCTGAGATAAAGAATCTCAGCTACATACAGTTCCACCCCACGGCCTTCAATGACCACCATACCCGCGAGTGCTTCCTTATATCCGAAGCGGTGCGCGGCGAGGGTGCTTATCTGAAAAACTGTAACGGCGAGCGCTTTATGCAGCATTACGATAAAAGGCTGGAGCTTGCTCCGCGCGACGTAGTTTCGCACTCGATAATCTTTGAGGCTAACAGAACAGGCAGCAAGAATTTCTACCTCGATATTACCCACAAAGATCCCGAATTTATCAGAAACCGCTTCCCGATGATCTATAAAAATCTGAAAGATGTCGGAATAGATATGACTACCGATATGATACCGATATACCCCTGCCAGCATTACCTGATGGGCGGCATAAAGGTAGATACTTACGCGCGCACAACTATCCCCGACCTGTACGCCTGCGGAGAATGCTCCTGCACGGGCGTTCACGGAAACAACCGTTTGGCGAGCAACTCGCTGCTGGAAGCGCACGTTTTCTCGCGCCGCGCCGCCGCCGATATAAACGAAAAGGCAAAGACCGCGCCAAAAGCTTACGCGCCGCACATCTTCGACCTGCACGAAAACGCGCCGAAGATACCTCACGGTTACAGAACGCAGATACGCGCTATAATGCAGAACACCTATTTCGTTATCCCGAATGTGGACGAGCTTATGAACGGGCTGGAGCAGGTTACGGATATACTCACCGTGCTGGATAACGGCGTTTTTGAGATAAACCGCGACTATGTAGAGGCGCGCAGCCTTGCTACCGTGGCGTACATAATACTCACTGAAGCTTTCAAGATATGCTCTGAGAGCGAGGAGCTGCCGAATATGCCTATATTCGAAGCCCCCGATGAGGACAGATATTAACGGAGGAGAACGATATGAGATTGATGCAGTTTCAGATTGACGATATGATAAAGACCGCGCTGGCGGAGGATATAAATTACATCGACGTTACCACGGACTACCTTGTGGACGAGGATAAGGTAAACACCGCGCAGTACGTTGCGAAAGCTGAGGGCGTGCTCTGCGGAATAGAGATAGCGCTGAGAGTTTTCACCTTGCTCGACCCCACGGCGACCTTTGAGGTGCTGATACACGACGGCGAAGAGGTGAAAAAGGGCGATATAATCGCGAGGATGACCGCCCACACACGCGCTCTGCTTAAAGGCGAACGCACCGCGCTCAATATTTTGCAGCATATGTCCGGCATAGCTACGGCTACCAATAAGTGCGTGAAACTGGTAGAGGGCACGCGCGCGAGCGTTGCGGATACCCGAAAGACCCTGCCGGGACTGCGCATTTTCCAGAAATACGCGGTAACAGTCGGCGGCGGCAAAAATCACCGCTATAATCTTTCCGACTGCGCTATGCTGAAAGACACTCACCTCGACGCTTATGGCTCGATAACCGCGGCGGTGAACGCACTGCGCGAAAAGATGGGCCACACAGTGAAGATAGAAGTAGAGGTCGGCACGCTGGAGGAGCTGAAAGAGGCGCTGGCGGCAGGCTGCGAGATAATAATGCTCGACAACATGAGCTGCGAGCAGATGGCTGAGGCGGTAAAGATAACCGACGGCAAGGCTAAGCTGGAAGCTTCGGGCAACGTTACCGAGGAAACGATAAAGGCCATCGCGCAGACGGGCGTTGACATAATCTCGATGGGTGCGCTTACCCACTCGGTAAAGGCTTTCGACATCTCGATGAAGATGTTGAAAGAGTAATTTTCAAACAGAATATTTATTCGGAGGGCGGAGAATATCCGCCCTTTTTTGCACCCTAAAGGCATATCCCGCCGCTTGTTTCATACATTTTATATATGAACATGACTATCGGAGGGCTTTGAATGGCGGAGATCGAAGACAAAATGCGGGCGAGGACGGGCGGGGCGATGGCGCTCGCGGCGGCGGTGCTTTGGGGATTTATCGGGCTGGCGGTGCGGCCGCTGGGCAGGCTGGGGCTTACGGCAGTGGAGCTGACATTCGTGCGCTCGGCGGCGGCTTTCATCGGGGCGGCGGCAATGGCGCTCTGCTGCGGGGGAAGCCTGCGCATACGCCTGCGCGACCTATGGATATTTCTAGGCTCGGGGTTGGCGAGCGTGGTGTTTTTCAACGTCTGTTACTTTTACACGCAAAAGACCCTGCCGTTGGCGGTCTCGAGCGTTTTCCTATACACCGCGCCGTTTTTTGTGGCGGGCATATCGGCGGGGGTGTTTGGCGAGCGGCTCACGGCGGGCAGGCTGGGCGCGCTGGCGGCGGCATTCATCGGCTGCGTGATGGTCAGCGGCGCACTCTCCGGCTATTCTTCTGATATGCCGATAACGCTGAAAGGCGCGGCGGCGGGGGCGGGCTCGGGCTTCGGATACGCGCTTTATACAGTATTTGGACGATTGGCGGCGCGGCGGTACAGCGCCGAGGTCTTTATGGCGTACACGTTTTTCATCGCGAGCTGCGCGCTAACGCCTTTTGTCAGCGTGGGGCACATAGTTGGCGCGGCGCAGGGCAGGGGAGTGGCGGCGCTTGCGGCTTTCGCGCTGATATTCACGCTGCTGCCCTATCTGCTTTACACCGCTTCGCTCGGCAGGCTGAGCGGTTCTACTGCTTCCGCGCTGGCGTTCGCCGAGCCGCTGACATCGGCGGCGGTGGGGTATGTATTTTTCGGCGAGCGGCTGACGGCTGTGCAGGCGGCGGGCATCATCCTTACGGCGGCGGCTCTGCGAAAGGTGTTAAAGTCAGAATAAAATAATTGCATATCAAGCGAAAACGTTTACTTATTTTTATATACTACAAATGGTTTTGATTTTGTAATAATTTGTCGAAAAGCTACAACCGCGCCCTCTAAAGCCCCTGAAAATTCTTCATATATAACGTCAAAATAATTTGCCGCACCCCCTTGACATACCCGAGCAAAAAGTATATAATACCAATTAGCCTTAAATTTTTTTATTTCAAATATTTATATAATTAGGCTGAGTAAAAGATGTTGAAAGATGAGGAGGAAGAGTGATATGTTTCAGATACAATGGCTGTGGCACAATCTGAAAGGGTATAGGAAAATATACATCGCGGCGCTGGTGCTCTCGCTCGCTTGCAACGCGCTGTATCTCACAACGCCGTATTTCAGCTCGAAGATAGTAGATACATACATCACGGGCGAAAACGCCGCCGCGAATTTGCAGGCGGATAAGCACGGCTTTATAATGCTGCTGGTGGGCATGATAGGCTTTACGCTGCTGCGCACGGTCTGCCAGTATTCCTGCAACATGACCTACGAAATATCTTCGCAGGGCATGATATACAAGATACGCAACCGCCTTTTTCAGCGCGTTCAGCGGCAGGATATGGATTTTTACGATAAGAACCGCACGGGCGACCTTATGACCCGCCTGACAGGCGACCTCGATATGGTTCGCCACGCGGTATCTTGGGTATTCAAGGGCATTGTGGAATCGCTCTCGCTCTTCACCGCCTCGATGGTGTATTTCTTTATCATAAACTGGAAGATGGCGCTGATGCTCTTCGCGGTAACGCCCTTTATCTTCGTGATAACGGTTATGTTCAAAAAAGTAGCCGGCCCCGTTTACGTTGAGCTTCGCGAAAAACTCTCGAAGCTGAATACCGACGCGCAGGAGAATATCTCGGGCAACCGCGTTGTAAAAGCATTCGCGCGCGAAGATTTCGAGATAGAGAAATTCGGCAAGGCGAACCGCGAGTATTCGGAAGCGAACAAGAAAGCTTCGCTGATGTGGCTGAAATATTCGCCGTATATGGAAACGCTGGCGAACGTGCTTTCGGTAGTGATGCTGCTGGGCGGCGGTATCTTCCTTATAAAGGGCAGCCTTACTATGGGTCAGTATATAGCTATCTCAGGACTTATCTGGGCTATATCGAACCCCGTAAGAAATTTGGGTATGTACGTCAACGACCTTCAGCGCTTTATGGCTTCCGCCATGAAGATAATCGAGATATACTACTCTCAGCCGAAGATAGTAGACCGCGACGACGCCGAGGATATTGACGGCAGACTGCGCGGCGAGGTAGAGTTTAAAAACGTAAGCTTCAAGTACGGCAATAAAACAGTGCTGGAGGATATTAGCTTCCACATCGCGCCTGGAGAAACGGTAGCGATAATGGGCGAAACAGGCTCGGGCAAGACTACGCTGATAAACCTTATCCCCCGCTTTTACGACACCGCGGGCGGCGAGGTGCTGGTAGACGGCGTTAACGTGCGTATGCGAAAGCTCTCTCAGCTTCGCAAGAACATAGGCATGGCTACGCAGGACGTTCTGCTGTATTCTGATACCATAGACGGCAACATAGCTTACGGCGATTCTTCAATGCCCGAAGAGGACGTGAAGCACTACGCCAAGCTTGCGGCGGCGGACGGCTTTGTCAGCAAGATGCCGGAGGGGTACGAAACGCTGATAGGCGAGCGCGGCGTGGGTCTTTCGGGCGGTCAGAAGCAGCGTATATCGCTCGCACGCGCGCTGGCTATAAAGCCCGCCGTGCTGATACTCGACGACACCACTTCGGCGGTGGATATGGAAACGGAAAAGCACATACAGGAAAGCCTGCGCACACTGGATTTCCCATGCACTAAGATAATCATAGCGCAGCGCATATCATCCACCAAGGACGCCGACAAGATAATAATTTTAGAGGACGGAAAGATAAAAGAAATGGGCACTCACGAGCAGCTTCTTGCGCAGAAGGGCTACTATTACGACGTTTTCCGCCTGCAAAACGAAGGCTTCGGAAAGGGGGCGGAGTAAATGGCACGCAACAGATACGATGTGGACGAGGTTCTTGAAACGCCGTTCGACTTCCGCCACCTAAAGCGCTCGTTCGTTTACATGAAAAAGTACAAGGGCAAGATGATACTGGCGCTGGTGCTCAGCGTTTTCGCGGCGGTATCGGGCCTGCTGGCGCCGCTCATCACGCAGTACGCGCTGGATAACACCATACCGCAGAAAAATATCCCTCAGCTTTTCCTGCTGAGCGGACTGCTGGTGCTCACGATAGCCGTATCGGTAGCTTTCTCAAATATCCGCTCGCGCATAATGACAGTAGTGGGTCAGGATATTATCTTCGACATTAGAACAGACCTCTTCGCGCATTTGCAGGAGCTGCCTTTTCAGTACTACGACGACCGCCCGCACGGCAAGATACTTATTCGCGTAGTAAACTATGTAAACTCGGTCTCCGATATGCTCTCAAACGGCGTTATCAACGTTATACTCGAGTTTCTGAATATGCTTTTCATAATGGTATTCATGTTCTTTGTAGACGTTCGCCTTTCGCTGGTGGTGCTTTCGGGCGTGCCGATATTCGCGCTGGTTATGATGGCGATAAAGAAGCGCCAGCGCCGCGCATGGCAGGACGTTTCAAACAAAAGCTCAAATATGAACGCATACTTGCAGGAAAACATAGTCGGCGCTAGGGTAACGCAGATATTCACCCGCGAGGAGGAGAACGAGGGAATATTCGACCGCCTCTCGAACAAATACCGCAAGAGCTGGATGACTGCCGTTACCTACTCGAATATGGTATGGCCCGCTACGGATAATATATCCACGCTGGTGCGCGCCGCGATATTCTTTGTGGGACTGCTGGTGCTCTCCCCCGCGAGCGTTACGCTTGGTACTATCGCCGCTATGACTAGCTACGCTTCTAGCTTTTGGCAGCCGATAATGAATCTCTCGAACCTATTCAACAACTTCATCAACAACGTAGCGTACTTAGAGCGCATATTTGAAACGCTTGACGAGCCTGCTACCATTGCTGATAAAGAGGGCGCGAAGGACATCGGCGAGATAAAGGGCGCTGTACGCTTTGAGGACGTGACATTTGCTTACGAAGAGGGCAAAAACGTACTCGAGCACGTTTCCTTTGAGGTAAAGCCTGGCGAGAGCGTCGCGCTGGTAGGCCCTACGGGCGCGGGCAAGTCTACTATAGTTTCGCTCATCTCGCGCTTTTACGACGTATCTTCCGGCAGGATAACGGTAGACGGCAAGGATATAAGCGCCGCTACACTGCACTCGCTGCGCTCGCAGATGGGTATAATGCTGCAGGACAGCTTTATTTTCAGCGGCACTATACTCGACAATATCCGCTACGGCAAGCTGGACGCCACTAAGGACGAAATAGTAAGCGCAAGCCGCACGGTATGCGCCGACGAATTCATCAGCGAGATGGAAAATGGCTACCTTACTGAGGTGAACGAGCGCGGCTCGAAGCTTTCGGGCGGTCAGAAGCAGCTAATATCTTTCGCGCGCACGTTGCTTTCCGACCCGCGCATACTTGTGCTTGACGAGGCTACCTCCTCGATCGACGCGCGCACCGAGCGCCTGCTGCAGCAGGGCTTGAACGAGCTGCTGAAGGGCAGGACATCTTTCATAATAGCCCACCGCCTATCCACCATAAAGAACTGCGACAGGATAATGTACATCGACAACAAGGGCATTACCGAAAGCGGCACTCACGAAGAACTTATGGCGAAAAAGGGCGATTACTACAAGCTTTACACGGCTCAGCATATTTGATATAAATATATATGACAAAAGGCTCTCCGAAGTTTTATCGGAGAGCCTTTCGCTTATGCTGTATTTAGTGGGATATTTTGCAGGTATGTTTGTTCGCGTTATTCGCGGTTCTTCAGCACCTCTGCGGGGGTCATCTTTTTCAGCTTTCTTACCAGCAGGGTGTTTATTATAAAGTACAGCGCCATTACCGCCGCGAAAAGTCCGAGGTACATATACCATGTGAAGTGCAGGTTCATTCCGCAGGCGGTGTTTGAGATAAGGAATGGGTACATAGCGTCGGAGCAAAGCTTAGAGAGCGGTATGCAGATAGCCGCGCCTATCGCGATGATGTATGTGTTGCCGTTTAGGTAAAGCTTTCTTATCTCGCCCGTGCGGAAGCCGAATATCTTTATCAGCGAGATGCCGAAGCTTGCGCGGTCTGTCATGACGTTCAGCATGAGGAACATTACCATAAAGAATATAGCTGCCGAAGCGCCTATCAGCGTGGCTATCATTGGCGTCATAAGCTCGATGAATACGTCGGAGGCGCGCTCGATGTCGGCGCGGGTGGTAACGCTGTAAAGTCTGCCTTCGTCAATGTCAAGCTCTTTGTCGGAGAACACGGTGTTGTAATGATCGTCCTTCTGACCGAAAAGCTCGCGCATACTGTCAATATCCATGAATACCATCAGTCCCGCCGAGTAGTCGCAGATGTCCTCTACCGTAAAGGCGTAGTCCATATCGTTGGTGTTGTCGGAAAGTATAAGCTTATCGCCTTTGGATAATCCGTACTTCTGCTGTACAGATGTGCTTATAGTCACGCTCGATTTTCCCTTTGCGGGGCGGCAGGTGAAGTAGCGGTAGGCGGAGTCGCTGCCGTCTATGCCCAGTACAGTGAGGTCTACGGTATCGCCGTAAGCGGATTTAGAGAGCGACTCGGCGTAAGCGGGCGTGCCGCCTGCGGGCACTGTTTTTTCGGGATATTTCAGCGAGTACATATACTCGTACTTGGTGTATTCTTTGGTATCAGCGGCTACGTTTTTGCAGAGCACATAGCAGTCCGCACCCAGCATGAATATCAGCAGTGTTATGAACATAGCGGCTACTACCGTTATGCCGGTGCGCACTTCGCGCAGCATTTGGCGTATGCGGAAAGCGGTGACGAATTTCTTTGTTTTGAGCGTTACGTTCTTCACGCGCGACTGCTTCTGCTCGTTTTTTATGAGCGAGAGCGCTGTCTGCGAAAGCTTTTTGTTTATTACTATGCTGTTCACTATCATAGCGGCAACGGGGGGCATAACTATTCCGTACACGAAGAGGTAGGCGGGAACTACTACGTCGAATTTCGGGATAGAGAAGTAGTTGTAGCTATCCACCATCTCGCTCGGTATCTTGTAAATACCTATTATCGTGCCGATAATGCCGCCCGCCAAAGCTATCAGCGCGGGCAGGGTTATGTAGTGGCGCAGCAGGTCGCGCTTTTTAACGCCCAGCGCATACAGTGCGCCGATAACGCTGCTTTCGTTCTGTATGCGGTGGATAACGAATACTGAGATAACGTAGGTGAAGAGCACCATGAGTATAACGCCCGCCAGCGCGCCTATCTGCTTATTTTTCGCAACGTCGTTCTCAGCGCCGCGTATGCGCAGGTTGTCGCTCGCTTTTACGAAAGATGTAAGGTTATCGAGGTCGATGGTGAAATATTCGTCGAGCAGCTCGGCGGTCTTTTCGTCAAGCTTCGCCACGCCGTCAGCCAGCTCGCCCGCGCCTTCGGCAGCGCTGTCTACGCCATCTGTATAATCCACCGTGCCGCCGCGCAGCTTATCCGCAGCAGCGAGGGACTCTTTAAGCTGCTTTATGTCGGCGCTTTTTGCAGCTTTGTAAAGCTTATCGAGGGTATCGGCGTAATTATCGGCGGTAAGCTCAGCCTTTACGCCCGAAGCGGCAAGGCTCTGATTTGACTGAGCAAGGCAGGTTTCAAAGAGCGCGTTCATGCCCTCGGTAAGGCTGCCGCTCGAAGCTTTCAGCTCGTTCAGTCCTTCGTAAAGCTCTTTCGCGCCGTCGTTAAGGTCAGCCACGCCCTCTTCTATATCTTCCTTTTTGCCGATGGTGTCTTCTGCCGTTTCCTTGAAATACTGATCTTCCACGGCGGAGTAATCGAAATCGAATGAGCGCAGAAGCTCTTTTATCTCCTTATCCTCAGCGCCGTTCTTTAAAACGTATGAGTAGCTGAGGTCTTCGGCTTTCTGACCGCCCGCGCTAAGTATAGCGTCGTACTGGTCGCCGCTGACGAAAGCCAAACCAAATCCGCTGCTTTCAGCCGAAGCGTCGGAGATGTTCTTAACGGGCATATCGTAATCGGGCACGCTGCCGATACCTGTAACGGTAAGCTCGGTATCCGCAAGCGGTATCTTATCGCCTATCTTGATGTCGTTTTCCTCGCAGTAGCGCTTTTCGAGGGCGACTTCGCCTGCTTTATCGGCAAGCTCGCCGTCGTCGAGAGTCATGAGGTTTATATCTGTGCGGTTTTTCATAACGCGCAGTATCTTGTTTTTGCCCGACTCTATATCCATGCTGAATTTTGCTTCGACTTCCGCGCCGGCTTTATCCAGCTCGGCTATCTGCTCATCGGTAAGGGGCAGGAATACGGTAAATTCGCCGTCCTCGCAGTTTTTATCGCGGCAGTTCTGCTCAGTGCCAGCGATTATAGTTTCCGCACCGCCTATCATGCTTATTACCAGATACATACCAAGCACTATCATGACGAGCAGGGCAAGGTTTCTCAGCAGGCTGTTTTTCAAATCGCGCGGTATGCGCTTTCTAAGTACCTTGTTCATCAGAGATCCTCCAGCTCGGCGGCGGGAATGCGCGTTTCGTTCTCGTATTCTTTCTTTATCATGCCGTCTTTAAGTATTATTACTTTGTGCACCATGTTTTTGATAGAATTATTGTGGGTGACTATAAGCATGGTAGTGCCGTACTTTTTGTTTATCTCTTCAAGCAGAATAAGTATATCGCGCGAGGTCTTTGAGTCGAGCGCGCCCGTAGGCTCGTCGCAGAGCAGCAGCTTAGGATTTTTTATCAGCGCTCTTGCAATGGCGCAGCGCTGCTGCTGACCGCCCGAAAGCTGCGAGGGGAATTTGTTGCGGTGCTCGGAAAGCCCCAGCGTTTCCAGCAGCTCTTCCATATCAAGCGGGTCTTTGGTAAGGTATTCGCAGACCTGTATGTTTTCGCGAACGGTGAGGTTCGGAACGAGATTGTAAAACTGGAATATGAAGCCTAAGTTGTCGCGGCGGTAATCGGCGAGCTTATCGGCTGAAAGACCGCCTACCTCCTTTCCGTCTACCTTTACCGAGCCGCTGTCGATATTATCCAAGCCGCCGATGCAGTTGAGCAGGGTAGATTTTCCCGAGCCGCTGGTGCCCTGTATTACGCACATCTGCCCCTTTTCCAGACCCGTGGACACACCTTTGAGCACCTGCACATAGCCCTGATCTTTACCGTAGCTTTTTTTCAGATCTTTTACCTCTAAATACATCTGTGAATACCTCCTGTATGCCTGTTTAACATAACGATGTTATGTTGACGTTATGTAAAAAGCCGTGTGTTGATACGGCTAAAATTTACTATTTTTGTGTTTCGTCGGGGATAAGGATCATCTTAGTCCAGCCCGTAACGATGTAGTCCATTATCTGGCTCATGTGCTCGATGGCCTTAGCCTCGTCGCACTCGTGCGTCAGCAGGTGTATAAATGCGTCGATGTTCATATGCGTCAGCCAGTGCAGCATATATTCGTTCACCTTAGTGCCGGGGTGAGCTGAAGCCATCTGTTCCGCCATAACGTGGTAAGAGCTTTCCATAAGCCCCACCACCTCGTCAACGGCGTTTTCGTAAGAAGTTCCGTGCGCGCGGGTGAGCAGCAGCAGGAACGCTTCGCGGTTGGAGTAAAGGTGGTGGACAAGCATACGCGCGAGGTCGTCGTGGTCGCCCTCCTGCTGGGTGTAGTCGGCGGCAGCGTGGCTGTCAAACTCGAAATGCTCTTCCAGCGCGGTGACAAGCCGGCGGTAAGGCTTTTCGACTATAGAGGAGAAAAGGTCTTCCTTATCTTTAAAGAAGAAGTAGAGCGCGCCGGTAGTAACGCCCGCGTCTGCGCATATCTTGCGCAGAGAAGCTTTTGTGTAGCCTTTTTCGAGAAACTCCGCCCTCGCGGCTTTCAGCAGCAGCTCTTTTGTTTCGCCGCTTTGTTCGTGGTTTCTGGGTGACATATCCGCCGACCTCCTTTTGCTCAACTTGCACTTATTCAGCGCTTTGTATAACGCTGTTATGTCAGATAACAATGTTATGTTACCACAATATCCGCCGTTTGTCAAGCTATGCGTCAAAAAAAACGCGCATTTCTCCGATTTTTACAAAAATTATTCCGCCGCGGGGCTGAATTGTATAAATTTAAGCATAAATTTGCCCTTGATCAGCCGTAAACAGGCGTTAAACGGCTTAAAACCTGCCTTAAAATGCGTAAAGACCGTGTAAAGGTTCGGTATAATCATTATTAGTACATTGAAAGTTTACAATTAGTACATTTACAGTCTACCGAAAGTTAGTATAATAAACTGGTATTCATGAATATTTACTCTGGAGGACTATTATAATTATGAGCATTACTAAGATCTTAACAGATAAGCTTTCGGCTGCTTTTGCAGAATGCGGCTATTCTGCCGAGCTGGGCACGGTAGTAACTTCCGACCGCCCCGACCTCTGCCAGTTTCAGTGTAACGGCGCTTTCGCGGGCGCGAAGCTTTACCACAAAGCGCCCCGCATGATAGCCGCCGACGCCGCGGCGAAGCTTGAGGGCGACGCCGACCTCGAAAAAGTAGAGGTAGTGGGCGCGGGCTTTATAAACATCACCGTTTCCGACGAATTTCTGCTGGGCTATGTAAAGCAGGCGCTGGCGGACGAGAACCTCGGCATACCGCAGGCTGAAAAGCCCGAAACAGTAGTGCTCGATTACGGCGGCCCAAACGTCGCGAAACCGCTGCACATAGGCCACCTGCGCTCTGCCGTTATAGGCGAAGCGCTGAAAAGGCTGGTGCGCGCTACGGGCAGAAAGACCATCAGCGACGTGCACCTCGGCGACTGGGGCTTGCAGATGGGTCTGGTAATGGCTGAATTGCAGGAGCGCCACCCCGAGTGGGCTTGCTTTGCCGAAGATTTCGACGCGGAGAACTTCGCGGGAGTAGACCTCGACGCGGAAAGCCTAAACGTGATATACCCCTTCGCGAGCGCGAAGAGCAAGGAAAATGACGACTTTAAGCAGAAAGCGCGCGCTGTCACCGCGAAACTTCAGAAGGGCGACCCCGGCTACACTGCGCTTTGGCGCGAGATAATCCGTATCTCTGTAGCCGATATGAAGAAGAACTACGAGAACCTTAACGTAGATTTCGACTACTGGTATGGCGAGAGCGACGCGGAAAAGTACGTTCCCGAGCTGCTCGATGTGCTAAACGAAAAGGGTCTGCTGCATGAGAGTCAGGGCGCTATGGTAGTAGACGTGGCGGAGGAGAGCGATAAGATAACCATTCCCCCCGTTATCATCAAAAAGTCGGATAATTCCAACATCTACGCTACCACCGACCTCGCTACGCTTATCCAGCGCGAGCACGATTTCAAGCCCGACCAGATATGGTACATAGTTGACGCGCGTCAGGGTCTGCACTTCACGCAGGTATTCAGATGCGCGAAAAAGGCAGGGCTCGTGCCAGAGGAAGTTACCCTTGCGCACATCGGCTACGGTACGATGAACGGCGCGGACGGCAAGCCCTACAAGACCCGCGAGGGCGGCGTAATGAGGCTCGCGGACTTTTACAACACCGTTTACGAAGCGGCACTTGAGCGCGTTTCGGCCTCGAATTTCAGCAAGGACGCGGACAGAGAGGACATTGCCCGCAAGATCACGGTAGCTACCATCAAATTCGGCGACCTCGTGAACTACTGCATGAAGGACTACGTTTTCGATATGGATAAATTCATGGCGCCCGATGGCAAGACCGGCTCGTTCCTGCTGTACACTATCGCTAGAATAAATTCGATACTGAAAAAGGCTGAGGGCGCGGGCGAGCAGTTTGACTCGTCGGCGGTATACACCGACTCTGAGCGCGACCTGCTGCTGAAAATATCGCTCAGCGGCGAGGCTTTCGCACTGGCTTACCGCGAGAAAGCGCCCAGCGTGATCTGCGAAAACGCTTACCAGCTCGCTTCGGCATTCTCAAAATTCTATCACGACAACCACATCCTTACCGAGGAGGACGCGGACAAAAAGCGCGCTTGGCTCAACATCTGCGCGGCGGTTCGCACCGTGCTTGAAAAGCACCTCGACGTTCTCGGCATAGAGCCTGTTGAGATGATGTGATCTGCATACGATCATACAAACAGACATTCATATATTTATACGGAGATAAAGAAAGGGACAAAATTTTATGCTGATACTCAATATGTTCAGAGGTTTCTGCATGGCGCTGGCGGACAGCGTTCCGGGCGTTTCGGGCGGCACTATCGCTTTTCTGCTCGGCTTTTACGATAAATTCATCGGTTCGCTGGACGCGCTGGTATCGGGCACTAAGGAGGAGCGCAAAGAGGCGTTGGTATTTCTCGTAAAGCTCGGCATAGGCTGGGCTATCGGCTTGTGCTCTTCGGTGCTGGTGCTTTCAAAGCTTTTTGAGAGCCATATATACATACTCAGCTCGGTATTTTTCGGCTTGACGCTTTTCGCGATACCCGTAGTGGCGCGCGAGGAAAAAGACTCGCTGAAAGGCAAGTACTACAACCTGATATTCTGGGCTCTGGGCACGGCGCTTGTAGTCGGCATAACCTACCTGAACGGTCACTTGGGCGCTTCAAAAGACTTTGAGCACATTACCGTTGGCTTAGTGATATATGTATTCATCGCGGCGATGATAGCTATTTCGGCGATGGTGCTGCCGGGCATCTCGGGTTCTACCATGCTGCTCTGCTTCGGCATTTATCTGCCCGTTATCAACTCGATAAAGGAATTTCTGCACTTTAATTTCAAGTATGTGCCGATGCTTTTCGTATTCGGTTTCGGCGTTATCGCGGGAATAATAGTTATTATAAAGTCGGTAAAGCGCTGCCTTAAAAATCACCGCAGCAAGACCATCTACACGGTACTGGGACTTATGACAGGCTCGCTTTACGCGATAATACAAGGCCCGACAACGCTCGACACGCCTAAGCCCGCGCTCTCGCTGAGCACTTTCAGCATCGTGGCGTTCATCGGCGGCGGCGTACTGCTTTTCCTGCTGGAGCTTTTCAGATACCTTATGGAAAAGAACGCGGCGAAAAAAGAGCTGAAGGCAGCTATCGAAAAGATCGACTAAAAACGCAAAGCCCGACGGAAAAGGTCGGGCCTTTTTATACTATTATAAAAGGGGGCTTGCAGAATGGCGGAATATATGCATCTGGTGCACTGCTTCGAGCCGGTTTACGACGAAAACAGCCGCGTGCTGATACTCGGTTCGTTCCCGTCGGTGAAGTCGCGCGAGGAGGGCTTTTATTACGGCCACCCGCGGAACAGATTTTGGCGGCTCATCGCCGAGCTTTACGGCGCGCCGCTGCCGCAGACCACTGAGGAGAAAACTGCATTGCTGAAAGCCTGCGGCGTGGCGCTTTGGGACAGCATAGCCGAGTGCGACATAGCGGGCTCTGACGACTCGTCCATCAAAAATGCGAAAGCGGCGGACATAGCGGGTCTGCTGAAAAAGTGCCCGATAGAGCGAATTTATGCCAACGGTGCGGCGGCGGCGAGGGTGTACGCGAAGTTCCAGCAGGAGCGTTGCGGCATGAGCGCGGTGACCCTGCCCTCGACCAGCCCCGCCAACGCTGCATGGAGCTTCGAGCGGCTGAAAACGGCGTGGGAGCGGGTGACTAGAGGGGAGTGAAAAGAGCGCAGCGCAGCAAGTTGTAAATAAAGTGTAAATTTTTGCGTAAGTCCTTGCAATATCGGTAAAAGTGATGTATAATATATCTTGCGTGACTGCAACGGATACGTTCGCCAGGAACGTATCAAAAGATATGCGTTGAAGCGGGAGGTTGCTGACGGTGCGTCAGGTAATTTCCGCCGAGTATGTCCGATTTTAAACCGGGCGGCTGTAATAACGAAACACTGTGTGTGCTTGTACTTCTTGCGAAAGGCGGTATGTCCGCTTTTAGTATGGGCAGGCGTGTGTCTTATTGAGTCCGGGAGCGTTAATGGTAATGCTTTCGGTATTTTTTATGACTAAAGCGCGGAACACACGGATAAGTGGTTAAACGTTAAAACAGTGATTTGCCCCCAGAAAACATCATTCATGCGCACAAGGAGGCGATTTAAAGTGGCAGTCAATGAAAAGATCAGAATCAAGATCAAGGGTTACGAGCACGCTACCGTTGACGCGGCAGCAGCTAAGATCGTTGACGTTGTAAAGCGTTCGGGCGCTAAGGTTTCGGGTCCTATCCCGCTCCCTACCGATAAGGAGATCGTTACTATTCTCCGCGCTGTACACAAGTATAAGGACAGCCGTGAGCAGTTCGAAATGAGAACTCACAAAAGACTTATCGACGTCATCAGACCTACCAAGGAAACTACATCTACTCTTGAGAACCTTGAACTTCCTGCCGGAGTAAGCATCGTAATGGAGATCAAGTAATTTCCGAAAGAGATCGCGGGCGATCTCGAAACGAAAGCTTAAACGCAGGTCATGTTGGAGCTTCAGAGCTTCAACCAATAACCATTAGGAGGAAATTAAAATGCAGAAAGGTATCATCGGAAAGAAAATCGGCATGACACAGATTTTCGATGAGTCGGGAAAAGTGATCCCCGTTACCGTAGTAGAAGCAGGCCCCTGCGTCGTAGTACAGAAGAAAACTCTGGAAAACGACGGCTACGAGGCTGTACAGCTCGGCTATGGCGACGTAAAAGCTAAGAATGTAAACAAGCCTCTTGCAGGTCACTTCAAGAAGGCTGACGTAGCGGCTAAGAGAACTCTCAAGGAATTCAGACTTGAAGATTGCAGCTCTCTTAACGTACAGGATATTGTAAAGGCTGACATCTTTGCAGCAGGCGACATCGTAGATGTAAGCGGCACCAGCAAAGGTAAGGGCTTTGCAGGAACGATAAAGCGTCACAACAACGCAAGACTTAAGGAAACTCACGGTACAGGCCCTGTTCACAGACATGCAGGATCTATGGGAGCTTGCTCCTCACCTTCGAGAATCTACAAGGGCAAGGGAATGCCCGGACATCTCGGCGCTGAAAAGGTTACCGTACAGAACCTTGAGATCGTAAAGGTAGACGCAGAGAACAATCTTATCGCAATCAAGGGAGCTATCCCCGGTCCTAAGAACGGCACCGTTACAATAGTAGATTGCGTTAAGAAGGCTTAATGGAAGGAGGAAATCAATATGTCACAGATTTCAGTATTTGATATGAAGGGCAGCAAAGTTTCCGACCTTGAGCTTAACGATAAAGTATTCGGAATCGAGCCTAACGCGGCAGTAATGCACGCAATGGTTGTAAATTATCTGGCTAACCAGCGTCAGGGCACACAGAGCACTCTTACCAGAACAGAGGTAAGCGGCGGCGGAAGAAAGCCCTGGAGACAGAAGGGTACCGGCCACGCTCGTCAGGGCTCTATCAGAGCACCTCAGTGGGTACACGGCGGTGTTGCACTCGGCCCTAAGCCCAGAGATTACAGCTACTCGCTTAATAAAAAGGAAAAGAGACTGGCTATGAAGTCGGCGCTTTCTTCTAAGGTAGCTGAGAGCGAAATGGTAGTAGTAGACTCCATCGCACTCGAGGCATACAAGACCAAGACTGTTGTTGAGATGCTCAAGGCACTCGGCGCAGATAAGAAAGCTCTTATCGTAACTGAGGGAGTAGACGCAAAGCTTGTAAAGAGCGCTGCTAACATCCCCGGAGTTAAGACGGCTACGGTAAACACCCTCTGTGTTTACGACATTCTCAACTGCGACAAGTTCATCGTAGTTAAGGACGCCGTTGCTAAGATCGAGGAGGTATATGCGTAATGGAAAAGATTGCTTCTGATATCATCTTAAAGCCGATCATCACCGAGGACTCTATGGAGCGCCTTGAGAACGGCAAGTATACCTTCAAGGTAGCAAAGGACGCAACTAAAGTCGAGATCGCTAAGGCTGTTGAGACCCTTTTTGACGTAAAGGTGGCTAAGGTAAACACCATCAGCGTAAAGGGCAAGGCTAAGAGAATGGGAAGATTCGTAGGATATCGTCCCGACTGGAAAAAGGCGATCGTTACCGTAGAAGGCGACAAGACCATCGAATTCTTCGACGGAATGTTCTAAGATATAAATGTATAGGCGAGAATATCACGCCTGCAAAACCCTAATTAAGGAGTGAATTTGAAATGGCAATAAAGAGCTATAAGCCTACTACTCCCGGCAGACGCGGCATGACCGTTACTGATTATTCGGGACTCAGCAAGGCAGCTCCCTGCAAGAGCCTGTTAGAGCCTATGGATAAGCACAGCGGCAGAAACAGCTACGGCAGGATCACCGTACGTCACAGAGGCGGCGGAGTAAGAAGAAAATACCGTGTTATAGATTTCAAGAGAAACAAGCTCGATATGGACGCAAAGGTATTGACTATCGAGTACGATCCTAACAGATCTGCATTCATCGCACTCGTAGAATACGAGGACGGCGAGAAGAGATATATCATCGCACCTAACGGACTTAAGGTAGGCGATGTAGTAAGAGCCGGCGCTACCGCGGACATCAAGCCCGGAAACGCACTTGCACTTGCAAACATCCCCGTAGGTACTTTCATCCACAACCTTGAGCTTTATCCCGGCAAGGGCGCACAGCTCGTACGCAGCGCCGGCAATATGGCACAGCTTATGGGTAAGGAAGACACCTACGCACTCGTAAGACTTCCTTCGGGCGAAATGAGAAAGCTTCCCATCAACTGCATGGCTACCATCGGCCAGGTAGGCAATATCGACCACGAGAACGTGAACATCGGTAAGGCAGGAAGAAAGCGTCACATGGGCTGGAGACCTACCGTAAGAGGTTCGGTAATGAACCCCTGCGATCACCCCCACGGCGGTGGTGAAGGTAAATCACCCGTTGGACGTCCCGGACCTGTTACCCCTTGGGGCAAGCCTACACTGGGATACAAGACCCGTGCAAAGCATCATCGTTCCGATAAGTATATCGTAAAGCGCAGAAACGGTAAGTAATGCTGAAAGGAGGCAGATGATACATGGGAAGAAGTGTTAAGAAGGGACCTTTCGTCGAAGAGTCTCTTATGAAAAGAGTTTTAGCAATGAACGAGGCAGGCGAGAAGAAGGTCGTAAAGACCTGGAGCAGAGCTTCCACCATTTTCCCTGACTTTGTTGGTCATACATTCGCTGTTCACGACGGACGCAAGCACGTTCCTGTTTATGTAACCGAGGATATGGTAGGTCATAAGCTGGGCGAATTTGCTCCGACCAGAACCTACAAGGGTCACGCCGGTTCAAAGACATCGAATAACGGCAAGAAGTAACGGCGGAAAGGAGGAATTCAAATGGAAGCAAAGGCAATTTTAAGAAATGCCAGAATCGCCCCCAGAAAGGTACAGATCGTACTGGATCTGATAAGAGGTAAAGATTACGAAGTTGCGCTTGCAACAGTACAGCATACACCCAAGGCTGCCAGTGAATATCTTGAGAAGCTTCTGAAGTCCGCCGCTGCAAACGCAGAAAACAATCACAACATGGATAAGAATAACCTCTATGTTGCAGAGTGCTACGTTTGCCCCGGACCTATAATGAAGAGAATCATGCCTAGAGCACAGGGCAGACCCTATAGAATTCTGAAGAGAACATCTCACGTTACCGTGGTTCTCAAGGAAAAGGAATAAGCGTAATAGAGGAGGTAAACTATGGGCCAGAAGGTTAATCCGCACGGACTCCGCGTCGGTGTAATTAAAGATTGGGATTCCCGTTGGTTTGCAGACAAGAGCACTTTCGGCGATACGCTTGTAGAAGACTACAACATTCGTAAATATATCCTGAAGAAGCTCAACACCAGATCTAAGAATCCTGCAAACAAGACCGTTTATGCCGGTGTTCCTAAGGTAGAAATCGAAAGATTTGCCGACAGCGAGGGCGGTCAGAAAATAAAGGTACACGTACACTGCGCAAAGCCGGGCCTGGTAATAGGCAAGGGCGGTGCAGAGATCGAAAAGCTTCGCGGCGAGCTCGAGAAGATGACCGGCAAGAAGGTTTCGATCAATATAGTAGAGGTAAAGCAGCCTGACATCAACGCACAGCTCGTTGCTGAAAAGATCGCTCACGACCTCGAAGACAGAGTTTCCTTCCGCCGTGCAATGAAGCAGTCCATCGGACGTGCAATGAAGCTTGGCGCAAAGGGAATAAAGACAAGAGTAAGCGGCCGTCTTGGCGGAGCTGAAATTGCAAGAGCAGAAAGCTATCACGAGGGTACTATCCCCCTGCAGACCATCAGAGCCGACATCGACTACGGTTTTGCTGAGGCAAACACCACCTACGGTAAGATCGGCGTAAAGGTTTGGATATACAGAGGCGAAGTTCTGAAGGGCGAAGTTGCTGCATCTGACAGAAAGAGCGACAGAAAGCCCAGAAGAAGAAACGACGACAACCGTCGCGGCGGCAGAAGAAACAACAACCGCGGCGCAAACAGAGTAGAAGGAGGTAACAACTAATGCTGCTTCCAAAGAGAGTAAAGTACAGAAGAGTACAGAGAGGTAGAATGAAGGGCAAGGCTACCAGAGGTAACAAGGTCACCAACGGTGAATACGGCCTTCAGGCTCTTCAGCCGGCATGGATAACTTCCAACCAGATCGAGGCTGCCCGTATCGCTATGACAAGATACATCAAGAGAGGCGGACAGGTATGGATAAAGATATTCCCTGACAAGCCCGTAACTGAGAAGCCCGCCGAGACCCGAATGGGTTCAGGAAAAGGCTCGCCTGAGTACTGGGTAGCAGTAGTAAAGCCCGGCCGCGTAATGTTTGAAATTGCAGGCGTCAGCGAAGACGTAGCACGCGAGGCTATGAGACTTGCGATGCACAAGCTTCCTGTAAAGTGCAAGTTCGTCAAGAAAGAAACGGATGGTGAACAGTAATGAAAGCAAGTGAACTGAAAGATTTATCGACAGCTGAGCTCGAGCAGAAGCTTGCAGAACTGAAGCAGGAGCTTTTTAACCTTCGTTTTCAGCATGCTGTAAACCAGCTTGAAAATCCCATGAGAATGAAAGCTGTTAAGAGGGATATTGCTCGTGTAAAGACAGTTCTTCGTGAGTCTGAGAACGCTTGAAGGGAGGACTTTTAAATGAGCGAAAGAAATCTTAGAAAAACCAGAGTAGGAATGGTAGTTTCCGACAAGATGGATAAGACTATCGTAGTAGCTATCGTAGATAACGTAGCACATCCTCTCTATAAGAAGATCATTAAGAGAACCGTAAAGCTGAAGGCACACGATGAAAACAACGAGTGCAAGATAGGCGACAAGGTAGAGGTAATGGAAACCAGACCTCTCTCCAAGGATAAGAGATGGAGACTTGTAAGAGTTCTCGAGCAGGCTAAGTAATTAAAATACTTCGCCGCGAAAAGTTCGGCGGAAAAGAAGCGGCGCGGCGTAAAAAAAGCGCTGCGAAGGTTTTCCGCGAAAATGACTAAAAGCTTAAAGCATTTTTTGGATTTTTTGAAAGGAGGAACGCACTGTGATTCAGATGCAGACTTATCTCAAGGTTGCAGATAACTCCGGCGCTAAGGAGCTTATGTGCATCAGAGTATTAGGCGGTACACGCAGAAGATATGCAAACATCGGCGACGTAGTAGTAGCTTCTGTTAAGAAGGCAACACCGGGCGGAGTTGTTAAAAAAGGCGATGTAGTGAAGGCAGTAATCGTTCGTTCAGCCAGCGGTCTCAGAAGAGCAGACGGAACATACATCCGTTTCGATGAAAACGCTGCTGTAATTATAAAGGAAGACAAGAACCCCAAGGGTACACGTATTTTTGGACCGGTAGCAAAGGAACTTCGTGATAAAGATTACATGAAGATACTTTCGCTCGCTCCCGAAGTACTTTGATTAGGAGGCGTCGTTAATGAATAAGGTACACGTAAAGACCGGCGACACCGTAGTAGTTCTTTCCGGAAAGAATAAGGGACAGCAGGGCAAGGTACTTGCGGTTTCCCCGAAGGAAGGAAAGGTAATCGTTGAGGGACTTAACAAGGTAAAGAAGCACGTAAAACCCAGAGCAATGGGTCAGCAGGGCGGCATAGTAGAGGCCGAAGGCGCAATGTACGCCAGCAAGGTACAGGCTGTATGCCCTAAGTGCGGCAAGCCCACCAGGATCGCACACAAGATCCTCGAGGACGGCTCCAAGGTCAGAGTTTGCAAGAACGAAGGCTGCGGAGAGGAATTTTAATTAAGGAGGAGACATTACGATGGCAAGATTAAAAGAATATTATGTTTCAGACGTAGCTCCTGCCCTGATGAAGAAATTCAAGTATGAAAACGTGATGCAGATCCCTAAGCTTGATAAGGTAGTTATCAACGTAGGCTGCGGCGCGGATAAGGATAACAAGAAGGTTATCGACGCTATAATGGCGGATCTCGCGGCAATCACAGGTCAGAAGCCGATCGTCTGCAAGGCGAAGAAATCGGTAGCAAACTTCAAGCTCAGAGACGGACAGGTCATCGGCGTAAAGGTAACGCTGAGAGCTGACAGAATGTACGAGTTTGTAGACAGACTTTTCAACGTAGCATTCCCCAGAGTACGCGACTTCAGAGGAATCAACGGCAACTCTTTTGACGGCAGAGGAAACTACTCGACCGGTATCAAAGAGCAGCTCATCTTCCCGGAGATCGAGTATGACAAGATAGACAAGGTGCGCGGTATGGATATCAACTTCATCACTACCGCAAAAACAGACGAAGAGGCTAAGGAGCTGTTATCGCTTCTGGGCGCACCGTTTGCAAAGTAAGAAGGAGGGTATTATAAATGGCTAAGAAGGCTATGATCAACAAGCAGCAGGCTGAACCTAAGTACTCCACCCGAGCTTACAACAGATGCAAGATCTGCGGTAGACCGCACGCATATTTAAGAAAATACGGAATCTGCCGTATCTGCTTCAGAGAACTCGCACATCAGGGCAAGATTCCCGGAGTTAAGAAGGCAAGCTGGTAAAAGGGAGGTTAATCAATAATGCAGATTACTGATACAATTGCAGACCTGCTTACGAGAATCCGTAACGCAAGCACTGCAAAGCACGCAACAGTTGACATTCCCGCTTCCAACATGAAGAAGTCTATTACCCAGATCCTCCTTGACGAAGGATACATCAAGGACTACAAGGTAATCGACGACGGAAAGCAGGGAACTATCAGAGTTACTCTGAAGTACGACGAGAACAGAAACTCAGTTATCACTGGTCTGAGAAGAGTTTCTAAGCCCGGTTTAAGAATCTATGCAGGCTGCGAAGATCTGCCTAAGGTAATGAAGGGACTTGGCGTAGCCATCATCTCTACTTCCAAGGGCGTTATCACCGACAAGAAGGCAAGAGAGCTTAACGTAGGCGGCGAGGTTCTCGCATTTATCTGGTAAGGAGGACTATACTATGTCAAGAATAGGTATCAAACCCATTACAGTTCCTGCCGGAGTAGATGTGACCATTGCAGACGGAAACGTTGTAACGGTAAAGGGACCTAAGGGTACACTTACAAAGTCCTACAACAAGGACATGATAATAAAGTGCGCTGACGGCGTTATCACAGTAGAGCGTCCCAGCGAGGACAAAGCGCACAAGTCCCTCCACGGACTTACAAGAACGCTCATCAACAATATGGTAGTAGGCGTTACCGAGGGCTATTCCAAGCAGCTCGAGATCGTCGGCGTAGGTTACAGAGCACAGAAGCAGGGCAAGAACGTAAACCTGAACCTTGGTTTTTCTCACCCCGTAGTTATCAGCGAAACTGATTCCATCAAGCTCGACGTACCCCAGCCCAACCAGATCGTTGTATCGGGTATCGATAAGCAGGAGGTTGGTCAGTTTGCCTGCGAGATCCGCGAGAAGCGTCCGCCTGAGCCTTATAAGGGCAAGGGAATCCGCTACGCCGGTGAATATGTCATCCATAAGGAAGGCAAGGCCGGTAAGGGCAGCAAGAAGTAATTAGAGAAGGAGAGAATAGCAAATGGTTAAGAAGCTTGACAGAGCAAAGGCAAGAGCAAAAAGACACTTCAGAGTCCGCAACAAGATCAGCGGTACAGCAGAGTGCCCCCGCCTTAACGTATTCCGCTCCTCGAAGCATATATATGCTCAGATTATCGACGACGTAAAGGGTGTAACACTTTGTGCAGCTTCCTCGATGGATAAGGCATTCGAGGGCAACGGCGGCAACAAGGAAGGCGCGCGCAAGGTCGGCGAGATGATTGCAAAAGCAGCCGCTGAAAAGGGTATCTCCGAAGTCGTATTCGACAGAGGCGGTTACGTTTATCACGGACGCGTTCAGGAGTTAGCAGAAGGAGCCCGTGAAGGCGGACTCAAGTTCTAAAGGAGGTTTTACTTTTGGCTTTAATAGATGCGACAGGATTGGAGCTTGCCGAGAAGGTAGTTGCAATCAATAGAGTATCCAAGACCGTAAAGGGCGGCCGTATAATGAAGTTTTCCGCGCTTGTAGTAGTAGGCGACGGAAACGGCATAATCGGCTTTGGTCTTGGCAAGTCGGGCGAAGTTCCCGACGCTATCCGCAAGGGTATCGAGGACGCTAAGAAGAACCTTGTCAAGGTTTCCCTCAAGGGCACCACGATCCCCCACGAGATCGTAGGCAAGTTTGGCGCTGGCGAAGTACTTCTGATGCCCGCCGCACCCGGTACCGGTGTTATCGCCGGCGGCCCCGTAAGAGCCGTAGTAGAAGTAGCCGGAATCAAGGATATAAGAACAAAGTCGCTGCGTTCAAACAATCCTTCAAACGTAGTAAGAGCTACCATAAACGGTCTTGCTTCGGTAAAATCCGCCGAGGAGGTTGCCGCTAAGAGAGGCAAGTCCGTAAAGGAAATCATAGGTTAAGGAGGACAAGGCAATGGCAAATCTTAAGATCACTCTTGTAAGAAGCCTCAACTCTAAGTCTGAGAAGCAGATTGCAACCGCACATTCCCTTGGTCTTCGTAAGATCGGCGCTGAGACCGTACAGCCCGATAACGCACAGACGCAGGGCAAGATCAAGGTTATTTCACATCTTATAAAAGTAACAGAAGCGTAAGTTAGGAGGTGCAACAGATAATGAAACTGCACGAATTATCACCTGCTCCCGGTTCTGTTAAAGACGTTAAGAGAATCGGCAGAGGACACGGTTCCGGTCAGGGCAAGACCGCCGGAAAGGGTCACAAAGGTCAGAAGGCACGTTCCGGAGGCGGCGTAAGACCCGGCTTTGAGGGCGGACAGACCACACTCGCTAGAAGAATCCCGAAGAGAGGATTCAACAACATTTTCAGAACCGAGTATGCTACCGTTAACGTTTCGGATCTTGAGAAATTCGTAGACGGCACCGTAGTAGATGCAGAGCTGCTGAAGGCTTCGGGTCTCATCAAGAAGGAGCTCGACGGCGTAAAGATCCTCGGAAATGGAGAACTCACTAAAAACCTTACCGTTAAGGCTGCAAAGTTTACCGCAGCTGCTAAAGAAAAAATTGAAAAGGCAGGCGGGAAGGCTGAGGTGATGTAATAGTGTTACAGACGTTAAAAAATGCCTGGTCGGTACCTGAGCTTCGCAAAAAGCTTTTGTACACACTACTCATCATCATAATTTATCGAATCGGCGGAGCTATCCCCGTGCCGTTCCTCGACACGGCGGTAATCAAAAGCTGGTTTGAAACACAAAACAGTAACGGAAATATATTCAGCTACTTAAACGTACTTTCGGGAGATAACTTCTCGAAAGGTACGCTGCTGGCTCTTTCCGTTTCACCTTATATCAACGCACAGATCATCATTCAGCTTCTTACTTACGCTCTGCCGCCGCTCGAAAGACTGGCTAAAGAGGGTATGGAGGGCAGAAAGAAGATCGACAAGGTCACAAGATATGCGGCGCTCGCTATCTCGGTTTTCCAGGCTTGGGCTTACTACCTCACCCTGAAAAATCAGGCGCACGCGCTTGTATACACCGGCAGCGGCTTCGACAAAGTATTCTCTGAGATCGTAATTATCATGTGCTTCACGGCAGGCTCTTCGCTTACTATGTGGCTGGGTAATCAGATCAGCGAGAAGGGTATCGGAAACGGTATCTCGATACTGCTGTTCGCAGGAATCATCGCACGCATCCCTTCCGATATGGTAAGAGATTTCGGTTACATGACCAGCGGCGATACCAAGTACAAGATACTTGTTCCCCTGCTCTATGTGATCTACATTTTCATGATCGCGCTCATCGTTTTCATGAACAACGCAGAAAGACGTATCCCGATCGCTTACGCCAAGCGCGTGGTAGGCAGAAAGCAGTACGGCGGTCAGAACACCTTCCTTCCTATAAAGGTATCTATGGCGGGCGTTCTCCCCATAATCTTCGCTATGGCATTTATGTCGCTGCCCGCTACTCTGGAGCTTTTCATTACTCCTAAGGCAGGCGGTTTTTACGAGAAGGTGCTGAACGTGTTCAGCTACAGCCACCCCGTATACGGCGTTCTGTATTTCATTCTGATAATCGCGTTCAACTACTTCTATATTTCCATGCAGTATAACCCGCTTGAGATCGCGAACAACCTTCGTCAGTCAAACGGCTCGATACCCGGTATAAGACCCGGCAAGCCTACGGTAGATTACCTGCGCCGCGTACTTTCTAAGATCACGCTGCTGGGCGCTTTCTTCTTAGGTCTTATCGCGCTGTTCCCGATAATCTTCGGTTACGCGACTAACCTGCCTGTTTCGATGGGCGGTACTTCGATCCTCATCGTAGTAAGCGTTGCACTGGAAACTGCAAGAACAATGGAATCTCAGATGATGATGCGTCATCATAAGGGCTTCCTTGAATAATAAAAGACAGTCTGAGTTTAGATAAGGAGGACACCACTGATGAATCTTATTTTATTAGGCGCTCCCGGCGCCGGCAAGGGCACTCAGGCAGAAGTTATCTGCAAAGAGCTCGGCATACCCACTATCTCGACGGGCAATATGCTCAGAGCAGCCGTTAAAGCCGGTACCGAATACGGTCTGAAAGCTAAAGCTGCTATGGACGCAGGCGACCTTGTTTCCGACGACATCGTTATCGGAATACTTAAGGATAGGATAAAAGAGCCAGACGCACAGAACGGCTTCATTCTCGACGGCTTTCCCAGAACTGTTCCTCAGGCTGAAGCGCTCGACGCTATGGGCGTTACCATCGACAAGGTAATTGAAATATATGTACCCGATGAGAAGATCCAGCAGCGCATGAGCGGTAGAAGAGTTTGCCTCGACTGCGGCGCAACGTTCCACACAGATTTCAAGCCCCCCAAGCAGGAGGGTATCTGCGACGCTTGCGGCAAAGAGCTGGTTATCCGCAAGGACGACGAGCCTGAAACAGTAAAGAGCAGACTTAAAACTTACCACGAGCAGACAGCTCCTCTTAAAGATTACTACAAGGCACAGGGCAAGCTGACCACCGTAGTAGGTCAGGAGGAAGTTGCCGATACCTCTAAGCTCACGCTTGAGGCGCTCAAGGCATAAAAACTTGTTTTCGGGATCTAGAAAGAAGTTTAAAAAATGATTTCTGTAAAATCACCTAAGGAAATTGAAAAAATGCGCAAAGCCGGTCTTATCACAGGCGGCGCGCTGGTGGCGGCGGGCGAGGCTATCCACGCGGGTATGACTACCAAAGAGCTGGATACCGTAGTTCGCAAATACATCACATCGCACGGAGCAAAGCCGAGCTTTTTAGGCTACGGCGGCTTCCCCGGATCTGCCTGCATTTCCATCAACGATGTGGTTATCCACGGAATACCCGGCCCTCAGGTAATAAAGGATGGCGACATCGTTTCGGTGGACGTCGGAGCTTATATCGGGGGATTTCACGGTGATTCCTGCAAGACCTTTGCAGTCGGCGAAGTTTCCGAAGAGGCAAAGGCACTGATGAAGTCGACCGAGGAAAGCCTTTACCTCGCGATAAGTATGGTAAAGCCGGGCGTAAGGCTCGGAGATCTCGGAGCGGCTATTCAGAAATACAATGAGGATAACGGATACGGCGTGGTTCGCGAGTTCGTGGGCCACGGAGTTGGAAGAGATCTGCACGAAGACCCCGAAGTTCCGAATTTCGGAAAAGCGGGTCACGGCGTAAGACTTCAGGCGGGAATGGTAATAGCCATAGAGCCTATGATAACCGAGGGAAGCCCCAAGGTGAAAGTAATGGGCGACGGCTGGACTACTAAAACTGCCGACGGCAAACTATCCGCTCATTTTGAACACACCATCGCAGTTACAGAAACAGGCTGCATGATTCTTACAAAGCCTGATTAACTCGAAAAACGTGTTCACACACACTACTTTACAATCGAAACGTGAAAGATCGAGGGCAGTCTTTTTTGCCGCGGCGCGAAACGTTGCAAAGCGCCGAAAAGGGAAGAGAGCATTTCACTGCCTGAGATCATAATCGTTTTGAATATAATAAGCGCAAGCTGATATCGGAGTTTAAAACCCAAAGCGAAGAAATCGGCAGACCGTTCATAAACCTAAAGAACGGGAGTTGTTTTAAATCCGATGATTTTCGATCCTTGAAAGGAATGTGGATCTATGTCAAAGGAAGATGTAATCGAACTCGAAGGAGTAGTAACAGAAGCACTGCCTAACGCAACTTTCAGAGTAGAGCTTGCTAACGGCCACAAGATTCTGGCGCAGATCTCCGGAAAGCTTCGTATGAATTACATTCGTATAGTACCCGGTGATAAGGTAACGGTCGAAATGTCGCCTTATGATCTTACAAAGGGAAGAATCACATGGAGAGCGAAATAATAAGCTTTCCGTCATAAGTCAAGTGCGAGGCTTTTGAAGCTTCGGCGTTTATATTTGAAGGAGGTATTTCAAATGAAAGTAAGACCTTCAGTTAAGCCCATGTGCGAAAAGTGCAAAGTTATCAAGAGAAAAGGCAAGGTAATGGTAATTTGCCAGAACCCCAAGCACAAGCAGCGTCAGGGTTAACAAACCAAATTTGGAGGTGCAGCTATAATGGCTCGAATTGCTGGTATCGACCTGCCCAAGGATAAGAGAGTAGAAATCGGACTCACCTATATTTACGGCATCGGTCAGAAGACTTCCGCTAAGATTCTTGCGGAAACAGGCGTCAATCCCGACATCAGAGTTAAAGATCTGTCGGAAGACGACGTAGCAAAATTACGTGAATATATCGATCACAATTTAACGGTAGAGGGCGACCTCAGAAGAGAAGTTGCGCTCAACATTAAAAGACTTGTAGAGATAGGCTGTTACAGAGGCGTTCGCCACAGAAAGGGTCTGCCTGTAAGAGGACAGAGAACTAAGACCAACGCCAGAACCCGCAAGGGCCCTGTAAAGACCATCGCTAACAAGAAGAAGTAAGGAGGGACTAAAAGAACATGGCTCAGGCTAAGAAAGTAATTCGCCGTCGTCGCGAAAGAAAGAACATTGAACAGGGACAGGTTCACATCCAGTCCACCTTCAACAACACCATAGTTACTATCACCGATATGCAGGGCAACGCTATTTCTTGGGCTTCCGCAGGCGGTCTCGGCTTCCGCGGATCTAAGAAGAGCACTCCTTTCGCAGCACAGACTGCTGCTGAGACCGCTGCAAGAGCAGCTAAGGAGCATGGCCTCAAGATCGTAGAAGTATACGTTAAGGGACCCGGAGCAGGAAGAGAAGCAGCTATCCGCGCTCTTCAGTCGGAAGATCTTGAAGTAAGAATGATCAAAGACGTAACTCCTATCCCCCACAACGGTTGCCGTCCTCCTAAGAGAAGACGCGTATAATAAGACAATTTGAGTGCAGTTTACTCAAAGTCGGGCAGTCGGCAAAAAAGCCGCAGAGGCCCGATACAACATTAAAAAACGGAGGTAATTACAATGGCAGTAAACAGAAAACCTATCCTTAAAACTTGCAGAGAGCTCGGCATCAGCCCTATGGTCATGGGCGTAGGCAAAGAGACAAAGCGCGATCCTAACGCGGGCAAGAGAAAAAAGGTTTCCGAATATGGAATGCAGCTCAAGGAAAAGCAGAAGCTGAGATTTATCTACGGCGTACTTGAGAAGCAGTTCTCCCACACTTTTGAGATCGCTCAGAAGATGGAAGGTCAGGCCGGTGAAAACCTCATCACCTGTCTCGAGTCCAGACTCGACAACGTAGCATTCAGAATGGGCGCAGCTCTTACCAGACGCGAAGCTCGTCAGCTCGTTGCACACGGCCACTTCCTCGTAAACGGCAAGAGAGTAGATATCCCTTCTTACAGCGTTAAGGTAGGCGACGTTATCTCCCTTTCCGAAAAGAGCAAGAAGAGCGAAAAATTCAAGCAGATCGCCGAAGGTACGGCTGACAGACTCACTCCCGCTTGGCTTGACGTAAACAAGGAACAGGGAAGTGCTAAGGTACTTCGCGCTCCTGTTAAGGAAGACCTTGATTACGAAGTTGAAGAGCACCTTATCGTCGAGCTGTATTCTAAGTAATAACTTAGAATACGCTGTAAACGGCGTTATGTTTTGCAGACATCCACTCGTAAACGTGAGAAAACTAAGCAGAGTTTTTGAAAACAGGAGGGTTTTAAATGCTTGAAAAAATAGAAAAGCCTGAAATTGAAACAGAAGAGCTTAAGAGCAACGGCACATACGGACGTTTCGTGCTTGAGCCGCTTGAGCGTGGCTATGGCATCACACTTGGCAACAGCTTAAGAAGGGTGCTGCTCTCCTCGTTACCGGGCGTAGCCGTTACATCGGTAAAGATCGACGGCGTACACCACGAGCTTACGACGATTCCGGGAGTTAAGGAAGATGTAACAGAGATCATCCTGAACCTCAAGGGACTTACAGCAAAGTTATACGGCGACGGACCCAAGACCATTTACATTGAGGCTGAGGGCGAATGCGAAGTTACCGCAGGCGACATCAAGGCTGATTCGGAAGTGGATATTCTCGTTCCTGATATGCATATAGCTACTCTGGGACCTGACGCAAAGCTGTATATGGAGATCGTTATCGACCGCGGCAGAGGCTACGTTTCTGCCGAGAAAAACAAGTCCCTTACGCCAAACGCGCCGATAGGTGTAATTGCGGTAGACAGCATTTATACCCCGGTGCTGAAGGTAAATTATACGGTAGATAATACGCGTGTTGGACAGATCACCGACTACGACAAGCTTACTTTAGAGGTATGGACCGACGGTACTATTTCCGCTAAGGAAGCAGTTTCAATGGCAGCCAAACTCCTCAACGAGCATCTTAACCTCTTTATCGACCTTTCGGAAGAGGCGAGCGTTGTAGAGATCATGGTAGAGAAAGACGACAAGGGCAAGGAAAAGATCCTTGAGATGACCATTGAGGAACTTGACTTATCCGTTCGCTCGTTCAACTGCTTGAAGCGTGCGGGTATCAACACCGTAAACGATCTGATTGAGAAATCGGCTGAAGAAATGATGAAGGTTAGAAACCTTGGTAAAAAGTCATTTGACGAGGTCAAGGAAAAGCTGCATTCGCTTGGATACGACCTCAGTTCCGAAGAAGATAATTAAGTTATAAGTAAGGAGTGAAAATCTATGCCAGGCACAAGAAAGCTGGGAAGAGCTAGCGACCACAGAAAGGCTATGCTGAGAGCTATGGTCACTTATCTTCTTGAAAACGGTAAGATTGAAACAACTGTAACAAGAGCTAAAGAAGTCAGCGCTATGACCGAGAAAATGATCACTCTGGGCAAGGCGGGCGACCTCCATTCCAAGCGTCAGGTACTTTCCTACGTTACTAAGGAATCGGTTGCGAAGAAGCTTTTTGACGACATCGCTCCGTCCTATTCCGGACGTAACGGCGGTTACACCAAGATCGTAAAGATCGGACCCCGCCGCGGTGACGCTGCTGAAATGGCTATCATTTCGCTTGTATAAGTTTTTCGATTTAATATCACATAAAAAAGACCTCCCGAGTTTTTCGGGAGGTTTTTCTTTTGCATTTGTGTCGGTTTACTGCTTCATTTTCGTTGTCTGGCGCTGCGCCATTACCAGCTTGTAGTAAACGCCTTTGTGCTTCATAAGCTCGGTGTGCGTGCCGCACTCTGCCAAATGCCCTTTGTCGAGAACTATCAGCCTGTCCGCGGCGCTCAGGGTCGAGAGTCTGTGGGCTATCGCAATGGTAGTCCTGCCTGCCGTCAGCTTGCCGAGCGCTTCCTGTATCTGCTTTTCGGTCTGGGTGTCGAGCGAGGCTGTCGCTTCGTCGAGGATTATTATCTTCGGGTCGTGAAGTATCGCCCTCGCGATAGCTATGCGCTGGCGCTCGCCGCCGGAGAGCTGATAGCCTTTGTTGCCGACGCGCGTGTTGTAGCCGTCGGGCAGCTTTGTTATAAAGTCGTGCGCGTTCGCTATCTTCGCCGCCTTTATGACCTCCTCAAAGGTCGCGTTCGGCTTGGCGTAGGCGATGTTTTCCAGCACGTTGCCGTCGAAAAGAAAGGTTTCTTGCAGTACCACGCCCACCTGCGAGCGCAGGCTGTGCAGGTCTATCTGCTTGATGTCAACGCCGTCGATGCGTATCTCGCCCTGCGTGCAGTCGTAAAGCCGCAGGATAAGGTTTATCATAGTCGATTTGCCGACGCCCGAGTGACCGACTATGCCGACCATCTCGCCCTGCTTTATGCGGCAAGTGATGTCTTTCAGCACAGGGTCGTAAGATTTGTAGCCGAAGTACACGCCGTCGAACTCTATATCGCCCTTTATGTCGAGCTTTATCGGGTCGGCGCAGTCGCGCACGTCGCTCTCTTCGTCTAGTATCTCAAAGACCTTGCCCGCCGAAACGGAAACGTCCGCCAGATTTCGCGGTATCTGTATCATCCAGCGTATCGGCGTGTACAGCATCGCAACGTAGGTGGTGAACTGTATGAGCTGACCGAGCGACATTGTTTCGCCCAGCACCATTCGTCCGCCGAAATACAGCACAAAAAAGTTGCCGATGGTGAGGATAAATTCCGAAATGGGTATCGTCAAGTACCACATTATCTCGGCGCGGGTGCAGCTTTTCGCCCACTCCTCCGAGCAGCCGGAGTAGCGCTGTACCTCGCGCCATTCGTTGCCGTAGGATTTTACTACCCGTATGCCGTTGAGTATATCGTGCAAGGTTTCGCTGTGGCGGGTCGAGTTTTTCCAAACTCTGGTGTAGCGGATAGCCATAGCGTTGAAAAGCTTATCGACTATCGCGAAAACTATCGGCACGGGGAGGACAGTCATGAGCGCCAGCCGCCAGTCCATGAAAAATACCAGCACGCCGATTATGATGAGCGAGAGCGTTTGCACCACCGCGTCCTTGCCGTTTGCAGTGATGAAGTCCTCTATCTTCGCCGCGTCGTTGGAAACGCGGTTTATCAGCTCGCCCGCCGTGCGCTTCGACACCGCGCTCATCGAGAGCGTCTGCGATTTTTCAAAAACTTCCTCGCGCAGGTCTTTGCCCAGCCCCAGCGCCGTGCGAAAGCTGAATTTCATGTTGATGAAGTCGAAAATACCCGTCATGAGTATCAGCCCGACTGAGGTCACCGCCAGCGCGATGAAGCCGCTCCATTCCTCAAAGCGCGGGGTGACGTAGCGGTCGATTATTAGTCTGTTGATGTAAGGTGTGATGACCCAGGTCGCTTCCGAAAGCACCGCGCAGATGACGGCTATCGTGAAAATTTTCTTGTACGGGGCTACGCGCTTTATCAGCCGCAGCAGCGTGCGGCTCTTGCCAACGCAGTAAATGCACTCCTTCGCGCCCTCCAGCGGCATACCGCATTTCGGGCAGTTCGGCTCTTCGCCGCCCGTGTCTGTTATCAGCTCGGCCGTGCGCACATAGTGGTCGAGCAGCTTCATCATCTCGGCGAACCGCAGGAATTTCTCTTGCGTAAACCCGCAGAAAGCCAACGTTTGCCCGCTTTTATCAACGCCCTGCGCCATAGAGCTTCCCGCGCCGCGCGTTACCTTAAATTCGGTGAAGTCGCTTATCAGGTATTCCCGCGCAAGCTCGCCGTTTTCGTAGATGAGCAGCTTTTCACGCGTAGCGCAAAGGCAGCCGCCGCGCTTTTCGCCCTCGGCGGTGAAGTCCGCGGGCAGCGAGTACACCACGCCTTCCGGCGCGTTTTGCGGTACAGATATGCAGAGATCCATTTGCAGACCCCCTTTCGTTAGATTTTATTAGGTAAACATCTCCAGCACCTGCAAGCTTTTCTTGTCAAGCTTGCTGATGTCGGGACAAAAATATTTGTTGCCGTCGGCGTCGTTGACGTAAAGATAGCTGCCGTTCAGCAGTCGGAAATTCTGATACCAGTCGCGAACGCATATCGTCTTTTCGCCCGCTGTGGTGTCGGTCTTTACGAATATCGCGCCGCGCATATTGTCGCGTATCGAGTAAACGCGCGTTATCTCGGGCATGAAATATTTGTACTCTAAGTAGCCGTTCAGCAGCTCAAACTGCTCGGGAGGCAGCTCCGCCATGTCTTTTATAACGCCCACTTCGCGAAATTCGCGCTCCTCGTTCTCGTAATGCAGGCTGATGTACTGCGTTTTTGAGTAAAAGGGTATCAGCCGCGTGGGGTCTATCTTGCGGTACGTTTTGCCGCCGTACTCCAGCGTCAGGTAGCCGCTCGGCTCTTTTTTCAGATGTATCTCCGCGCAGTTCAGCAGCGTTAGCTTGTCCACCTCGTAGACCTCGGCGGTGTTAATTTCTTCTGACATATTCTCATTTCCCTCATTCCTGTATGAATTGCAGCGCTTCGGCCTGCAGCTTGTAAAGCTCGAAATACTTGCCCTTGCGGCGGATAAGCTCGTCGTGCGTGCCGCTTTCTTTCAGCTCGCCGTTTTCGATAACGCAGAGCATATCCGCGTCGCGCAGGGTAGAAAGCCTGTGGGCTATCGAGATTATCGTGCGCCCCTGTTTCAGATTGTCGATCGCCGCCTGTATCTTGCGCTCGGTGCGGGTGTCCATCGCGGCGGTCGCTTCGTCGAGTATCAGAACGTTTGGCTTTTGGATTATTGCGCGCGCTATGGATATGCGCTGTTTTTCGCCGCCCGAAAGGGAAATTCCGCCCTCGCCTACGCGCGTGTTGTAGCCCTCGGGCAGCTTGGTGATAAATTCGTGCGCGTTCGCCGATTTCGCCGCTTCTATTACCTCCTCCATGCTCGCTTCGGGGTCAGCGTAGCGAATGTTGTCCGCGATAGAGCCTATAAAGAGGTAGGTTTCCTGCGAAACTATGCCGATGTTGCGGCGCAGGTCTTCAAAAGCTATCTTGCGTATCGGCACGCCGTCGATGGTAATTTCGCCTCCCGTAACGTCGTAAAGCCGCGCCATCAGATTTATGATGGTCGATTTTCCCGCGCCCGTCTTGCCGACTATTCCGTACATCTTGCCCGCTTCGACTTTCAGCGATACGTTCTTGATTATCGGGTGGCCCGCTTCGTACTCAAAGCTTACGTTTTTCAGCTCTATCTCGCCGCGCATGTTTTCTATCCGCACGGGGTGCTCGTCCTCTTTTACAGTGGGCAGGGCGTCGAGTATCTCAAACATTCGCGAGGCGGCGTCCATGCACTTCGCCCAGCGGTCGCCTATCCATGTGAAAAAGTTTATCGGGTCTACCGCCATTTCGGTGTAGGAAAGCAGCGCCGAAAGCGCGCCGAAGAGTATGTGCCCCTTTATGACCATTACCGCGCCGACAAAAAATACCAGCTTGTTCACCACGCGGTAAAACGTCCATATCACAGGTATGGTGTTGGCTATGCGCAGATTTATGCGTGAATTTATCGTGTACGCTTCGGTATTTTTCAGGCTGTAACGCTCTATCTCGCGCTGCTCGCGGGCGAAAGCTTTCACCACGCGCTGACCGTTCATCACGTCGGAAAGCACTGAGTTTGCCGAGCGTGTAGCCACGTCAAACTTGCGGTAAAGCTTGCGCTGGCTCTTGTAAAAGCGGTGCTGAACTATCTCTATCATCGTGATGGTGAGGATAATTCCGAGCGAAAGCAGGGGCGATATGGTAAGCATTATCACCGCTATGCCGACTATCTTAAAGACGTTCGTCAAGCCGTATGGCACTATGTCGGTGAAAAACCAGTAGATGTTCTGGCTGTCGCGGTCAACTCTCGACATCAGCGAGCCTGTCTGCTTGCCTGTAAAAAAGTCGAGCGAGAGCCGCTGGAGCGAGCTGAATATTTTCACGCGCAGGCGGTGGGTAACTACCGGCACGATCTTTGAGGTGATTATGCCCGAGATTATGCGTATCAGCATACCCGCGAGGTCTACACCCGCTATCAGCAGTACTATCATGAGTATTTGTCCGTAGTATTTTCCGCCCTCGGCGAGCACGTCGTCGTAGAGCATCTGCGAGCCGAATATCGGCGAGAGCACCGCGAAAATGCTGCTGACTATGATGGTGAGCAGTATCATGATGGTCGCGCGGCGGAAGTCTTTGAATATCGAAAGCAGCCGCTTGAAAACGCTGCGCCTGTCTACGCACCGCGGACAAACGGGACGGTTCGGGTCCGGGTAAGGCTCGCCGCATACAGGGCAGTGGGTCTTTATCCCCTCAAGCAGCGAATCGTCAGGCGTTTCGCCCGCCGCTACCTGCGTTACGCGCTGAGAAAATTTCTCAAATTTGTCGGCAAAGCCGAGCGAAAAGCGCGCTATCGGAAACTCCGCGCCGCTTTTGTCTTTTACCATCAGCCGTGCGGAATCGTAGTGGCGGTCGGCGTACATTTCGGCGATGTCGGCAAGGGGGTATTCATCATACCCGACGGTCTCAAACGCCGTCAGCTCCGCGCGCTTCGCACCGCGTTTCAGCTTGCCGTATCGCTCGTAACCGCGCAGTACCGAGAGCGTTTCGCGCGTGAAAGTGATGTACACGTCGATGTAGCAGCCCTCGCCGTCGAGGTCGGCTTTAACGCAGTAAAGCAGCTCGTCGGTCATTACGCCGCGCTTCAGCAGCTCCGCCTCCGCCGCAGAGGGCAGCAGGTCGAAGTATTTCATTTGTTGCATCTGGTCAGCTCCTTTCATTTTCAGGCGTTTGCGCGCATCAGCACGCAAAAAAAGCGCCCGACCTTATACGCAGTCGGGCGCTCACAGCCTATATCATGGGCAGGGGAATATCACAAAAAAGGCGATAATATCACTCTGCTAAAATAAAAAGGCGGGGCCGCGTGCCTACGCTAAGGTCAATATTCTTATACTCCGAATTCAAGATCTCAGTAGTTATTAGATTAAGCATCTAGCCCGCCTCCTTTCATATTCTTAAACTTTTGATAAACGTATGTACATTACGCATTTTTGATTATAACACCCTTTTTGTGATTTGTCAATAGCTTTTTTCAAAAAACATCAAAAATTTTTTCCTCACCCTGCCGCCGTGCTTGACATTTGCCGCAAAAAATACTATAATAATAGTGTACATTCAGAACTAGTGAAACATGGGGCGGCTGTGGAGAGATTTTCAAATATGGGGTAATATGCCGATAATTAGGAGGTCTTTTTTATGAACGAAGTTATTGAAATGATGAAAACGCGCAGAAGCATACGCAAATTCAAGCCCGACGCGCTGCCCGATGAGATCATCGAGCAGATAGCCGAGGCGGGAACATACGCCGCTACCGGCAAGAATTTGCAGTCGCCGACAATAATAGCGGTGACGAACAAGCAGCTTCGCGATAGAATATCTGAGATGAACCGCAAGATCGGCGGCTGGCAAGAGGGCTTCGACCCGTTTTACGGCGCGCCCGCCATGCTGATAGTGTTGGCGGACAAGAACGTGCCTACCGCGGTCTACGACGGTAGCCTTGTAATGGGCAACCTTATGCTCGCGGCGCACTCGCTCGGCGTCGGCAGCATATGGATACACCGCGCGAAGGAAGAGTTTGAGAGCGAAGAGGGCAAGGCTATACTGGCAGAGCTGGGCATTACCGGCGATCAAGTCGGAATAGGTCACTGTGCGCTCGGCTACATCGACGGCGAAGAGCCGAAGGCTGCTTCGCGTAAGGAAAACTGGGTGTATTACGCTAAGTGATAGAGTGAACAGCAAAAAACGCACGGAGCGCTTCTTAGCTCTGTGCGGTTTTTTATCTGCAAAATTCAGTTTTCCTGCGCGGTTTCACGCTCGCGGTGCTTCATGAACCTGCGGCTGATGCTCTTGTTCAGACGAAAACTCAGCACCGCCGTCAGCGCGATAAGCCCTATCATCACCAGCACCGACTTCACGCTGAAACTGCTCAGCTTGCCGCCGATGTACGTTTCGACAAGCATTTCGGGCAGTATGCCGACCAGCGAGCCGATGATGAACGAGGGAAAAGGCATCTCCATCGCGCCGTGGAGCATACTCACGAGGTCGTTCGGCACTACCGTCACCGCGCGCGAGGCGTAGACGGTGAAAAAGTTGTTCTCCTGTCCGTAATTTATCAGCTTTTTCGCTTTTGGGTAACGCTCGGTGAGCGCCTCGACAAGCTGCGAGCCGGAGTACCTGCCGATGTAGTAGGGCAGTGCAAAGCTCACCGCCAGCCCGATTATGTTGATGATAACGGCGACCCAGTAGGGGTAGATGTGTCCCGCGACGACGAAAAATACCGTGGCGGGAAATACTATCGAGAGCGATTTCAGCGCGTAAAACGCCCAAAGCACCACCGCCGCGAGAAAGTAGTTGTGCGGAGTGTATGCGAGTATATCTTCAAAATCCCATTTCATGGCGAATATGGCGCAGAGTATCACGAATATCAGGCTGACCAGCAGCGGCGTGAGTTTTAGCGGGTCTATTTTTATGCGGCGCTTTTTCGGCGGTTTTGCACTGTCATTTTTATCCATTCAGCAAATCTCTCCTTTAAAAATTAAGATAAATTTAAGATTTGAAGATATTATAGCACATCAGCAAAAAAATTTCAAGCGTATATCACGAAAATATGCGGAAATACGTCCGCTTTTCCGACTTTTTTATTAAATTGGTGAAAATTCACACGTCCATATTTTGCATACAGTTACAAAAAGCGCATGACAGTCATTGCGACCGCCATGCGCATTATTATTCAGATAAGCTTCGTGCCCTCGTTGTCGATGTGGAACTCGCGCACCTGCCAGCCCGTAAGCCCCGCGTTTTCCAGCGAGAATTTCATCTTGCCCTCGAAAAATTCGTTGCTCTCGTCCGCGATAGCCATGATGGTCGGGCCTGCGCCGCTGATGAAAACGCCGTATGCGCCGTGCGTGTAGGCGATGTCGAATACCTCGCGGCAGTTGGGGATAAGCTCCATTCTGTACGGCTGGTGCAGTTTGTCATGCACCGCGGTACGCAGGTTTTCGAACTTGCCTGTCAGCAGCGAAGCGGAGAAGAGCGCCGCGCGCGATAGGTTGTACACCGCGTCCTTATGCGAAACTTCTTTCGGCAGGCAGGCGCGGGCTTTTTCGGTCTTCAGCTCGAAATCGGGTATCAGCGCGGCGAATTTCAGCTTTGTGAAAACTTCCTGCTTTACCCAGTGTACCTTTCTGCCGTCGAAAACGGCAGTTACAATGCCGCCCAGCAGCGCGGGCGCGGTGTTGTCGGGGTGACCCTCTATCTGCGCGGCGAGGTCTACCAGGTCGTCGGTGGTGAGGGGGTTGCCGAGAAGCGTGTTTGCGCCGACAAGTCCCGCTACTATGCAGGCGGAGGACGAGCCTAAGCCGCGCGCCATAGGTATATTGTTGGTCTGACGCAGTTTCAGACCCTCCAGCTTTTTGCCGCAGACCTCGAAAAGGTCTTTTGCCGAAACGTAGATGAGGTTGCTTTCATCAGTAGGCACGGCAATATCGTCGGCAGAGGAGATCTCTACTCTGTCAGACTCTTCCATTTCAACATAATTATAAAAGCTCAGCGCCAGACCCAGCGCGTCGAAGCCCGCGCCCAGATTTGCGCTGGTGGCGGGAATGCGAATTTTTATCATTTTAAAAAGCGCCTTTCTTGGGCGATAGCCCGAAATTTTTTGTCACTTTACTTTATCACTTTGCCGAGCAGCTCAGCGCTGTGCAGCTTTATGTGCTCCAGCATATGCCCGATGTTGCCCTCGCCCGCGTAGTGCTTCATATCGAAGAAATTGCGGCGCAGGTCTGTCCACACAAGGCGGTTTTCCTCGCCCTCGGGCTTTATCGGCTTGTTCAGCCTGCCGACGTACACTTCCACGAAGCAGTCGTCGAGCGGGTAGCAGTAATCCATAAGGTGCACCAGCTTGATGTCGTCGGCGGTGATGGAAGTTTCTTCTTCCAGCTCGCGGTAGGCTGCCGAGAGGTGCTCTTCGTCAGGCTCTATCTTACCGCCCACGAGGTTGAGCAGACCCTTGTATGGGTCTTTTTTTCTCATGCACATCAGCCATCTGTCGGCGTCCTCGTTGAACACCGCTATACAATTGTAACCCTGCATTTTTTTCATATCCTTCCACTAGTGCGCTTATCTGCCCTAAGCTCATGTTTGACTCAGCAAACATTGCGCTCTAAAAAGCAAAACCACACGCCGCCCTTTGGCGAAACGTGCGGCAAAGCTTTTAATTTATCGACAATATCAAAGAAGTCTGATCTTGCTCTTTATCTCAGCCGAGTGCGAGAGTATCGCGAGGTTGGCGTCGATGTCGCTCTCTACCATGGTCGGCGTGATGAATGCCAGCTCGTTTTCGGGGCGGTTCTTGCGCTCGATGTATGTCAGCTTGCCGAACATTTCCGAGATAGAGGCTTTCAGCTCGTCGGCGTTCTCGGCGTTTATGCGAACGTACATAGCCGTTTCAACGCTCTTGTAGTCAACTACATAGCCCTCTTCGTGGCAGTCTTCCCAAGAGATCATTACCGAGCGGTCTTTGTGCTTTAAGCAGTCGATTATGTCGCCCACTACTGCGGAAGCGGTAGGCAGCTTGCCCGCGCCCTGACCGTAGAAAAGTACGTCGCCAACGCCGTCGCCCGTAACGGATATAGCGTTGTAAACGCCGTCTACGGTAGCGAGCAGGTTGCTCTTAGATACCAGTCTGGGGCAAACTATCGCGGAAACTTTTCCATCTCCCGCAGGCTTTACCGAGCCGATGAGCTTTATAGCAAATCCCGCGTTCTCAGCGTAAGCAACGTCGTCTAGCGTTATCTTTGAGATACCCGAGCAGTGTACGTTCTGCGGGTAGATGTGTTTTCCATAAGCCAGCGAGCCGAGAATGCAGATCTTGCGGCAGGCGTCGTGGCCCTCAACGTCGGCAGTGGGGTCTTTTTCGGCGTAGCCCAGATCCTGAGCCATTTTCAGCGCAGTTTCAAAGTCCAGCTGCTCTTTTATCATCTTAGTAAGTATGAAATTGGTAGTGCCGTTTAAGATACCGCTTATCTGCTCGATGGTGTTTCCGGCAAGGCACTTGTTCAGCGGGCGGATTATAGGTATGCCGCCGCCTACGCTTGCTTCAAAGAGATAGTTGCAGTTGTGCTCGTGAGCTATCTTGAGCAGCTCAGCGCCCTTGTTTGCAACAAGCTCTTTGTTTGAGGTAACTACGCTCTTTCCTCTTTCGAGCGCCTGCTTAGTAAAGGTATAAGCGGGGTTGATACCGCCGATGACCTCGGCTACTACCTCTATCTCGTCGTCCTCAAGAACGGTGTTGAAGTCCTTTACCATTTTGTCGGCAAAGGGGCTGTCGGGGAAATCACGCAGGTCAACGATGTACTTTATATCGCAGTCTCTGCCGACCTTAGCGTTTATCGAATCTCTGTTTTTCTCAAAAAGCTCTACCGTACCCGAGCCTACTACTCCATATCCTATAACAGCTACATTTTTCATACTAAGTAATTCCTTCCTATTCTTTGAAATACGCAAATATTTACTTATTTACAAGCATCTTGCTCTTGCCCGCCGCAATTTTCACGTCGAGCACGCCGTCTATCGCTGATAAGCTTTCGGAAAAGCCCGCGGTGTCTGAAGCGTCAGCCGAGTTTTCCGAGCGGTTTTCTTTCTGCACTGAGATGGATACCGCCGCTACGCCGTCTACGGGCGGGTTTTGGTTTATCTCGATTATGTTCACGCCAAGCTCGTAAAGCTTTGATATTACAGCCGAAAGCACGCCCTGGCGGTCTGAGAGCAGCATATTTATCAGCATAACGCTGTCCTCGCCGCGCTCGTTGTATCTGAAAACCGAGTCTTTATACTTGTAATACGCGCTGCGCGATATGCCCACTATTCGGCAAGCCTCAGAGGAGGACATCTGCTGCGAGGCGGCGCGAAGCTCTTTCGCGTGCAGCACCTTTATAATAACTTCGGGCAGGGCGCTTTCAGCCACTACCACAAAACCGCTGCTTTTTTCCATCTTGAAACAGTCCACCTCCAACGCACAACTGTATCTGCGTAATATACACATTATTTTATCACATTTTCCCCCGCTTGTCAATAGCAATACTGCACAAAGAAACTTTATTTTTTATATAGTCACAGTAAAAATGAAACCACAAAACACTCATTATTCTCCATAATTATATTGTTAGACAATTGTTTTTTTGCATATAATGTTATATTGAACTGACTAGTTACAAATATAGAAATAAAATAATACTCATTTTTCTCTCTTGAATATAATAAAAGTATACGGCATAATATGAAGTTGGGTAGGTTTGTAAAATAACATGATTGAAAATCTGTATATTTGTTTTATTTTTACAAAAAAATCATTTCCCATCTTATCTTTTATAAATAATGAAGTAGGACCATCAGATACTTGCAAGATTTTATTCTCTTTTAAATAATTTAATATTTCTTTTTTTGTTTCTTTTTTCATCTTTTTATGTTTATACCTTTCTTGGTTTTATCAAATTTTCACCGATGCGCTAGCATCTCCTAAATAAGCTTTACCACCTACTACGGTTGTAATATATACATTTTTCCAACTTTCACTTTTTTTGTACTTTTAGGAATTTTAAAAGAATCTGTTGAGCCTGATGCTAAATTGTATCTGCCTTTTAGATCTTTATATTCAGTAGTTTTAGATGAATAATAATTTTTTGGTTTAATTATTGATGTATTTTTGCAGTATATTTTCCCAGTGACTTTTGTTATTTGAGTTCCAGTTGCACTCCAATATAGGTGAGCTTTTGTTTTTGAATCTCTTACAACACCAACATGAAATGTTCCAATATCAATAACTTTTTTCAGTATTATTCTTTGGGACGGTGTTATGGCATCTAGCTTATCGCCATTTTTAATAATTATTATGTCCATTCCTTTTTCTAGTCTTGAAAATGAAACATCTTGTTGGAAATTCGAAATCTTAGCTTAATTTACAGTTATAGCGTTTGCAGGAATTGTAATAAAGCTGAACATTATTACACAGAAAAAAATTGATATGATTTTAGTTTTTATTCGCATAATTACCTCCAAAAAAATGAAATATAGTAATTATATAATAACATAATTATACTTATTTGTCAATAGAAAAATGGATATATTTGAAATTATATGTTACTATTTCAATAAGGTATAAATTTTTACTGCACGAAGAAACTTTGTTTTACAAGCCTCGCCTCAATACTATGTTAAACATATAACGATATGAAAAATAATAAAATTTATGTGATAGCATTGACAAACGGCGTTTTTTTGTGTACAATATATATTGTAAACGTTCCCGTAGTGGAACGATTTGTTAGAAATATTTTTTTGGAGGTTCAAAAAAATGGCTGAGTATTTTGCTAATATCCCGAAGATACCTTATGAAGGTCCTAAATCTACTAACCCGCTTGCATTCAAGTATTACAACCCCGACGAAGTAGTTGCAGGCAAGACTATGAGAGAGCAGCTCAAATTCGCTCTTTCTTGGTGGCACACTATGGGCGGCGACGGAACTGATATGTTCGGCTGCGGCACTACCGACAAGACCTGGGGACAGGCTGATCCTGCTGAAAGAGCTATCGCTAAGGTAGACGCTGCTTTCGAGATCATGGAGAAGCTTTCCATCGACTACTACTGCTACCACGACCGCGACCTCTCGCCCGAGTACGGCACTCTCGCTGAGACCAACGCGCAGCTCGATAAGGTAGTCGCTTACTGCAAGAAGAAGCAGGAAGAAACAGGCAAGAAGCTGCTTTGGGGCACTGCTAAGTGCTTCGACCACCCCCGCTATATGCACGGTGCAGGCACTTCGCCCAGCGCTGACGTTTTCGCTTACGCTGCCGCTCAGATCAAGAAGGCTGTTGAAACAACAGTAGAGCTCGGCGGTAAGGGCTACGTTTTCTGGGGCGGAAGAGAAGGCTACGAAACTCTGCTCAACACCAACATGGCTCTCGAGCAGGACAACATGGCTCGCCTTATGAGAATGACCGTTGACTACGCTCGTTCCATCGGCTACACCGGTGATTTCTACATCGAGCCTAAGCCGAAGGAGCCTACCAAGCACCAGTACGATTTCGATACCGCTACCGTTCTCGGCTTCCTGAGAAAGTACGGTCTGGATAAAGATTTCAAGATGAACATAGAGGCTAACCACGCTACTCTTGCGCAGCACACCTTCCAGCATGAGCTGAGAGTTGCCCGCGACAACGGCGTATTCGGCTCTATCGACGCTAACCAGGGCGACGTTCTCCTTGGCTGGGATACCGACCAGTTCCCCACCAACGTTTACGACGCGGCTCTCGCTATGTACGAAGTGCTCAAGGCAGGTGGCTTTACCAACGGCGGTCTGAACTTCGACGCTAAGGCTAGAAGAGGATCTTACACCATGGAAGATATTTTCTACAGCTACATCGCAGGTATGGATACCTTTGCGCTGGGTCTGAAGATAGCTGCCAAGATGATCGAGGACGGCAGGATCGACAAGTTCGTTGAGGACAGATACGCCAGCTGGACTACCGGTATCGGCGCTGACATCATCAGCGGCAAGGCTACCATGGCTGACCTTGAGAAGTACGCTCTCGAAAAGGGCGAAGTTACCGACAGCCTCACCAGCGGCAGACAGGAGCTTCTTGAGAACACAATGAACCAGATCATGTTCACCATCAACGCTTGATCTGCTGAAATTACTGCATAAAATAAGAACTGCACTCTTTTTACGGAGTGCAGTTTTTTTGTTTGTTAAACTCTCTTTTCGCCGATGGTCTTGTTCGGCGAGATGACGAAGCAGGTCGCGCCGTTTACTTCAAGCGTGCCCGTGACGTATTTGACGCAGCTGTCTGCGTTTATCTCGGGCGGCGGCAGCAGGTCTTCGTCCGCGCACTGCACCGAGCCGTTTATGGCGTCCGCCAGCAGCGCGCATTTTATGTACCGCTCGTCCTTATCCTGACCGCTAAGCTCGTCGCTTTCGCTGCCTATGTCGGCGACTATGTAGCAGGCGCGCGTTCTGTCGCCCGCTTCGCCCAGCCCGAAACGCTTCGCCGCGTCGATTATCGGCGTTATTTCGCCGTCGATCTCCGCCGTGCCGGGCATATAGTCGGGAAAGCCCGGTACGGGCGTTATCTCAGCCGCACCGCCCCCCGCCGCAGGCTCTATCCTCAGTATATCTTCAAAAGCGCAGGCAAATCTGCGGTTTGAAACAGTAAATAGCAAAAAATTTTTCATGCAGCGCCCTCCTTATCCTTTCAGCAGTCGGCAGATCTCGCCCGCGATGTTTTCCAGCGCGCATTGCTTTTCCACCGCGCCCAGCTCGAAAGCCGCTTTCGGCATACCGTACACCAGCGAGGTCTTTTGATCTTGCCCGATGGTTCGCGCGCCGCGCTCCCTCAGCTTTAGCAGGCCTTTCGCGCCGTCGCTGCCCATGCCTGTAAGCAGCACGGCTATCACCTTTTCAAATTCCACCTGTGCCGCCGACTCAAAAAGCGCGTCTACCGAGGGGCAGTGGCCAGAGATCTTCGCGCCCTCTGCCACGCTCAAAAAGCAGCCTTTCGTATCCGCCGCTATCCGCATATGCTTCGAGCCCGGCGCGATGTACACGCTGCTGCGCTTCGGCCGCTCGCCGTTTTCCGCTTCTTTTACCCGCAGGTCAAGCGTGCCGTCGAGCCGCTGAGCGAATATTTTCGTGTAGCCGCTAGGCATATGCAGCGAGGCGGCGATGGGCGGAAGGTCTGCGCCGCGGCGGTTTTCGTCCAGCATTTTCAGCAGCTCGGGCAGCGCTTCGGTGCTTCCCGCCGAGCCGCCTATCAGTATTATCTCGCCCCCCGCCGACCTGCGCGGCGTTTCGGTGCGGCGTTTCAGCTCGTAGACCACACCGTTGCACTCCACGCTGCGCAGTATCAGCGCGCTTTTCATCGCCCGCACCAGCGTTTGGCGAAACTGCATGAAATCGTCGGGATTATCGGCAGGCTTCGGGATAAAATCCGCCGCACCCGCTTTCAGCGCCTTGCTTGCCGCCGCGCGGTGCGATGTGCATACGATAACGGGCACTGCGTACTGCGGCAGCAGCGAGTGTAAAAAGCTGATCCCGTTCATGCCCGGCATTTCGATGTCGAGTATCACAAGGTCGGGCTTCTGCCTGCCCACCTCGTTCGCCGCGGCGTATGCGTCGCGCACGCTCGCGCAGACGGTAAAGCCCTTTTCGGCGTTGACGATGCGCTCCAGCACCTCGCGGAAAAGCTGCGAATCGTCCGCTATAAGAACCTTTTTATCCATGCTTCTGCACACCTCCCGCCTGAGTTATCTTGCGGTATACCGCCGTTTTTTCGCGCACATACGGGCAGTCCTCGGGCACGGCTTCCGCGTGGCCTATGTAGAGGTAGCCGCCCTCGTTAGTCGCGTCGTAAAAGCGCTTTATAAGCTCTGACTTCGTTTTCTGGTCGAAATATATCATAACGTTTCGGCAGATTATAAGGTCGAACTTTTTCTTGAAGCTGATAGGGTCCATCAGATTATGGTACTTGAACACCACCTGCGAGCGTATCTCTGGCTTTACGGTGTATATCCCGCCCTTGCCCGTGAAGTATTTTTCTACCCACGCCGCTGGCAGGTCTTTCAGCGCCGCTTCGGCGAACATTCCGTGCTTTGCGGCGAGGATAGCGTTTTGCGAAATGTCGGTCGCGAGTATGCGCTTGTCCCAGTCCGCCCCGCGCGACTGAAAATACTCCTCGGCGCACATCGCGAAATTGTAAGCCTCGTTGCCGAAAGAGCAGCCGGCGCTCCATATGCAAAGCTCTTTATCAGTCTTGTGCTTTTCGGCGTAGGGCAGAAAAACGTCGATAAAGTGGCGCATATGCTCCTGCTCGCGCATGAAATATGTGTAATTTGTAGTCAGCCTGTTGATTATATTCGCCATCTCGTCGCCGCCGTTTTCATACACCGTTTCCAGATATTCTGAAAAAGAATGAAATCCGCGGTCAACTATGTAAAAGCAAAGGCGGCTCTCTACCATTGATTTTTTTCCTTCCAGGTTCAGCCCGTAGCGCTGCTTTATAGTGTACGCCAGCCGCTCGAAATCCTCGTTGCTCATGCTGGCGGGCGTTTTCTCGAGAAATATCGAGTCGTAAGCGCTGCCGCTGAAAAAGTCTGCCGTGTTCGCCATTTTTAGTATTTTCACCATCCCGCGTCTGCGCGCTTATTTTTTCTCAAATAGCATTTCTGTTCGTATAAGCTGTATCTTCTCGCCGCCGTCGGTAATGTACCCCGCTATCACGCTCTTGGGGTCGGGCAGCGGCAAAAAGCTTTCAGGCAGGTAGCGCTTTGATGTAAGCACCTCGTCTACCTTTATCGCTGCGCTTTCTTCGCCGTGCCGCAGCACCATAAGGCAGCTTCGCGGGCCGTACTCGCAGTCCTCAAAGTCCAGCCGCCGCCGCAGGTCTATCACGGGGGTAACGCTGCCCATCAGGTTTATCACGCCCAGTATGTAGTCGGGCAGGCAGGGCAGGGGGGTGAGGTCGGTGCGGCTGTTTATTTCTATTACGTCCTGCATAGGCACGGCGAAAAGCCCGCCTGCGCTGCGGAATATTACCGCCGAGCTTACGCCCGCGGGGTTTGCGCTCTCGCTCATTTCCTGCTCACCTTCTTTATTATCTCGTTTACGTCAAGTACGGGTATTATGCTGCCGTCGCCCAGCACGCTCGTTCCCGAAAATCCCGCTTCTTTCAGCCCGAATTTCGAGAGATAGGCGGAAAAGGGCTTTATCGCTATCTGCATCTCTTCCAGTATGCCGTCCGCCATCAGCGCCGCTTCGCCCGATTCGGCGGTGCAGAGCAGTATTATGCCGCCCTTCGGGTCGCTCTCGCAGCCCTCCAGCCCGAAGTGTTCCGAAAGGCGTATCATGCGGTAAAGCTTGTCCGAAAGCACCGTTTCCCTGCCGTCGGGCGTTACATTCAGCTGCTCGGCTTTCGGGCGGAATATCTCTTTTATCGCGCTGACCGGCACTGCGTACTCTCTTCCGCCCAGCTGTATCACCATGCAGTCGCTTATCGAGAGCGACATCGGCACGCGTATCGTGAATACCGAGCCTTTGCCATGCTCAGAGTCTACCAGCAGCGCGCCGCCGACCTTCTCCAGGTTCTTGCGCACTACGTCCATGCCTACGCCGCGCCCCGAAAATTCCGTTACCTCGGTGTTGGTGGAAAATCCCGCTTTCATTATCAGCTCAAGGCACTCGCGGCGGGTGTACTCCTGCTCGGGCTTTTCGAGCATACCCTTGCTGCGCGCTTTTTCCAGCAGCTTTTTCGGGTCCATGCCTGCGCCGTTGTCGCGTACTTCTATCAGCGCGTCGTTTGATTCATATCGCGCGCTCAGCGTTACGGTAGGCTGCTCGGTCTTGCCCGCTGCCGCGCGTTCTTCGGGGCTTTCGATACCGTGGTCTACCGCATTTCGCACTAGGTGCATCAGCGGGTCGCCTAGCAGGTCGGCGGCGGATTTATCCACCTCGGTGTCCTCGCCCTCTATCACTAGCGTAACGTTTTTGCCTAGCTTTTTGTTCATATCGCGCACTACGCGGTTCATCTTTGAAAATACCGTGTTTACGGGCACCATTCGCACCGACATTACTACGTCCTGCAATTCGTCGGTCAGCTTTTTCAGCTCGCGCGCCGATTTGTAAAAGTTCGGTATCTCGCTGCGGTAGGGCAGCAGGTCGCGGCTGTGCAGTACGCCCGATTCGGCTATAACTATCTCGGTCGCGAGGGTCATCAGCCTGTCTAGCTTTTCCAGCTTTACCGAGATCATAGCGCCGCTCTTGTCGTCGTGCTTTTTGGCTGGCGCAGAGGGTCTCGCCGAGGGTTTTTCGGCTTGCTGCGATTGCGCAGGTTGTGCAGGTTGTGAAGATGGCGCGGGCGCGGGGGTAGGCGCAGGTTCAGTCTTTTTCGCCTGACGCTGTATCTGCACGGCGTTTTCTACGTTTATGCCGTTTTTCAGCTTTTCGAGCACTGCTTCTGGCGAAGCCGCCTTTACTTTTATAACAAGCCCCTTTGCCGATATTTCGTCGCCCGCGCTGTCTGCGTCGAGGTCGGCGGGTATGGTGCTTACAAGCTCGCACACCGCTTTCAGATGTTTCAGCAGCACCATCGCGCGGATAGAGGGCATTAGGCAGCTTGACTGATACATCACGCGGAAAGCCAGCACGTCTTCGCCGTCCTCTGCCGTGAATACGCCGTCCGCTTCGCCCGCGCTCTGCTGCGGGGCGGCCTCAGCCGCGGGTGCTTCGCCTTTCATAGCCGCCGCAAATGCGCGGTTTTTCGCTATCTGCTCGGTGAAGTCGGTAAGCGGCACGCTTTCGTCTGACAGATTTTCTATCTCGCTCTTCATTCCGTCAGAGCCCGCGTAAAGCAGCTCGTAAAGCGCGGGTTTGTCGAACTGCACGTTCGGGTCTTCGCGGATTATCGAGAAAAGGTCTTCCAGCGAGTGTGCCAGCTTTGAAACGTTGTGAAGACCCATCATCGCCGCCGAGCCTTTTACCGTGTGCATTATGCGGAAAATCTCGCCCACGTCCTCCTCGCCCAGCGTGTCTGACTCGGTGCGGATAAGTATTTCGTCGAGCTTTTCCAGCAGCTCGTTTGTTTCAAACAAAAATACGTCGAGCATACCCTCCATGCTCTGTTCATACTTTGCCATTCCGTCACCCCTTTTTATTCAAACATGATGTAGCCCTCGCGCAGACATATCTTCTTTATCTCATCGTAGGGCATGAATTTCATTTTATGGCATTTTTCTTTCTCGCCGCAGGTGTATATCATAAGCGTGCACCTGTTGTTGAGAAGCTGAAAAGGTGTTCTGCTTATGCTTATCTTGCTGATATTCGCCTTTGGCAGAAATACTTTGTGGAACTGGTACAGCTTGCAGTAGCTCATAGCGCAGCCGTTTTCGTTAAAGCCTACCGAGGTGTTGAACGAAGCGGCTACTTTTACTATAATGAGCCATATCAGAGGTATGGTTATGATTACAAGCAGTATGTTGAATTCCCGCTGCCATATGCTTACATACTTGTTCAGTATGTACAGCGCGGCGGGCGGTATGGCGCATACTATCATCGGCGTCCATACAAAGTCGCTGATGTTTTCTCTGCCAGTTTTTATCTCCGGCCGCGGCTTAGGCAGGTCGGGCACTAGCATTTTCAGCGAGGCGTTCATCTGCTGATAGGTGGTTATCGGTATCAGCGCTGAGATCTCGCGGCGCGATTTTCCGTAGCCGGTGCAGTCCAGCGTTACCGAGCATATCTTAAAGGCTTTCATAAGCAGCGTTTGCTGTAAGTCGTAGTAATTTATCTTGCTGCGGTTGATTATGTGGCGGCGCTTTATCAGCACTCCGCTTTTTACCAGCAGCTGATCTTCCGTGCGCGATATGGTGAAAGACCAGTGCCGCGCGAGAGTGGCTATGAAAGATATAAACCAGCCGCCTATTACCAAGCCCCCCAGTGCGAGCACAGCCTTAGGTATAGTCTGTGAGAGCTTGAAAAGCCGCGAATCTATCCGCGTAAGCTCGCTGTTTACTTTCAGCATCAGCTTTTGCTCAAATTCCAGACCGATAATTTTGTAGGCCTCGAACATGAACATTCCGTACAGCAGCATTCCCGAAAATGCCGATGAAAACAGCAGCGAGAACATCAGCAGGTGTGTCTTTCGCGGCGAGAAGGTCACTTTCGGCGCGCTTTCCTCGCTGTCGCGCACGAAGTCGAAAAGCAGGTCTGCGTTTCGCTTTGAGATGACTAGGCGCATATCTTCGCTCGAAAGCGTTCTCGCGTTCGTTTCGATGTACATGGTATAAGCCTTTACGGGACGGTTTATCCAGCTTTGGCAAAACGTGAGCGTGGTTATCTCGTTATAGTAAACTTTTGTGCGAACTATGCCGAAAAGTCCCGTGTGCGCCGTGATCCCGTCGCTCTCTATCGTGAAGCGCACGAATATCCAGCGCAGTACCGCCAGCGCGAAAATGCCCGAGATCGAGAGTATGTCTACCCAGTTAGTGCGTATCCAGCTCTGAAAATCGAAGCGCGAGGCTATCAGGTACTTGGTAAGCGGTATCAGCAGCAGCCACAAGTTCTTCGAGGTGTAGTCCAGCATTTTTACAGGGTGCTGGCGGTGGCGGAAGAAGTGCGATACCGCGGCGCGGAAGCCGTGGCGCATTTTATATTTCAGCTTAGTCATACAGCCCCTGCGCCCCCGCTCTTTTTATTTTCGTTGTTGTTGGTTTGCTCATGCTCATGCTCATGGTCATCCGCGCGCTTTTGCGGCTGCCTGCGTGTTTTTTGCGCGCGGCGCTGCGTTTCCTGCGGCTCTTCGCGGCTGCGGATAAGCGCGTTTATAGTTTCCGCTATCTCGGTAAGGTCGCTTTTTCGCATAAAGCATATCAGTATGCGCGCGCCGAGGGCGTTTATCACGGCGAAGTTAAAGCCTGTGAACCGCCCCAGCGGCGTTATTATCACCGATATTGATTTTATCGAGCTTATAGGCATATAGTCGTTCTTTAGGAATATAAAGCCGCCCGAGGTAGCTATCTCGTTTTTCGTGATTATGACCTTGGCGTGCAGAAAATAATGGGGTATCACTATCACCGCTATCAGCAGTATCAGCACCCATACCGCAGCCGCGATCATTTTTACCAGCTCTTCGGGCAGCATTGTGACGTAGCGGTATATCACCACGTTCAGCGCCGCGCCCGCAGCCGCTATGAGCAGATAAAACATAAGCATCGCCCTCTTGGCGGGCAGAAATCTTTTCAAAAGCTGCGTTCTCCTTTACAAATAGTACAAGTACAAAATGTACAGCCGTAAGCCGTCAGCCGTTCCGAATGTTATCAGATCTCGGCTTCGGCGTGGCGGGTAACGTGGCAGCCCACGTTTACTGAAACGGGCAGCCCCGCGATGTGCGTCGGGGCTTGCTCAATGTTTACGGCAAGGCAGGTCTGCGTACCGCCAAAGCCCTGCGGGCCTATACCCAGCTTGTTTATTTTATCAAGAATTTGCTGCTCAAGCTCGGCGTAGAGGGGCTTGGGGTTGCGCTGCGAAACGGGGCGGCAGAGCGCCTTTTTCGCAAGGTAAGCGCATTTTTCAAAGTCGCCGCCAATGCCAACGCCTATCACTATGGGCGGGCAGGGGTTAGAGCCTGCCTGCGCGCAGACGTTTACAACGTAGTCAACTATCTCTTCGCGCGTAACGGATGGGGTCATCATTTTAAGCTGCGACATATTCTCGCTTCCAAAGCCTTTCGGCGCACAGACTATCTTCACGCTCTCGCCAGCAACTATTCTTATGTGCAGCACCGCGGGGGTGTTGTCGCCCGTATTCACGCGCTCCAGCGGGTCGGAAACTACCGATTTTCTCAGCAGACCGTCAGTGTAGCCCGCCGAAACGCCTGCGTTTACAGCTTCTTCAAGGTCGCCGCCGACGAAGTGCACGTCCTGACCTATATCCATAAAAATAACAGCCATGCCCGTGTCCTGACAGATGGGCAGAGTTTCCTGCTCAGCCGCTTTCAGATTATCGAGAATGTCGTCGAAAACGCTCTTTCCTACTGGCGACTTTTCCGCCGCCGCGCCGCGCTTTATGCACTCGCACATATCCTGCGGCAGCACGCGGTTTGCTTTAATGCAAAGCTCTTTTACCGTCTGCGTTACTACGCTTACATCTATCTCTCTCATTATATTATATTCAATCCTTTTCTGCAAATTCCGTTTTAGTATCTTATCTCTTTGCGATATTTGATGAGCGTGCCGTTTATCATAACGAGTTTCGGTTCGCTCATAACTTCAAAGGGGCTGCCTTCGAACATCACCATGTCGGCGCGCTTGCCTGTCTCTATCGAGCCTGCCAGGTCGTCTATACCGCCTATTTCCGCCGCGTTTATCGTTACGGCTTCAAGCGCCTGCATGAATGTCATGCCGTTTTTCACCGCAATGCCCACCGTGAGCGGCAGGTACTCTATCGGCGTTTCGCTGTGGTCGGTGCATATGGCGGTCTTTACGCCGTGCTGCGCCAGCAGACCTGCGTTTTTCGGGGTGATGTTGGCAAGTTCGGGCTTGCAGGGGTCGCAGATTATCGGGCCGACGACCGCCGAAGCGTTCTCCAGCGCCAATTCGCCCGCGATAAGATGACCGTCGGTGCAGTGTATCAGCACATAGTCAAGCCCAAATTCACGGCTTATGCGCAGGGCAGTGAAGATGTCATCCGCGCGGTGGCAGTGGAAGTGCGCTTTCAGCTCGCCGCGCAGCAGGGGTATCAGCGCCTCGCTCTTCGGGTCAAGCTCGGGCAGGTCAGACTCGCTCTCGGCGGCTTCCTTGTCCGCCATGTACCTCTGCGCTTTAAGCAGCGCTTCGCGGATCATCGCGGCTATCGCCATGCGGGTGCAGGGTGTTTCGTCGCGGTTCATATATGTCATTTTCGGGTTCTCGCCGAGCGCGAATTTTATGCCCACGCGCCGCAGAAGCATATTGTCGATGCGCCTGCCATCGGTGGAAACTGCCACGATGTCGCCCGCCACGGGGTTCATCGAGCCGGGGGAGATAAGCACCGAGGTTATGCCCGCGTTTCGCGCCTTTTCAAACGACTCGTCGAATGGGTTTATCGCGTCGATGACCCTTAGCTGCGCCGAGCAGGGTTCGCTCTCCTCATTAAAATCTTCGCTTTCGATACCGACGCCGTTCGTAGTCAGTCCGACGTGCGTGTGCGCGTCGATGAAGCCGGGGTAGAGCGCCGCGCCGCCGCCGTCGATGTCAACGTCCTCAAAGCTTGAGGGCGTGCCCTCGCACACGGCGGTGATCTTGCCCTCAGTTATCTCGACCCAGCCCTTTTCGATGACCGAGCGGGCTTTGTTCATTGTAAATATTTTAACATTGTATATTTTCATAGAATATTCCTTGTCGTTCAGTTCGTTCAGTACTTTCCAGTGCTTCCAAATCCGCCGCTTCCGCGTTCGGTATCGGTAAGCTCTTCACATTCCTCTATCTCGGCGAATACCGCGGGCGTAACCACAAGCTGCGCTATGCGCTCGCCGTTCTGCACTGTGTACGCTTCTTTGGAAGAATTATGCAGCGGAATGAATATCTCGCCGCGGTAATCCATGTCTATAACGCCGACGCAGTTCGCGGGTGCAAGCCCGTGCTTCGCTGCCAGCGATGAGCGCGCGTAGGCCAGCAAAACGTACTCGCCGTCGCAATCAAGCTGCGCCGCCACGCCTGTAGGTATCATGGCAGTTTCGCCCGCGCCGATGGTAACAGCGCTTTCCAGACAAGCCGTAAGATCGCAGCCCGCGCTGTGCGCCGTCATGCGTTTCGGGATAACTGCGCCGTCACGCATTTTTTTGAATTTTAACTTCATATTTATCCTTTCAATCCGCGGTAATACAAACCTCTTGTTATGGTTTCGCCGTTTATCGCAGTACATTGCTTTTGATATTTGAACATATTTATAACTTCCGCCGCTCGCTCCGCCGACTCGTCAAAAAGCTCTATCTGCACGAAATCCACCGCGCGGAAATCCGCCATTTTGTCCGATATGCAGAGCAGGTCGGAGTTGAGCAGTTCGGTGTATCCGAGCCTTTTTGAGCACTTTATCGGGAATCGCCTGCCGGTTCTGTCGTAGACCGCGCCGGTGCATTTTTTGCAGCCGACCGCCGCGCGTATCGGGCAGTTGACCGTCAGCATGAGCGGCAGCCTGCCGTAACCCTCCGCACCGATTGGTATTTCCGGCGCTAGCGCGCTGATCTGCGAAGCTTTCATTTCTGGCGAGATCACCGCGTCCGCTACGCCGAATTCGCGCAGCTTTTTGAGCGCGAGCGAGTTTGCAATGTTCAGCCCCGCTGCCCCATGAGGCGTAAGCCCCAGTTTTTGCGCGGTTATAATGTGTGCATAATTCGTGCATAAAATGTGCTTAATATGCGTATGTTTTGCTTGCTCAAGCAGCGCAGTCTGACTATTTTCATCTAACGTGAAGCGCGGCATTGCTACGCCGAGCTTCTCGGCAGGGAAGCGCTCCGCAGCCTTTTTGATCTCGTTCATATCTAACGGCAGCCACGCGATCTCGATGTCCTCGGGGTCGAGCATGGCAAGCTGCTCCGCTTTACAGACGTTCACGCGCAGCCTCGGCTCGCCAAAATCGCGCTCGCGCGGTTCGGGCTTCGGGATATCCAGCGTAAAATCCACGCGGCGAGAAAAATGCTCCTCGCGCAGAGCGCTGAGTTTTTCGCAAAGTTCGCGGCGCGCAGCGTTCAGCTCTCCCGCCGCGACTGCCAATCCGTCGTCAATTTCGCAGTGCATATCGCCCAGTTCAAAGTAAGTATCTCCCAGCTTGCCCAATTGCTTGCGCAAGAACGCTTCATCGCAGGGCTTGTTTTGCGCCTGTTCGGGAACCTTGCCAATAAATTCCGCTCGCAGACCGTTCTCGTCCGTCGCTGTGATGTGCAAAGGCTCGCCGCGGCGCACATCGGCGGCAATATCCAGCCGCGCGCGCTTGTATTCGCGGCGGTAAAGCTCGTGAATGGCGGGGTAGGCGGCGGCGGCGGTCTTGGCGTCCTCGGCGGTGCGTGTGCCAAACATTTCCGCGCCCGTGCGCCGTTTCAAATAGCCATCGGTGAAGCCCCCGCGCGAGAACACGTCCGCCAGCAGTCGCTCGTCGTAATCCTCGCCCGCCAGCGCCTTTTTCGCACAGTACGCCGAAAGCGCGGCGTACTCGGGTCGCTTCATTCTGCCCTCGATCTTCAATGAATCTACGCCAAATTCAGCCAGTTCGGGCAGATCGTGCAAAATGCTCATGTCTTTCAGCGAAAGTACATGGTCTTGTCTTCCTTTTTTTACTGAACACGGCAGACGGCACGGCTGCGCACAAATGCCGCGGTTGGCGCTTCTTCCGCCGACCACTGCGCTCATCAGACATTGCCCCGAAACGGACATGCACAGCGCGCCGTGCACGAAGATCTCAATTTCCATATTTTGCAGCTTACACAGCTCTTTTATCACGTCCGCGGGCAGTTCGCGCGAAAGCACCGTGCGCGTGTAGCCCAGCCGCCGTGCAAATTCGCAGCCCGCCGCCGTGTGCAGGGTCATCTGTGTCGAGGCGTGCAGTTCCAGTTCGGGGCAGCAGCTTTGCGCCAGTTCCGCGACCGCCGGATCTTGCACGATCGCTGCGTCAACGCCAGTTTCGCAAAGTATCCGCAGCGTTTCGGCGCAGTCGGCAAGTTCGCCGTCGAAAAGCATCGTGTTCACCGCCGCATAGACTTTCACACCGCGCTGATGGCAAAAACTTACTGCTTCTTTGAGCTGCTGCTCGTCAAAATTCACCGCAGAACCGCGCGCGCTGAAGCGTTTCAGCCCCAGATACACCGCGTCCGCGCCGCTTTGCACCGCCGCAAAAAGCTGCTCCGGCCCGCCCGCGGGCGAAAGTATCTCCGCCATCACTTTTTCGGCGGCAGACCCAGCGCACCGGTGATGCTGCTCTTCAAGATCTGCTCGGCGGTGTTCTCATCGACCGCGAATTTCGTGCGCAGCTTCACTTCGCTCTCCAGTTGGCGGATGCGTTCGCGCTGGCGTTCGACCTCTTTTTTCAGCTTCTCGCACTCGTCGTGCGCGTCGTTTGCCGATTCGACGTAGGCGCTGATCTGCGTGCGTATATTTTTCTCAGTCTGCTTATTCTTAACAAGTTCGTCAAGACATTCCAGCGAGATTATCGCCGCCGCGTCCTGTATAGAAAGTGTTCGTTTCGCCGCTTGAAGCGCCTTCATGCGCTCGTTCAGCGTGTTTGCAAGGCGCTGGGTGTACTCCTCGCTCTCGTCGGTCATCATGGGGTAGCTTCTGCCATATATGTTTACTGTTACCTTATTTTTCATGATTTACAACCTCCTTAGATCTTTTATCTGCGGTCAAAGCGGCTCAGCGCCGCATATCTGCATACTCTCTTTTATTATAGCACATTTGACGAGTGTTTTCAATGGCTTTTTCACATTTTGTACACTTTGTTAAATAAAAAAGCCGAGCTTTCGTCGGCTCGGCATAAATCTCGCTGTTGATTTTCAATTTCGAGGCTCGCTCAGTTTTTTTCGGTACTCCGCCGCCAGCTCGTTTATCTTTGCGATCACCCGCTGGTATCCATCGTCGGAAAACTCTTCCTCAAATTCCGTCGAGATCTGCCCCAGTTCAAAGCATATCTCCCCATACCAAACGCTGACTTTCAGCGCGGGCGGCTCGGCTTTTTTCAGCGGTTCTATTCTGTAATTCATATCGCCGAGCAGACTTCCCATCCATATATTGCCGAAATCGAAGTACGCAAACGTCGGTACATCTATCAATCCATGATACATATTCTTACTCCTTTTCCTCTATATCGCAATCATTTTCATCTATTCCGCCAAAAAGCTCCTCAAATTCCAGCACTATGCAGGTAACGTTGTCCATTCCGCCATTTTTGAGCGCCTTTTCGGCCAGTACACGAGCCGAATTCTTGCAGTCCGCGGTCTGCGAAAGCGTCTGCGCGATCTCCTCTCGGCTGCACATATCCGTCAGTCCGTCGCTGCATATCAGCAGTTTCACACCCGCCTTTGCCGGCACGGGCATACACGGCTGCGGGTCAAGTCCCATTCCGCCGCTGTCAGCACCAAGAAAACTTGTCAATCTATGGTGGTCAGGGCTGTTCTCCGCCTCGTCCGCTGTGTAAACGCCCGCCTTTATCTTGCGCACGGCAAGCGTCTGATCTTCCGTTATCTGTAAAAGTGTGCCTTCATCGTACAGGTAAATTCTGCTGTCACCGATATAAAATGGATATGCTTGCCCGTCCTTCACGCACACCGCTGCAAAAGTGCTGCCACCGCGCGAACCCCTCTCGGCGCACATATCGCAAATCGCGTCGTTGGCGGCGCGGGTGTACTCGTTCATGTAGTAGGGCAGGTCAGATGACGCGGCAGTTCTGAAGATGTCCGTCATACCCTCCATTCGCGCGGCGGCTAGCGCTGAAGCCGTTTCGCCGAACGCTTCGCCGCCCATGCCGTCAAATACGCTGTAAAGATGCGTTTCTGTGGTCAGCTCGATGTACGAATCGCACTCGTTTTTGCCATAATTATGGCGATATTTGCCGTCTATGTAGAAATTATCCTCGTTATTAGCCCGCCGTTTGCCAACGTCTGTCGCAAAGCTGACTTTCAGATACAGGTCTTTATCCTTTTCCATGGTACTGTTAGCACTTATAGGTATCTGCAACGGCGCGCTGACAGCCACTGCCTTAGCAGGCTCGTCCTCAGTTTTGGATTCGTTTTTCTTAGATTTTCCAAAAAGCCGCTTGAACCATTCCCGACCCATAGCCGCAGACCTCTTTCCCAATAAATTCACTACTACTATTATAGCACAAAAATTGCCGTTTTGCAACGGTATTTTATCACAGTTTTCGGATTTCGTCGGTTGACACACCTCCGTTAAAGTGTTATTATTTAGATAGAGGTATTTGCTTTGAAGGAGATGTATATTTATGGAAACTGCAAGACCGCAGAGCGCGAAACGTTACACGCTCGGCGAAGAGATATTCAATTCCGTGTCGCACGGCGTGGGCGGGGGGCTATCCATCTCGGGAACAGTGGTGCTCATCGTGCTCGCCGCTATCCACTCCGATGCTTGGGGCGTTGTCAGCTCGGCGATATTCGGCGCATCACTTATAATTCTTTACACAATGTCCACGCTTTACCATGCGATAACCAACCCGCGCGCGAAAGCGTTCTTCCGCATAATGGATCATAACACGATCTTCTTCCTCATCGCGGGAACGTATACGCCGATAACGCTCGTGCCGCTTCGCGGTGCGTTGGGCTGGGTGCTCTTCGGAATAGTTTGGGGCGCGGCGGTGCTCGGCATCGTGTTCAACTCCATCGACCTTGAGAAATTCCGCAAGCCGTCGGTAGTCTGCTACATAGCAATGGGCTGGGTCATCGTCATCGCGATCAAGCCTATGCTGCAAAAAGTCAGCCCGATTTCGCTCTGGTTTCTGCTGATCGGCGGACTTTTCTACACCGTTGGCGTTATCTTTTACGTCAAGAAAAAGAAGAAATACTTCCACTCGATATGGCATCTGTTCACCATCGCGGGCAGCGTTTTCCACTACTTCGCGGTGGTCGGCATGATAGTCGGCGGGTAATTTGAGCTGATCGAATATCTAACGGCAGGCGCGCAAAACGCCTGCTTTTTTTTGGCGCAAAAAAAAAGACCCCGCATCTCTGCGAGGTCTTTATTATTCAGTTATGAATTACTTCTTAGCCTTGTCAGCGGGAGCTTCTTCAACGGTGTTGTAGAGCTTTGCATATCTCAGCAGGTAGTCATATCTGTCGTTAGCGTTCTTGATAGCCTTGTTGAACAGGTCTTCTGCTCTCTCAGGATTCTGTCTTGCCAGAGCGTTGTAACGAACCTCTCCCATAAGGAAGTCCTTATAGTCAGCAGTAGGAGCCTTAGAATCCATGATGAAAGGATTCTTGCCCTCAAGCTTGAGAGTAGGATTGTATCTGTAAAGGTGCCAGTAGCCTGCCTGTACAGCCTTCTTCTCCTCGGTCTGCGCGATCTTCATACCGCCCTTGATGCCGTGGTTGATACAAGGAGCATAACCGATGATGAGCGAAGGACCGTTGTAAGCCTCAGCCTCAGCGATAGCCTTGATGCACTGGTTGTAGTCAGCGCCCATTGCGATGTGAGCAACGTATACATAGCCGTAGGTCATAGCGATGCCTGCCAGATCCTTCTTCTTAACTTCCTTACCGGCAGCAGCGAACTGTGCGATAGCGCCGGTAGGAGTAGACTTAGAGGACTGTCCGCCGGTGTTGGAGTAAACCTCGGTATCGAATACGAAGATGTTTACGTCCTCGCCCTGAGCCAGTACATGGTCCAGACCGGAGAAGCCTATATCGTAAGCCCAGCCGTCGCCGCCGAAGATCCACATCGACTTCTTTCTCAGATAGTCAGCGTCCTTCAGTATCTCCTCAGATGCTTTAGTCTTAGACTTCTTCAGAGCAGCGATAAGAGCGTCGGTAGCGGGCGAGTTGGTCTTGCCGCAGTCGATGGTAGAGAGATACTCTTCGCAAGCAGCTTTGAGATCCTTAGCCTTAGTGGTCTTAGAAAGCTCGAGTACCTTAGCGATGGTTCTCTTTCTGATTGTATTCTGTGCGAGGAACATACCGTAGCCGTACTCAGCGTTGTCCTCGAAGAGGGAGTTTGCCCAAGCGGGGCCCTTGCCGTCCTTATTCTTGGTGTAAGGAGTGGAAGGTGCAGAACCGCCCCAGATGGAGGAGCAGCCGGTAGCGTTAGCGATGTACATTCTGTCGCCGAAGAGCTGGGTTATCAGCTTAGCGTAAGGTGTTTCACCGCAGCCTGCGCAAGCGCCGGAGAACTCGAGCAGGGGCTGCTTGAACTGCGAGCCCTTAACGGTGGTCTCCTTAAATTTCTCGTGAACCTCAGGCTTGTCCTTGAGGGTAAGTGCGTAGTTGAATACTTCCTGCTCAGCGAGCTGCTCGTCAAGAGGACGCATAGAGAGTGCCTTTTCACCCTTCTTGCCGGGGCATACGTTTACGCAAGAGCCGCAGCCTGTGCAGTCGAGCGCAGACATGGTCATTACGAAGTAGTAGCCGGGCATACCGGTGCAGGCAACAGCCTTCTTCTTAGCAAGTTCTGGAGCCTTCTTCAGCTCGTCCTCGCTCATGATAACGGGACGAATAACAGCGTGCGGACATACATAAGAGCAGAAGTTACACTGGATGCAGTTTGCGCCGTTCCAAGCGGGAACGTCTACCGCGATTCCTCTCTTCTCAAATGCAGCCGAACCCTGCGGGAAGGTACCGTCTGCCATGTGTACGAAAGTAGAAACGGGGAGCTTGTCGCCTACCTGAGCGTTGCAGGGGATCTGGATCTTGTTTACGAAGTCCTCGAGAACCTTGTCGTCGCAGGTAACTGCTGGCATACCCATAGGAGTATCTTCGCAGTCCTTCCACTTTTCAGGTACCTTAACTTCTACTACCTGATGGCAGCCGGCGTCGATAGCGTCGTGGTTCATCTTTACGATGGCCTCGCCCTTCTTAGAGTAAGAAGCGGTAGCAGCGTCCTTCATGTACTTGATAGCGTCGTCTATCGGGATGATGTTTGCAAGCTTAAAGAATGCAGACTGGAGAACGGTGTTTATTCTGTTGCCCAGACCGATCTCTTTACCGATCTTAACGCCGTTGATGATGTAGAACTTGATGTTGTTCTGAGCGATGTATCTCTTTACCTGTCCGGGGAGGTGCTTATCCAGCTCTTCCTCAGTCCACTGGCAGTTGAGCAGGAAAGTTCCGCCCGGCTTGATGTCGGAAACCATATCATACTTGTTGATATAGGATTCGTTGTGGCAAGCTACGAAGTCAGCCTGGTTGATGAGGTAGGTAGACTTGATAGGAGTCTTACCGAAACGCAGGTGAGATACAGTTACGCCGCCCGACTTCTTAGAGTCGTAAGCGAAATATGCCTGTGCATACAGGTCGGTGTGGTCGCCGATGATCTTGATGGAGTTCTTGTTAGCGCCAACGGTACCATCTGCACCCAGACCCCAGAACTTGCAGGCGGTAGTGCCGGCAGGAGCGGTGTCGAGCTTAACGGAGGAATCGAGCGAGAGGTTGGTAACATCGTCTTCGATACCGATGGTGAATCTGGGCTTGTATGTATCCTTCCAGGAAGCGTTCCAGTAAACTGCCTTGATCTGTGCAGGAGTAGTATCCTTAGAACCAAGACCGTATCTGCCGGAGGTAACGGGAACGTCGTGGAACTTAGTGCCCTTGAGCGCAGCAACAACGTCGAGCCACAGAGGTTCGCCGAGCGAGCCGGGTTCCTTAGTTCTGTCGAGTACCGAGATCTGCTCTACGGTGTCAGGCAGAGCCTCAACGAGCTTATCAGCGCAGAAAGGTCTGTAAAGACGTACCTTAACAAGACCGAGCTTAGTGCCCTCTTTCTCGTTGAGGTAGTCGATGGTTTCTTCGATAGTATCGCAAACAGAGCCCATAGCTACGATAACGTGAGTAGCGTCGGGTGCTCCGTAGTAATTGAAGAGCTTGTAGTCAGTGCCGATCTTGGCATTTACCTTGTCCATATACTCTTCTACTATTCCGGGGATAGCGTTGTAGTAGGTGTTGCAAGCCTCGCGAGCCTGGAAGAAAATATCAGGGTTCTGGGCAGTACCGCGAAGTACGGGGTGCTCAGGGTTGATAGCTCTCTTTCTGAACTCTTCGATAGCCTCGTAGTCTACCATTTCAGCTACGTCTTCCTTATCCCAAGTCTCGATCTTCTGGATCTCGTGAGAGGTTCTGAAGCCGTCGAAGAAGTGGATGAAAGGTACTCTGCCCTTGATGGTAGAGAGGTGAGCTACTGTGCCGAGGTCCATAACTTCCTGCGGGCTGCAGGAGCACAGCATTGCGAAGCCGGTCTGACGACATGCGTAGATGTCGGAGTGGTCGCCGAAGATGTTAAGAGCGTGAGAAGCTACGCATCTTGCGGAAACGTGGATAACGCAGGGAAGCAGCTCGCCTGCGATCTTGTACATATTCGGGATCATGAGCAGCAGACCCTGCGAAGCAGTGTAGGTAGTAGTCAGAGCGCCGGCTGCAAGTGAACCGTGAACAGTACCCGAAGCGCCCGCCTCGGACTGCATCTCGGCTACCTTTACGGGAGTTCCGAAGATGTTTGTCTGACCCTTGGCTGCCCACTGGTCAGTAACCTCTGCCATAACGGAAGAAGGTGTGATCGGATAGATAGCAGCGACTTCTGTAAAGGGGTATGACGCCCATGCAGCAGCGTTGTTTCCGTCCATGGTTTTCATTTTTCTTGCCATTTAAGAATCATTCCTTTCTAGATTCCGGGAAAGCGATGATATCTGCCGTCCCTTTTCTGAATTTCCCGGCACTTTGTAAATGCCATAGAAATTTTCGCACCGCCTTCACTGTGCCATTTTATGGTCGGTTCAAGCGGGCGTGGAAAGGCCATAGCGCAGCCCTCCCTACTGAATAATATTATAACACTTCTTTTCCGTTTTGTAAATACCCTTTATCAATTTTTTCACTTTTTTCACATGATAATTAACAAATACGCGCTCATTTTCGGAGTTACTTTATGCTAACTCACCAAAAAAATAAGAGGAACAGCCTTTTTCGTGGCTGTTCCTCTGAATACTTGTTCATATGAATTTATGTGGCTGTATCTGCCGCGGTTCACATAGGCACTTCGTCGTTCGGGATAGAGTCGGCGGCGGAGCTGTCGGGTACGGTCGAGGTATTCTGGTCGCTCTCAGTCTGGTCTATCGGCGCGGGGGTCACATCTACCGTGCTGCTCGATTCTGCCGAGCTTTCGGAAGAGCTGGAGCTGTCATCGCCCAGCAGGTCGTAAACGGGCAGGTAGCGCTCGGCTATCGTGAGGTTGTCGCTGGTAGCCGTTTCCGCGGTGGTGGACTTCATGGTAACGCAAACGTAGTAGGTGTCCTCTATCTTGTAAACGGAAGCGAGCGAGTAGCCCGATTCGTCGGTAAAGCCCGTCTTGCCGCCTATGATGTCGGCGTCCTCTTTGCCGTCCTCATCGCGGTCGATGTAGAAGCCGTCGTATCTGCTCATGAATATGCTGCTGAGGGGTATGCCCGCCTCGTGCTTGTTGCTCTTGTAGGTGGTGTAGTCTTTAGCCGAGATTATCTTGATAAATTCGTCGCTTATCTTATCGTTGTTCAGCGCGTACTCTACTATCATAGCCATATCCAGCACGGTAGAGTAGTGGTCGTCGTCGTGCAGACCGCTGGCGTTGGAAAAGTGCGTGCCGGTAAGGCCAAGCTCTTTCACCTTAGCGTTCATCAGCTTTACAAATTCTTTTTCCGAGCCTGCAACGTAGTTCGCCAGACCCAGAGTAGCGTCAGCGCCGCTGGGCAGCATAGCGCCGTAGAGCAGGTCTTCTACCGTTACCTTTTCGCCCGCGGAAAATCCCGCTACGGAAGCGTTCGCGTCGGAGAGGGACTTTATATCGCTCTTTGTGAATTTGTATGTATCGGAAATATCATCGCAGTTTTCCAGCGCGATGATAACGGTCATAAGCTTGGTGAGTGAAGCGGGGTAAGCTTTTTTCTTGTAATTCTTTCCCGCGTATATCTTGTTGTTCTCGCAGTCGAGCAGCACGCCGTACTTAGCGGTAAGTCCGTCAAAAGAGATCTTCTGGAACTCGTAGTCCTTCTCGGGGTACTCCATAAGCGCCTTAGGCTCTTCCTGTACAGGCTCCTGCTGGTCTACGGCAGAGGATTCATCGGCGAAGGATACCACGCCGTTTGCGGGCATATTCTGATTTTCATTTATGCTCGTTCTGCCGGTTACGACAAGCGCCGCCGTGCCTATCGCGAGCAGCATTATCATTATAAGTATAGCGCAGAGCGCGGCGTTGCCCGCGTAATTTCCCGCTATCTTCGTCATTCTTTTCATCTTTAGCTTTTTCATCATAGATCTCTCCTTATATCAGTACGGCAGCTGTATCAGTCGTACATCTCGTCCTCTTCAAGCTGTTCGCCCAGCTCGTTGCGTTCATACTCGGGCAAGAAAACATCTCCGTGCGCTTTCAGCGCCTTGCAGCATTCCTGTATTATGTCGCGTCGGGTGACTATCCCGATAAAAATATCGCGGTCGTCGATAACGGGCACGAAGTTTTGGTTCATAGATATTTCCAGCAGGTCTTCTATAGTCGAGTAGACGTATACCGGCTCGCACTTTACTCTGCGGGGAATGTCTTTCAGCGAGTAATCCTCCAGCTCAGTTATGTCGGTTATGTGCTTATCCAGCATGAACCACAAAAAGTCGCCCTCGGCGATGGTCTTTACATAAGAGCCGTCTTTGTTTATTACAGGCACTGCGGTGTAGCCGTGGTGCTTCATCTTCTCTATCGCCTGCCGCACGGTGCAGTCCTCGTAGATGTATGAGGTCATAGCTTTCGGCTTCAGCAGCTGGAGTATATTTTTTATATTCATTTTATGCGCTCTTTTCGTTGCGTTTGTCGTTATTTCTTCGGCTTTGCGTATGTGCACACCAGCTCGAAGAATTTATCGAAGCTTATTTTCTTCAGGTCGTCGGTGGTTATGTCCATCTTGTACATATCGTCAGTGCTGATATTGTAGGTGGCGCATACACCCTGGCAGAAGCCGAGCCTTGTGTCCTCCGAGATGTTGTCGAAGTCAGTCATGTCCTCGGTAAAGTCGGTGTCAAAAAGCTTTTCGTCCGCCGAATCGGTTATCTCCTTCACCTTTACCGTCTGTATTATGTCATCATCGCCCTCGGTGATGTAGGTGGCGGTGTATTTCTTTATATCGCCCGTTTTCTTGCTGAAATACAGGTCATAAACGGTGATGTATGTGTCGCCTGTGTAGGTGTATTCCTCCACCTTGCAGCCCTCGGTGTCTTCGGGGATATGGGTAGAGGTAACGTCGAGCTGCTGGTCGATGATCGCCTGATAGATATTAAGCTCCTCAGCACTTGTCTTTGACGTAAAAGCGCTGGTGTTGTTATCTATATAGTAGCTCTTATCGCCCGAGCGCAGGTAGGTGAAGTCCTCGGCAAAGCCGCTTTCCGTCACCGACTTGTTGTTCTGGTAAAAATTCTTGCCGTCGCTCGCCTGAGTCACCTCAGAAACGTTGCCGGCGGCTTCGTCGGAGTAGGTCACTTCCGTCTTGTAGGTGTAAGCTCCGCTGAAAAGCGCAGCGGTCTTTTCCAAGCCCTCGCCGGGGGTAAATTCCTTTTTCGGCTCAGCCTGTGAGCTTTCGTCAGCCGCGCTTTCAGCCTGCACGACGCTGTTATCAGTATCGGCGGTATCCGCCTTGCTTTCGATAACGGGCGCGGTGGTGGTCAGCGCGCTGGAGGTATCTTTTTTATCGCTGCCCGCGCAGCCCGCCGCGAAGCATGAGCACATAGCGGCTGCCAGACAAGCACATATTTTTATATTTTTGTAAGTCATTTATCGACTATCCTTTCAAAGATGTTCGTAATTCAATTATACATCAATTTGCAGGCATTGTCAAGAGCGCCGCATGAAAATGCGGGGATAATGCGGGTACATTATTTAATATTAGATAGTCTAAAGAGCGCAGGCAGGCAAATATATTTGTTAGCAAAAACTTCACAAAAAATTCTTAAAAAAAGCTACGACCAAACCTGCTGCTGAAACGTCTTATTTATAGCAGGTAAAATTGCAATGCTGCATTAAAGGGAAATGGAGAATATTTGCGCGGCGGTGGTGGCTTCGCCAACGTCCACAAAGGAGATATGCGTATAGATTCGGGTATCGACTCTGCCGAAAGCACCGTGAGCATATATGCAGAAGAGCAAAGCTCGGCAAACTCTCTCAGCGAGAGCCTGCTTACGTCTTCGCTGAGCATATCGAGCAGGTCAAGCAGCAGTAATTCGAGCAGAAGAGGTTCACGATCCTCATCTGCTGTTTCAAATTCATCATCTAGTGAGGGCTTGGAATCAAGCTCAGTTGCGGATTCATCAAGCAATTCGGAATATCTGGATGCGGATTTTTTTGCAATATTTCATTACTACATTGATGATGACGGTATTGTCTTAACAGGTTATGCGGGCGATGATGTACGCGCTGCGGCTATCTAGATATAGAGGTCATTCCGAAGATAAGATTTGATATTTCTTCCGCAGCGATCACGCTTTCGCGCACCAAATATACATATACCGGCAAGGCGAAAAAGCCCGCGGTTACAGTTATCTTTAGCAGCAAAAAGCTCAAGGCGAATACTGATTACACCGTAAAGTACAGCAATAACATCGCCGCAGGTCGGGCTAAGGTGACTATCACGGGCAAGGGCGGCTATAAGGGCGCTGTTGTAAAATACTTTAAGATACTGCCCGCTAAGCAGAAGATAAAGGCAGTCACCCCGCTGACGAGATCTTTCGCCGTAGCTTGGACAAAGGACAGCGGCGTTACGGGCTATCAGGTGATGTACGGCACAAAGTCTGATCTTTCCGACGGCAAGAGCACTTACGTCACTAAAAATACATCGGTCAAAAAGACGATAAAGGGTCTGAAAGCTAAAAAGACGTATTATGTAAAGGTACGCTCTTATAAAAAGGTAGGCAACAGCAAATATTACGGCGCGTGGTCGGCTACTCAGAAAGTAAAGACCAAATAAGCGCGGCTTTAAGGCGATGAAAGGAGGCGCACTGAATGTCAGACTACACCGAAAAAACATATCCCGCCGCCGAAATGCGGCACGAGATAGTTATCGGCAACCCCGACGTGGTGCTGCAAAAGGCGGCTCTCGGCAGGTTTTTATTTTGTTATTAAGAATTGCGGCGGCAAAAAAACGCTTACTCTTGCTTTATCTGCGTAGCCAATGTGGTTTTTTCAGTGCGCTTTTCGGGGATAAACGAAACGTAGTTTCCCCGCTTGATTATCTCGTCAGCCTCGGCGGTGTTTAGGTAGATGTTTTCGTTTATGGTGTAGCGCTTGTTGTCATCGCCTATGATATACGCGTACTTGCTGGTCTTGCCCTGTCCCACGCGGTCGATCTTTCCTCTTATGCGCTTGTCTGAGTCGTTCGCGGGGGCTTTTACGGTCACAACGGTCTTAACGGCGTTATCTGAAAGCTCGGGGTGCTGTCTGCCGTATTTGGTGATGACTTCGTAAGTCTTTGATACTACTTCGCCGCCGTTTTCGAGGTACAGCTGCTTGTCGCCTATCAGATAAAATTCTTCTTTCGCGCGGGTAGCCGCTACGTTCATCATATTAGGCTCGCTTACCGCCCACCTTGCCGCGCCCGCGCTCTGCTTATCCGCGCCGAGGACCATAAAAACTATCGGCGCTTCTTTTCCTTGAAATGTGTGTATAGTTCCAACGTTAGTAGGTTTCCCGCTGTTGTCAAACCGCGTGAAGCCTATCTCTTTCAGCTTCTGAGCCAGCTGGTAGGCTACATTTGCAAAAGGCGATATGACGTATATCACGTCCTTGGCGCTCTTATCGCCTATGGCGGGGTCAGCCTCCATCATCTTCTTTATCTTTTGCAAAAGGAACTCGCCCTGCGCTTCCACATACTTGTCAGCAGCCTTGCCCTTTACGTTGAACCAGCCGGTCTTGCCGTAGCCCTCTTTGCCCTGCACCATGAATCCGTTGTAGGAAATTTTGTTTGAGATTGTGAACATGGGGTAAAGGCACCTTCTGTGCACCCAAAGAGGTATGCCTATCCATGAATCTTCCGACCTGTCCTGCTCTCTGTAAAAGCCGAATCTGCTCGCCGCGTCGGTCAAGGTCTGCACCGAGGCAGAGGCAGAGAGGTATTTTTCCGTTACCCCGAAATGTCCGTTCAGCATACTCAGTACGCCTGGATCCAGCGTGAGTACGGGCTTTATCTGCGAGGGGTCGCCTACTGCCATAACGTGGCGGCTTCTGAATATCGCGCCCACGCCCGCCTGCGGAACAGCCTGCCCCGCTTCGTCGATAAAAAGATGACCGAGGGTGTTTGGCTCCAGATTTTTGCACATACGCGAAAAGCTCGCAAATGTTGAGCTGATAACGGGTATAGTCATGTTTATCCAGCTCCAAGCGGCTGCGATGATGTGTTTCTTTTCGAGGTAATTGCCCTGCATACTCCATATCAAAGCCGCCGCCCTGACATTCTTTCTGTTGTCGTACAAAAACTGCTTGCGCACCATTAGCGCTTTTATAAAAAGCCTTGACTGCGCGACTCTGTATTCTTCGCCGAACCACGGGTTTGATAGATGCAGTTTATCGTAATCCTGCGTCATGTTCAGCGGGCTGACCTTGTCAATATCAAAACCGCGGCTAAGTTTGCGGACTTTTTCTTCCAGCCCGGCAATTCTCTCCTCGGCAGAGGTTTTCCATGAAGCGAGGTCTTGCCGCAGGGCTTCTGCCTGTTTGGAATACTGCGCGCCAGTGTTTGCCAGCTTTTTTATCCTACCGCGCAGATCGTTTTCCTTTTGGCTGCGGAGAAGCTCTTTTTCTCTCAGCGCTTTCAGCTGCGCGGAAGCTTCGGCCGTTAGCTGCTCGTGCTCCAGTTTTCTGCTTTTTGGGGCAAAAAATCCCGGCTTTGTTTCAGCAGCATATTGCTGTACTGATATGCGCTTTCCATATCCGCTTGGTTCTTTCTCTGCTGAACGGCGATCTCTTCGATAAGCCGCTCGCTCTGCGCGCGCTCTTCGGCATTTGCTTTCAGCGCGTTCTCGATCTCAAAGATCTTTCCGTTGAGCAAAATGTTCCTGTTTTTCAGCTCGGCGTCGAATTCCCGTTTTAGTTCGTCAAGCTTCGCGCAGTTTTCGCGGTATGATGCAATGGTCTTTGAAAGCTTCTGCATTTTGTCGCGAATACCCTTGACTTCATCGTACTGCTCAAGAAATTCTGTATATACGTCGCTGTCGGGTTCGTATTCTTCATTCAGATATTTAAAAACGCAGTTTATATTTGCTAAAATGCTCGCCATATTGGCGGACTTTCCGCCCTCGAGCGAAAAAAGACCCCAGAACTTATCTTCGCCCTCGTTAGGCTCGATATTATACTGCAAGTATTTTTTGCCGTTCTCGTCCTTTTCCCATTTAGTAGTCACTTTCGAGTTGGCTAGCTTGCTGAAATAGTCAGCATTTTTCAGCTCGTCCGCAAATTTTTCATCTATCTGACCTTCTATGAGCGGAAGCTCGTTCACGATGTTCTGCACAGCGCCGTTGTTGGAACTTGCGACCACTACACCGTTTTCCGCGATGTTTTCAGGTATCACGCCGATGGAAGCACTGTTGTAATATACAGTTTTTTCCGTCCCCCCTATCGTGTGCTTTTTCAGCGCGGCGATGTCGCGCGCCTGCTTTACTATAAGCTCGGCGAAAATATCTTTCAGCAGGGTAGTCTTGCCCGTGCCGGGAGGGCCGTTTACGCTCCTGATAGTTTCGGTATCATATCCTATGGAAAGATTTACCGCTGCTTGCTGCATGAGCGAGAGCGCATATTTCGTGTTGCCCGGAAATCTGCCAAGCGGATAATTTTTAGGCTGAAGTATATCCTCAAAAGCGGACGGAGCGAACTTTGCGGAATCCTTTTTGCTGTCAAGGTCAACTCTGTTCTTTGTGTTTCCATAAAGATATTTCTCAAGATTTTGGGTAGAGATATTTTTCGCTTTTTCGAGGTCGTTGATGAAAAAAGAGTGGAGGTTTACAGCGCCTGTTTCCATATTTTTTAGAAACTGTATCCTGCAATTATCCGTGCTCATATTAAACTTCTCGAGCAGCCTGACGAACGCTTCGTTGAATTTCTCTGCGTCATTTGCAGTTTCGGAAAATTCTTTGGAAAGCTCAGTTTTCAGATCATTTTCAAAAGCTCTGAATTCGCTCTCGTGCGGAACTTTCTTGTAATAACGTATGTAAGCGCTTTCGGTAAAGAACATCATATCGGGCATATAGTTCAGATCTTTGTCGAAATAAAGGGCGAAGCCGAACTTTTTGCCCGAAGTAATCTCCTCTTCGGCAGGCTTTAGTTTATACTGTTCGCGCAATATCGAAACAACTTCCATGAAGTCGAAAATATCAAAATACAGCACTACCCCGCCGGTTTTATACTTGCCGATCTTGCTTTTAAAGATCTGGTGTTTGAACATAGAATAAAAGTCAAGGTCTATCGGCGTTTCAAGGGTGCGTATGGCGGTATCCTTTTCGTTGAAATTGCCCTCGGATAAATGTTCTGACATTATCCAAGCTTCCAGAATTTTATTTTTATCGATCATTTTTTTCTCCCGTGATAATAATATTTGCGGCTTTTTTGACCCTATTTTACCGTTATGAGAATAATTGTTATACTTATTATACCATTTTTTCGGTTGAAAAGCAAGGGGGTGAGGGAGTTACTGCGACAAAAAAAGACCGCCCGGGCGGTAAAACCATAGACGATGCGCCGAAGTATTTTATGCCGTTTACAGTCTTGTACGAGCGTGCTTTTACTAAGTAGGGATTTTTGCTCTTTAACGAAGTCGGCGTCGTATACTATGCCGCTGGGGTCGATGGCGCTTTTTCCGTTTATCATTCATAATGTCAAATTTACCGAGGCGCTAAAAAAGCCTTCTATAAATAAGACGTTTTAAAACGGATCCGGTTGCAAAAAAAATTCGTCCGGAATTATTAACTGAAATTTTATTGACAAACCCACGGGCATAATATACAATAAATATATTATTATTTTTGAAATTGGAGATGCTCTATGGAAAAATCTAACGAACGAGCCACTTTTCAGTCGCGGCTCGGGTTTATACTTGTGTCTGCGGGCTGCGCTATCGGGCTGGGCAATGTCTGGAAATTCCCCTATATCTGCGGTCAGAACGGCGGCGGAGCTTTTCTGCTGCTCTACTTGCTCTGCCTCGCGCTGCTCGGTATGCCTATCCTGCTCTGCGAATTCGCCGTCGGCCGCGGCAGCCGCAAGAGCCTTTCGCGCGCTTACGATATTCTCGAAAAGCCCGGCAGCAGATTTCACCTTACAAAATACGCCGGCGTGGCGGGCAATTACCTGCTCATGATGTTCTATACTATGGTCACTGGCTGGATGCTTTACTACGCTTTTCGCTACCTCACGGGCGGCATACAGGCGGCTGATACTCAGCAGACCGCAGCCGCTTTCGATAGTATGCTCGCCTCGCCGCAGCAGATGTTCATATTCTCCGCGGTGGTCATAGCCCTCTGCATAGGCGTCTGCGCGCTGGGTCTGCAAAACGGCATCGAAAAGGTCACTAAGGTCATGATGATACTGCTCATGGTGCTTATGGTAGTGATGGCGGTCAACTCCCTTACCCTTAAAGGCGCGATGAAGGGCTTGAAATTCTACCTGGTGCCCGATTTCAGCAAATTTTCCGAGATCGGCTTCCCCACTGTGCTTTTCTCCGCTATGACGCAGGCTTTCTTTACTCTCAGCATCGGTATCGGCTCGCTAGAGATTTTCGGCAGCTATCTCAAAAAAGACCGTACCCTTATCGGCGAATCGCTCAACGTTATCATTCTAGATACCGCCGTTGCAGTAGTCGCGGGACTCATAATAATCCCCGCCTGCTTCGCTTACGGTATCCAGCCCGACTCAGGCCCTTCGCTGCTTTTCATCACCCTGCCTAACGTTTTCTACCATATGCCTTACGGCAGGGCATGGGGCACGCTTTTCTTCATATTCATGTCCTTTGCCGCGCTCTCGACAGTTATCGCCGTTTTCGAGAACATCATCACGATGATCTCAGAGCTTAGCGGTATCAGCCGCCGCAGCTCGCTGCTGCTCAATCTTGTGCTGATCACTGTCCTCTCGCTCCCCGCGATACTGGGTTACAGCACCCTTTCGGGCATACAGCCGCTTGGCGATGGCAGCACCATAATGGATCTCGAAGATTTCCTCGTTTCCTCAAACCTCCTGCCGCTAGGTTCGCTCACCATCGCGCTCTTCTGCGTTAAGAAAAACGGCTGGGGTTGGGAGAACTTCTCCGCCGAGGTCAATACCGGCGAGGGCAAACGCCTGCCCGACTGCCTGCGCGGCTACATGACATACATCGTGCCCGCCGTTATCTGCTTCATCTACCTCAAGGGCTATTACGATACTTTCGCAGGCAGCGGCACGCTCACGCTTTTCTTCTGGATGACGTTCGCGGTCGTACTGCTCGCGCTGGTTTTCGCCGCCGCATTCACCCGCCGCGGAAGCGCTGCCGAAAGCGCCCGCCGCGCCGTAGAAGAGCAGTAAGCTCGGCAATATCCGCACAAAAAAATATCCCCGACGATTTCCGCAGACCGTTTTGCCTGCCAAACGTCGGGGATATTTGCATTTTGGGTCATATTTCGAGCTGCATTTCGATGTGCGGTATGCCGTCCTCCAGAAACTCCTCAGATGTCTTCCGAAAGCCCACGCCCTCGTAGAACTTCCGCGCGTATGTCTGCGCCTCGATGGTGAGCCTGTCTGCGCCGAATTTCTCTTTCGCGACCTCTATGCCCTTGCGCATCAGCTCGCTGCCCAGCCCGCACCGCCGCTTCATCGAGATAACGCGCCCCAGCGCCGCTGTCGGGAAAGTTGCCCCCTGCGGCAGCACGCGCAGGTAAGCGTCGAGCGCGCCGTTCTCGCCGCGGTGAAAAACGTGGTAAGCGCAGCCGTCGTTGCCGTCGATCTCGGGGTAAGGGCACTCCTGCTCCACCACAAAAACGTTCACCCGCAGCCGCAGTATATCGTAAAGCTCCTCGTTAGTAAGCTCGCTGAAATGCTTTACTGTAAAATCCATGCTATGAACCTCGCTTAGCTGTATTAGTTGTCCTGCGTTATGATTTTAGCACGAAATATGCACAATGTCAATCATACAGAAGTCAAATGTGTAAATTTCCCGAAAGTTCAGCCTTTGGCTCTTGAAAAATACAGCGCGGTGTGTTATAATTAAAAAGATTGTAAAATAGGGGAGTTATGCTCCCACGAAAGGAGGGGCGTTTGTGCGCATACTCGGTATCGACCCCGGCTACGCGATAGTCGGCTACGGGGTGATAGATTACGTCGGCGTGAAAGTTTCGCTCGTAGATTACGGCGCTATAACCACCGCGGCGGATATGCCTTTCGAGCGCCGCCTTGCTGCCATTTACGACGATATGCGCGTGCTGCTAAATACTTATAAGCCGCAGGAGATGGGCATAGAAAAGCTTTTTTTCAATACTAACCAGAAAACGGGTATCGACGTGGCGCAGGCGCGCGGCGTGACTCTGCTGCCCGTGATACAGGCGGGCGTGCCTTTTTACGAATACACCCCGCTTCAGGTAAAAAGCTCGATAGTCGGCTACGGCAGGGCGGAGAAAAAACAGGTGCAGGAGCTTGTACGAACTATACTCCACCTAAAAGCTGTCCCAAAGCCCGACGACGCCGCCGACGCTTTAGCCCTCGCGATAACTCACGCTTACTCGATAAACTCGCGTAAGCTGCTGGGCGGCAAGTAATTTATCTAAGGAGATCTTTGTTATGATATATTCCGTCAGCGGAAAACTGATACATACCGAGCCTGAGCTTGCCGTGGTGGAATGCGGCGGCGTTGGCTACGGCTGCAAAACTACTTTCAATACTCTGCAAAAAATAGCGGGCGAGAGCGAGGTAATGCTTTACACCTACCTCAGCGTGCGCGAGGACGCCGCCGAGCTTTACGGTTTTGCTGACCGCGAAGAGCTGAAATGCTTCCGCCTGCTCATATCCGTTTCGGGGGTAGGCCCTAAAGCCGCGCTCTCGATACTTTCGGGCATGAACACTCAGCAGTTCGCCCTCTGCGTAGCCACCGCCGATTCAAAGGCGCTGACTAAGGTGAAGGGCATTGGCGCAAAGACCGCTCAGCGCATAATCTTAGAGCTTAAAGATAAGCTGGCGGGCGAAACTATCTCGGTGCGCGGTCAGTCGGCGCAGCCTGCGGCAGTTTCCGCGGCGGGCTCGAATATTGCCGAGGCAGTCACCGCGCTCGAGGTGCTGGGCTATACCGAGGGCGAGGCGCTTAGCGTGCTTTCAAAGCTCGACCCCGCGCTGCCCGTAGAAGAGCTTATAAAGAAATCTTTAATAGGTCTTGCAAAATTTTAATGGAGAACGAATATGATAGAACAAGGCGAATTTGATTTTGAAAACAGGCTGGTGTCCCCCACCGAGCAGCCGCCCGACTCTACCGATGATTTTGAGGTAGGTCTGCGCCCGAAAACGCTCGATGAATACATCGGTCAGGACAGCGTTAAAGAGAATATAAAAATATGTATAGAAGCTGCCAAGCAGCGCGGCGACGCCCTAGACCATGTGCTGCTCTACGGCCCTCCCGGTTTGGGCAAGACCACCCTTTCGATGATAATAGCGCACGAGATGGGCGTGAATATTCGCACCACTTCCGGCCCTGCGATAGAAAAGCCGGGCGACTTAGCGGCGCTGCTGACAAACCTCGAAAAGGGCGACGTGCTCTTCATCGACGAGATACACCGCCTTTCGCGGCAGGTGGAGGAGATACTTTACCCCGCGCTGGAGGATTACGCGCTGGATATTATCATGGGCAAAGGCCCTGCGGCGCGCTCGATACGGATAGAGCTGAACAAATTCACGCTTATAGGCGCTACCACCCGTTCGGGTCAGCTCAGCGCACCTCTGCGTGACCGCTTCGGCATAATCGAGCGGCTGGAGCTTTACAAGCCCGAGCAGCTCGCGGATATAATCCAGCGCTCGGCGGTGATACTCGGCGTGCCCTGCGACTTAGAGGGCGCGCGGGAGCTTGCCTGCCGTTCACGCGGAACGCCGCGTATAGCCAACAGAATGCTGCGCAGAACTCGCGATTACGCGCAGATAATGGGCGACGGCAGGATAACGAAAGACATAGCCCGATTCGCGCTCGACAGGCTCGAGATCGACGATCTGGGGCTGGATAAGCTCGACAGGCGTATGCTGAAAATGATAATAAACGGCTACGGCGGCGGACCGGTGGGTCTGCAAACGCTCGCGGCGGCAATCGGCGAGGAAGCCATAACGCTGGAGGACGTGTGCGAGCCATACCTGATGCAGCTCGGATTTATCTCAAAAACGCCGCGCGGCAGGGTAGCCACTCAGCTTGCTTACGACCACCTCGGCATACTGAGGGACGGGCAGACGCATTTGTAACGACGACCGACAACTACAATTTACATAAACCGGTAAAACGGAACTAAGGGAGTAATTTATAATGGGAAGATTATTTGGTACAGACGGCGCGCGCGGCGTCGCGATAACTGAGCTGACCTGCGAACTGGCTATGCAGATAGGCAGAGCGGCGGCTATGGTGCTGGCAGGCGAATGCGGCCACACACCGAAGATGATCATAGGCAAAGACACGCGTATCTCGGGCGATGTGCTCGAAGCGGCGCTTGCGGCGGGCATATGCTCGGTCGGCGCGAACGCGCACATTCTCGGCGTAGTGCCCACACCTGCGGTGGCTATGCTGGTGAAAAAGTACGGCGCGGACGCGGGCGTTATGATCTCGGCTTCGCACAACTCCGTTGAATTTAACGGAATAAAGCTCTTCTCGGGCAGCGGCTTCAAGCTTCCCGATAAGACCGAGCAGGAGATAGAAGCGCTGATACTCGACACCCCCGAGAAAATGCAGCTAAAAGACGGCTGCGATATAGGCAGGATGGTGTTTGAAGAAAACGCCGTGAACGACTACGTTGACTATATAAAGTCGGCAGTGGCGGGAGATATGAGCGGCATAAAGGCAGTTATCGACTGCGCGAACGGCTCGGCAAGCGCTACGGCTCATCAGATATTTGAGGGTATAGGCGCGCAGTGCGAATTTATATCCTGCGAGCCTGACGGAACTAACATAAACGAAAACTGCGGATCTACCCACCTAGGAAACCTGCAAAAGGCAGTCAAGGAGCGCGGCGCGGATATAGGCATAGCATTCGATGGCGACGCTGACAGATGCCTTGCGGTAGACGAAAACGGCGAGATCATCGACGGCGATAAGCTGCTCGCGATATTCTCGCGCTACATGAAAGACTGCGGAAAGCTGAAAAACGATACCTGCGTGGTAACGGTAATGAGCAACATCGGCTTCTTCAAATTTGCCGAGAGCGAGAACGTGAACGCGAAGATAACCGCCGTCGGCGACCGCTATGTGCTGGAAGAAATGCTGAAAAACGGCTATAATCTCGGCGGCGAGCAGTCGGGACACATAATCATGCTTGACCATGCGAACACGGGCGACGGCGAGCTTACGGGCGCGAAGCTGCTGGAGATAATGGCGGCTGCGGGCAAAAAGGCGAGCGAACTTGCCGCCTGCATGGAGAGCTACCCGCAGGTGCTCGTGAACGTAAAGATCACCGCCGACAAAAAGGGTATGTGGAGCAAGACCGCGGCTGTCACCGAAGCTATCGCGAAAGTAGAGCAGGCGCTGGGCGCTGACGGCAGGATACTGGTGCGCGAATCCGGCACCGAGCCGCTGGTGCGCGTGATGCTCGAGGGCAAGAATACCGAAGAGATAACGGCTTTCGCGAACGAAGTCGCGGCGCTGATAGAGCAGATGTAAGCGCATGAAAATCTGCATAATAAACGGTCAGAACCACCGCGGGTCTACCTACCACATAGGCAGGATGCTGGCAGATAAGCTGGCGGACGCGGGAGATATAACGGAATTTTTCCTGCCGCGCGACTTCGGCGAATTTTGCTGCGGCTGTACCAACTGCTTTATGAAAAGCGCGGAGAAATGTCCGCATTACGAGAAGCTTTCGCCGATCACTCGCGCGGTGGACGAAGCCGACCTGCTGATACTTACTTCGCCCGTGTACGTTTACCACTGCACAGGCGCGATGAAAGCGTGGCTCGACCACTACGGCTGGCGCTGGATAGTGCACCGCCCCGAGGAGAAGATGTTCTCAAAGCGCGGGGTGGTAATATCGACGGCGGCGGGAGCGGGTATGCGCCCGACGAACAAAGACATGGCGGACAGCCTGAGCTTTTGGGGCGTGCCGAAAATATACAAGCTGGGCTATGGAGTGCACGCGACGAGCTGGAGCGAAATATCGCCGAAAATGCGCGCGAAGATAGAGCGCGGGGTGAGCGCTGTCGCGAAAAAGCTGGAGAAGGACGATCTCGCGCCGCGCGTGAGCATAAAAGGCCGCCTTTTTTTCACGGTGTTCCATTTCGCGAACAAAAAAGGCTGGAACCCTGCCGACGGCGAATACTGGCGGGAAAAGGGCTGGACTGAGGACGTAAGGCCGTGGAAGAAGTAATAGATAATTACGGAGTAAACATATGAGAATTGCAAAAAACTGGAACAGCAGTGAGTATAAGATAATAGATACCTCGGGCGGCGATAAGCTCGAGAGCTGGGGCGGCAGACTGCTGGTGCGCCCAGACCCGCAGATAATCTGGAAGACCGAGCACCGCTCGCCGCTTTGGAACAAGGCTGACGGCGTTTACCACCGCTCGAGCAAGGGCGGCGGCGAATGGGAGTTCCGCAAAAAGCTGCCTGAGAGCTGGGTGATCTCCTACGGCGCACTGCGCTTCGTTATCCGCCCCACGGGCTTTAAGCACACGGGTCTTTTCCCCGAGCAGGCGGTCAACTGGGACTTTATGGCTGATAAGATACGCGCCGCTAAGGAGCAGGGCAGAGAAGTCAAGGTGCTCAACCTCTTCGCGTACACGGGCGGAGCTACCCTCGCCTGCGCTGAGGCAGGCGCTGCGGTAACGCACGTTGACGCATCAAAGGGCATGGTTTCTTGGGCTCGCGACAACGCCGCTGCGAGCGGGCTTTCAGATAAGCCTATACGCTGGCTGGTAGACGACTGCGAGAAATTCGTAAAGCGCGAGATACGCCGCGGCAGCCGCTATGACGGCATAGTTATGGATCCGCCCAGCTACGGCAGAGGTCCCGGCGGCGAGGTCTGGAAGCTGGAGGACTGCATCTACGATCTGGTAAAGACCTGCGCGCAGGTGCTAAACGACGAGCCGATGTTTTTCCTGCTAAACAGCTACACTACGGGGCTTTCGCCGTCGGTAATGGCTTACATACTCAGCGAGGTGCTGAGCGAGAAGTTCGGCGGCGGGGTGACGGCTGACGAGATAGGCCTGCCCGTAGAGATGTCGGGTATGCCGCTGCCATGCGGGTCTACCGCTATATGGCAGAAATGAGCCTGCGAGAGCCGTGGCTCGGCTGGGCGATAGAGATACAGAGCATAGCGCAGAACGGGCTCGCCTACTGCACCAACGCTTACGATATTGAGCGTTACGAACGTCTGCGCGACATAGCGGCGGAGATGCTCAGCGAAAAAACAGGCGTGCCAAAAGAGCGGGTAAAGCTGCTTTTCTGCGGCGAAAAGGGCTACCAAACGCCGAAGATAGACACCCGCGCGGCTATTTTTTCGGAAGGGCGTATACTTCTGGTACGCGAAAACGACGGCAGATGGTCGCTGCCCGGCGGCTGGTGCGACGTGCTGGAATCAGTAGCCTCAAACACGGTGAAAGAGGTGCGCGAAGAGGCGGGCATTACCTGCGAGCCGCTGCGCATAATAGCAGTGCAGGACAGAAACCGCCATAATAAGCCGCCTTACGCATACGGCGTTTGCAAGATATTCGTGCTTTGCAGGGCGCTGGGCGGGGCTTTTGAGGAAAACTGCGAGACCACCGCCGCGGAGTATTTCGCGCCCGAAGAGCTGCCGCCGCTGGCGGAGGAAAAGTGCACTGCCGCGCAGATAACCATGTGCTTCGCGGCGAACTCGCAGCCCGATATGCCGACTTTGTTTGACTAGAGAGGTATAAGTTATGACATACGAAAAAGACTATGTATATATGTACGGACAGATAATGAGCACATACGCTTACCTGCTCAGCGGCGTTTTTCCCGAGGCTGACGGATACGCCGAGATAGCCCGCAAATGCCATATCGTAGGCGGCGAAACAGGTACTGCCGCCGCAGTGCTTTGCAGTTTGGGAGCTCCCATAAAGCTGGGCGGCACACATCTGGGCAGGGCGAACGCCGCGCTTATCACAGACTATTTTGCGGATAAGTGCGCCGATATATCTGAGCTTGAATATGAGGATTTTGAGGGCGTTAGCGACTACGTTATCATCGACAAAAATACCCGCACCTGCTTCGGCGAATGGGAAAAGCTTTATTCGCGCGGCAAGCCTTTTTATGAGCCGCCCTGCGAAAACTCGATAAAAAATGCGAAGTGCGTTGCCGCAGACCCGTATTTCGGCGATGAAGCAGCTGAGCTTTGCGTAAAGCACGGCGTGAAATATGTAACGATAGACTGTGCCTACGACAGCTATACGCATAAGCACTGCGCGGTGAACTGCATTTCTCATCAGCACCTTGACGTAGATTACGCGGGCGTGAGCTATGAAGAGCTCTACCTGAGGTATACTGAAAATACCGAGGGACTTGTGATATTCACGCTGGGCGAGAAAGGGGCTATGTACGGCAGAAAGGGCGAGCCGCCTAAGTACTGCCCCGCCTGCGGCGTGGAAGCTGTATCTACACTGGGCGCCGGCGACAGCTTTAAGGCGGGCGCAGTGTACGGACTGTATAAAGGCTTTGCCGACGACGAGCTTGTGCGCTTTGCCTGCGCCTGCGCGGCGGCTGCGATAACCCGCTTCCCCATAGCGGAGCATCCGCCGACTTTGACCGACATTAAAAGCTTATTATAAAAAAGGAAACTCAATGAATAATTTTATCCAAGCGAAAAACTTAAAATTTTCATATATAAACGAAATGGAAGAGCCGCCTGTAAAAACAGAGGTGCTGAAAGACGTCACCCTCGACGTGAAAAAGGGCGAGTTTCTCGCGGTACTGGGACATAACGGCTCGGGAAAATCGACGCTGGCTAAGTGCTTCAACGCCATAAATATCCCCGAAAGCGGTACGGTAACGGTAAACGGGCTGGATACCGCCGATGAGGATAACCTGCTGGCGATACGCAAAAGCGCGGGAATGGTCTTTCAAAACCCCGATAACCAAATAGTGGCTACCATAGTGGAAGAGGACGTGGCTTTCGCGCTAGAAAATTTGGGCGTAGAGCCTGCCGAGATACGCCGCAGGGTGGACGAGGCGCTGAAGACCGTGGGTATGTACGAATACCGTCTGCACGCTCCGCATAAACTCTCTGGCGGACAGAAACAGCGCGTCGCGATAGCGGGCGTTATAGCTATGAAGCCCGACTGCATACTGCTGGACGAGCCTACCGCTATGCTTGACCCGCGCGGCAGAAAAGAAGTTATGGACACAATAAAACAGCTCAACCGCGAGCAGGGTGTTACCATAGTGCTGATAACACACTACATGGATGAAGCCGCGCAGGCTGACAGAGTAGTGGTCATCGACGAGGGCGAGATAATGCTGGATGGTACGCCTAAACAGATATTCTCGCAGGTGGATACTATGAAAAATCTGGGGCTCGACGTGCCGCAGGTGACCGAGCTTTGCCACCGCCTGCGCAAGGCGGGCTGCAATCTGCCCGCAGACGTTATAACCGAAGAGGAGTGCGTAAAAGCGCTCGCGCAGCTGCTGAGAAAGGGGGCGCAGCCTTGAGCATCATAAAAACAGAGGGGCTGACCTACGTTTACGGCGAGAACACCCCTTTCAGAAAAGTCGCGCTGGATAACGTTGACCTAGAGATAAATGAGGGCGAGATACTCGGCGTTATCGGGCACACCGGCTCGGGAAAATCGACGCTGATACAGCATTTCAACGGGCTGATGAAGCCTACCTCGGGCAGGGTATTGGTAGACGGCGAGGACTTCGCCGCCGATAAGGAAAAGCTGCGCGCCGTGCGCTTTAAAGTAGGGCTGGTCTTCCAATATCCCGAATATCAGCTTTTTGAGGAAACGGTGTATAAAGACATCGCCTACGGGCCGAAAAACATGAAGCTTGACGAGCAGGAGATAGACCGCCGCGTGCGCGAAACAGCCGAGCTTGTCGGCCTAGACCCCGAGATACTCGATAAATCGCCCTTTGAGCTTTCGGGCGGACAAAAGCGCCGCGCCGCGATAGCGGGAGTTATGGCGATGGAGCCGCGGGTGCTGATACTGGACGAGCCTGCCTCGGGCCTAGACCCGCAGGGCAGGGACAGGATATTTGAGATAATAAAGCGCTACCACGAGGAAAAGGGCAGCACTGTGCTGATAGTTTCGCACTCGATGGAGGACATAGCGCGCTTGGCGGATAGGATACTCGTTATGAACGAGGGCAAAGTATTTTGCTGCGCCGAACCGCCCGCCGTTTTCAGCCGAAGCACTGAGCTGGAGCAGATAGGCTTATCTGTACCGCAGGTAACGCGCGTTTTTAATGCGCTCAACGAGCTGGGCTTCGGTCTGCCGCAGGACGTTTACACCGTGAAGTACGCTGAAAAGGTACTGAGAGAAAGGCTTGAACAGGAAAGTTGATACGGGCAGTGCCGCACGATAAATGTGAGGTATTGACTAAAAAAGGAAAGTGTGAAATAACTTGCTTAAAGATATAACTCTGGGACAATATTTTCCGGGCAGCTCGGTGATACACCGCATGGACGCGCGTGTGAAGCTGGTGCTGACGATAGTATTTATAGTAATGCTTTTTGCCGCACATAATATATGGGGGCTGATGGTGGGGGTAGCCTTTACCATAATAAGCTTCGCCATATCGCGCATACCCGCGAGCATGATCGGCAAGAGCCTAAAGCCTATAATACCGCTGGTGATATTCACCGCTCTGCTGAACGTACTTTTTGTGCGCACGGGCGATGTATACTGGCAATGGAATTTTATAAAGATAACGAACGAGGGCGTGAGCACGGCGGTGTACATGGTTATACGAATAGTGTGCCTTATAGTAGGCTCGTCGCTGCTGACGTACACGACCTCGCCGATAGACCTTACAGACGCGATAGAGCGTCTGCTTTCGCCGCTGAAAAAGATAAAAGTGCCTGTGCACGAGCTGGCGATGATGATGACGATAGCGCTTAGATTCATACCGACGCTTATCGAGGAAACGGATAAGATAATGAACGCGCAGAAAGCGCGCGGCTCGGAGCTGGATACGGGCACGATGGGAGATAAAGTAAGGGGAATGATACCGATATTCATACCGCTTTTCGTTTCGTCATTCAGGCGAGCGGAGGAGCTTGCGACGGCTATGGAGTGCAGATGTTACCATGGCGGCGAGGGCAGAACGAGAATGAAGCAAATGAAAACGGCGATGAGAGATTGGGTAGGCTGTGGGTATACCGCGGTGTTCATGGCGGCAGTAGTAGTTATGAATATTGTGATTAAGTAAAAAAGTCATACACCTAAACAAAGTAAAAATCGCGGTGCAACAGTAATAGTACGCTCAACAGCATGGCGTGAATTTAAAAAGCGCGGGATGCAACGCCGCGCCAGCCGTTGCCGAGGGGGTCGAGGGGGGCGAGAAGCCCCAATCGTCGCCGTCCGCAGACGGCGAAATCCCCACCGAAGGGAGCTCCGAAAAAGGTGAATTTTAAAACAGTCCGGTGGACTGTTTTAAAAGAGGAAAATCCCTGCGATAGAGGGATTTTCCTAGTAGGTCGCCCGTACAAAGATACCTTCAAGGGCGCACGCCCTTGAACGAACAAACCAAAAGCTCAAAACCCATAAGCCCCCGCACTCCGTAAAAACGAAAAGCAAAAAGCATAAATCAAAAAGCACAACAAAAGAGTGAAAAAGAAAATGAGAAACTTCAAAGTAAAAATGGCGTACCGAGGAACAGCCTACCACGGCTTTCAGCGCCAGAATAACGCGTATACCGTGCAGCAGGCGGTGGAGGAAGCGCTCTCTTCGCTGCTGGGGGAAAACGTTACGATATACGGCTGCTCGCGTACCGATACGGGCGTGCACGCCAGAGAATTTTATTTTAACTTTTATACCGAAAATACTATTACCTGCCGCGGGATAGTTTTTGGCGCAAATTCACGCCTTGGCGACGATATTGCGCTGCTTTCATGCGAGGAAGCGCCCGAGGATTTTCACGCGCGCTACCTCTGCCGCGGTAAGGAATATGAATATATAGTACATAACAGCGAGTATAAAAACCCATTCTATATAGATACCGCTTACCGCTCTTGGTACCCCATAGACGCCGAAATGCTTGACGCTGAGGCTAAGGACTTTATCGGCGAACACGACTTTAAAAGCTTCTGCTCGGCTGACTGCACTAAGGAAAATACAGTGCGCACTATTTATGACTGCGGCGTTAGGCGCGAGGGCGAGCTTGTGATATTTACCGTTTCGGGAAGCGGCTTTCTGTATAATATGGTGAGGATAATGGTGGGCACACTGCTGCATATCAACGAGGGCAAACTGCCCCGCGGCGCGATAAAAGACCTGCTAACTAAACGCGACCGTACACTCGCGGGCAGAACAGTTCCCCCGCAGGGACTTTACCTTAATAAAGTGTATTACGATGAGGATATAGATAAGATAGATAACGCAGACGTAAAAAGAAAGGAGAGCATGGGAAAATGAGCGATAAGGATAAAAACGGCAAGGGCAAAAAGCAGACGGGCGCTGATATAAAGAAACGCAGCGTTTCCGCACCCGCTTCGCGCCCCGAGAAAAAACGCGCGGTGCATACCGACCTGAACTCGGTGCGCAAAAATGAGCGCTCTATACGCAATCTCAAAAAGATACTCGCGGTGCTGATAGTGGTCTTCGTGGGGCTGGGGATATACGTTACCTACCCGAAATGGCTGCCGAAACTGGAGGGCATTTTCGATAAGCCGGTTTCCACTATCACAAACGACGGCGAGCTGGAGGACGGAAATTTCCCGTTAGAGCAGGACGACGCGTCGGTGAAGATATACGCCGTGAAAAACAGCCTGCTAGCGGCGGATTCGCACACACTTACTTTTTATGACGAAAATGGCAAGGAGCGCGGCTCGTACAACCACGCATTCTCCACGCCCGTAGCGAGGGTCAGCGGCAAACGCGTGCTGGTTTTCGACAGCGGCAAAACTGATTTCAAGATCTACAATAAGGGCGGCGAAGTATACTCAAAATCCGCCGAGAACGATATACTTACCGCTTCGCTTGGCGAGGACGGAACGGCAGCGGTGCTGGTATCGAGCGAAAAATACCCTACCACTCTGCTGATATACGACAGCGAGGGCAAGCTCATCTACCGCTACAACTGCACGCACAGGATAATGTCCGCGGCGGTAGACCCCGACGGTTCGGGCTGCTACGTTACCACTTTCGCTTCCGAAAACGGCGAGGTGTACTCGCAGGTGCGCAGGATAGATTTTGACAGCAGCGATGAAAAAATGATAAGCGAAAGGCTGAACTGTCTGGCGCTCGACTGCGTGGAAAACAGCGCGGGAAATATCACAGTAGTCGGCGACTCGGCTATATACACGCTCGACGGCGACGGAAAAGTGATCTCAAGCGCGGCGTATGATGGTGACCTTACCGCCTACGCTATGGACGAGGACTGCACGGCGGTATCGCTTTCGGGCACGGTGAAAAATTCGGGCAAGCTGATAATAGCGCAGGCAGACGCGAAGTCTGACGAAAGCTACCGCGTGATAAGCGACACCGAGGACGTGAGCGCGCTGGAGATAACTGACAAGCGCATAATAATGATAAGCCCGACGCAGGCGCTTGCGTACACCTTCAATGGCACTCTTGCGGCGAAAGCGACGCTTACCCGCAAGTACTACGGCTGCACATACATCAATTCGGGGCTGTACCTTATCAGCAAGCACGGCATCGACAAAATGGCTTTCAAGATGGAGTAGACCACAGATATATAAATTCAGGAGATAACTATGAAACTTTTGATCTCGATAATACTTGACGTGCTCGTAGTGATGGTGCTGCTGATACCGATGATCCACGGGTTCGCAAAGGGCATGAAGCGGCTGATATTTTCTATGCTTTCGCTGGCGGTGTCAGCGGTAACGGCGTTTGCGGTATCGGGCATATTTGCCGAGCCCGTATACCAGCGGTATTTTAAGGAAAAGGTGCACACCTACTGCGAGAACGCTGCGGAAAATTACGACATCACGGCGCAGACCGGCGATATGCTCTCGCAATACGGCGTAGAGATACCCGAGGAGGACATACGCAGTGCGCTGAGTTCGGCGGAGAGTTTGCCGAAGTCGATAAGTTCGCTGGCGGCGACGTATGGTGCTGACGCGGAGAGTGCGGCGCAGCTTGAAAAGGACGTTGACAAGATGCTCAGCGAGGACATTCCCGCGGAGATAGAGTCTGCCATGCCGCAGGGTATCCCGAGCGGATCGCTGACGAAAGGGCAGATATACGACGCGGCGCGGGCGCTAGCGCGTTCCCCGCAGGAGGCCGCCGACTATGCCGAGAGCGAGATAGCCGCCCCCGCAGCAACGGCGGTCATCAAAACGGTGCTTTTCTTTATCGTGCAGGGCTTGATGAGTTTGATAATGCTTGCGGCGTTTTTCATATTCGGCGTAGATTTCAAGTCCGCACCGAAGACTGCGGGCGACCGTGCGGGCGGCGCTGCGCTGGGGCTTGTACAAGGCGCGGCAAGTCTGCTGATACTTGTAATGGTAGTCGGCGCGGCGGAGCAGGCTAGCGGCGGGCTATTCGACATCGAAAGTCTAAGCTCGAAGATATTCCTGCCGATATTCAACATACTTTACTGACTTTGCTGTTTTGCTTTTTTGCTGTTTTGCGATTGTGGTAAAATGATGAAAGTTTGCGGGTATGTATTGCAATCTTGATTAAAATGGTGTATAATTAAGGGTAATCTGAATGTGGGGGTTCTGGTTTGGGGCTTTTACTGGGTTTGTTCAAGGGCGTGCGCCCTTGAAGGCCGCGTTTGTTGGGCGACGGACTAGGAAAATCCCTCTATCGCAGGGATTTTCCTCTTTTAAAACAGTCCACCGGACTGATTTAGGAAATTCGGCGAAGCCGACTTTCCACGCGCCGCTTGAGCACGCGCTTTTCTTATCTTCACGCTTTACGATTGTTCGTGCTCGGCGTTTACACCGCGACTTATTAGGTGATTTGGATTATTATTTTAGACTTCTACTATTTATATATATATTGGCTTTTTGCCTAAGGAAAGGATGAAATGAAATATGCTGATGTGCTCTAAATGCGGCAAACGCCCTGCCGTTGTCTTTATTTCCCAAATGGGCGCTCACGACCACAACGAAGGCGGCAACGGCCTCGGTAAAGGTCTCTGCATCGTCTGCGCCAAAGAAGCTGGTATCCCGCAGGTCGATGAATACATCAAAAGAATGGGTATCAGCGATGAAGATCTGGAGGAAATGGCTAACGCCACCAGCGACCTCTTCGACGAGGGCGAGTCTTTTGAAAACGGCGGCAGCAGCACCCTCCCCGAGCTTTTCGGAAACCTGATGGGCAACGTCGAAAAACTCTTCGGCGGCGCGGCTATGCCCACCGCTCAGACCCCCGATGGCGAGCCTGCTCAGTCGGGCTCGTTCGCGAAAAAGCCCGCAAAAGATAAGCCGAAGCCAAAGCTGAAATACCTCAACACCTACTGCACCAACCTCTCGGAAAAGGCTGCCAGCGGCAATATGGACAACGTCATCGGGCGCGAGCGCGAGATCGACCGCGTTATTCAGATACTCTCGCGCCGTCAGAAAAACAACCCATGCCTGATAGGCGAGCCCGGCGTCGGCAAGACCGCGATAGCCGAGGGCATAGCTCAGCGCATCAGTTCGGGCGACGTGCCCTACCGTCTGCACGACAAGACCGTTTACCTGCTCGACATGGCTGCGCTGGTAGCGGGCACGCAGTTCCGCGGACAGTTCGAGAGCCGCATGAAAGGGCTTATCGAAGAGGTCAAGCGGCTGGGCAACGTTATACTTTTCATCGACGAGGTACATTCAATAGTCGGTACGGGCGACTCTGAGGGCAGCATGAGCGCTTCAAATATCCTAAAGCCTGCGCTTTCGCGCGGCGAGGTACAGGTCATCGGCGCGACTACTTTCAGCGAGTACCGCAAGTACATCGAGAAAGACGCGGCGCTCGAGCGGCGTTTTCAGCCCGTAACGGTCAACGAACCGACGATAGCCGACGCCTGCCGTATGCTCGAGGGCATAAAGAAATATTACGAAGCGCACCACAAGATACACGTTTCGGATGCGATGATCCGCGAGTGCGTGCAGCTTTCTGAGCGCTACATTACTGACAGATATTTGCCCGATAAGGCGATAGACCTGCTGGACGAAGCCTGCGCATATGCCTCCACCCGAAACAGCGCGCTGGAGGAGTTTGAAAAGCTGACGGACGAGTCGGCGGCGGCAGACCTCGCGGTAGAGGAAGCCGAAAGCAGCAGCGAAAAGGAAGAAAACCCCGATTACGAAAAGATCGCCGAGCTGAAAATGAACCAGATGCGCATTTCAAACCGTCTGGAAGAGCTGAAGCCGCAAGCGGACGCCGCGCAGGTAACGGAAAAAGACCTCGCGCAGGTGATAGAAGTTTGGACGGGCATACCCGCCAGCAAGATCGAGGCTACCGAGTTTGAGAAGATACGCAGCCTGCCCGAGATACTTTCGGCGCGCGTTATCGGTCAGGAGGAAGCCATAAAGGCGGTCAGCGCAGCTATCCGCCGCAGCCGCATACATCTTTCTAAGCGCATACGCCCCGCCTCGTTCATATTTGTAGGTCCTACCGGCGTCGGCAAGACCGAGCTTGTAAAGGTGCTGGGCGAAACGCTCTTTGACGAAAACGAGCCGCTGATAAGGGTAGATATGTCGGAGTACATGGAGAAGCACTCGGTGAGCAAGCTCATCGGTTCACCTCCCGGCTACGTCGGCTTTGACGAAGCGGGTCAGCTAACTGAAAAGGTTCGCCGCCGCCCGTATTCGGTAGTGCTTTTCGACGAGATAGAGAAAGCGCACCCCGACGTTATGAACATTCTTCTTCAAATATTGGACGAGGGACAGATACACGATTCGCAGGGCAGACCTGTTTCGTTCCAAAATACAGTTATAGTAATGACGTCTAACGCCGGTTCTACTGACAGAGATACGGGCGTTGGCTTTAACAAAACGCAGGCTGAGATCTCTAAGGACAAGGCTATGAAAGCGCTGGGCGAGTTCCTGCGCCCCGAGTTCCTCGGCAGAGTGGACGAGGTGGTAGTTTTCAACCCGCTTACGGAGGAGGACTACGGCAAGATAGCCGCCCTGATGCTGGACGAGATGCGCGAGCCGCTTGAAGAGCAGGGAATATCGCTTGCATACAAGCCCGCGGCGACCGCGCTCATCGCGAAAAAGGCTTACGGCAAAAAGCTCGGCGGAAGAGATATACGCAAGGTCATTCGCGAAGAGGTGGAAGACCCCCTCGCCGAGATAATGGTGGAAAAGGGCGAGAGCGGAATTAAGCTGGTGCTGATAGACGCGCAGGACGATAAGCTTATCGTTAAGGCAGAGTAAGGCATAGCGGCTTCGCCGCAAAAAATATATGATCTCCACGAACGGACGGCGAAAAAGCCGCCCGTTCTTTTTTTTGCTTTATTTGACTAATTTGCGGCGGCGTACTGATTAGGAATAGTGAAATTCTCCAAAGATTTATTTTGATAGGCACTTTTAACAAACTTGCCACTTGACATATGTGCAGTTTAGACATATAATAGTATATGGGGCATTATGCACGGGTTTTCATGGACGAAATCGCGCGCGAAATATGTAATCAATTCACGTTTTGTTGATGAAATTGCGGGCAAAATGTGGTATGATAAAATAAATGTATCGGTCAAACGTTTTCACAAGAGCTATCTATGGCTTTTTTGTATGAAGTTGAACGCTGCCGATGCGAAAGGAAATATAGGAGGAAATGATATGGCTAAAGCAGTTAAAGCACCGGAGCCGAAAACGATCTCTAAAGAAGAGCTGAAACAGAAATTCGTTCAGGTACTTCACGACGACTTCCAGACGACTCCCGAAGAAGCTTCCGACCAGCAGGTATACGAGGCTCTTACCAAAATAGTAGTAGGTATCTTAAAGGCTAAGCGCCGCCACTTTACAGTTAAAAACAGATCTGAGGGTAAGAAGAAGATCTACTACCTTTCGATGGAGTTCCTGATGGGCAGAAGCCTCAAGACCAGCATCTACAACCTTGAGATGGTAGACGAAACAGTCGCTATGCTCAAGGACTTCGGCATTTCTATAAACGGCATTTACGAAATGGAGCCTGACGCAGGTCTGGGCAACGGCGGTCTGGGAAGACTTGCTGCCTGCTACCTCGACGCGCTGGCTGCCGACGGCTACCACGCTACCGGCTACTCCATTCTTTACGAATACGGCATCTTTAAGCAGAAGCTGGAAGACGGCTGGCAGACCGAGCTGCCCGATAACTGGCTGCCCGGCGGATCCGCTATGCTCGTTCCCGTGCCCAGCGCCGCTATCGAAGTTAAGTTCGACGGCAACCTTAAAGAATACTGGGATAACAACTTCCACTGCGTAGAGCTGGAAAACTACACCTCTGTACTCGCAGTACCTTACGATATGTTCGTTTCGGGCTACGACAGCGAGGCTGTTTCTAAGCTGCGCCTTTGGAAAGCGGAAGTTCCCTCTTTTGATATGGCTATGTTCAACAAGGGCGATTATTCTAAGGCTCTTGGCAGAAATATCATGTCGCAGGCTATCACTAAGGTGCTTTATCCTAACGATAACCACGCTGAGGGCAAGTCACTGCGTCTGCGCCAGCAGTATTTCCTCGTAGCAGCTTCCGTAGGCGATATTGTAAACACTCATATGAACGTTTACGGCACTATGGATAACCTTGCCGATAAGGTAGCTATCCACATCAACGATACTCACCCCACCCTCGCTATCCCCGAGCTGATGAGAATACTGCTCGACGACTGCGGCTACGACTGGGACAAGGCTTGGGACATCGTTACTCACACCTTTGCTTACACCAACCACACCGTAATGCCCGAAGCTCTCGAAAAATGGGACTGCAACCTGCTCAAGAGCGTTACACCGAGAATCTTCTCCATCATCGTAGAGATAAACGAGAGATACTGCAAGAAACTTTGGGATATGTATCATGACGAGGGCAAGGTCACTCATATGTCCATCATCGAAAACAACATGGTAAAGATGGCTACCCTCTGCGTACACGCTTCGCACCATGTAAACGGCGTTGCTAAGATACACTCTGAGATAATAAAGAAGGAAACTTTCAAGGACGAGTACCAGTACACTCCCGAAAAGTTCACCAACGTTACCAACGGTATCGCTTACAGAAGATGGCTGTATCAGTCGAACGAGGGTCTTACCTCGCTGCTCAAGGACTGCATAGGCGACGGTTTCCTCAAGGACGCTTCCGAGCTGAGCAAGTTCAAGGCATTCGCCGACGATAAGGCAGTACTCGAAAAGCTGACCAAGATAAAGAAGGAAAACAAAGAGCGTTTCGCTAAGTATGTAAAGAACCAGTACGGCGCTGCCCTCAATACCGACTCTATCTTCGACGTACAGGTAAAGCGCCTGCACGAGTACAAGCGCCAGCAGCTCAACGCCCTCAACATCATTGCTGAGTACAATTACCTCAAGGCCAACCCCGACGCACCCTTCGTGCCAAAGACCTACATCTTCGCGGCTAAGGCTGCCCCCGGATACTACATGGCTAAGCAGATAATCAAGCTGATCTGGAACATCTCGCAGGAGCTGAGAAAAGATCCTAAGCTGAATAAGAAGCTGAACGTTATCTTCATGGAAGATTACTGCGTATCCCTCTCTGAGATACTCATGCCCGCCGCCAATATCTCCGAGCAGATCTCGCTCGCAGGTACTGAGGCTTCGGGTACCGGCAACATGAAGCTTATGATAAACGGCGCTATCACCCTCGGAACTCTCGACGGAGCTAACGTAGAGATACACGAGCAGGTAGGCGACGAGAATATCCTCCTCTTCGGCATGAATGTTGACGAGGTAGAGGCTGCTAAGCCGAATTACAAGCCTATCGACGTTTACAACTCTAACGGCGTACTGAGAGCCGCTGTTGACAGACTCGTTTCCGGCATAAACGGCGAGCAGTTCAATGAGATAGCAAATTCGCTCAAGACTACTGACACCTACATGGCGTTCGCAGACTTCGCTTCCTATCAGGACGCGCAGAGAAGAGCGAGCGAGAGCTACTCTGACACTGAGAAGTGGGCTAAGATGAGCCTTATGAACATCGCAGGCGCAGGCATATTCTCCGCTGACAGAGCTGTTGACGAATACGCTAAGAACATCTGGAACCTTACTAAGTAATTTTCAGAATATATTTTCGCTGCGGGAAGAGTACCAAAAACTCTTTCCGCAGCTTTTTTTGTTTTATGAAAACTGCGTGAAACAATTTGGAAAAAAGAATGTTAATTTTAGTTAACATATCATAAAAGAAAATTTACAATGATTGTACAGATTTTACTACAGCGCTTTTTTGAAGCCGATGAATTGTTGTTTAATCAGCCAAAATTTATTTTTTTTGCTCAAAACCCTTGCATTTTTCGACATATGGTGATATAATTAAATCAAGCTAAAGAGGACAACACCTCAGAAAGCTGATAATAAATTTCCGACAAAGAAGTCGCTCGAATGTTTGGATAATCAGGCATGGGCGGCGATTTTTCTTTTATGGGGATAATTAAATATCATTACCGACAATGGCGTCGCTTTCCGCATAAAGGCTCTGAAAAGGGTCGGCGGAGAAGCGGCGTTTTTTTTTAGTTGGCAGATGGGCGAAACTAAAAGCAAAACTAAACGAGTTGACAAAGGCGTCATTTCCGCAGGCAGGTCTGAGCGATAAGCTTGAAACAGACCGAGCGGAGAGGACGCTTTTAATTATAGTCTGAATAGTGAGCGATGGGGAAAACGCATTTCAAAAGGTCACCGGCTGCAGCGAAAAAAAGCCTTTTGATGAAGAAAAGCATCGTGAAGCAAGCAGACGAAAATATCTCAATTCTATAAGGAGTGGTCAAAAATGAAAAGAAGTTTTAAAAGGGTACTCGCAGCGATCACAGCCGGTTGTCTTTGCATGGGAATGTTATCTTCCTGCGGCGGCAGCGATGGAGATTCGTCTAAGGCGGCGGCTGACGGAAAGGTTCTCAGAGTAGGTATGGAATGCGCATACGCACCTTTTAACTGGACGCAGAAAACCGAGGACACCCCCGACGGCGGCAAGGCTGTACCGATATACAATCAGGACGGCAGCTACGCTTACGGCTACGACGTAATGGTAGCGCAAAAGATCGCCGATGAGCTGGATATGGAACTCGAGATACATAAAGTAGAGTGGGATTCAATAGGCCTCAGCATGGATTCGGGCGAATATGACTGCATCATCGCAGGAATGGGCAGAACCGCTAAGCGCGAAAAATCTTACGCTTTCACCGAACCTTACTATTACAGAGATAACTGCATAGTAGTAAAGGCTGACTCAGACCTTGCGAACGTTACGGGACTTTCGCAGCTGAAAGGCAAGAACGTTACCGTTACCACGCAGCTCGGCACCGGCTGGGTAGACCTGCTCGATCAGGTTCCCGACGCAAAGCTCGGCTCTAACTACGAAACTACCGCAGAGGTATTCCTCGCGATCTCAAACAACGTTGCGGACGTAGCCGTTATCGACGTTCCTACTGCTGAGTCGGCGCTGCTGACCAACAAGGATCTCAAGCTCATCAGACTTGACGAAAACGACGCTTTCCAGAACGACCAGGAAATGACTAACGTCTGCATAGCTACCAGAAAGGACGATACCGAGCTTCGCGACAAGATACAGGGAGCTATGGATAAGCTGGAGTGGAATGACAAGGCAAAGATGGACGAGCTAATGGAAACTGCAATATCTTCGCAGCCTGCGGCTAACTAAATCAGATCTCTGACTGATAAGAATACAATACCTGAAAACTTGGAATGACTGATGAAATGCGGTCATTCTGAGCCGTAAGGGCAAAATATCTATCTATAATTTATAAACTGAGAAAAGGGGAAATGTTATGAATTTCAAAGATCCTACCAACATGATCGAGTGGATCGTGTATATAGCTCTTGAATACAAGGATATGTTCCTGCAAGGCTTGTGGATAACGCTTTACATTTCAATAGTCGGCACGCTGGTCGGCTTCATCGTTGGCTACCTCGTGGGCATAGTACAGGATATTAAGATAAACAAAGATGACAATATCATAAAGCGCATACTTATGCGCCTGCTAAAGATCATCTGCCTTGTGTATGTCGAGATATTCCGCGGCACGCCTATGATAGTACAGGGCATGATAGTTTATTACGGTCTGCTGAAAGCGGAGGTAAACATCACCCCCGTGCTTGCGGGTATAATCGTTACCGTTCTCAATACCGGCGCTTACATGGCTGAAACGGTGCGCGGCGGTATCAATTCGGTGGACAAGGGCCAGAAAGAGGGCGCTTGGTCGCTGGGCATGTCGCCTATGAAGACTATGCTGCTGGTAGTTTTGCCGCAGGCTTTCAAGAACGTAGTTCCCGAAATGGTAAACACCTTCCTTACAAACCTCAAGATGACCTCGGTACTGAACGTCATCGGCGTATCGGAGCTGTTCCTCGTTGCAAAGACGGCGGGCGGTACTTACTACAAGTATTTCGAGGCTTACCTCGTTATCGCCGTCATCTACTTCGTTCTTTGCTTCATATTCAACAGAGTGTTTATGGCGCTGGAGAAGAAGCTGGGCAACAAGAGCGACTACGTTCTCGCTACCGAATACATCGAAGAGAAAATGTAACTGGAGGGATCTGAAATGGCTGAAACAAAATATAACGATAAAGTAATAGCGATAGAAGACCTGAGCAAATCTTTCGGAGATCATCAGGTGCTGAGAAAGATAGATTTTACCGTGGGCAAGGGCGAAGTTATCTGCATAGTAGGCTCTTCCGGTTCGGGAAAATCTACCCTGCTGCGCTGCATCAACAAGCTCGAGCGGCAGACTGACGGAAAGATATATTTCAACGGCTGCGTAGTCGCCGATAAACAGCGCGATATAAACAGCTACCGCTCAAAGGTGGGTATGGTTTTCCAGTCCTTCAACCTCTTCAACAACATGACGGTGCTGAAAAACTGCATGATAGCCGTTACTTCCGTGCTGCATGAGTCGAAAGAGGAAGCCCGCGAGCGCGCGATAAAGCACTTGAAAGCAGTAGGCATGGCGCCTTACATCAACGCTTACCCCGCTCAGCTTTCGGGCGGTCAGAAACAGCGCGTTGCGATAGCGCGTGCGCTCTGTATGAATCCCGAGGTGCTGCTTTTCGACGAGCCTACCTCCGCGCTCGACCCCGAGATGGTCGGCGGCGTGCTCAACGTAATGAAAGAGCTGGCGCAGACGGGACTCACCATGATAATCGTAACGCACGAGATGGCTTTCGCAAGAGATGTTTCCACCCGCACGATATTTATGGATAAAGGCTACATCGTAGAAGACGCGTCCCCGCAGGAGCTTTTCTACCACCCGAAGAACCCGAGAACGAGAGAATTTCTCTCACGCTTCCTAGAGGGCGACGGCTCGGATAGCTCTGACGGCGATGGCAAGGAGGCGGCTGGCGCATGAACAATATCGTTATCACAGTAGCCCGCGGCTTCGGCAGCGGCGGTAAAGAGATAGCCTCGCGCGTGGCGAAAGACCTCGGTATCTCCTGCTACGAGAACCGCATCTTAACGCTCGCCTCGCAGCTTAGCGGTCTGGATCAGGAGCTTTTCAACGAGGTGAACGAGAAGATACGCGAAAAGGGCGGCTTTTCGGCATTCATGAAAGGTCTGCCTAGGGCGCGCAGCTACATCACAAAAGGCAAGTTCGTTTCTGACGACGCGCTTTTTGAATATCAAAAAAAGATAATCCTAGACCTGGCGGAAACGCAGTCCTGCGTGATAGTTGGCAAATGCGCCGACTGGATACTCCGCGGCAGGGATAACGTAATAAGCCTGTACATCGAAGCGCCGCGAGACTTTTGCCTAAAGCGCACGATGGAGCATATGCAGGTAAACGAAGCGGTGGCGGAAAAGAACATCGTAACTACCGATAAGTACCGCGCGAATTATTACAAATATTACACCAAGGGCAACTACTGGACGAACCCCATCAACTACGACCTTACGCTAAACAGCGAAAAGGTAGGCATAGAGCAGTGCGTTCAGCTTATTGAAGATTATGTCAAGATAAAGATGAATTATCTGGGCATAGAGAAACTATAATTTTAATTTTTGGGAGGGTATTCACCATGAAACTGAAAGACACAGGACTTACCGCAGAGGAGCTTAAAGGGCTGGTAAACAAGTATATGATAGAGACCTACGAGCGTTTCGATTTCATTGCGGAAACGGCTAAGGGTATGTACATCTACGACGAAAAGGGCAACGCTTACCTCGACTTTTACGCAGGTATCGCGGTAAACAGCGCGGGCAACTGCAACGAAAAGGTCATCGCGGCTATACAGTCGCAGGCGGCAGACCTTATCCACACATTCAACTACCCCTACACCATTCCGCAGGCGCTGCTGGCTAAAAAGATCTGCGACACCATCGGCATGGATAAGATCTACTTCCAGAACTCGGGTACTGAGGCAAACGAGGCTATGATAAAGCTGGCGAGAAAGTACGGTATCGACCACTACGGCCCGAATAAGTACGAGATCATCACCGCTAAGATGGGCTTCCACGGCAGAAGCTTCGGCTCGATGTCGGCTACCGGTCAGCCCGATACCGCTATACAGCAGGGCTTCGGCTCTATGACCCCCGGCTTCAAGTATGCTGAATATAATAATTTGAAAGCCTTTGAGGACGCCATCACCGAAAACACCATCGCCATCATGGTAGAGCCAGTACAGGGCGAGGGCGGCGTAAACCCCGCTACTAAGGAGTTTCTGACTGGCCTGAGAAAGCTCTGCGATGAAAAGGGACTTCTCCTCTGCCTCGACGAAGTTCAGACCGGCTGGTGCAGAACGGGCGAGGTAATGGCTTACATGAATTACGGCATCAAGCCCGACATCGTTTCTATGGCGAAAGCGATGGGCGGCGGACTTCCCATCGGCGCTATCTGCGCTAAGGAAGAGGTCGCGAAGAGCTTTACCAGCGGTTCGCACGGCAGCACATACAGCGGAAACCCCGTAGCCTGCGCGGCTTCGCTCGCACAGATAGGCGAGCTGCTAGACAGAGATCTTGCGGGCAACGCTAAGAAGATGGGCGCTTACTTTATGGACAAGCTGAGAGAGCTTGTGCCGCACGTCAAAGAAGTTCGCGGACTGGGCCTTATGGTAGGCGTAGAGTTTGAGGAAGGCTTCAACGCGGTGGACGTAAAGCACGCCTGCTTCGACAGAAAGCTCATCATCACAGCTATCGGCTCTAGCGTTATCCGCATGGTGCCCCCGCTGATACTCACCGAAAAGGAATGCGACAAGGCTGCCGAGATAATCGCGGACGCTGTAAAGTCGCTCGAGAAGTGACGGTATATTAAAATATGAAACTGCAAAGAGGGCGTTAGTTCGCTCTCTTTCGGTTTAAACGGTTTAAAGTGGAGGGCTTTTACTATGGATTTCAGTTATCATATGCCCGCCGACCTGCGTTTCGGCAGGGGCTTGGCGGATAAGATAGGCGATATTTGCAAAGAGATAGGCGGCGAAAAGGTGCTTGTGGTAACGGGCACGGGCAGCACTAAGCGCTCGGGTCTGCTGGACAGAGTGCTCGTTTCGCTCAAAGCGGCGGGGCTGGGCGCTGCGGTTTTCGACAAAGTTACGCAAAACCCGCTTACTACCACCGTTTACGAGGGCGTAGAGCTGGCTAAGGCTGAGGGCTGCGGCGTTATCCTCGGCGTGGGCGGCGGCTCGATAATGGACGCGGCTAAGGCTATCGCTTTCTGCACCGTGAACGCGGGCGATGTTTCCGACTACATTTTCGGCAAAAAGCAGGGCGCGGGCGCACTGCCGATAGTGCTGCTGCCTACCACCTGCGGCACGGGCAGCGAGGGCAATCAGATTGCCGTGCTGACCAACCCCGAAACAAAGGACAAAAAAGCGCTTTACACCATGCAGGTGATGCCGCGCGTTTCCGTCATCGACCCCGACGTCATGACTACTATGCCGAAAAGCGTGCTTTCATCCGTCGGCTTCGACGCTTTCACACATTCGCTCGAGGCATATACCTCGAAAAAGGCGAACCCCATCACCGACGCGCAGGCGCTGCTGGGTATGCAGCTTTTGGCGGATGATCTGCCGAAGCTTGTGTCCGGCGAGGGCGGCGCGGCGGAATGGGAAGCCGTAAGCTTGGCGGCAACGCTGGGCGGAATGGTGATCGGCGCGGCGGGCGTTTCGGCGGCGCACGGCATGGAACACCCCGCTTCGGGTCTGAAAAACATCGTCCACGGCAGGGGACTTGCGGCGCTCACCCCGCCGATAGTCGAGCGGCTTGCCACCGCCGACCCCGAAAAATTCGCTCGGGTATCGGTACTGCTTGGCGGCAGCGGAGCGGAGGACTGCGCCGACAGCATACGCCGCTTCCTCAAAGCGATAGACCTGAGCGTGAAGCTCGGCGACCTCGGCATCACGGCGGAGGACGTGCCTTGGATGACGGAAAACTGCATGAAGATCTCGATAGGCAACCTCAAAAACGCGCCCGTGACGTTCAGCCGCGAAGAGGTAGAGCAGATATACCGCGAGGCGCTGTGATTTTTAATGGCAATATTTCGGCAGACGTTTGCATTTTCGGCAGGCGTCTGTTTTTTTGTATAAAATACATCACGAAGAGTCGGCGAAATTGTGCAGGTATACAAAAGTGATAGATTTGTCACTTTGGCTATTGACAATCGACGAAATTAGTGATATTATTGTCACATAAGGTGATGAATAAGTCACTTTACAAGACCGGACGAAAGGAAATGGATAAAGCTATGAACGAGAATTTAAAGAAAGAAAAGACAACAAAACCCATCACCCTCTGCGATTATCACAAGGCGCGGCTGGCGGGCATGGCGAGCTTATTCGTGATGGAGGTGCTCACGCTGATATTCGACCATGTAAGGGTCAGCGGCGGCGCGGGTCTGCGTGCGCTGAATTACGCGCTGATAATCATTTCACTGGTGCTGTTGGTGCGCTGGGCGTTTATGTCGCTCATCAAAAAGCGCCCTATAGAAAAAGAGGACGAGCTTTCGCGCGAGAACATGGTGAAAGCGCACGAGAAGATAGGGCTGGTGTTTTGGCTGATACTTGGCGCGGTGCTGATACTTTCTATGTTCTGGAAGGGCAGTATCACGATACATTTTGACAACGAGTTGATGAACAGCATATGGTTCATAATTTTCAGCGGATATTTTTCGCTCGAGAGCGGCTTTTTCATCTACTACGACCGCACGGCGGCGGGCGATGATGATTGTGACGATTATGACGATGACGAAAAGAGCGCGGGTGACGAGTGATGCCGCAGCTAAAAACGAAACTGAAAGAGTACCGCGCGCGGCTGAATATGAAGCAGGGTGAGCTTGCCGAAAAGGTAGGCGTGCGGCGCGAAACGATAATCCGACTGGAAAAAGGGCAGTACAACCCCTCGCTGAAACTGGCGATGGATATAGCGAAAGTTTTCGGCGCGGCGGTGGAGGATATTTTCTCATTCGAGCCCGACCCCGCCGAGGATTATCAGGTGTTTGAAAATAAGTACGATAATTAAGGAAAAAGACCCCTGTTTCAGCGAACAGAGGTCTTTTCTTACTGTATTTAAGGCAACACCGCACAACTACCGCCTAGCGGCTTTGTGCACATCTTGCTTGCGTTTTTGCGAAGCCAAAACAATTTTCCGTCATATCACCCAAAACCTCCTAGCTTAACGCGAGTTAAGCGTCGTCGGCTTTAGGCAATCTGACGAAAAATCTGACGACGCAATCTGCACACAATAGTTGTGCGGTATTGCCTTAAATTTGCGGGATATGCTTTAGTTCACGGCGGCAGCGCTTTTTTTGTTTGCTGACTCGATATAGCAGCGTAAATGATAGCTTTTTGTGAATGAGCATCTGAAAACTGATCAGAACATAATAAAAACCTTGTATTTAAGAATTAACACTTGAAATATGAGAAAATATGTGGTATAATACATTTTAGAAAGATGTAAATATTTACAGCAATGACCTGTACTACAAAAATGAGGATATGAAAAAATGGACTTTGATTATGCAAGATATGTAACGCTGATGAATGAGTTTTCTAATACTTGCGGCAAGATAAGAACTTTCAGAGATCCTGAGATAAAAAGATCGATCGTGCCGCTTTGTGAATTTTTGCGCATAGCTGCTTTTGAGGTGACTGTGGACAGCGCCAACAGCTCTTCCCACAAACCGCTCATGCAGCCTTTTTTCTACTATTTCAAAGGAACAGCAGACAGAAAGCGTGCACTTAAGATAGATGAAACTATTTATGATGGCAGCGTGGCGCACTATAATATACTGCCCTCATTTGGTGAACCTGATTGGAGCGAACAGGAATTAGAGCAGATACGGGCACTTGAAAAACAGGTGGCTATGCATAGCGAACGAGGATACATAATGAAACTTGCTGAAGAAAAAGGCAGGATAGATGAGACGTTAGAGATATATCTGCTGCCATATTTTTTTGAATATATCGGCAGAGTGATGGCAGAAGGCAAGCTCGATAAATACGGTGCGGTATATTTTAATCTAAAGCGCTTTTCTTTGGTAAATGAGTATTTTAGCCGTCGTGTAGCTGATGATATAATGCGCTCTTATATCAGAGGGCTTGAAAGATCTGTGAAGGGCGATAAATGTATATGTCGTGTTGGCGGAGATAATTTCGTTATGCTATATGAAAAAGCTGACCTCGATACTGTTGTGGAGTATTTGCTAGGCAAAAAAGTGAAGCTGAATGGTATAGAAGTAAACGTTTCCGCAACAGCGGGATACTGCACCATAACCGAGGACGTGAGAAAGCCGACTGATGTTATGGACAGAATAAGCGAAACTATTCAGATGGCGCGTACTGTTTATAAAAAGCCGTATGCTTTTTATGACCCAAAGATGGCTGAGCAAAAAAAACGTATGAAGGAAATAGAAAATATATTTCCCGAAGCCATTAAAAATGAGGAATTTAAGGTATATTATCAGCCAAAGGTGCGTATAGAAGACGGAAAAATAATAGGCGCAGAGGCGCTTTGCCGATGGGTCAGAAACGGCAGCATAGTTCCGCCTATGCAGTTTATTCCTGTGCTGGAGCGCAGCTCTTCTATATGTGTGTTGGATTTCTATATGCTGGAACATGTTTGCTGTGATATACGTCGCTGGCTGGACGAGGGAAGGAAAGTCGTAAAAGTTTCTGTTAACCTCTCTCGTATGCATTTAGGCAACGAAATGCTGCTGGAAAATATACTCGGCATAATCGACCGCCACGGTGTTCCACATGAATATTTAGAGATAGAACTTACTGAAACCAGTGCAGATGTTGATTTTGATGAGCTTAAAAACATCGTTAATGGTCTGCATGAAAGCAACGTAAGCACTGCGGTCGATGATTTTGGCACGGGCTTTTCTTCGCTGAAGCTGATAACTGAGCTTCCTTGGGGCGTACTGAAGATCGATAAGAGCTTTATACCAGAAGACAGCAATGAGCACTCTAAACGTGAAAAAATACTGCGCCATATTATAACAATGTCGAACGATCTGGGAATGGAATGTATAGCTGAGGGCGTGGAAACGCTTGATCAAGCTAGGCTTTTACACCAAATGGAATGTTACTTGGCTCAAGGCTTTTATTACGCAAAGCCAATGCCCTGTGAGGACTATGAAAAAAATCTTATGTGTGAGTGATCAGGTAAAATATCCCTCTGCGGAAAAGGCAGGGGGATATTTTTTTGCTACGGAATTCGTTTTTATATGGACTGTATGGGCGTGATATAATATAGACACACAAAAGATACAGCTTAACCAAGCTGAGCCAAAAATAAAATTCAGAGGAGATTTTTAACATGAGTGAACAAAAATTTGGCACGGAAAACAGCACGCAGTTCGTACCCGCAAAGTGCACCGCCTGCGGCGGCGAACTGGAGGTAGACCCGAAGCAGGAAACAGCGGTGTGCCGTTACTGCGGAGAAACTTTCGTAGTATCAAAAGCGGTAAATAATTACAATGTAGAGCACAACACTTACAATACCAAGATAGTTAACGAACGCAGGGGCGACATGGAGTCGATGCTGAACTTTATCAGCGACCGCGAGGACAAGAAATACGCGCGTGCAAAGGAGCAGAAAGCGGAGCGCAGCAAGCGCAACAAGACCCTGCTATGGGCGCTGGGCTGGATATTTATATTTCCCGTACCGCTGACGATACTGATGCTGAGAAACAAGAAGCTGGCGGACAAGGTGCGCTACGGAATAATCGCGGCGGCGTGGGTGATATACATACTGCTGCTGGTGATAACGCAGATCACCGGCGACAAGGACAGCGATAAAGCGGCGGATGTTTCAAGCGAAACAAGCTCGGTGGCTGAGAGAGAAGCGGACGACATAGACCTCGACGCGATAGTTGACAAATTAAAGGACAGCGAAGCGGAAACGAAGCAGGCGGAAGCGCCTGCCGAGAGCAAGCCCGAGAAGGAAACAAAGGCAACGAAAGAAACGAAAAAGACCGAGAAAGAGACGAAGAAAACTGAGGAAGAGCCTAAAGAGAGCGAGCCGAGCCTTGACGACATAAAGAAGGCGATAGAGGGCGGAGATTACTCGCTGGTATCGGCAGACTTCAAGGAAGTCATGGACGGCTACGAGGCGTTTTTTGACCAGTACATCGAGTTTATGAACAAGTACAATTCGGGCGAGGGCGACCAGCTTGAAATGATGAATGATTACATGGATATGGTATCGCAGCAGACCGAGTGGATGGACAAGATAAACGCAATCGACGAAAAATCGCTGTCAGTAGCCGACGACGCGTACTATATAATAGTTACAACGAGGGTGCAGAAGAAGTTGGCGGACGCTAGTTTGTGATAGAAGATCCCCTAATATAAAATGAAAAAACCGGCAGTCGGTACGAGAAAGTGTACTGGCTGCCGGTTTTTTGAGGGGGGATTATTTTTTTTTCAAATAGAATAATAATCCTTTTTTCCAAAAAGCATATCGCAGATATTGTTGCCGTCTTCTACGCTGAAACCGAGCGAATATTTTTTGCTTATGCCGCCGTATTCGTCCGGCTCAATATCGTCGATGATGTTGACGATCTCCGCTTTGGTGCTTGGAAAAATAAGCTTGCCGTTGTATTCAACTTCAGCGTTTTCAAATAACTCGAGAGCTTCGCAGCAGTCGTTATCATCGTAGAAAGCATGGCAGAAGCCAAAATCATCGGTGGTATTTTTGCTGAATTTGGTTTTCTTGAATTCCGTGTATTCGCCAAGTGATTTTGTCAATAAAACTTGACACATTGACCGCAAGGATCTTGAAGTTAAGAAGCGATGGTCATAACCGAATCTGCCCGCCCCGCACTAAATATCTCCGTGAAATATTTCTTTCAAAACTCATTGATTTTCAGCAACATTCACAAAATGTTTGCTTTTTTTTTTTTTTGTTAAGAATTTCTGATAAAATGTTAAGAAAGGTAGGCATAGCGCAAAAGAAGCGCGTTTTTGACTTTGATTTTTGGATTATTGGAGGAATTTTTATGAAAAAATTTGTAGCAGGCGTTGTAGCGCTGATGATAGCGTTCGGCGGAATGGCACTGCCTGCGGAGAGCGGTTTTTCGGCGGTATCGGCAAACGCTGAGGAGATGAGCGAAGCTAACGTTGATGTGCAGGCGGCAGACGATGTGAAGATCGCGGGGGATTCATTTGTTTATGGAGATTTCCATTATCAAATTCTTGATGATGGTACTGTTGAAATCACCTACTATTTAGGCGCGGATAAAGAAGTTGTTATACCAAGTACGGTCAACGGCAAAAAAGTTACGAGCATTGGTCATGGCGCATTTATGGAATGCATCAATATTGAAAAAATAACAATTCCTGATAGCGTTACAACTATTGATTATAATGCATTTTCAGACTGCCCAAATCTTGTAAGTATAACTATACCTTGCAACGTTACAAGCATTGGTGCTTATTCATTTAATGGTTGTGAAAAGCTTACAAGCATAACGGTTGATTCAAAAAACAAATTTTACTTATCAGAGGATGGAGTGCTGTTCAATAAAACGAAAACGGAACTTGTAGCTTATCCTGCTGGTAATTCGAGGAAAGAATATACTATACCCGATGGTGTTAAAAGTTTAAATAAACGTGCATTTTTAGGAGCTGTCAATCTTACAAACTTAAAAATACCCGATAGCGTTAAAAACATTGGTGAAGGCGAATTTTACGGATGTAAAAATCTCGAAAATATTAGCATTCCAAACGGTGTTACAGATATATATTCATTTACGTTCTATCTCTGCGAAAGCCTTACAAATATAACAATTCCGAATGGCGTTACTAGTATAGACGGTTCTGCATTTGAAGGTTGCAAAAACCTTACAAGTATAACGATACCCGACAGCGTTAATAGCATCGGTGCCGGGGCATTTGCATCTTGTTCGAGCCTTAAAAATGTAAAAGTTCCAGAGGGTGTTACGGTAATTGATGCTTACACATTTAACGGATGCGCAGGCCTTACAGATATTTCATTCCCGAGCACTTTAAAATCTATTGGTTATGAATCTTTTACTGATTGTAAAAAACTCAAAAGCATAACATTCTTGAATGGCCCGACTTTTATCAACTCATCTGCATTTCAGGGTTGTACAAGTCTTGCAAATCTGGTTTTGCCGGACAGCATGGAAGAGATCGGAAGCAATGCTTTCTATAACTGCTCTAGCCTTTCATATGTAGTAATTCCGAAGAACATAAAAAAGATCGACTCTCTTGCATTTAGCAGTTGTAAAAAGCTTAAAGACGTATATTACAAAGGCTCAAAAAGTGACTGGAAAAAGATCAAGAACGAGGGTTCACAAAGTATAGATACAAACGCGGGAATAAAGGACGCGACTATCCACTACAACTACACCCCCGACGAGCTAACCGTCGATAAAGTAAAAACCACCAAATTCACCTGCACCGATAAGGCTGTAAAGATCAACTGGGAAAAGGTCAACGGCGCGGCGGGCTACCGTGTGTATGCATATAACGCAAAGACCAAAAAATGGGGCAAAGCGGCGACGGTCTCTGCGTCCACCCTCAGCTTCAAGCAGACGGGTCTGAAGTCGGGCACGACTTACAAATACAAGGTCAAGGCTTACGCGAAGCAGGACGGCAAGACCTACTGGGGCGAGGCTTCCGACACGATAACGACCACCACGAAGCCCGCACAGCCCGCGATAAAATCTACCTCGGCTTCGACGAGCGCGGTAAGGCTAAACTGGAACGCTGTTTCGGGCGCGAACGGTTACAGAGTGGTGAGATATGACGCTAACGCCAAGAAATGGGTGTCTGTCGGCACGATCAAGACCACATCGTTCAAGGAAAAGAAGCTTAAAGGCAAGACTTCGTACAAGTACAAAGTCAAAGCGTACCGCAAGGTAGGCGGCGCGACTTACTGGAGCGAGTACAGCGCAGTCAAGAGCGTAAAAACTAAATAACAAAATCTCAGCAGTCTGCACTAAAAATGCGGACTGCTGTTTTTATGCCACTTTTCTTGACAACCATCTCTCAATGCTGTATAATAATAACAACCGCAGACATTCCCCGCGAGTGCCTGCAAAGTCCCTTCGGAGCGCTCGTCTGAGGGGATTTCTTATTTGCGGCAATGGTCAGCGCCCGCGGAATGGAAATTTATATCCGCCGCGAAATGCTTGTATAATATTAAGGGTAATCCCTATCGAAAGGAGGTCGGCGATATGCTGAATATCGGCTGTGAATTTGAGGTTGAGGGCAGGCTGTATACCGTGCTTGAACTGCTCGGCAAGGGCGCTAACGCCGCCGCTTATCTTGCTCAGTGTCAAAACGGCGGACTTGCGGCTAAGTGCATTTTAAAAGAATATTCACCCGCAGACCTCGCGGAGAGCGACCCCGCTTTTGCTGAAGGCAAGGCGCGCTTTGTTGCGGCGGGCAGGGCGCAGAACCGCATACGCCAGATCTCCGCGCTCGGTAATCAGACCCCGCCCGTCAACCGCATTTTTGAAGCGAACGGCACCGCTTATGTCGAGGTCGCCTGCTATAACGGCACTGCGCTCGATAAGCTGATAGCCGCGGGCGCGCTCACTCTGCCGCAGTATATCGCCATCTGCCGCACCATCGCGAAGACTGTCGGCGGCTACCACGCGGCGGGTATGCTCTGCCTTGACCTAAAGCCTGAAAATATTTTTATATTGCAAAATTCGCCCGATGATACCGTCACCCAGCTTGTGGAATTTATCGACTTCGACAGCGTTCGCGAACTTTCTCAGCTCGGCGCGGGCGCTGCGTATACTCGCGATTGGGCCGCCCCCGAACAACTGAATATGCAGACGGCGGGCAGGCTCGGCTTCGCGGCGGATATTTACACCTTGGGCGAGATAGTTTTTTACATACTTTTCGGCAGACATTCTGCGGCGGCGGAGCACCGCGGCTTCTCAAAATACCCATTCGATAAATGCCGCCGAAGCTGCCTGAAATACACCGAGCGTCCCGATATACAGTCGCTATTCACACGCTTTTTCCGCGGCACACTGCGCTCCTCCGCCGCTAACCGCTTTGAGAACATCGGCATGGCGGCCGACCTGCTCGGCGAGATAATAGAGGAGCTGGAGCGCAAAGAGTGCGTTATACCATCTCTGCCGCCCGTTTCGCCAGATTTCGTCGGCAGGGATGCCGAGCTTTCGCAGATAGCAAAGAGCCTTTCGGCAAACCCCGTGCTCTACATCACAGGCGTGGGCGGTATCGGCAAATCTGCACTGGTGAAAAATTACATCACGCGGTACAGGGCGCGCTATGAGGTGATAGTCTACCTTGAATATGACGGCGAATTTCGCCACACTTTCTGCGACGATATGCAGCTTCAGATCAGTACCATCTCGCGGCAGGATGACGAGCCGCCGAGCGATTATTTTGAGCGCAAACTGCTTGCCTTTAGGCGTATATGCGACGGCAAGCGCGTGCTTTTTGTGCTGGATAATTATACCGATAGGCTCACGAAAGACCTCAGCCGCATTATCAACTGCGGGTTTGAAACAATGATCGCGACAAGAAATCAGCCGCCGAAAAACAGTTTTGCACATATGGAAGTCACCGCCCTGCGCGATAATACCGACCTGCTAAAGCTCGCCGCGCTGAATCTGGGTCACCCGCTTTCGCGTGAAGAACGCGCCTGCTTTGAGGAAATGATAAGGCTGATACAGGGGCACACGCTGGTGCTCGAGCTTATCGCGCGGCAGATAGCGGCGGGCAGGCTTGACGTTCGCACCGCGCTGGAGCTTATCCGCGAGAACGGCTTTTCACGCTTTTCAGACGAAAAGATAGGCAACATAAAGGACGGCGAAGAGGTATGCGATACCCTTTCGGCGATTATCTCGGCGCTTTTCGACGCGGGCACTGTAAGCATGACCGAGCGCTTGGCGCTGAAACGGCTCGCCCTGCTGAACGTTAGGGGGATAGAGGCTGAGCTTATAGGCAGATTTTTCTCAGATATACAGCCGAAAACGGCGGAAAAGCTGGCGGCAAACGGCTGGCTTTACGACGGCGGCAGAGTGCGTCTGCACCCAGTTATCGCGGAAACGGTGCGCGGCTGGGAGTGGCAGGCGGACGACCTTACTGTGATGGAATATCATCAGCAGGCGGTGGATATTTACGTCGGCATGGGCAACGCGGCGCAGATAAAGGCGATTTTGCGCGAAGCGGAGCGTTTTGCCGTGCAGCACCCGCGGCATATCATCACGGCGATGTACCACAACATGGTGGGATCTTACTATGACGCACTGCTTGGCGGCGCGTATTATACGGAAACCGCCGAGGAGGAAGCCCTGCTTGAAAAGATGATAGCTTCAGCAGACGCGGCGATAGCTGAGGCGGAGCTTTCGCAGGACGAGCGCAAGGGCAAGTATCTGGCGCAGTACTGTATATCGCTGGCGAGCGTGCTGATACGCAGTATGCCGGATTGCGAAAACGAAGCCGCTGAACTGCTCGACAGGGCGCGCGGGCTGATAGAGAGCGAGCCTGCGGCGAGCGAGAACCGCTGTTACTACTGCATGGCGGCGGCGTGGTATTTCACGCTGATACGCCCCGACCTAGAGGAAACGCGACGGCTCATCGACCGCGCCGAGCAGATAGCGAAGCAGGTATTTTCGACCGAGCTGGAGCTTATCGACATCATAAACATACCCGCGGCGAACTGCTGTTTTTACCACGGTGAGCTTGACTCGGCGGCGGAAAAGATAGAGGAAGCGGCGGAAATGTGCGGCGGCCACCCCGACTCACTGCCATACATCGACAAAAAGGCGGAGCTGCTGAACATCTTGATAGACATTTACCTCGAGATGGGCGACTTAGAGCGCTGCCGCGGGCTTGCGGCGGAGATCGACCGCATGAACGAGGAGTACGGCGAAATGGGTCTGCGAAGAGAGATCTCGCCGGATAAGCGCGAAAAGATAGGCATATAAAAATAAGAACAGCAGTCTGTAACGAAACGCAGACTGCTGTTTTTTTGTGTGTTAAATTTACTTTCTGCCGCTGTTGATGACGCTGTAAAGCGCGTCGATGGGTTCGTTTGAATTGGCGCAGTACATCAGCAGGCAGTCGAATGGGTGGCAGACGTAAAGCTTGGAAAACCCGCAGGAATCAAGGGTAGCGTCAAGCTCGTCGCAGAAGTCGAGCAGATTCCCCGCTATCTCGTTCGGCTCGCTGTTGTCTGCTTCGTAGTAGAAATTGTAAAATTTTAGCAGTATCAGCATCTTGCGGAGCAGGTCGTAGGAAGCGGTATTGCCGTTCAATATCCTGCCGAGGGTAACGTCGTTCGGCAGCGATTCGGTAAATCGGCGGGGCAGAGTGCGGCGGTCGAGGCGAGTTTCGGTCTGATATTTGTAGCCGAGCAGCGTTTCGATAGTCAAACTGCCGAGCCTTTCCTCCGAAAGCCGCTGTTCGTAATCATATTCGATAAGTCTGGAGTGCAGTATATCGACCTCTTCTCTGATAAGCCGCCTTGCGAGCTGAAACTGCTGTTCGTTATTGTAGCAGTGCGCCGAGAGGTAGCGCAGGAACTGCTTTTCGTCGGCGGTGGTGATTATCGCGGAGAGTATCTGCGAAGTAGCGGTGTGGGCGTTTTCCTGCGGCACGAAGCCCTGCGAGCTTTCAAGCAGGCGGACGGCGGCGGAGTAGGGCAGTTTATGGTAAAGGGTGTACATAAAAACGGCGTCGGTACGGCTTTTTATGTTGAAAGGTATGGTGAGAAAGTGCTTTTGGAAAAAATCCTCGGTCTGCCGCAAGTCCATCTCGAGGGCGCAGCAAAGGTCGTAATTGTTCCGCCGATTGGTGACGCCGGGGGTAGTTCCGCGCACCCATTCCAGCACGGTACGCGGGCAGGGGATACCTAGCAGATCTTTATAGCGTCGCTTGACCTCGGCGAGCATGATATTCTCATCGGCGGCGGTGCAAGGCGTGCCCAGCTCGGTAAGCCTAGCGGCAAGCCCCTCGAGAAAAACGGGCCGCGCCTCCAGCGCCATAGCGCGTTCAATGCCCGCGGCGATGTCCTCGGCGCTTTCAGCCTCAGCAGGTTCGCCGAAGCAGGTAGTATCGTATACAAATTCAGTATATTCGCCGCGCTCAGCTTCAGCGGCGATCTCTTTTAGCATCATAAACAAAACCTCGCTTTTTGCTGCCGCATATGGCAGCAGGTGATATATTATGAAGATATTATAACATTTTTGGGGGTGGTTTGCAAGGGGGAGGATTTTTTTATGGGCATTTTCAGCAAAAATTCCCACTAATAATCCCCCATCTGACCGCAGATAATATAACTGCAACCCCGATACAAAATATTTTATTGAAAGGAAGTAATCATCATGAAAGGCATTACTACTCCCGAAGGCAGACAGACTCTGGAACAGTTTAAGATGGAGGCGGCTAACGAAGTTGGCGTAAACCTCAAGCAGGGCTATAACGGCGATCTTACCGCCCGTGAGGTAGGCTCGGTCGGCGGTCAGATGGTCAAAATGACCTTCCCCGAACGCCGATGGTTATTTTCCAGAAACAGTGTAAAAGTAACAGGACGTGTTAAGGATATTACATATGAAATGGGATTGACAGCATAAAATGTATTAAGAAATGTTGATCTATGGCATTGATCTTGCAGCATTTAACCGAAAAATCTTTCTGGGCAGATCATTGGTCGGCGGTAAGATCAAGTGATGATAATATCCGTGACGATGGCGAGGATTTAGTAAACCACGGCAGAAGATTTGGGGGTCTTCTGCCGTGGCTTTTAATTTGCTTTAATTTAATGATTAAAATTTCCTAGCCAGATTTAGAAAATAATCAACCATGTCTTGTATATTTGTTTTTTCCTTTTGTGTAGCAACTTTGTCTCTAAACTCTTTGATCTCTTCGATAGTACCATCGGTCAATGGCTTTCCATCATTGATAGGAAACACTTTAGTATAGTAGGAGCCTTTTTCACTATTTTTTATTCTGCGTATCAAATTTGCTTGTTCCAAAACCGATTCGAGCCTTGGAATAGTGTATATTGGAACTATATAGTCATACAACCAATGACCGATAAACATTTGTTTGTTTATGAAATTTTTCTTTTGTTCTTCTGTACAGTCGCCAGTGTCTAAAAAAACAAATAGCTTAAAATTTTTTATTGTTCTATGAGAACCTTTACCGCTTAAATCAAAAGATTCTTTGCCATAACAGTTTAAAAAATTATTTATTGAGTCAAACGGTCTAGCGTTTAAATGAGTCATTAAACTTGTAATTTGAATGCTGTGTTCGCCGTTATCTTTTGCATAAGTTTTTGCGTTAAGATGAAGATTTGACTGAATATGCCTTACGATTTGAATTTCAGATTTTCCATGGCATATGATAATTGCTTTAAGATAGTTACACTGAAGAGGTCTCTTAGCCATTATCAGTATCCTCCTCATTATCAACTGAATTATGGGAATCAGTTGAATAGTCTGCATTTAAGTCATTGATTATTGATGAAGGCTCAATTTCATCAAGAGTTGGCACTCCACCAAATAAGCCACGCAAATACATATTTCTTGCATTGTTATTTTTCTTAATACCATACTCATCGATGCATATCGCTTCTTTATTACCAAGGTAGTCGACCGAGATAACATAGGCTTCAGATGCAGGAATACTTTCTAACAGCATTGTATTATGCGTTGTAATGATTAGCTGACCTGTAATTTTATCTCTGATAGCATTGAGAACTTTTTTAAACAAAATATCATGAATGCTTGTATCTGCTTCATCAATAAATACCGTAGATCCGTTTAAAGCTGCAAGCATTGATGGAAGTATTCTGAGAAGTTGACATGTGCCGCTTGATTCATTTTTAAAACTGATTTTTCGAATATCCCCAGAAATCATTTTATATACAAAAAGTTCATACGAAATATTATCGCCATTTTGCTTTATATCATATTTCACCTTTTTTATATCGGCGTATGATTGTGTTAATATATCATTTAATACATGCTCTGTTCTAATGAGATCAGGAAGGTCATTTACGTTTATTCTTCCGGTGATCGATTCTTGTATTATACTATTGTTGGAAGATGGCATAATGGATTCAATTATGCTGTTTCCTTTAATGTATATGCATAGATTAAATAAAGAGTCGATAGCCTCAATGAAATAATTATTATAGTTTTTCTGTATAAATAATTTGTTTTGTTCAGCTATTTGTTTCTTTATTATACTTAAGAATGTGTGATTTCCCCAGAATTTATCTAGCAATGACTTATAGTCTTTAGCTACAGATGAATCATAAAAAAGATTTGTAGAAAAATGATAGTTGATGCTTTGTTCATCTCTCTTTATAACGAAAAAATTACCGCTTTGTTTTCCTGTAAAAAAATAAAGGGATTCTTCTTTTATCGAATTGTCAAATACAATTACGTATTTTCCATTGTGTCCGTTAGCATTAAATCCGTACTCAACTTTTGTCGGTTTATCACAATCTATCATTCTGTATTGACTAAGCAGTGTTTTGAAATCACTTAACAATACATGTTCTCTAATGCTTTTAAAAAAATCGATGCTTTTATTATCTTCAATAGAATCTAATGCCTGCTGAAGATCTTGTATTTTATCTAGATTGGCAAATGATCTTTCGCTTTCTGTTAGAAAACGCATAGCTTTTATAAAATTGGTTTTGCCACTGCCGTTTTCTCCATAGATGGCTGCAAATCTTTTTGCTTCTTTTTGAGATTTTTCAAAATTAAATGTGATTTTTCCGTGCGATAAAAAATTTTCGAGGCTAACATATCTAATCATTATTCTCACTCCCTTATTTATAATTATAGCACTATTTCTCAAAAAGTCAAGTGTTTTAAGAACAAAATGTATCTAGAATTCGTCGCTTGCTAAAAAATGCTGAATGAACAGTTTACTTGGCTATTTTTGTCATATAAATTAAGAAGATGGAATAATTCTTTATTAACTGGGATATTTCACATATAGGTAAAATATGTATGAATAATCTACTAAATCTCGGTAGGCGGCCAAAATAATAAAATGACCTTCCCCGAACGCCAATGGTTATTTTCCAGAAACAGTGTAAAAGTAACAGGACGTGTCAAGGATATTACATATGAAATGGGATTGACAGCATAAAATGTATTAAGAAATGTTGATCTATGGCATTGATCTTGCAGCATTTAACCGAAAAATCTTTCTGGGCAGATCATTGGTCGGCGGTAAGATCAAGTGATGATAATATCCGTGACGATGGCGAGGATTTAGTAAACCACGGCAGAAGATTTGGGGGTCTTCTGCCGTGGTTTTTTGTGACAGATTTTCTTCCACCCTTGCTTTCCCAACAGAAAAATGGTATAATAGGAGTAACAAATATTTTCAAGGAGGCAGGACAAATGGGCATTTACGTTAATCCTGATAATGCGGATTTTCGGCGTTGTTTAAAGAAAACAATGTTGTCAAATGAAGTGAAAGTTGATTTAATAGAGTTTTATCAGCGGAACAAAAAGCAAATAAATCGGAAATTGTAAAGATCATTTTAATCCAAAATGAGAGGGAATTAAAGTAATGAGAGAATATTTCAATCTAATGGAGTATACAGAAGAATTTATAAATAAAATAATTGATTATAGAATGCACATGGATAAAGAATTAAATAGATATTTATCATACGAGGAAATTGCAGAACGTGAAAAATGCAGTGCTGATGATGTGAAAAAAATACTCAATGCAACAGCAATTGTATGGATTCATTAACCTGAAAATTCCAGTTTACAGAGCTACAACAAAATTATTATCAAAATAAACGCCACACCTAGTGCCGATTTGACAGCACAGGGTGTGGCTTGTTTTTTGTGCAATCTGGCTTGCTTTCCCCGCAGAAAAATGGTATAATAGGAATAACAAATATTTTCAAGGAGGCAGGCTGTATGGGCAGCATATACGATAACCCCGCTCAGGAGTTTATAAACTCCATCGAGGGGAATTAGTTATATGATGATAAGAGGCATTGTTGCAGTTAGAGAGGTAATAAATGATTACAATATATAAACACGGTCAGATTCC
>NZ_JAJCLZ010000020.1 GCF_020559915.1 Ruminococcus sp. 210702-SL.1.03
GCGAAACGCTTTTGCCAAATCCAACTACGCGCACCCTGTCGTTTTCGGGGAACAGATCATTATCAGCGCAGAAATCATTCAGCCGCTTTTCCTTTTCTTTTAAGATAGCCGAGTGCTTTTCAAACTGCGTTTGTAACTGTCTTTTCAGCGCATCGTCTTCCGGTGCCTGCACCGCTCCGTCAAGTGCGGCAAGTCTGCGCTTTGGCGGAAAAATAGCCGTGAATTTTTTATGAACGGTATTTACAAAGCCTGCGGTTTGTGGTATAATGTTATGTGATAAATTGTGCGTAAGGAGGAACTAAAGGTGCAGAAAGCATATCTTATTTTGGAAAATGGTACGATATTTGAAGGCAAAAGCTTTGGCGCACACGGCGAATCGATCGGTGAGATAGTTTTTACTACCGCTATGACCGGTTACCTCGAAACTTTGACCGACCCCAGTTATTACGGTCAGATAGTCGTTCAAACTTTTCCTTTAATTGGTAATTACGGCGTTATACCTGCTGATTTTGAAAGCAGCCGCCCGCACGTTAAGGGTTATATTGTTAGAGATAGGTGTCAGGAGCCCAGCAATTTCAGATGCGAGGGTGATCTTGACACTTTTTTAAAGCAGAACGGAATTGTCGGTCTTTACGGTATCGACACCCGCGCGCTTACTAAGATAGTTAGAGAATCAGGCGTTATGAACGGCAAGATAGTTTCAGAGGGCACGGCTCTCAGCTTCGCAGACCTCAAGAGCTACAAGATAGTTGAGGCTGTTGAAAATACTACCTGCAAAGAAGAGCAGACCTTTGAGCCTGAGGGCGAGGTGAAGCGCCGCGTAGTGCTCTACGATTTCGGCGCAAAGCACAATATAGGCAGAGAGCTGGTAAAGCGCGGCTGCGAAGTTACCGTAGTGCCCGCCAACACCACCGCTGAGAGGATAAAAGAGCTTGCCCCCGACGGAATAATGCTTTCAAACGGCCCCGGCGACCCCGCGGACAACACGGGCATAATAGCCGAGCTTGCTAAGATATGCGAGATGAAGATACCTACCTTCGGAATTTGTCTGGGTCACCAGCTTCTTGCGCTCTCGCAGGGCGCAAAGACCGAAAAGCTCAAGTACGGTCACAGAGGAGCTAACCAGCCCGCTACCGATACCGCAACGGGCAGAGTTTACATCACCAGCCAGAACCACGGCTACGCTGTTATAAACTCTTCGCTGCCCGAAGGCGCGCACGCCTCTTTCGTAAATGCTAACGACGGCACTTGCGAGGGCGTGGCTTACGACTATATGCCTGCATTCTCGGTACAGTTCCATCCCGAAGCCTGCGGCGGCCCGCTGGATACAGGCTTCCTCTTCGACAGATTTACCGATCTGATCGACTCTCATAAAAACTAATCGAAATTCTGAACCATCAAACGAAAGGATGAATTGGTAATGCCTTTAAATAAAGATATAAAAAGAGTTCTCGTGATCGGTTCGGGACCTATCGTTATAGGTCAGGCGGCTGAGTTCGACTACGCCGGTACGCAGGCGTGCCGCGCCCTTAAAGAAGAGGGCCTCGAGGTAATACTCGTAAACTCAAACCCCGCTACTATCATGACAGATAACGCTATGGCGGATAAGATCTACATAGAGCCTCTTACGCTGGAAACGGTAAAGAGGATAATAAAGAAAGAGCGCCCCGACAGCCTGCTTTCCACCCTCGGCGGTCAGACAGGCCTTACGCTTTCGATGCAGCTCGCAAAATCGGGCTTCCTCGATAAGTACAACGTAAAGCTGCTCGGCGCGAACCCAGAAACTATCGACAAGGCTGAGGACAGACAGATGTTTAAGGACACTATGGAGTCCATAGGTCAGCCCTGCATACCCTCTAAGGTAGTAAATACCGTAGAGGACGCGGTAGATTTCGCTAATCAGGAGGGTATAGGCTACCCGCTCATCGTTCGCCCCGCATTCACCCTCGGCGGTACTGGCGGCGGTATAGTAAACGATGAGGAAGAGCTGAGAGAGATAGCGGGCAACGGCCTTTACCTCTCGCCTATCACTCAGGTGCTCATAGAAAAGTGCATCTCGGGCTGGAAAGAGATAGAGTTTGAGGTAATGCGCGACTCTAAGGGCAACGTTATCACCGTATGCTCTATGGAAAACTTCGACCCCGTAGGCGTTCACACGGGCGACTCCATCGTTATCGCTCCCTGCGTTACTCTCGCGGATAAGGAATACCAGATGCTGCGCTCCGCCGCTCTGAAAATAATCGACACGCTGAAAGTAGAGGGAGGCTGCAACTGCCAGTTTGCACTCAACCCCGAAAGCTTCGAGTATGCTGTAATAGAAGTAAACCCCAGAGTTTCGCGCTCTTCGGCGCTGGCTTCTAAGGCTACGGGCTATCCTATTGCTAAGGTTGCGGCTAAGATAGCTATCGGCTACACCCTCGATGAGATAAAGAACGCCGTTACGGGCAAGACCTACGCCTGCTTCGAGCCTGCGCTCGACTACGTTGTAGTAAAGCTGCCTAAGTGGCCTTTTGATAAATTCGTATATGCTAAGCGCGACCTCGGTACTCAGATGAAGGCTACGGGCGAAGTCATGGCTATCGGCACTACTTTCGAGCAGGCTATAATGAAGGCTGTTCGCGGCGCTGAGATAGGCCTTGACTGCATAATCTCGCCTAAGATGGAAGAGCTTACCGACGAGCAGATCATCGCAGCCGTTCACAAGTGTAACGACGAGCGCCTCTTCGCCGTATATGAAGCGCTGCGCCGCGGCGTTACCGTAGACGAGATACACGCTATCACCAAGATAGACGAGTGGTTCTTGAACAAGCTGCTCAAGCTCGTGGCTGTTGAAAACAAGCTGCTTTCGGGCGACGACAGCTTTGAAACTTACGAAACTGCCAAAAAGCTCGGCTTCCCCGATAAGGTCATCGAAAGACTTACCGGCAAGCCTATACAGAAGAAACTGCACGCCGTTTACAAGATGGTAGATACCTGCGCGGCTGAGTTCTCCGCTATGACCCCCTACTTCTACTCCACCTACGATCAGGAGGACGAGGCTGAGGAATTTATAGCTTCAAAGCATACCGGCAACAAGACCGTTATAGTATTCGGCTCAGGTCCTATCAGAATAGGTCAGGGCATAGAGTTCGACTACGCTTCGGTACACTGCGTATGGGCGCTGAAAGAAAAAGGCTTTGACGTAGTTATAGTAAACAACAACCCCGAAACTGTATCCACCGACTTCGATACCGCGGACAGACTTTATTTCGAGCCGCTGACTAACGAAGACGTAATGAATATAATCAGGATAGAGAAGCCATACGGCGTAGTAGTAGCTTTCGGCGGACAGACCGCTATAAAGCTTACCAAACACCTCGCTGCTAACGGCGTAAACGTTATGGGTACTCCTCCCGACTCTATCGACGCGGCTGAGGACAGAGAGCGCTTTGACGAGCTGCTGGAGCTGCACAAGATAAAGCGCCCGCAGGGCTTCACCGTAATGACCTGCGACGAAGCGCTCGAGGTAGCGAACAAGATAGGCTACCCCGTACTTATGCGCCCCTCTTACGTTCTCGGCGGACAGAACATGATAATCGCTTTCAACGACGCCGACATCAAGGAGTACATGGCGATAATCCTCGCGCAGGAGATAGAGAACCCGATACTGATAGATAAATACCTGATGGGTACTGAGCTGGAAGTAGACGCTATCTGCGACGGCGAAGATATACTTATCCCCGGTATAATGGAGCATATCGAGAGAACGGGCGTACACTCGGGCGACTCGATAGCCGTATACCCCGCATGGAACGTTTCCGACGAGCTTATCGAGCGCATAATAGAGTGCTCGAAGAACCTCGCAGTTTCGCTCAAAACTATGGGTCTGGTAAATATACAGTACCTCATCAACCACAACGAGCTTTACGTTATAGAGGTAAACCCGCGTTCTTCCAGAACTATACCTTACATCTCTAAAGTTACCGGCGTGCCGATGGTAGACCTCGCTACAAGATGTATGCTCGGCGAAAAGCTAAAGGATATGGGCTACGGCACGGGTCTTTACAGAAACTCGCCTTACGTTGCAGTAAAAGTTCCTGTATTCTCCTTTGAAAAGCTTATCGACGTTGATAACCACTTAGGCCCTGAGATGAAGTCTACGGGCGAAGTACTCGCAGTTGCAAGCTCGCTGGAAGAGGCCCTTTACAAGGGTCTTACCGCGGCAGGCTACAAGCTCAACGTAGAGGGCGGCGTGCTCATCACCGTTCGCGATACCGATAAGTGCGAGATACCGCAGACCGCAAAGGCATTCTACGACCTAGGCTTCAAGATCTACGCTACTAAGGGCACTGCTAAGGTGCTTTCCGAGCACGGTATCCCCTGCGAGGCGGTAGCTAAGATAGGCGAGGCGGAGGAAAACACCCTCACCCTTATCGAGAGCGGCAAGGTATCCTACGTTATATCCACCTCCTCTAAGGGCAGAAGCCCGCAGCGCGACAGCGTAAAGATAAGAAGAAAGACGGTAGAGAGAAATATCCCCTGCCTGACTTCGATAGATACCGCAAACGCCATTGCACAGTCGATTCGCTCGAAGTACACTGAAAAGTCTACCGAGATAGTTGACATAAACCATATGCGCAAGGAAAAGCACATGGTAGAATTCACTAAGATGCAGGGCTGCGGAAACGACTATATCTACTTCAACTGCTTCAATCAGCGTATAGATAACCCCGAGGGTCTGGCGCTCGCGCTTTCAGACCGCCACTTCGGCATCGGCGGCGACGGCGTTATACTGATACAGAAGTCTAAGGTAGCCGACGGCAAGATGAGAATGTTCAACCTCGACGGCTCTGAGGGCAAGATGTGCGGAAACGGCATACGCTGCGTAGCTAAGTTCATGCGCGATAACGGTCTGGTAGATAAGGACGATATGGAGATAGAAACTCTCAGCGGCATCATAAAGGTAAAGCTTACCCGCCACTACGGCGAGGTAAACGGCGCTACCGTAAACATGGGCCCCGCTATACTAGACCCCGCGCAGATACCCGTTACCCTTGCGGCTGACGAAAACGGCAGAGTGGTAGACCGCCCCGTGACCATCGACGGCAAGGACTACAACATCACCTGCGTATCTATGGGCAACCCACACGCGGTAGTATTCATGAACGGCAACATCGACGAGCTGGATATAGATACCGTGGGCAAGGCTTTTGAGTATAACGAGATATTCCCCGAAAGAGTAAACGCTGAGTTTATCAAGGTGCTGGATGAGCATACCCTGAAAATGAGAGTATGGGAGCGCGGCTCGGGTGAAACTTGGGCTTGCGGCACAGGCGCTTGCGCGGCGGCAGTCGCGGCGGTGCTCAACGGCTACTGCACTAAGGATAAGGAAATAACTGTAAAGCTCAAGGGCGGCGACCTCAAGATAAAGGTGACCGACGAGGCTATCTACCTCACGGGCGACGCAGTTACCGTATTCAACGGCTCTATAATCATCTGATGATCTTTTGGTGAGAAACAGCGCGGAGCGCGGCTTTTATAGTCTGCGCAGACGCCGCTGATATTGCATATATAGAAAGGAAAGTTTAATTATGCCACAGCTGAATGAAAACTTTTTAAAGCTTGAAAAGAATTATCTTTTTATCAACATCGCCAAGAAGGTAAAGGCTTTTACCGAGGCGCACCCTGACGCCGACATTATCCGCATGGGTATAGGCGACGTTACCCAGCCTATCGCCAAGTGCGTAGTAGAGGCTATGAAAAAGGGCGCTGACGAAATGGGCGTTAAAGAAACTTTCAAGGGCTACGAGGACAGCGGCACAGGCTATGATTTCCTCAAAGATGCCATCAGCGGCTACTACAAGAGCTTTGGCGTAGAAGTAAAGGCTGACGAGATAAGAGTAAACGACGGCGCTAAGAGCGACTGCGGCAATATCGTAGACATTTTCGGCGATGATAACGTAGTGCTCATCACCGACCCCGCTTACCCCGTATACGTTGATACCAACAGAATGAACGGCAGAAAGGTGATCTTCGCCGACTCTAACGAGGAAAACGGCTTTGCCGCTATGCCTGACGAGAACGTACACGCAGACCTTATCTACCTCTGCTCGCCGAATAACCCCACCGGCTCGGTATACACCAAAGACCAGCTAAAGGTTTGGATAGACTACGCTGTGAAGAACAACGCTATCATCATCTACGACTGCGCTTATGAAGCTTTCATCACTGAAGAAAATATCCCGAGAAGCATATTCGCGGTAGAGGGCGCAAGAAAGTGCGCTATCGAGATGTGCTCGCTCTCAAAGACCGCGGGCTTTACCGGTATGCGCTGCGGCTACACCGTTATCCCCGAGGAGCTTACCGTAAAGGCTTCCGACGGTACGGACGTAAGCATCTCGCAGCTTTGGGGCAGACGTCAGGGCTCTAAGTTCAACGGCGTTTCTTACCCCGTACAGTGCGCTGCTGCGGCGGTATTCACCGAAGAGGGCTTGAAGCAGACCAAGGCGAACATCGCTTATTACCAGCAGAACGCTAAGGTAATGGCTGCCGCTCTCGACGAGCTGGGCATAAAGTACACGGGCGGAAAGAACTCCCCCTACATTTGGTTCAAGTGCCCGAACGATATGGGCAGCTGGGAATTTTTCGACAAGCTGCTTGAAGAAGCTAACGTAGTCGGCACGCCCGGCGCAGGTTTCGGCAAAAACGGCGAGGGCTGGTTCAGACTTACCGCTTTCGGCGACAGCGAGAGAACCAAGGAAGCTATGGAAAGATTTAAAAAGATGATGGGCAAGTAAACCCACGCATAATATAGCTTACAAGATCGGGACTGAGATATGTCCCGATTTTTTTTGTTCATAAAATAACAAATAAAAGCTCTTGACATGCCCACGCAAAATGGTGTACAATATAAATAATTGTATGCACTATGTGTAAATGCAAATATGATGAACAAGGAGAAGATGATATGGACGACGTCGGGCGAACGCCGATATGGTGGCACGGCTTGATAATTTTAGCGGCGGCAGCCGTGGTGATGGGCTTTCTCACCGCCTGCGGAAACGCCGTGCTCAGGCTGTCAGAGAGCAAAACTGCAAAGCTGGCGGAGAAAAGCCGCAGGTGGCGCAGGATACAGAAATTGCAGCAAAAGCCTGAGCTGATAATTCAGACAAACTTAGCGGCGCGCACGCTGATACTTTTCGCGATGGGCGCGGCGGCAAAGCACTATTTTTACTACCCGCTGAAAAACGCGCTGGGCGGTACGCTTACAGGCAAAAGCCTGAGCATAGCGACGGCGGTGATCTCGCTTATCATCGCGGCGGCAGCGGCGGCGGTCACGGCGGCTGTAAGCGTCGACTTCCCGAAAAGGCTCTGCGTAAGCGGCAGGGCGGGCGAGGGATTTGTACGCGCGAGCTTTTGGCTATATCGCGCGCTGATGGTGCTCATGAAGCCCGCGCAGCTTATAGTAGCGGGCGTTACCGCGCTGCTTTCGGCGATATTCGGCGTGAAAAAAGAAGACCTTTCCGAGCAGGTGACGGGCGAGGAGATACTGCAAATGCTCGACGCCGCCAACGAAAAGGGCGGCATAAAGGACGATCAGGCAGAGATGATCTCGAACATATTCGAGTTTCCTGATCTGGAGGTCTGCGAGGTGATGACCCACCGCCGCGAGATAAGCGCTGTGGAGAAAACATCGCCCGTGGCGGAGGCTGTGCGCGTTTCGGTGGAAACAGGCGTTTCGCGCATACCTGTCTTTAACGAAACGATAGACGATATTTGCGGCGTGCTTTACGTCAAAGACCTGCTGCCGCTGATACTTGACCCCGCGAACAAAAACGCCCCCGCTGCCGACTATATGCACAAGATAAAATTTGTGCCCGAAACGAGCAAGTGCGGCGAGCTTTTTACCTACTTCAATAAAAATCACAAGCAGATAGCAGTAGTGCTCGACGAGTACGGCGGCACGCTGGGCATAGTCACGATGGAAGATCTGCTGGAGTGCATAGTGGGCAATATCCGCGACGAATATGACGAAAACGAGGCGGAGGATATAGAGGAGATAACCCCGAATACCTTCGATATACAAGGCACTGCCGACCCCGAGGACGTTATGGAAAAGCTGGGCTGCCCATTTGAGGAAGAAACTGATTTCAGCACTATGGGCGGCTTCGTTACCGACCTGCTGGGCTACATACCCGCCGACGGCGAAACGCCTGCGGTGCGCTACAAAAATCTGACTCTCTGCGTTATAAAGGCTAAGGACAACCGTATCGAAAAGATACGCGCGGTGAAAGACAAGCGCCGCGAAACGCCGATAGACGACGAGTGATAATAAGATGTAACTATAATAATATCTGAAAGGATGTTTTGAAAAATGCTGACCGATATTGAAATTGCAAAACAGGCAAAAATGAAGAAGATAACTGAGATAGCCGATGGTATAGGCATCAGCGCCGACGACCTCGAGCCTTACGGACACTACAAGGCTAAGCTTTCCGAAGAGCTGTACACAAAGCTTGCGGATAAGCCCGACGGCAAGCTGATACTTGTTACCGCTATCAACCCCACCCCCGCGGGCGAGGGCAAGACCACCATCTCGGTAGGTCTGGCTGAGTCGATGGCGAAGATAGGCAAAAAGGCGATACTCGCGCTGCGCGAGCCCTCGCTCGGCCCCGTATTCGGCATAAAGGGCGGCGCTGCCGGCGGCGGATACGCTCAGGTAGTGCCTATGGAGGATATAAACCTGCATTTTACGGGCGATATGCACGCCATCACCGCAGCGAACAACCTGCTCTGCGCGCTGATAGACAACTCTATGCAGCAGGGCAACCCGCTGAGAATAGACCAGAGAAGGATACTCTTTAAGAGATGCCTTGATATGAACGACCGCGCCCTCAGAAACGTTATAATCGGTCTGGGCGGCAAGGTAAACGGTATCCCCCGCGAGGACGGCTTTCAGATCACGGTGGCTTCCGAAGTTATGGCGATACTCTGCCTGGCTTCCGACCTCGCCGACCTAAAGGCGCGCCTTGAGAAGATACTCGTTGCCTACAACCTCGACGGCGAGCCAGTATACGCTAAGGAGCTGGGCGGCTGCGGAGCTATGGCTGCGCTGCTGAAAGACGCTATGAAGCCCAACCTCGTACAGACCCTAGAGAACACCCCCGCCATCATGCACGGCGGCCCGTTCGCAAACATCGCGCACGGCTGCAACTCTGTTCGCGCGACAAAGCTTTGCTTAAAGCTTGCCGACTACGCCATCACCGAAGCGGGCTTCGGCTCTGACCTCGGCGCAGAGAAATTCTTCGACATAAAGTGCCGCTACGCTGGCTTAAAGCCTAGCTGCACCGTACTGGTAGCGACTATCCGCGCGCTGAAATACAATGGCGGCGTGCCTAAGGACAAGCTTACCGAAGAGAACCTCGAAGCGCTGGAAAAGGGCGTTGTGAACCTAAAGACCCATATAGAGAACCTGCACAAATTCGGCGTGCCCGTAGTGGTAGCAATAAACCGCTTCCATACCGATACCGAAGCTGAGCTTGCGCTGGTAGAAAAGGTGTGCACCGAGCTGGGCGCTGAGTTTTCGCTGGCTGAGATATTCGCCAAGGGCGGCGAGGGCGGAACAGACCTCGCGCAGAAAGTTTGCGCCGTTATCGAAAAGGGTGAGGCTGACTACAAGCCGCTTTACGACACCGCGCTGCCCGTAAAGGAAAAGATAGAGAAGATAGCGAAAGAGATCTACCGCGCAAACGGCGTTATCTACACCGCGCAGGCTGAAAAGGCGCTGAGGGAAATAGAGGCGCTGGGCAAGACCGACCTGCCGATATGCGTGGCAAAGACCCAGTATTCGCTTTCGGACGACCCCAAGAAGCTCGGCAAGCCTGAGAATTTTGAGATCACCGTGCGCGATATGAAGCTTTCTTCAGGCGCAGGATTTATAGTAGTTTACACCGGCGACATCATGACAATGCCCGGTCTGCCCAAAAAGCCCGCAGCTTTCTCGATAGATGTGGATAACGAGGGCAACATTTCGGGTCTTTTCTAAACCGTTATGGGACCCGGCAGAATGATAGCTGACGCTGCGCGCCGCAAAAGGCAGCGCAGCGTTATAATAGCGCTGATAATTTTCTGCATAGCTATGAACGTTGCGGCGTACCTCAGCCCGCGGTTCAGCGGGTGGTATATGCGCGAGATATTCCCCGAGATAAGCTCGGTATTCGCGCGGCTGACCAGCCTGCTGCCATTTTCGCTGGGCGAGGTGCTTATTATCATAGCGCTGGTCGGCGTGCCGCTTTCGCTCATCGCGCTGATAGTGCTGCTGATAGCAAAGCGCAAGAGCCGCGACAGCCGCCGCAAGATAGGGCGGGTGTACGCCTATATCTACGCGTGGATATTCGTGTACATAATTCTCACCGAAACGCTGAACTGCTTCGTGCTTTACCATACTCCGACCTTTGCCGAGATGTATGATTATCCGCAGGATAAGTACACTCCCGCGCAGCTCGAACAGCTCGCAGACTACCTCGCGGCGGAAACGAACGCGCTTTCCGAGCAGGTGCAGCGCGATAAGCAAGGTAAATTCGTGCTTACCGCCGACCTTGATAAGACCGCGCGCTCGGCGGTGCAGGGGTTGGCTAAGGATTACCCGCAGCTTGGCGGATATTACCCGAAACCGAAAGCAGTGGTAAATTCGTTCTTCATGAGCCAGCAATATCTGATGGGGATATATTTCCCGTTCACGATGGAGGCTAATTACAACGACGAGATGTACCCGCTGAACCTGCCGGACACCGTTTGCCATGAACTGGCGCACACAAAAGGCTTTATCCGCGAGGACGAGGCGAACTTTATCGGCTTCCTCGCCTGCTATGAGAGCGGCAACGTGGAGTACCGGTACAGCGGCTACATACGCGCGCTGAAATACGTCATCTCAAAGTGCGAGGACAACTGCTCTGAGGAAACTGTAAACAGGCTTTACAGCTCGCTGGCGGAGGGCGTTCGCGCCGACTGGAACGGCAACGTCGATTACTGGCAGGAAGTGCAGGAGAGCGACAAGGGCCTGATAGACTCAAAGACCGTAGCCGAGGTATCTGACAAGGCGATGGAAACTTCGCTGAAGCTGAACGGCGTAGAGGACGGCAAGAGATCTTACGGCAGAATGGTAGATCTGCTGCTCGACTGGTATTTCATGCAGCAGGAGGGGGCTGAGTAAAAAATGAAGATCGTTACACGCTCGGCTGAGCAGACTATTGCGCTGGGCGAAAAGCTGGGCGCGCTGCTGGGCGGCGGCGAGATAATAGCCTATACGGGCGACCTTGGCGCGGGCAAGACGACTATGACGCGCGGCATATCCATAGGAATGGGGCTGGGCGACGAAGTTACTTCGCCGACATTCGCGCTCGTAAACGAGTACCACGGCGCGGGCAAGAGCCTTTACCACTTCGATATGTACCGCATAACCTCCTCGGAGGATCTTGAAACTACGGGATTTTACGATTATATGGACGGCAATTCGGTGATAGCTGCCGAGTGGTCGGAAAACATAGCCGAGGCGCTTGAAACGCTGGGGCAGGATATTTTGCAGATAGACATCAAGCGCGTGGACGACGATACGCGCGAGATAAACATCAGCTGGAAGATGAAAGGGGACGAGGGCCTTGAAACTCTTGGCGATTGAGACCTCGGGAAAAACAGCTTCGGCGGCGGTGACTGACGGACAAACGCTGCTGGCGGAAAAGACGATATACACAAAGCACACCCACTCGCAGATAATTTTGCCGATGGCAAAAGAGCTGCTGAACGAGTGCGGGATGGAGATAGCCGATCTGGACGGCGTGGTCTGCGCGAAAGGCCCCGGCTCGTACACGGGTCTGCGCATAGGCGTCGCGGCGGTAAAGGGCATAGTTATGGGCTGCACGCAGAAAGAGCTGAAATGCGCGGGCATATCCACGCTGGAGGAGCTGGCTTGGAGCAGCGCGGCGTACCGCGGTAAGATAGCGGCGGTGATGCGCGCGCGTATCGGCGTGGTGTATTTCGGTATCTACAAGTCGGACGGCGAGAAAGTTGCGAATATCGCGGCGGATAAGGTAGCCGGCGAGGAAGAGTTCGCCGAAGCGCTCAGGTCGCTCGCGGCGGAGGGCTTGCTGATAACGGGCGACTGCTGCGCCGAGATGAAGCAGAAGTATTTCGCCGAAGCGGCTGAGGTGAAGTGCGCGCCTTTTGCCGAGCGTATGCAAAAAGCTTCGTCGCTCTGTATGGCTTACGAAGCCGACCCTGCGCTCGCGGTGACGGCGGACGAGCTGCTGCCCGCATATTTGCAGGAAACCAAAGCTGAGAAAGATAAAGCTCACAGATAAAGGAGATTTTTACATATGAAGATAGCTATTGGAAACGACCACGCAGCGCCCGAGCTGAAGCTTGCGGTGGTAGAGCATTTAAAGGCGCAGGGCATAGAGTGCATCGACATGGGCTGCGCGGCAGGCGAGAAGTGCGATTACCCGAACGCGGCGGCGGCGGTTTGCGAAAAGGTGCTCGGCGGCGAGGCTGATCTGGGCATACTGATCTGCGGCACGGGCGTAGGAATGTCGCTGGCGGCGAACAAATTCAAGGGCATACGCGCGGCCTGCTGCTCGGAATGTTTCTCGGCGCGGCTTACCCGCGAGCACAACAACGCCAACGTTCTCTGCTTCGGCGCGAGGGTAGTCGGCGAGGGCACGGCTATGGATCTGGTAGACGCATTCGTACACACCGAGTTTTCGGGCGACGAGCGCCATCAGAGAAGAATAGACCTCATCACGGCTATTGAAGAGCGCAATTGAGCCGGGAATTAAGATCTAAGATCCTGCAAATAAATATCCCCCGAACCGCAAAAAGTTCGGGGGAGTTTTGTTTCATGGGTCGTGGATAAATGAGATGACGGCGACCATCAGCAGAAGTATCACCTCTATGTATATCGTTGCCATGGTTATCTTGTAGCAGGTCTTTGCGGCGGGCGGCGGCAGGCGGGTTATGAAAAAAGCGCTCATTAGCGGGAATATCGGCGCGCAGATAATGCAGAGCAGCACCACCACGAAGCCTACTTTTCTCGATTTTTTTTCGCGCCTGCGCGAAAGCATGGTTATTTCCCCCTCTGATTTTTATTTTTGTCATTTAATGCTATTATACCACCTTTTTCTCTTCCTGTCAACACCTTTAGACTATAAAACTAATCCTAAAGCTGTTTGAAACTACACTATATATGGCATATAATTATATATAAGTACGTTTTTCAGCGTGAGAAAAGGGGGAGCAGCGATATGGAAAAAGCCGTCAGCGGGGCGCAGGGCAGCCGCAAAAACAGCACGTCTAAAGAGTATATCTCGGAAATGATCGGCAAAAAGATCAAGGAGGAAAGGCGCAGGCGCAGCCTTAGCCAAGAAGCGCTGGCTTTTGAGGCAAACATGCACCCCTCGTACCTCGGTTGTATCGAGCGCGGCGAAAAATGCCCCACGGTCGATACGCTTTTTAAGATAAGCTCGGCGCTGGGCGTGCCGCTGAAAGATCTGATAGATGTTTCGCCAAAGACCGCCGCCGAGCCGAACTCCGCCGCGCTCTCGCGTATAAATTCCGCCGCCGCCGCTCTGCCGTATGAAAAGCAGGAGCAGCTCGCCGCGATAATCGAAAGCATCGCGCGGCTGATAGATTAAATACAAAAGATCCCCCGAACTGTAAAAAGCTCGGGGGATAGTTATTTTTATATCGTCAGTTATCAAAGGCGCTGAACTACGAAAATGTCGTAGATAGCCTTTACAGCCTTTTCAAAGTCGCGGTCGTGTACGCCGATGATTATGTTCAGCTCGGAAGAGCCCTGGTCGATCATCTTTACGTTGACGTGCGCGTGCGCCAGTGCCGCAAAAATTCTGCCCGCAGTACCACGCTCGCTCTTCATTCCTCTGCCGACTACTGCGATGAGCGCGAGGTCAGACTCGATGTCGATGAGGTCGGGGTGAACGTTTCTGTGTATGCCCGAAAGTATCTCCTGCTCCTTTTGCGCAAACTCGCTCTGGTGCACTACGATGCTCATGGTGTCGATACCCGAAGGCATATGCTCGAAAGATATTCCGTTTTTCTCGAACTGCTCAAGCACCTTTCTGCCGAAGCCCAGCTCGCTGTTCATCATATCTTTTTCGATATTTACTACCGAGAAGCCCTTTTTGCCCGCGATGCCTGTGATGGTGTAAAGCGGCTTCTGGCAGGTGCTCTCTACTATGAAAGTTCCCGGGTCGCCGGGCTTGTTTGTGTTCTTGATGTTTATCGGTATGCCCGCTTTGCGAACGGGGAAAATAGCGTCCTCGTGCAGTACGGTAGCGCCCATGTAAGCCAACTCGCGAAGCTCTTTGTAAGTGATGGTGCGGATAGGCTCGGGGTCTTCTACTATTCTGGGGTCGCAGATGAGGAAGCCCGAAACGTCAGTCCAGTTTTCGTAAAGGTCAGCGTTAGTGCCAGCCGCTACGATAGAGCCGGTAACGTCAGAACCGCCGCGCGAGAAAGTCTTTATAGTGTCGTTAGGCATAGAGCCGTAGAAGCCTGGAACTACCGCGCGCTCGATGGTCGCGAGCCTTTCGCCTACTGCTTTCAGCGTGCGGGGCGAATCGAAAGTGCCGTCCTCTTTGAAGAATATCATCTCAGCGGGGTCTACGAAGGTGTAGCCGAGGTATGCCGCCAGCACCTTGCCGTTGAGGAACTCTCCGCGCGAAGCCGCGTAATCTCTGCCCGCTCTGCCGATAAAGCAAGCCTTTACGGTCTCGAACTCTTTCTCGAGCGAGAGGTCTACGTTCAGCTCTTCGATAATGCTGTTGTATCTTTCTTTTATAGCGTCAAATTCTTTCTCAAAGTCCTTGCCCTTTACAGCCAGCTCGTAGCAGCCGTAGAGCATATCGGTGACCTTGGTGTCCTCCTTAAAGCGCTTGCCGGGGGCGGAGGGAACTACATATCTTCTTGAATCGTCAGAATGTATTATATCTGCCACCTTGCGGAACTGCTCAGCGCTTGCGAGCGAGCTGCCGCCGAATTTTACAACTTTCACCACAATGATCTTCTCCTTACATATATATAGTTACACAAATTCGTTTCAAACAACTTCTATATTATAAAATACTTTTTAAATTTAGTCAATATGCAAACTGCACAATATATTGTTAATTTTTTATGTACTTGATGTGCGTACTGTTGTGCGTGCATGGCGTACAGGATGTGTGCAGGCATAAAAAAGCGGCAGAAGCGCGCCTTTTTGCCTGGCGCACGTCTGCCGTGTGCTGCTTTTATTCGGGACGATTTTTGCCGTATATCAGCCGCAGACCTTTCAGCAGCAGCAGCTCGTCGTTTATTATCTCGCGTTTGCAGTAGGGTATCACCACGCCCGCAAGTCCGCCGGTAGCCACTACGGTGCAGCGGCTGCCGAGCTCTTCCTCTATCCGCTCGATAACGCCGTCAAGCGCAGAGGCGTTTGCGTTTATTATGCCGCTCTTCATGCAGTCTACTGTATTTGTGCCGATGACCTTTTTCGCGGGGGTGAGGTCTATCTTCGGAAGCTGCGAGGTGCGGTTCGCCAGCGAATCGAGCGATACGCGCAGCCCCGGTATTATCATCCCGCCGAGGAAATTTTTCTCTCCGTCTATCACGGATATGGTGGTAGCCGTGCCCATGTCTATAAGTATCAGCGGTACTGGGTAGCAGCTTACGGCGGCTACTGCGTCGGCAACGCGGTCGCTGCCGAGCTGGGCGGGGTTGTCCAGCAGTATCTTCAGCCCCGTCTTTATGCCGGGACTGATGGTGAGTATCTCGCCGCAGCCCAGCCGCTCCATAGCGTGTTTCAGCGTAGATGTCAGCGGGGGCACTACTGAGGAGATTATGCCGCCGTCTATCTCGGCGGGCTCGAGCCCGTTCAGCTCCAGTATATTTTTTATCATCACCGTGTACTCCAGCGCGGTGGAGAGCTGGTTCGTCGAAAGCCGCTCTACGAACATTATCTCGTTTTTGTCAAAGCAGCCGATAACTATGTTTGAGTTTCCAATATCTACCGCTAGTATCATTTCAGATCCTCTAATCTGCCGTGCTTTTCGTATCTTGCAACGCGCACGGCCTTGTTTTTATCGTCTACGAATACCACCTGCGGCGGATTTTCGCGCGCCTCTTCGGGCGTCATATCGGCGTATGCCATTATTATAACGCAGTCGCCGCGCTGACCGCACCTTGCCGCCGCGCCGTTCAGGCATATAACTCCGCTGCCGCGCTCGCCCGCTATGACGTATGTTTCTATGCGGCTGCCGCTGTTTATGTTCACTATGTGTACATGCTCATATTCCAGCAGCCCCGCCGCGTCCATAAGGTCTTCGTCGATGGTAACGCTGCCGATGTAATCAAGCTCAGCCTGCGTTATCACGGCGCGGTGTATCTTGCTTTTCAGTACCGAAATATTCATACTTTCTCCCTTTGGTTTATTTTACTTTACATCTTCCGTAAAGAAATTGTCGATAAGCCTTGTCTTGCCGATGTATACGGCTATCGCGCAGAGCGCGGGGCGGTCGAGCTTTTCTATCTGCTGCATAGTCGCCACGTCTACAAGCTTTACATAGTCTATCTTCGCGAGCGGCTCGCTATCTATCAGCTTTTTCATAGCTCCCGTGATCTCGGCGGCGGTGGTGCAGCCATGCTTTACCATGTCCATGCCCGCAAATATCGACTTTGAGAGTATCAGCGCGGCTTTTCTTTCCTCATCGCTGAGGTAGGTGTTGCGCGAGCTTTTTGCAAGTCCGTCCTCCTCGCGTATTATCGGGCAGCCTATTATCTCGAGATCCATGTTCAGGTCGTCTGCCATGTGGCGGATAACTGCAAGCTGCTGCGCGTCCTTTTTGCCGAAATATGCGCGGTCGGGCTTTACTATATTGAAAAGCTTTGAAACCACCGTGCACACTCCGCGGAAATGTACAGGGCGGCTGAGTCCGCAAAGTTCCTGCGTCAGCACTGTCATATCTACAAAAGATGAAAAGCCTTCGTGGTACATCTCGCTAGGCTCGGGGTTAAAGATAATGTCCGCGCCGTGCGCTTCGGCAAGAGCCGCGTCGCGCTTGAGATCTCTCGGGTAGCTTGCCAGATCTTCGGTAGGTCCGAACTGCATGGGGTTTACAAAGTCGGAAACCACTGTGCGGTCGTTATCGCGGTGCGAAGCGTCGATAAGGCTGGCGTGGCCCTCGTGCAGATAGCCCATGGTGGGAACTAAGCCCACAGTAAGACCCTCGGCTCTCCAGCCCTTTACAATGCTGCGTACTTCGTCTATCGTCTTTACAATTTTCATTTTATGTCAGTCCTCTTCTCTCAGTTTTTCGATGATCTCGCTGTCTATCTTGAATGTGTGCTCCGCGGCGGGAAATTCGCCCGACTGCGTTTCGCTGATATACGCCTTAAAGCCCTCGCGCATCAGCGCGCCTACATCGGCAAAAAGCTTCGCGAATTTCGGCGTGTGGCCGGCGGTCATGCCCAGCATATCTTGATATACCAGTACCTGTCCGTCGCACTGCGCGCCAGCGCCTATGCCGATGGTGGGTATAGTCAGCTTTTCGGTGATTATCGCCGCAAGGTCAGCGGGTACGCACTCCAGCACTACCGCGCAAGCGCCCGCTTCCTGTATTTTCAGCGCGTCGTCTATTATCTGCTTCGCTTTATCGTAGGTCTTGCCCTGCACTTTAAATCCGCCGAAGGCGTTTACCGACTGCGGGGTAAGCCCCAAATGCGCCACCACGGGTATCGAGGAATCTACGATAGCCTTTATCTGCGGGCATACAGCCGCGCCGCCCTCTAGCTTTACCGCGTGCGCGCCGCCCTCTTTTATCAGCCTGCCTGCGTTGACTACTGCGTCGTAAACGCTCGTCTGATACGACATAAAGGGCATATCGCCTACTATAAAGGCGTTTTTAGCGCCGCGCGAAACGGCTTTTGTGTGGTGGATCATGTCTTCCATAGTTACGGGCAGGGTGGTGTCGTAGCCCAGCATCACCATGCCGAGAGAGTCGCCCACGAGTATCGAGTTTACCCCGCACTCGTCGGCAATGCACGCTGTGGTGTAGTCATATGCGGTAAGCATCGTTATCTTTTCGCCCGATTGCTTCTGCGACATCAGCGTAGCTGCGGTGTTTTTCATAAGTATTCTCCTTCTCTAAATGGTTATCGTTCCGACATTTTCTATTCGGATACAATACGGTCAAAAGGCGATAGTGCACAATTGTATACAGATATTATACACTATCGCTTTTAGTATAACACATATATGTGAACAAATTGATAACATTCGGCAAATTACTGCAAAAATACCGCTTTAAATGCCTTTCAAAAAATCGTCGATGGCGCGGTAGGAACTCGCCCAGTCAGCCTGCGGGTCGCTTAGGGTGAGGGTTTTCAGGGGCAGCCCTTCAGCGATGATAAGCTTAGATCTCATATCCTCATCCCCCTTTTTCAATTCTGCTGATATGATACCACATTTCTCCCGCAAATGCAAGGCTCTGGCGTGAAAAAGTTAAAACAAAAAAATATTGCCGCAGGTATTGAACTGTACAAAAAAACGTGCTATAATATTATCATAGGATTTATGAAGCAAAAGCTTTATTTTTTATGAAAGGGTGACGCGCAAATGCAGAAAATATTTTTTATCTCTAACAATTCCCAAAAAGTGAGCGCAGGCGTTCAGGCTCCGCATCTCGACCGTTTCCAGCGCGTCGAGCAGCTTAATGAAATGCTCAGCCGCGGCTGGTCTATAAAGGAATTTAAAAGCACGGGCGCAGATTCGTATTTCGTGCTCGAAAAGGAAGCTTGAGGTCACTTGTTAAAATTATGTGAACCTTTTGCAAGTTGATATAGCGAAAAAGTCGGTAAATTGCATTATTTTGCAGTTTGCCGATTATTTTTGCAAGATCATACACGCTGAAATTCAAAAATCTGCGTGTGGGCGACAAATGTTTGTGCAGGGTGTACAAATTTCCCTGCAAAGCGCCCTGCGCCCGCCCCGCTTGACAAAAGCGGGCTTTTGTGCTAAAATAATTATCACAGAACAACGACGTTCTTTCGAGAGGGCTAGTGCGCCCTTTTGAAAAGGACGTCGTTTTTTTATTGCTTTATTTGTGGATTTCAGATAAAGTGGGCGCGCCGGATAAAGGCGCTTGTATGGGGCGCTCCGCACAGTAAGCGGGGCGGTATGAAAGATTAACTAAAGGAGGAATTTGTATGCTGCGAGAGGGAGAGATAAGGATCCCTTCGGGATGTGCGATCTCGGGAGTGATCTCCAAAAGCGGTAAGAATATCAACGGAAGTGAGATGATAAAGTCCATCGCCACAATGCACGACCGCTCAAACGGTCTGGGCGGAGGCTTTGCGGGCTACGGCATTTATCCGCAGTACCCCGACCTTTACGCGTTCCACGTTTTTTACGACGGCAATAAGGCGCGTGAAGAGTGCGAGAGATTTCTCGATAAACATTTCGACATCATAAACCTTTCCAAAATACCTGTAAGAAAGAGCGATAAGATAGTGGCAGAGCCGCTTATCTGGAGATATTTCGTAGAGCCGCTGAAAACTAAGCTCAAAGATTCTAAGCTCGATGAAAAGGAATTTGTTTCGCAGTGCGTTATCCATATCAATTCAAATATCGAGGGCGCTTACGTTTTCTCCTGCGGTAAAAACATGGGCATATTCAAGGCGCTGGGCTACCCCGAAGAGGTCGGCGAATATTTCAGGCTCGACGAGTACGAAGGCTACGCATGGACCGCTCACGGCAGATACCCTACAAATACCCCCGGCTGGTGGGGCGGCGCGCACCCCTTCGGTATGCTGGATTATTCGATAGTTCACAACGGCGAGATCTCCAGCTACGACGCCAACAGAAGAAATATAGAGATGTACGGATATAAATGTAATCTTCAGACGGATACTGAGGTCATTACTTACATAATCGACTTCCTGCTGAGAAAGCAGGGGCTGAGCTTAGAGGAAGCCGCGAAAGTCATCGCAGCGCCTTTCTGGTCTACGATAGAGGGCATGAGCGCTGAGGAGAGGGAGCAGGCAGAGTACCTGCGCGCGGCGTACTCGAACCTGCTTATCACCGGGCCTTTCTCGATAATCCTCGGCTTCGAGGGCGGACTTATGGCGCTCAACGACAGATTAAAGCTGCGCTCGATGGTCATAGGCGAGAAAGACGACAGAGTTTACATGGCTTCCGAAGAATGCGCTATTCGCATTATCGAGCCTAATCTCGATAAGATCTGGTCGCCGAACGGCGGTCAGCCCGTAATCGTAACGCTCGACAGCTATAAAGATAAGATCTTCATAAAGTAAACGCTTGAAGATCTGAGAAGGGATGGTTATAAGAAATGGCAATAGATTATCTGTATCCTGAATATGAAATAGTTAGAGATACCAATAAATGTATAGCTTGCAGAGTCTGTGAGCGTCAGTGCTCGAACGAAGCACATCATTACGACCCCGAGCAGGGAAAAATGGTAGCCGATAACGCTAAGTGCGTTTGCTGCCACCGCTGCGTATCGCTCTGCCCCACTAAGGCTATAAAGATAGTAAAGAGCAACCACACATTCAAGGCGAACGCAAACTGGACGGGCAAGACCATTACCGAGATATACCGTCAGGCAAACTCGGGCGGAGTGCTGCTCTCCTCTATGGGCAACCCCGAGCCTTTCCCCGTGTACTGGGATAAGATCCTGCTGAACGCTTCGCAGGTAACTAACCCCTCTATCGACCCGCTGCGCGAGCCGATGGAAACAAAGACCTACCTCGGCAAAAAGCCCGGCAAGATCGAGCGCGATAAAAACGGCAAGCTGGTAAACAACATGGCGCCGCAGCTTGAGCTTGCTACGCCCGTTATGTTCTCGGCTATGTCTTACGGCTCTATCAGCTACAACGCTCACGAGTCGCTCGCGCGCGCCGCGGAAGAGCTTGGCATTTACTACAACACGGGCGAGGGCGGTCTGCATCAGGATTTCTATAAGTACGGCCCGAACACGATAGTTCAGGTAGCCTCGGGACGTTTCGGCGTATCTAAGGATTACCTCAATGCGGGCGCTGCTATCGAGATCAAGATCGGTCAGGGCGCAAAGCCCGGCATCGGCGGACATCTGCCCGGCATTAAGGTCTCGGCTGATATATCTAAGACGAGAATGATACCTATAGGCTCTGACGCAATATCCCCCGCGCCTCACCACGATATTTACTCGATAGAGGATCTGCGCCAGCTCGTATACTCGCTGAAAGAAGCCTCTGACTACAAGAAGCCCGTTATCGTAAAGATAGCCGCCGTACATAACGTAGCGGCGATAGCTTCGGGTATCGCGAGAAGCGGCGCGGACATCATCGCGATAGACGGCTACCGCGGAGGTACGGGCGCTGCGCCTACCCGTATCCGCGATAACGTCGGCATACCGATAGAGCTCGCGCTCGCAAGCGTAGACGCACGGCTGAGAGAAGAGGGCATACGCGATAACGTCGGCATAGTAGTCGGCGGTTCTATACGCTCTTCCGCAGACCTTGTAAAGGCTATCGCGCTCGGCGCAGACGCCTGCTACATAGCTACCGCCGCCTGTCTCGCTATGGGCTGCCACCTCTGCCGCACCTGCCAGACGGGCAAGTGCAACTGGGGCATAGCTACCCAGCGCCCCGAGCTTGTAAAGCGCCTAAACCCCGACATCGGCTACAAGCGCCTTGTAAATCTGGTTCACGCTTGGGATCACGAGATAAAGGAGATCATGGGCGGTATGGGTATAAACTCCATCGAATCGCTCAGAGGAAACCGCCTCATGCTCCGCGGTATCGGACTTTCTGACAGAGGGCTTTCGATACTCGGAATAAAGCACGCAGGTGAATAATGCGGAAAGTGAGGATGGTTTTGCTATGAAACGTATTTATGTAAATGAAAAATGGTGTCTGGGCTGTCACCTCTGCGAATACTACTGCGCATATGCCAATTCGGGTAAGGACAGCATGGTGAACGCCCTGAAAAACGTAAAGATAAACCCCCGTATACAGGTAGAGGAGGGCGAGGGCATAAACTTCGCCGTATCCTGCCGCCACTGTAAAGACCCGCTCTGCGTAAAAAGCTGCATAACAGGCGCTCTTACGATAGAAAACGGCGTCATCTCGTTCAACCACGATAAGTGCGTAGGCTGCTACACCTGCATACTCTCATGTCCATACGGCTGCATCATGCCCGACAGCGAGGGCCACGCGGTGCAGAAATGCGAGCTTTGCACAAAGAACGCCTGCGGCGAGCCTGCCTGCGTAAAGGGCTGCCCGAATCAGGCTATCGTATTTGAAGAAAGATAAGGGGGGCGCAGATATAATGAGCAAAATAGTTATCATCGGAAACTCCGCCGCGGCTGTCGGCTGCGTTGAGGGAGTACGAAGCGTAGATAAAAATTCTGAGATAGTGCTTATCGCGAGCGAGAAGCACCACACATATTCGCGCCCGCTCATCTCTTACCTGCTTTACGGCAAGACTGACGAGCAGCGCATGAAGTACCGCCCCGATTCTTTTTACTCCGACAACATGGTAGATACCATGCTGGGCAAGACGGCGGTAAGCGTAGACCCTAAGGGCCATACCGTAAAGCTTGAGTCGGGCGAGGTCATCTCTTACGACAAGCTCATGGTGGCTACAGGCTCTTCGCCTTTCGTGCCGCCTATGAAGGGGCTGGATAAGGTAGAGAAAAAGTTCACATTCATGACTCTCGACGACGCGCATGCGCTTGACAAAGCTATCTCGGCAGAGAGCAGGGTGCTCGTTATCGGCGCGGGACTTATCGGTCTGAAATGCGTGGAGGGCATTGCCGATAAGGTGAAAGAGATAGCCGTAGTAGATATGGCAGACCGCATACTCCCCTCAGTACTCGATGCCGAGGGAGCGGAGCTTGTGCAGAAGTCCATCGAAAAGCACGGCGTGAAATTTTACCTCAACGACAGCGCGGCGGAGCTTGAGCCTAACAAGGCGAAGCTGAAGAGCGGCGCGGAGGTAGAGTTCGACGTGCTGGTAGTAGCCGTGGGCGTTCGTCCAAACATTGCGCTGCTGAAAGACGCGGGCGCTGAGTGCGGCAGAGCTATCAAGACTGATAATAAGTGCCAGACCAGCCTGAAAGACATCTACGCGGGCGGCGACTGCACTGAATCATACGATATAACCATCGGCGCTGAACGCGTACTGGCACTGCTGCCAAACGCATATATGCAGGGCAACACCGCGGGCGTGAACATGGCAGGCGGCGAGCAGCTTTACGAAAACGCTATCCCCATGAACGCTATGGGTATGTTCGGCTACCATATGATAACAGCAGGCTCTTACGAGGGCAACGTTTATACCGAAAAAGAGGGCGAGAATTACAAGAAGCTCTTCTATAAGGATAACCGCCTTATGGGCTACATCATGATAGGCGACATAAAGAGAGCGGGCATATACACCGCGCTCATCAAAAATCAGACCCCGCTCGACAGTATTGATTTCGAGCTAATCAAGCAGAAGCCGCAGCTTATGGCATTTTCGGCGGAAGACCGCCGCGAGAAGCTTGCGGAGAGTCATTGATGAAAAGCGTATGAGGAGGCATTGAGTTATCATGAAAATACAGGTAGATCTGATGCATTTCCAGACCCTCAATGAGCAGATAAAGGCTTGCGAGGACGACGTTATAACGCTGGAAAACTGCATAGGACAAAGATATATAGCAGCAGGCAGAAAACAGGGCAGCGTGGTGATAAACGGTACGCCGGGCAACGCGCTGGGCGCTTACCTCGACGGCTGCGATATAGTAGTAAACGGCAACGCGCAGGACGCCTGCGGCGACACTATGAATAAGGGCAGCATTACGATATACGGCTCGGCGGGCGACGCTACGGGATACGCTATGCGCGGCGGCACGATATACGTTCGCGGAAACTCGGGCTACCGCACGGGAATACATATGAAGAGCTATATGGAGCATATCCCCGCGCTGGTCATCGGCGGAAAAGCGGGCAGCTTCCTCGGCGAATATCAGGCGGGCGGCTACATTGTAGTGCTTGGCATGGGCTTTGAGGATACGCAGGTGGTAGGCAGATTTTGCGGCACCGGTATGCACGGCGGAAAGATATATCTGCGAACCGAAAACCTGCCCGGCGACCTTCCCGCGCAGGTAAAGGCTAAGGAAGCGGGCAAAGAAGACCTGGCCGAGATAAGCGGATATGTAAAGAACTTCTGCGAGAAGTTTGACAAAGATTATGACGACATAATGAACAGTAAATTCTTTGTTTTAACTCCGGACACAAAAAATCCATATAAACAGCTTTACACGCAGAACTGATGATAGTATAATAAAAAGTGGAGCAAGTTTGATAAAACAGCTTGCTCCACTTTTTGACAGGAGGATCATTGCATTATGAGATATACAGAACGCGAAGTGCTTCAATTCGTGGATGAAAACGACGTTAAGTTCGTAAAGCTCATGTTCTGCGACGTGTTCGGCAATCTGAAAGCCATATCGGTGCTTTCGAGCGAGCTGCCGAAGATATTCAAGCAGGGCTACGCTTTCGACGCTACGCAGATGGACGGCTTTATGGGCGTTTACGAAACAGATCTGGTGCTGCGCCCCGTGCTCGACACCCTTTCGCTGCTGCCTTGGCGGCCGCAGCAGGGCAGAGTTATGAGGCTGTTTTGCAGCATAGCCCGCGCCGATGGTTCGGAATTTGCGGGCGACGGCAGAGGCTACCTGCTGAAAGCCGTAGAGCGCGCGAAAAAGTCGGGCTTCGACTTCAAGGTAGGCACTTCCTGCGAATTTTATGTTTTTGAGCTGGACGATAAGGGTCTGCCGACGAGGATACCGCACGATAATGCAGGCTGCTGCGAAGCTGCGCCCGCCGACAGGGGCGAGAACCTGCGCCGCGACATCTGTATGACGCTCGAGCAGATGGAGATATACCCCGAAAGCTCGCGCCACGAAGCCGGCCCGGGACAAAACGAGATCGACTTTATCTCCTCAGCGCCGCTCTCCGCCGCCGATAATCTTGTTACGTTCAAGAACACGGTAAAATCGGTAGCGAACAGAAACGGCCTTTACGCTTCATTCATGCCTAAGCCGCTGCCCGATAAGTGCGGAAGCAGTTTGCAGATAATGCTCAGCTGTACCAAAAACGGCGAGAACGTCTTCGCTCAGCGCGAGGGCTGCCTTACTACCATCGCAGACAGAATGTTGGGCGGTCTGCTGCACAACCTGCCCGCCATGACGCTTTTTATGAACGGCGTAACAAATTCGTATGCGCGCATGGAAGCGATAGAGCCGCTGCGCCACGTAGCTTGGACGAAGTACAACCTAAACGTGCCCGTAAGGCTGAGGGGCGGCGAAAAGAACGGCTACCTTATGCTCATGACGCCCGATAATACCTGCAACCCCTATTTCGCTATAGGACTAGTCATAAACGCCTGCATGGACGGTATAGAGAACGCTATATCCGCGGGCGGACCCGTACTGCACGAAGCCGCGGCGGCTGACGGCGCAGGAGAATTCGGCATAATACCGAAAGACCTGCGCGAAGCGGTAAAGACAGCCGGCGAAAGCAAATTTATCAAAAAGACTTTGCCCGCAGAACTGGTGGAATACGTCGCAAAATGCAAGAACGCTATGAGCGACGAGTACGAAGCTGCGCAGGACAGGGAAATTTTTGAAACGGCAAGGTTTTTCTATACTCTGTGATTTTAATATGACTGATCTGCATTTGAGTACAAGGGGGTGCCTGAATGGACAGAGTATTGATAGTATCGGGAAGCGATAACGCTACCGCCGCCATTGCCGGACTGATAAGAGAAGCTTTTCCAAACTGCTTGCAGTCGGTGATAAGCAACGGCAGCGAGGCTAGGCGCGCCGCCGCCGAAAAGACCTACGACGCCGTGATAATAAACTGCCCGCTGAAAGACGAATTCGGCAACGAGCTTGCCGAGCACATAACAGCTACTACCAACGCCAGCTGCGTTATGATAGTGCGCGCCGAGAACTGCGAGCAGGTGAGCGAGCGAATGGAAGATCTGGGAGTTATAGTGATAGCAAAGCCGCTGAGCAAGCAGATCTTTTACCAGTCGCTGAAATTCATAAACGCCTCGCGCAAAAGGCTGCTGGGTCTGCAAAACGAGAACATAAAGCTGCATAAAAGGCTGGAGGAGATGCGCACGATAAACCGCGCAAAATTCGCGTTGATGCAGTACCTAAACTTCACGGAAACGCAGGCACACAGGTATCTGGAAAAGCAGGCTATGGATATGCGGTGCACAAAGCTTGAGGTAGCGCTTTCGGTGCTAAAGACTTATGAGCCGTGAGAAATGTGTATAAAATGTTAAAAAACGTTTCTGCAAATGTAAAAGTAGGAAAAAGCTCTTGAAAAAAGGGCGAAAAAAGTGTATAATGTATTTGTTCGCGGAGCACGCACAAGTAAGCGGGGTCAGCAGTGACTAACGGCTTGCGGAAAATGCGGCAGGAAAACGCCGCGGGCATACTTAATAAGATAATTACGGAGGGTGTTTTCAGATGTTAGTATCAGCAAAGGAAATGATGACCAAAGCAGTAGCGGGTCACTATGCAGTAGGACACTTCAACATAAACAATCTTGAGTGGACAAAGGCTATCCTGCTCACCGCAGAAGAGCTCAAGTCCCCTGTTATCCTTGGTGTTTCCGAGGGCGCAGGCAAGTATATGTGTGGCTACAAGACCATCGTAGGAATGGTAAACGGTATGCTCGGCGAGCTGGGTATCACAGTTCCTGTTGCACTTCATCTGGATCACGGCTCTTTCGAGGGCGCTAAGGCTTGCATCAACGCAGGCTTCTCGTCTGTAATGTTCGACGGTTCTCACTACTCTATCGAAGAGAACATCGAAAAGACCAAGGTGCTTGTAAACACCTGCGACGTACTGGGACTTTCCCTTGAAGCTGAGGTAGGCTCCATCGGCGGCGAAGAAGACGGCGTAGTAGGCATGGGCGAGTGCGCAGACCCCGACGAGTGCAAGATGATCGCAGACCTCGGCGTAGCAATGCTGGCTGCCGGCATCGGCAACATCCACGGTGTATATCCTGAAAACTGGCCGGGACTTTCTTTCGAGACTCTGGCTGCTGTAAAGGAAAAGGTTGGCGATATGCCTCTCGTACTGCACGGCGGTACAGGCATTCCTGATGACATGATAAAGAAGGCGATCTCGCTCGGCGTTGCTAAGATCAATGTAAATACTGAGTGCCAGCTCTCTTTCCAGGCTGCTACAAGACAGTACATCGAAGAAGGCAAGGACCTCAAGGGCAAGGGATTCGACCCCAGAAAGCTGCTTGCTCCCGGATACGAAGCTATCAAGGACAAGGTAAAGGAAAAGATGGAACTCTTCGGTTCTGTCGGCAAGGCTTAATTAACAGACAATCAAATATGAGTGTATCCTAGCTTAACCACTCAGAAATAAAAACAAGGAGAGATAAATATGGAATCTATCAGCACTCGCAGGATCACGAAAGCGGGAGTAGTCGCGGCGATATATGTCGTGCTAACGGTATCACTTTCGGCGTTATCATATGGAGGCATACAGTTTCGCATAGCGGAAGCGCTAATGCTGCTGTGTTTATTCAGCAAGGACTATGTTGTATCACTGACCATCGGCTGTTTTATCGCAAACATATTCAGCACGGTAGGCGCGGTTGACACGATAGTAGGCACTTCGGCGACGCTTATCGCGGGGTTATGTATTTATCTTTTGCGGAACAAGCTCAACTATTTCACGGCTTCGCTTTTCCCCGTCATTATAAACGGCGTGTTCGTAGGGCTGGAGCTTTGGATAGTGCTGAAGCTGCCGCTTGTACTTTCAATGGTGCAGGTCGCGGCGGGCGAGCTGGTCTGCGTGACTATTCTCGGCGGCATACTGCTGAAAGCGTTATCGAAAAACCGTGGATTCATGGCTATGATAACGAACGAGAAAGAGTCGATATAAATTTAGTGAACTAGGGCAGGCAATAGTTTGTCCGGTTATGGATCGCTCGGGTTTTCTTTGAAAATTCGGTGTTTTGAAAGAAAATTCGAGAGATTCTATTTGCTAACAACAGGCAGAGTTTTTTTAAGGCTCTGCCTTTTTTGTCGGCAACTGCGTTAAATAAATGTTCAATATATATTTACCAAACGTTTTTATAATTTGTGCAAAAATGCTTGACAAGTGCATGTTGATGTGATATAATATATATGTTGATTTTTCAAGCAGGTATGGCGGAATCGGCAGACGCGCTAGCTTCAGGTGCTAGTGGGGGCAACCTCGTGGAAGTTCAAGTCTTCTTACCTGCACCATAAAAAGCTCGATTATATCGGGCTTTTTTCTTTTTATATAATAAATCCGATAGCAAGACCTGATGAATGAAAATTGATTTTTAACAGATCTTATCCTAAAGTTCATTGCTAGGTATAGCTCGTCTGCTGTTTAATATGTTCATATAAGCAAGGAAGATCCGCAGAACTGCCTGCGGATCTTCCTTGCTTATATGAACTTTCTAATTCGTCCAGCGGATCTATAAATACGCTGACCGTGTCATTGAACTCTCCGTTCATCTCAAATTTGATGTCGAGGCTTTTATTTTCATTTTGATGAATAAGAATTCGTTTGACAAGCATTCGCAAATTAACATCGGATATTGAACCTTCGGACAAGATCTCATCAATAATCTGAGTTGTATTATTAAGGCGTCCTTTCCTCTGCTTGCAGATTTTGTCATACTATCTTAAATCTGATATCTTTTTATCAAGTTTAGCTATTTCATCCTCACGTTTGGTGATCATATTGTTGAAAACTTGCGTGTGTTCACGATTGTTTATTCGTTCGATTATTAAGTCCTCAATTTGCTGTCGGAGTGATAAAATCCTATCATTGAGCTGCTGTATCTGACGTTCATATAGCGGCTTTTTCTTTGACCAGTCTTTTATGATCTTATTGTATCTTTCACCTTCAGCAAGAATAATATCACGCAGTCTAAGTATTTCATCTTCGACCAGTTCATCAAGTTGATTTTCACGGACTGTATGCGGAGTGCAGTATTGTTTACCATAGCGATGATTGCTGCTGCAAGTGTATTCAACGTATTCTTTCCCTCGCCATTTTCGTCGGCGGGCTATGAACCCGGCTCCGCAGTCGGAGCATTTTATCAAGCCAGAGTAGCGGTGCAATTTCCGACCATTTTGCGAACGTGGATTGATCTGCGAACGCTCTTTCAGCAAGAACTGAGCTTGTTTCCAAGTTGTTTCATCAATGATCGGTTCACAAAAATTCTCGTGACGGTACTGCTCTTCAGGCGGAATAAAAGTCTTTGTCTTGTAGATTTTACTTGTCACAGTTTTGTGATTGACCATCGTTCCGATGTACAGCTCGTTCGTAAGTATCCGCCTTACTGAAGTCTGAACCCACAGATATTTTTTTGAAATGTCCGGTTTCCAATCTGCAAGCTTACGTCTTTGATAATATTCAGGAGACTTTATTCCACGCTCGTTCATCGTCCTTGCGATAGTTGTCAAGCCGTAACCGTCAACGTATAGCTTGAATACTTCCTGTACTATCCAAGCTGTTTCATCGTCTACCAGAACAGTATTTGTGTTTCGATCACGCTTGTAACCGAGGGGTAAGGACTCTATCAGACCTTTGTTTTTCTGCTTTTGGCGAACTCCTGCTTTAACTTTCTTGCTGATGTCCTTAGCATAAAAATCGTTGAAGATCTGCTTGAACCCAATCAGCAAATCGTCGTTTTCATTGAATGAATCTATTCCCTCAGTCACAGAAATTACCTTAACATTATTCTGTCGCAAGTGATCAATGAAGAGTTCAGTCTGCGTTCTGTGTCGTCCTAATCTAGATAGATCCTTGACCAGAACAACATCGATCTTACCTTCATCAACAGCAATTTCAAGTTTGCCTAAGCCTTTTCTGTTGAACGTCATTCCCGAAACGTTGTCATCAAAACTTTCACCAACTATTTCGTAACCATTCTGCCCAGCGTAATCAACTAAAATCTGCCGCTGATTTTGCAAGCTGTTCATTTTCTCATCTTCGTCACGAGATAATCTGTAGTATAGCCAAGCTCTCATTTTATCGACCTCCTTTAAATTCGGCAGGCACGCTGTGGTGTGTCTGCGTTACAACAGACACTACCACAAGCCTCCCTTAAAGTCCAGCGATCACGCCGTTTTATCAATAAATTCTACCTTATCAATAAAATCATCATTCGAGCGTTTGGACATACTATCCGAATTTAAATAGTCGTTGATCATAGCTTCCATAAACGTGTCAAAGGACTTTTTATCGCCGTTGTATATGATCGTGACGGAATTGATTCTGGGGATTTCTCTTTGTCTTGGCATTGGGTTATCGCCCTCCTTACTGTCTTTTCAGTTTCTTTTTCTCTGATTTTTAAACTGATCATTTTTAATCATTCCTTTCCTGATATTTTGTCTGACATCATCAGCAACGCCCGAAATTATGCCGATTTTACGCACTTTTCTGACATTTCGACTCCTAATTTTCGGGAAAAGCCGTATTTTGACTCCATTACTCGACTGCCGAAAATATGCACAAGACCTGTGCAAGAACTGCGTATTTACGGCATATTTGCGGTCAGCTTTGCTGTCCGCTGTGAGCGTCATGGCGGCTTCAGACGCCATGACTTTAACCTGCAATGAAATATTTCACTTTTTTCGTTATGCGGCAAATCGGGGATTTGTGCATAACCAACATATCTGGTTTCCTATGCACTTTCAAACTTATTTAAGAATTGCTCGTTTATCCCCCTCGTTCAACGCTCACAATCGGCTTGTGTGGGCTTGTACCGTCTAGGGTGGTATGTTTACCCTACTGCAAGTGAGGAGGGCACAAATCGCCCTACATTCGCTAACTCTAAAATGGCGGAACTTCAATGCCTTGACTTGCAAGTGTGCTTCTGATTTTTCTTGCGGATTCATTCAGAATTTCATCAAGCGTTGTCCACCTTACTTCACATATCTTTTCACCTTGGACAGGGTCAGTAGAATTACAAACAGGGACAGTAGCTTTGCACACAGGGTCAGCAGAATTTTTATCTTTTTGATTTCCATAATCGCCCTCAAACAACGTATTTAAAGGCTTTTCGGAACCTTCCGAACTCATTTCAGTGACAGCAGGGTCAGTATATTTAACAGCTTCGGGCATTAGATTTTTACCGTCACCGGTGTCACTGCTTTTATCATATTTCAGAATAATTACTCGCTTACCGTTGCTGCGTCTGGATTTAAAAGTCACACCGTAACTTTGCAATTCATAAGCGTGCTTCATAAGTTCTTTTTTGATATGGTTTGCGAAAATTTCTTTACAAAGTATTTTGCTTAGCATGATTGCAAGCTCCGTTGCAGAGCCTTTAAAATAATTGCGTTCCAACATGAAATCATGCACAGCGAAAGAGAAAAAGTCCGCTTCTTTAGCCGTCACTTCGTCAACAACTTTCCAGCGACTGTTTTCAAACACAAGATTTATTTCTTGGTTTTCAATATCACGTCCTACACAATAAAGTTTTGCATTACGGCTGCCACGTTTTGTTTCGATCAGAACCATACTTCCGTCTACACAGCCGCTGATTCCTGTACTTCCTGAGATCATATTGAACGGATCGATGTCTTTGCATTTTCTTGTGTGATGAACCACTATGACAGTTATCTCAAGCTTGTCTGCAAGAGCTTTCAGAACGGATAGGTCTTTGTAGTCTGAACCATAGCTTGAATCTGTTGAACCACGAACCATTTGCAGAGTGTCGATAAAAACGATTTTCAGATCACGATGTTCACTCACAAAGCCTTCGATCTGCTCTTCAAGACCGCCTCCTATCGGGTCAGACATAACAGAGAAGTAAAGCATTTCAGTTGGTTCATCGGTCAGCTCATAGAGCCTGTTTTGTATTCTTGCGTAGCTGTCCTCTAAACACAGATACAGAGCAGTTCCTTGTGAAGTTTTTAGACCTAAAATTTTTTCTCCTTTCGCTATTGACAAACACATATCAAGTACCAGCCACGATTTGCCGACCTTTGGTGCACCTGCTAAAATGTACAGACCTTGTGCAAGCAAGCCGTCTATAACGAACTCTATTGGCTTGTACACAGTTGTCATTATTTCTTCGCAGGATTTTGAGTTAAATTGTTTCAAGTTATCAGTCCTCCTATTCTGTTTTCAAGTTTCTGTTATTGTCACTGAACATAGCGAAATTTATATTCAAAACAAAAAGCTCGCAAAGACTCTTAAAATCTTTACGAGCTTATATTATTCTCCATTCTTATGGTATCGCATTTTAATACGTTTGTCAATAGTCATGGTCCATTTTCATTGTTTTGCACAGGAGATTTGATTTTGACACGGGGGTAAGATGTGCGTTTTCGCCGTCGCATGATGCGAGAGAGGGTATGGCAGGTATATTTATACATAATAAAAGCTATATTGCAACCTTGAAATAATTACTTTGATATGCTATAATAATAGCTGATACATAAAGCATAACCAATCGTGAGGTGATTATTATGAATATTGCCATCTGCGACGACGAGCCTGTTTTCTTGAAACAATTGCATAATAGAATCAGAAGTATGAAGATTCCTGATTGCGAAGTCCATGAATTTACAAGTGGCCGGGACTTGTTGAGCTTCTATGTTAAGGGTATGTATGAGGTAATCATTCTTGATGTTGAAATGCCTGAGCTTAATGGTTTAGAAACTGCTGAACGAATCAGACAGATAGACAAATCTGTGATTATTTCATTCCTAACAAACTATGCTGAGTTTGCGGTTCGGGGTTATGACGTTGGGGCTTTTCGATATATCCTAAAAAGTCAACCTGATTATCTGTATACTAAGCAGCTCGGTTCTATTGTTGCTGAATGTCAGCAACGATTTAGAACATTCACTTTTAGTAACAAAAATCTGTCTTTCAAGTTCAAATTAACGGATATTCTTTATTTTGAAGGATATAGACGAAAGGTTTCATTGTTTACCTTGAATGGCGAATTAGAATATGGTGGCGATTTTTCAACAGTGTGCGGTGAACTTCTAAAATATAATTTCATCATAATAAATCGAGGAATACTCGTTAATCTTGATCACACACAGAATATCACAAAGTATGATGTTACCTTAAGTAATGGCAGGAAAATCCCCATAGGGAAAACATACAAAAATGAGGTAGTGTCACGCTATTTTGAATATGCAGAAGGAAAATGATAATATTGCCGGTTTGGGTTCAAAACATCATTGAAATAGCTAATGTAGCTGTAGAAATGATATTGGTTTTCCTATATTTTTCGTTGTTAAGTAAACGAAAGATCAACAAATGTCTTTTTTGTGCAGCTTATATACTAACTACCTCAATTCTATCGTCGGTAGTTTTATTTGTTAATGATATTTTTTTGTATCTTGTTACAACAACTGTTCTTATAAGTTTAGTGGCATTCTTATGTTTCGAAGATTCCGTTCGACATAAAATTTTCTGGATTGTTATTTTTCTGTTGATTATCTCTATATCGGAACCTATTGTAATAGGAATACTTTGTATCGCCAATATGGGAACTCCTGATGAATTTTTACAGTCAGGGTTAGGACGATATCTTGGTATGATAGGCACTGATCTTATTTATCTATGGCTCATTGGTTTAATGCACCGAATTATAAATAAAAGGATTCGTGATCTGCCTGTTAAGTATTGGATTTTGATAATCACAATTCCGATTATTAGTATATTCCTTTTACAAACGATACTTGAGGGCTTTGCAGCAGACAAATCGTATAATTATATCTCTTTAGGATTTTCACTTATTGGTATTATTTTCATAAACATTTTAATGTTTAATTTCTTTGAAAGTTATGAGGATAAAATCAAGCTTAATTACCTTGAAACTTTAAAGCAACAAGAGCAGGAGAATTACAAACTACTTACTCTATCGTATAAACAAGTAAGAGAGTTTAAGCACGATATTGAAAATCAGTTTTCAGTTTTGAAAGATATGCTGGAAAATGATGATACAGATGCTGCCAAAGAATATCTTGTAAAACTGAGTTCGTTTGTACGGCTTGCTAACAGGCTATGCTACACCGGAAATAACGCAGTTGATTCAATCGTAAATATTAAAGGTTCTCTTGCCCGGACCTACGGCATAGAGTTTATTTGCAAAGTTAATATCATAACGAGCATTAAAGCCAATGAATTGGAGCTATGCCGTATCATAGGTAACGCTCTTGATAACGCTATTGAGGGTTGTCAAAGGTCAAATTCTCCCAGTAAGCATATATGGATCAGCATATCAGAAGAACGAGAGAAGCTCTTTCTTGTTATCACTAATACATCTGATGAGGTAGATACAGATTCTCTGACCTCTACAAAGAAAGAGAAAGGGCTTCACGGTATAGGGGTAAGCAGTATTAAATCCTCAGTAGACCGACTTGGAGGACTTGTAAAATTTGATTGTAAAGACGGGATTTTTAAGCTGAATATCATGATTTATAATTGTTTACAAATCTAATTATTGAACTTTCGGTACAAGAAAGCGACATTTGAGTACACTTTGCGGCATTTTTGCGTGAAACTTATTGAAAATATTGCTATTATGTGCTATGATCTTTGCAAGGAAGTGATTCGGAAATGGTTTCAAAACTTGCGAAGAACATAGCACATTTTTTTGTGCTTCAGAACATAACCGAGGAATCTAAAGAGGCAATCTATGCTTATGGAATGGAATTGCTGATTTCCGATGTGCTGAATACTCTTATCGTTCTGCTAATTTCTCTTATTTCCCATACACTGCCTGCGGCTGTTATATTCATAGCCGTATTTATGGGATTAAGGAGGTTTGTAGGTGGGTATCATGCTAACAGCCATTTGAGTTGTATGTTCACGCTTGTCGTGGTAATGCTGGTTTTCTCTTACGGCATTTGCAATGTAAGCGAACAGATTGCTCAGATATTCAGTATTGGCTTTATAATAATATCATTACCTATCATTTTCTGTATTGCTCCTGTTCCGCATCCGAATAAGCCGATGTCGGAGGAAAAGGGTATCAGACTGAGAAAACAAAGTATTATCCTTGCTGCTGCCCTGTCCACCACTGTGATTGCCCTGTTTTTATTCCAATATCACGAATTAAGTCTTTATGTATCAAGTGGAATACTGCTGTAAGCAATTATGGCACTGCTCGGTCGCTTTTTGAATCGGGGTGATAACAGTAAACGATGACAAGGAAAGAGAAAAACGAAGTATTTTAGTAATTGTAATTCTTGCTCTTATAAGGTTGGTGCTGTATATCTCAAATGGCAGCGCTTGTGGTATTACATTCTATCAGTCTGAAGAACCGGATTTACAGAAGTTGTTTGAAAGGAGGAATTTTTAATGAAAAGACTGATTGAATTTGCAAAAAAAGCATCTACATCACTTGCAGCTCTTGCTTTGGTATTTGCAACTACATCTGTTTCAAGTGCTTGTTTTCATTGGTTTGCGCAGCCTGTTGAGCCGGAAGAACTGAGAAGCTATGTGAATAACAAGTAAAAAAACGATTATGAATGGAGGATACCATGAAAAAAACAACTAAGTTTAAACGTATTCTTTCTGGTGTACTGAGTGCGGTAATGACAATTAGTGCCATACCTATCGTTTCAGTACATGCTGATGAAAGCACAGAACCTTATCCGTATGACTGGTTTGATTAACACTTATGGGTATTATTACTAATATTATTACGTTGCTTAGTGTGATTTATGCTGTGGGATGTACTTCTTTTCTCGCTACAAACTCACCACAACAATATTATAATACTGCATATGTAAGTGTTGCTGTTATGATGTTTATCCTATTATTAAGATTTATTTACATCAAAATAAGAAGTTTAAATAATGATTGCAAAAAAAACAAAATCATCGATACAATTATGTATCCAATGTATTATCTTACTGGATTATTTGAATTAAATATCAAATACGGCTATGGCAACACAATTGGGATAAGTGGCGTAGAAGAAAAAATAGGACTACTATATACTATGGGGATTTCTTATAAAATCTGTAATTTACTTAGTATACTCATCTTTATCATAGCTTGGATTGTATTGATTCTAAAATTTAAATATGCGATGGATTGCAAACAAATCATAAAAAACAAAGCAGCACTATTACTTATTGCTTTAGGCTCATTTATTACTATTAAATGCATAATAGGCATTTTGTTTAATACAAACACCTATAATGTATATCTCGACATTGTTACAGCTCATATTATATATTGGTTTGTTTATTTTATTTCAATGTTGATTTATAAGTTATTATTAAAAAACAAGTCAAGTAACCTTTAGCTTATTGACACATTCTCAAACTATTCCACACAATTCTAAATAAGCATTATGACATATCTCATAATCAGCGGATACCCTAATGGAACTGAATAACCGCAAGCTCTCGGAAACGCCTGCAAGCGTTTCTGAGAGCTTGCTTTTCAGACGGTAACATTTCTGCTCCACAAGATCAGACAGTCTGTGGGTATTTTCGTTCTCCTAACAATCAAGCACTAGTTGGCTCGGCAATGCCGTGGGCGATTTCATGTACATAGAGGTAAAATATTTTTTAGGTGATGGATGGTTGATTTTTTGAAAACGATGTGGTAAATATATGTGAAAAGGAGTGGCACGGCTTTCTCATAGTGATAGTAAAACTCAAACTGACAACCTATACTCTGCTCAATGAGTCACATCAATATATCTTTAAAACTCAAAATTATATTTTCACCAACGTTACCCTACCCTCAGGTGCTAGTGGGGGCAACCTCGTGGAAGTTCAAGTCTTCTTACCTGCACCATATTGGTGAGACTAAATGGATGCTCACCCTTAAAAGCCCGTATTTACGGGCTTTTTTCATGCTTTTCAGTCGAAAATTTTTAGTGTAAAACCATGGATGCTTTTTCATGATTTTCACCGACCGGAAGGATTTGAACCCTCGACAAATGAATATTGTCAAATAAAACGGCAAGCTTTGAGCAGATTTCGCTCCCGGCTTGCTTTTTTTTATGAAAAAACATTCACAAAGTTTAGAAGGCTGTTTTGTCAAATATCACG
>NZ_JAJCLZ010000200.1 GCF_020559915.1 Ruminococcus sp. 210702-SL.1.03
TCTCAGCTGAGCATCGTGTGAAAATGCTAGAGCTGGCGATTGCAGATAGTCCTCGATTATCACTGGAGCTGGGAGAAGTTGCACGCGGTGGGAAATCTTATACCTATGACACGATGAAGCACCTCACCCAAGCTTATCCGGATACTGATTTTTATTTTATCATTGGAAGTGACATGGTGGAATATCTTCCAAAATGGTACAAGATTGAAGCTTT
>NZ_JAJCLZ010000201.1 GCF_020559915.1 Ruminococcus sp. 210702-SL.1.03
GACCGCAAAGATTGAAGAGGGCGCAGACTATGCACAATCGGTCAGCCGTCACTCTATTGAAATTACAAGCCCTATCCGTGTCGACGGTGTGATAACAGGTTATCTTCATGCTGAAGATAGTCGCACTTCACCTTGGTTTACCAACATGATGGTCGGTGGCTTTGCGTTGATTGTTTATCTTGCTTGTGCTTCTTACGTTTTTGTTCATGCCAG
>NZ_JAJCLZ010000202.1 GCF_020559915.1 Ruminococcus sp. 210702-SL.1.03
CTGTGGTTCAGCACCAGGTGGCGAAGTTTGCCAATGTTGACATCGTTATCTATGTCGGCTGCGGTGAGCGTGGCAATGAGATGACCGATGTACTCAATGAATTTCCAGAACTGATTGACCCATCAACTGGCCAATCCATCATGCAGCGGACGGTGCTGATTGCAAACACCTCCAATATGCCAGTAGCGGCTCGGGAGGCATCGATTT
>NZ_JAJCLZ010000203.1 GCF_020559915.1 Ruminococcus sp. 210702-SL.1.03
TACCGGACTCAACAGGGAATGGATCATCATTCATTCTGTCAAGGCAGATGCGAGTCCCTTCGGGATACCGTTCTTTCAGCCATTCTACTTTATTGTGATCGTAATACATTATATATTCCTCCTTTTTCTACAAATGAAAAAAAGGCTGTTCTATCATCGTCACTTAAATTCGTGACAATAGACAAAACAGCCTTTAAAACTTTGTG
>NZ_JAJCLZ010000204.1 GCF_020559915.1 Ruminococcus sp. 210702-SL.1.03
AAAGTTTAGAAGGCTGTTTTGTCAAATATCACGAAATGTGATAAACGACAAAGCGGCCTTTTTTTATTTCTCAAGAAAGGACGTGATACCCATGTGGCAGATGTACTATATAAAAAGGAAACAAAACGAAAGGAGGAAAAGTCAATGTGATTTTGTCAATAAAACTTGACACATTGACCGCAAGGATTTGAAGTTAAGCA
>NZ_JAJCLZ010000021.1 GCF_020559915.1 Ruminococcus sp. 210702-SL.1.03
CTGCTTAACTTCAAATCCTTGCGGTCAATGTGTCAAGTTTTATTGACAAAATCATTTCTTACAGTTGATTTTTCTCGACAACACATATTCGTTGCTAACATAATCTCTGTGACGGGATAGTAGCAACATCTGCACTCTGTGAAAAGTATCCTTATCAATAATAGCCGGATTTACGTATTTAGCATAATATTTCTGCTTTTCGCCGTAATTTCTTTTCTTTATGTGTGGAAGTATTTCCGTAACGTAACTTTGCTGGTATACTGCATTCCCTATATATCGTTCATTCTTTAGTACATATCTCACATTGTCAGCCTGCCACATAACTGAACATTTACTGCTTGGCACATTCATACTGTTAAGCTTATCTGCGATCATTTTTAATCCGTATCCGCTGCAGTACCATTCAAAAATCTGACGAACTATCGGTCTTTGATTTTCATCAATTTCTAAATCGCCATTTACCTTTTTAAATCCAAATGGCGGAGTAGCGTTTTTGTAAGTTCCATTCTGCATACGCTTTTGAACACTCCACCGCAAATTCTGCGATATAGAAGTCGATTCTTCCTGAGCCAGACCGCCCATAATCGTTATCATCATCTCGTCAGTCATATCAGCAGTATCGATGTTCTCTTTTTCAAACAGCACCGTTATGCCTAAGCTTTTCAGCTCTCTGATGTTTTTCAGACAGTCTTTGGTGTTTCGGGCAAATCGGCTGATAGACTTTGTATATATCCTGTCTATCTTGCCTTTCCGGCAGTCGCTTATCATTCGCTGAAATTCATCACGTTTGTCCTCACGAGTACCTGTTATTCCCTCATCTGCATATATGTCAACAAGCTGTTCTCTGTCAGACTTTTCGAAAGCTTTCTCGTAGTATCTTGTCTGAGCCATAAAGGAATTTATCTGATCTTCGCTGTTTGACGATACACGACAGTATGCCGCACAGCGGAGCTTATGGTTTTGTTCTTCTGATATTGTCGGCTGTATTATCGTTACTGTTGGCATTTTCTCACCTCCGTTTTACCAACAAGGATACCACAAGTTTTTCTGAAATGGTATCATCAAACCTAACGAAATTACTTATCCTTTCCTGTGCGGTTTTCATACTTATCTGCCTGTCCTGCCGCTGTACAAAGGCACATTACAGTTATGCCGATAAAAGCTCCGACAAATAAGCCAATAAAAAATCCCACCATTTTACCCCTCCTATGCTGCGTCCTTTGATGATTGAAATTCCCTGAAAATATCTTCTGTATTTCTATTGTTAAAGTCCTGCTTTTCGCTTTCTTCAAGAATTTTGTCAAGTTTATCTGCAAATATTCTTGCAATAAAATCGCTGTATTCTGCCTGTCCGAACTTAGTCATTAAAATCCACTCCTATGCTTATTTTCATCGCTCTGTTTATCTCGTCCATGATTTCTTTGTCAATCGACCCAACATACTCTCGCAATCTGTATCTGTCTATGGTTCGTATCTGCTCTGCAAGAACGATCGAATCTTTGGGCAATGCTTTTGAACCTCGGATATGAATATGAGTGGGCAGATAGTGCTTTTTAGCCGTTGAAATAGGCAGAACTACCAGGGTAGGACTATACTTATTTCCCACATTATTCTGTACGATCAGCACAGGCCGTATACCTCCTTGTTCCGAACCGACAACCGGATTTAAATCTGCATAAAAAATATCACCTCGTTTGATCAGCATTTTCGTTCACCTTTCTTTGGCATTACAAATCCATTTTTGTATCTCACACAGCTATGGAACGGACAGAACAGAACATCTGTATCCCTGTCATACCATACACAGCCGCAGCATAGATGCTTGTCCGATAATCTGATTGTCGGAACAGGAATATATACTCCAAATTTATTGTATTTCAGTTGAATATCTGATTTTTCAGGCATATCGTTATCATTCATATATCAGCCTCCTGACTTATAAATTTTATATGTAACAGGCGGTCTGCAAAACACGCAAACCGCCTTATATTCGTTTTGCCTTCGTCTGATTCGTAAATTTCAGACGATTTTCCGCAATATTTATCCTCGATACCCGTCACGGCGGAACTCTGCAAGCGACCGACAGCTTATCGGTCTCATGGGCATTTCACCCGCTATTTTAGCCCCTACTGGGAAGTATCATTATCCTCACACGTTTCATCGCCGTTCCTGAAAGCTGTTCCGAATTTTGAAACATCACATTTATCGCTCATCCTTTCGGAGTCTTGGCGTATGGTTTATTTGGCTGCCGAGATTTCATACCGGCCGTGTGATCAACGTACTTGCAGAGTTGATATTCTATTGTCAAGATTCTCATGGATTTGGATCGCTCCTTTTCCCTTTCACCCTGTAGCCGATGAGAATACCCTTTTTATGCGTTTGAAAATTGCCTTCTTAAAATTTCAGCGATTTTATTAATTGCACGGGATATATTTGACTGGTTTCTTAGTAGAATTGACGAAATTTCTTTTTGGGTGTACCCGTCAAATATGTACATTGTAAAAGCTTCACGCCAGATTTCCGGCAAAGACATGATCTGCGAATACACTTCCATGTCCTCAATCTCATCTATCCAGCCATAACGATTGTTTGCCGAATAATCATCATAAATCGTCAGCGTTCTGCTGCCTGAATTATCAAACAGTCCAACCGTTTTTTCGCTGTAACGCCGATTAGAGTTAAAAACCTCACGGTCAAACTCATAAATTTCCGCTATCTGTTTCTCAGTCATCCCTGCTTTTCTGTACTCCTCAGCGTTTTTTTGCCACTGTTCTTTAAATTTATTTTCCTCCAAGCCATGATTATAACTCATATTTTTACCTCCGTTTTGATTTTTTCGTTCTGAATCAAAACGAAGGCCTATGGGTATTTGGCAATGTTGCATTGCCAGTATTTAAAAATTGGCATAAAAATAGACCTTTCTGCTTTTAAAACAAAAAGGTCTATAAAGAAAAAGGAGTATAACTTTCGGCTTTAAAAGCTTTTGTTATACTCCATGTCAAATTTATAATTTTAAGAATTTTGTCTTTAACTATATCGCTTTTTCCTTACGAAATAGATTATCAGAATAATTATTCCGATGAATACGACAGAGGCTATTATAATGATCCACAGCCAGAAATATCCGATATGAATATTGTCTACCTCTTGAATACTGTATGTGTTTCCCGCAACATCTTCAAGTGTAATACCGACATTATGCCATCCGCCGTTAAGTGTAAATGACAGACTACCGTCCGTTTCCGAGTAAATAAAATCAATTTCCTTACCATTATCATACACTTTGCAATTTGTCTCATCAAGCAACTCGCTTATATTCGTAACAGTAATTGTGCGAGAATCTTCTCCAAAGTACCAGTGCCATGTTTTCAAGTCATCAGGAAGATTACATGAGGGCGGAATATTATCAATATGCATCTTACCCAGATCAATTCTTCCGTTTTCATTTTTAACTGACAAGTACAGCTCGGTATCCGTATCGTCCTGGAAGTTATCTTTGAAATACTCAGATTTCAATGTGTATCTGTAAACATTGACTCCATACATACTGTTATCAATTTCAGCCGTCAGATCAGTATTTTTTTCATCTCCGTTATAATCTCTCAGGACTATATCTATATCGGAATCATTCTTTGCAAGAACGACTATATCGATATCACTAAAATTATCGGGACGTTTGCTTATAGGATCTCCGTTTTCGTACTGGAATGAGTACCAGCCCGTTTTCTTGGCCGCATTGCTGTTCGAAATATACGCAAGAACATCGCTGTCCACCATTCTCATATATGTATTTGAATTAAGAATGCTTTCGTTACCGGCTTTATCTACCGCTATCAGTTCCAAAGCGTAAACTCCATCTTTTGAAAAATCGGGCAAGGTGAATAAATTTTTCTCATATATACCCGATTTATCTTTGTCAGAATCAAAATATACGCTGACAGGCTTCACTTCCGAAAGTTCTCTACCGTTTGTATATTCGGGAGTGTAAACTGTGAGAGAATACTTTATGTAATCAAAATTCACATCTGTAAATTCCACTGTCGGAACTGACTCGTCCTTTCTATCATACGGATATATATCCAGAAATTCTACGGCGTTTTTCTCATCAACAAAGCTTCCGTTTTTTGCCGATACGACTGGCAGCGTAGTATCGATCTCGAATATCTCGGAACTCCTATAATCGGAAGTATTTCCCGAAGGATCGGACGGAGATATTTCAATACGGTATACTGCGTCGTCATCAAATTTAATTGAAATCGTATGCGTATCATTATCGTCCGACCAATCGGCCATACTTACCATAGAATATGTAACATCGGTAAGATCGTTCTCGTTATGTTCTGTGCCAGCATCCTTTTTTAGTATTTTCAGCCCGACAAGATTCGGATCAAAGTTATGCTCGGTAATTTTAATGACCGCAGTTTTCTCCGTATTTAAATAATTTTCCGTATCACGACTTACAAAATCGCTGAAATTTTCTTCAACTACAGGTGGGGTTTCATCAACATAAAATCTTCTTACTTTTTCATAATCAAGATTTACTTCGGCTGAATGGCCTCCAAGATCTGTGCCTCTGATATCAAAAGTATAATCTCCCTCGCTGAAAGTAACAACTGCTCTGTGTTCCGTTGCAGACAGATCCTGAAAGCTAATATTCGGGATATTTCCGTTGTATGCATTTTCAATCGAAGCTTGAATCAATCCTGCATCAAAGTTTCTTTCAATTACATCAATCGTTATTACCGCTCTGTTTCCTGCATTGTAATAAATTGTATTGTTGACTCCGCCGTTGATATCCACATTTATTATCGGAGCAGTCTTGTCAATAGTGAATGTCTCACTTTGAACAATTTCATTGACATTACCCGAGTTATCCATTGCGTCGAACACCAATGTAATATCGTTATTGTCTTTATCAAAAATAAACGTTTTAGTGATTTCAGTTACAAGATTTACGTCTTTATTTGTTACGATCCATCCGTCGCCTATCTCGGAATCTACCTCAACACTTGTCCCGTCGACTTCAAGAACTCTTCTCTCAAATCCGTCGATTTCGGAAGTCTGATAGTAGCCTATTTCTCTGATACCCGATTTGGTATCGGTTATTGTTACTGTTACAGCAATATCATCAGTAAAGAGCTTGTTTCCGTTTGCATCGCTGTATCTGCTGTCGCCGATTCCGGAAATATTTATTTCAGGGGGAATATCTTCGGCAACAAAGGCCTTTGGAGTTTCTTCATCGGAATAATTTCCGACATTATCGAAAGCCTTAACAAATATCTGTCCTTTGAATTCTGCTGGAATATTGATAGGAGCTATGCCGTCGGAAATAATTGTTTCTCCTGTTTTTTCTTCTTTCAGTTCTCCGTTATCGTAAGAAACAAGACGGTATTCTGCTTTGTTAAGACCGGATGAAGGCGTGCTGTCGGAAATATGGATATTCGCAATAAAATCTTTTTTGAAATAATATCCGTACTCAAGATGTTCGATATATTCAGATGCCTCACTGATATTATCTGAAGTTTCAGGAAGGAATTCAAAACTGTCTACTTTGGGAGAATTTTTGTCAATATAGTAAGTAAAGCTTTCGGCTGAATTGACATTACCCGCATTATCTGTTGCTTCTATGGTAACCGTGTATTTTCCATCCTCCGGTTCGCCTGCAATTTCGGCAAAATAATCGGTATCAAAAGTGTAGATATGTCTTTCATTATCTCTTTCTTTTGCAATCTCAGTTGTCGATATCTTAGGAATGGCAGCACCGTTTTTATCGGCAGTCACATCAATCCCGTTGACCTTTATATCTGCATTACGAATTCCCGAATCCTTATCGTAAACAGATATGCTGATGTCTTTATTGGAGTTAAACCAGATTTGCTCATCAGTTCGTACTATTCCGTCACCTTTTGGCTTACTGATAGTAACTTTCGGCCTTTCCGTTTCGATCATAGCAAATACATTATCGGATACTCCTTTACCTTGATCTGCATTTTCTATATTGGGGCAACTTAGACTACTTTTACCGTATTTATCATAAGCAGTAACTATAATATTACTTTGAAACACTTTTGTACCAACAGGAATTTTGTAAGAATAAACGCCGTCGCCCTCGTCTTTCATTTCTCTTTCTTCATCTAAACCGTTATATTTTATTTTTACATGATCAATACCGCTGTCAAAATCAACATCTGAAACATATGCTTTAAAAATCAAGCTATCGTTGGAATATGCTCCAAACGAAAGTACATTCAGTATTTTATCGAGTGCAGAGCTTTCTTTCAAAACTGTAAATTTATTGATCGATGGTGGCTCGCAGTCAATATATACTGTACAAGGTTCCAGGGAAGCAGAGTTGCCTGCAACATCCGTAATATCTCCTGTTACAACATATTTATGTTCGGTTTCATAATTATAATCTATGCCTGTTGTATCTACAATAACAAAATATCCGTTTTCATCAGTCTGAATATCATTTCTTGTGAAATTCTTTTCTATGCCGTTTATCCAAAGTCTGATACTCTCAATTCCCGAAACGTCAGGCTTAGCATCTACATGAAATGTAACAATTTCATCCTTATCAAACCACAGATTTCCGTTGATTTCTTTTGCATTGTTTTTTTCAGCAGAAATTGTTCCGTCAGGCGGTAATTCATCTATTCCGATTACTTGTACAGCAGGGTATGGATCACAATTATTTCCTGCATTATCCGTAACCATAACTTTAATATGATGTATACCGTCTGACAAAGTTGATACATCTATCGGAAAATCATATGCATTCTCCTGATTTTCAGTAAAAGTTTCACTATGTAACGTATTGGTTATGCCGTCGTACTCATCTGTAATTTCAACACTGCCAATTCCGCTGCATATTCCGTCGTTATGTTTATCGTCATTTACATTTACAGTGAGAACTCCGCCTTCTTTATTATACCAGTATATCTTTTCTTCTTCGTTCTCTTCAATCGCCGAGGATTCGGAAGTATCAAAGGTGACTTCAGGAGGTTCACTTTCAACTGTAATTGTATTCTTTTTCATTTCAGTTATTTGGTCTTTTACATTGATCGTTTTATCAAAACCATCTTTGTCTACTGCCGTTATGAGCATGTTGTCGAACTTTGTGTTTTTCGAAATCACAAACACATACTCGTTCGCTTCATTGGGACTGCTAAGTTCTGCAATATTGCTGTTACCGTTGCTTAAAGATACACTTTTAACGCCTGAAACATAATCCGTCTCAGATATATCTTCAGCTTCGACAACAAGTTCGATATCCTCTTTGGCATAGTTTCCGAATTCCAGGAAATTAACGCAGTCCTCAAATTCTGTACTCCCCTTTTTACGAAAGCCCTTAATATTTATATTCGGAGGCTCGGTATCGCATCCGTTTTCCGAATCGCTGTATTTATATAGGTCCTCATTATAATTTCCGGCATTATCGGTAATTCTCAAATTCAATTCATACGGATATTTGTCCTCAGGTGCATCACTGTAATTTAATTTTACTGAAAAGTTAATGTCTCCATTTGGTTCTTTGGTATATTCACATTCTCCATTGTTGTTTATGCCATATTTAACAAGTTCATTATCTTCTTTAAGATTCCAAAAATATTCTATCGTATCAACGCCGGATTCACTATCCTTTATAGTTCCTGTTGCTTCAACGTAACGATCTTGATTATTGTAAGTAATTTTTATTTTCGGTTTTGCAGGGATGATCTTGTCAAGTATAACTCGATTCTTATTATAATTATTAACGAAATTACCATTTGCATCAGTAATTTTTAGTTCTTCTTTCTCACCATTCCCAAATTCATTTTCAGCATATGATGTCAACTTAAAATCGGCAAAGCTTTCTGCGGGTATTTCTATTTTAAAATATGCTATATAGTAATAGACTCCGTTATCTTCATACTTTTCAGATTCATAAGGTTCTATTTCTGTTCCGTTTCCCAGATTTAGATGTATATTAGTCGGATTATCAATGTCTGTTCCTCTTGCGGTAATAGCCAATTCAAAATCATTTTTTGTAACTATACCAAAATCCTCAAATTTAAAAAAGCCGTTATCTTCTTCTGTCATGATTTCCGCTTTTACAATTGCAGGCTTTCTATTGCAATAATAAGGAAATTCAAGTTTTTCACTTACTGCTCCGTAATATATTGAATCACGATCATTATTTCTCAAATAATATACGATGGTATTCGGTTTATTTTCTGACGTTTCTTTGAGATTCACAATAACAGATTCATTAAAATCATCTTCAGCAAGTTTTTGATTATCAAGACCTATTAAATATCCTGACGGAGCTTTTAATTCAAGACTATTGAGATGATATACATCAGCTTCATTTTCTATAATTGCAACTGCATGGGTTTCATATCTCTTGATCTCAAATTTACAATCATTGGCAATTTTAGGAACATAGTCAGAATTGTTACATACTGGCGTATCATATTCGTATTCATCACCATTATGTATAAGACTAACTGACACATTAACGTCATTTACATTTTGATCTTCAATTTTACAAGGTATGACATCAGGCGGATTTTGGCCATAGAATATGTATGTAATTGTAGGAATTACAATAAGTTCCTTAGGCAAAACAACTATAGGAACTTGTATTTCGTTGGGTGCATTTGCTATCTTATATTTGAACGAGTCATTTCCTGAAAGTCTGAAATTAGTAACAATCACTGTCTGCAAAGAACTGCCAGGATATTCAGTTACATCTGCTTCAAGATACACTTCGTCCTCTTCCGCTTTTCCATAAAGAATAATTTCAGAAAAATCGCTTTCAAGAGTTCCATTAATTTTTCTTATTGTAATTTTATCGGCAAAATCATCCTCCAAGAAAACTTCGATCACATCAATATCTTCTTCAAATTCAGCTATAACAGACAAAGGAAAGCAATTCATAACAAAAAGAATCGCTATAAAAACAGACAAAATTCTTTTTTTCATTTTAAACACTCCATTCTTTTTATTACAAAATATGTTTCAGCAGAAAACAGTATTAAAAATAAATTTATTGGAAGGATAAATTCATTATCACTCCAAAATACTAAAACAGGAATCAGTACAATAACCGATATAAAAAATATTACTCCAACTATTCGTCTTGTTTTCGACATCTTGACTTTAGCATGCTTTTTGCAGATCACGAAAAGTATTATTTGAATAATTATTCCCAATATCAATCCGCCCCAGAACAATGAAGCAACAATATACGCCGCAGCAGAAAGGCTATCTTCAAAATCAAGGAATGGAATAACAAGCAAGCCTGACGAAGAGATAAAAAAACAAATTTCCGATATAATATTCAATACCTTTAGCTTCACAATATCAATCCTGTTTTTCATTTTCGTTAAACGCACTTGACAGTGCTTTGTAAAATTCTCCTTTATAACTGCTCCTTTTGTATTTATACAAATACAAGATCATACCTACGATAAACGAAAGAACTGCCAACGCTGCGGCGATCAGAAGAGGTCCTATTATCCAAGGTGAATCATACTTTAAGTCAAGCATATTTTCAACAGAGGAGTATTTCCCCGATATTTGTAAAATAGCAAATAGCACAGCAAAAAACAGCACAGAAACTAACAACGCTTTGAAAAATGCGCTTAGAACATAATGAATCAGCATATGCTTTTCAAAAAACTTTTTCAAAATACCCATAATATACTTCACCCAATTTCCTTAAAAAATTCCTGTATTTCGCCTCTGACGGTGTCCTCATATTTTGAGATCATCCTGATGCTTTCGTCATTATCCAGCACGTTTTTCAGCTTTATAACAGCATTCTTAAACGCATTATCGTCCTTGTATTTTTTCAAAGTTTCATATGCTTCGATGATCTCGGTTCTTCCGACCTCTGCGTTATAAATCGCCGTTGCCAATTCGTAGCCTGCACAGTCATACTCTGTACCGAGCTTTACGATACCTGTTGAAATTTCCTTAAAATTCTTTGTATTGGCGTTCTGCATTAATTCGTCGATATATCTGCCCATATGCTCACTGTCGGGCATATCTCCAAGTAATTCCATAAGCATTGCTGCTTCCTGTTCGTCGATATCTCCGTCGGAATATGTAAATGCAGCGATCATAGTATATGTAGCGTCCATTTTACCGCTCGGAGCGGTTTTCATCAGATCGTTTGCTATGGTCTCCAGTTTATAAAACTGTGTAACGTTATAATCTGCTGTAAGGCTGTCCCATTTATCCTCGGCAATACTGAAACCTACCGCTCTGTAAATAATGGAGATCATCAAAAATGTAACGCATACGGCAAGCATAACACCAAACATAGTGAAAGCGTTTCTTACCTTGATATTTTCGGCTCTAACAATCGTAGGAGCAGAATTTTTAGCTTCTTCAATATCCTTTTTCAGCGTTCTGTATGAGTGATAAAAATCATCGTTATCGAGATTTAGATAGTTCTTGTTGCGTTCTTTAGTACACTTTTTTATGATATTCTCAAGCTTTTTATGATAATGCAGAGAAGTAATCGTCAGATCTCGGCTACAATATGCTGCATCATTAAGAAAATGATTCTTGTAAAAATCATGACTTTCTTTAGAAAATTCTTCGCTCTTAGTAACTAACTCGAATATATTCAGGCACTCCCAGAAAGTTGCTCCGAATGAGAATATATCGCTTTCAATAGACATTTTCCCCGGCTCAAAATGCTGCTTGAACGGAAACTGCGAATCGTCCGCCGCTTCAGCATAGCATTCAGGAGCGGCATATCCCAGCGTTCCGTACTGATACATTTTTTCTATGGATTCGTTGTCATTATAGTTTACTTTTGCAAGATCGCTGACTGCAAATCTGTCGGCTTTGGTAATTCTTTTTGATCTTCCGAAATCTATTAAAACAAGCTCCTTACCGTACTTGGTCACCATTATATTTTCCGGTTTAATATCAAGATGCAGAATATTTTTCTTTTCCGTTACAAATTCAAGTATCTCGCAAAGGTTTATCATAAACTGAAATATCTCGCTCTGATATTTCAGAACATTGTCGTAATTCTTGTAATAGCTTAGATTAACAATGCTCTTTTCATCTTCCGTGTATTTATGGTAATCTACGACTTTGCTGAGATTGTTTTCAAGCTGTTCGATCTTTCTGAGTTTCCACCGTTCCTGCCGGCAGTACTCTTCAAGCGACCAGCCGTCGATATATTCTTCAACAACGCAGAAATATCCCGAGGCGTTTATCACCCCGCTTTTTATTTTATCGCATGGCAGGCTGAAATCGCCAAGGCTTTCGATAACGTCATAGATACGGACTATTGATCTGCATTCTTGAAGATCCTCGAAAATTTTCAGTTCCTCGTCCTTGAAAACCTTGACTCTGTCAATTTTCGTTCCGTTTACATAAACATATTTGGGCTTGAATTTCAAAACACAGGAAAACTGAAGACCGCCTTTATCAGCAGTTTTCAGTCCCCTGTAAACTATGCTTTCCGTGCCTATTGCAATAAATCCGTCTTGATTTATGCCATACGATGTATCTACCGTGTACTTGAATTTTGTTCCGATTATTTCGCTGCTCATTTATTTCTCAGATCCTTGCCTTTAAATCTATTCATTCTTTAAAATATATTCATATTTATTATCTTCACTCCATTGGCAATCCCTTTGTATGACTTCCACCGTTGGAAGAAGTTAACGTTATATCTGTTAGCTATTAATGCTGGCTTTAATTGTTTCTAAAATTTTATATATTTGCCGCTCTCCCGATTCTTTTGCAGTGTTACCAGCTATATCAAGCTCTGTTGTTTCTCCGTAGATTGATGAATTATTGAGATTTAATACATTCAAACAACTTGAAAAATAACTCACCTCAGAATAAGGAATATGAATTGTATACATAAACTTATTTATTTCTGTAGAAGAATATGTATCAATAGGTTTAATCTGAGAAGAATAAAACATAAAATTGCCTGATTGACGACACATCCTGTAGCCTAATTTTTTAGATTTTATACATATAGGCAGATAATCATTTCTTGAATAATCTATAAGGAATTTGTTGGTTGAATCACATACCGGCAATGGCTCTGTTAATCTCTTTGATTCGCCATTATTAGATTTAACTATACAATTACAATACCCATTATAAACGTACGGATTAATAATATACACTCTTGCTTCGTCATCAATATTGCTTTCATTAATCGGTAATTGAATCCCATTAATTGCAAAGAACAATCCAACCATCGGATCTTCGGTCCAATCTAATAAAGACGTAGGCATACCATAATGTTGAGCAAAACAGAGCCATTCCATATCATTCATTTTACATGCAGGTTCAAGATTATTTTTAATAACTTCATCTTTAAATACTTTAAGCATCGTAAACTGATTAGGAAAACTTACTTCCTGACCACACTCCCTATGAGTTCTTGATTTAGGAATAATAAGAGTTCCGTAGTGATCAGTTGTCTCATAACATAAATTATCTCTAAACAATGTTGGATCGAGATGCCAGAACGATGTCATTTGCCCTCTGTACCATAAAGGATTTTGTTCAATGGACTGTATTGTTTTTAACACATCAACATATTCTTCTATTGTTGTTACAGTGTAGTCTCTATTATTGTTCATAAAAACCTCTTTATTATAAACGATATTTTTTAATAATCCATCTATTTCTCTACTAAACGATCTTTACAATGCTCCTTGCACCATTGCCAAACTTTTTACAACCGTCCTTAAACTTTTCCAAGTCGCTTTTTCGCATTCGGGTTTCAAATGAAAGTTACAGCGTGTTTACAACCACATTATAATTTTTGTCGCAAAAACATATCCGTATTTTTTTTATTATTATACTGTTTACAAACAGTTGTGATTATTTCTTCTTTTTCTCTTTGTGTTATTTTTTTCTCATCTTTAGGATATAACCATTTGGCAGAATCAATAGATGCCATAAATTCATGCAATCCCAATTCGCCTTTAAACCTGATAACACGACCCTTATAAACTATATTAAGGACTTCTTTATTAGTAAATTTAACTTTTATTGTTTCCTCATGCTTGAGTGAATTATTATCTTGTATATTCAAAATTAATCACCGTCTTTTATTTGTTGTTAATGAAATTAAAAGATATACCATTTTCGAAAGGCGTTTCCAAAGACGGAATTGCTATGTTAAGTCACTCAATATGAATTCCCAATTCACTTAGAGATTCTAAACATTCATTATATCCATCACAATGCTTGTTAATTATAGATATATCTTTAAATTTTATTTTTTTATTTTCTTTAAAATGTGCGAAAATATAATCTATTGCAGCTAATTCTTCATGTTTCAAATCATATTCTTTCTTCCAATATTCCTTTAACTCCTCATGACTTACTGCAATATTGACTATATATTCTCCACCGTTAGCTATAAACAACTGATTGTCATCATTTGTATATATTTCATTTCCATCGTTCCAGAAAGCAACAGTCGCCATAGGTTGAACTATTCCGTCCTTTTCATCATACAAATATTCAAGCGTTTCATTTTGCGCAAGAAACTTGATTTTTGTCGGTGCACCTTCATACAAAGATATTGCTTTGTAATTTGGATACCATTTTATGCGCATACTTGTTTCCTCACGGGCAGCACCTGATAAAATATGTTCAGATAAGTCGAAGGAAATAGTTCCTCTTTCAGACCCGTCGTGAAAACAATAATTATTTCCGTCCCAAGACTGAGTATAAGAAAAAAAAGGATCTTTAAGATTGGAAATTGCATGTGCAATAGAAGAATAAATGCAATTATAATATAATGTCTCGAAGTCTATCACAACTATTCTATTTTTCATTTTCATCCTCCTTAAAAGCATTATACATTCCCTGTGTAAATGAATTTGTACCTGTAACTCCAGAGAAAATTGCCGCTAATGTATTACTTTTATCTGGAACACTATGAAATATATAGTCTGCATCAGTGAATAAAAGCTGATTTGACTTAGCACTATTAGCCGCTCTCTCAATAACCTGAGCATTGCTAAAACTATTTGTCCCACCATTTGCTCTAGCAACAATATGATCTATTTGAGCCTCATTTTTTGGCGGTTTTACACCCTTCATAGACTTTTTAGGCTGTTCCAGAATTTTGCCGGTTTTATCACTTCGCAACTGCCCATTATTACGAGTTCTGTTTTCATTTAAAATCTCGGATTTACGAGTTTTATCATATTTTGCTCCTGGTTTATGTTTCATATTAGGATGGTTTGCATCCAAATTCGAATATCCTATTTTGCCATTTTCTATCGCTTTCTGCCTTGCAATAAACTCTTTGCCAGAAATCCCTTTGATGGAATTATACATATTTCCTATGGAGTAAAAACCATTTGATACAGCACTTAAAATATTCAAACCTTTTTGCCATGCTTTAAATGTTGAATTTTTAACATTCCCCCATGTATCAATTATATTTAATGTACTTGAACCAAGAGTTGAAAGTATCGCTATTGCAGCAACTGTATAGCTTGTTACAGTTGCGATAGTTAAAGCCGTACCTGCTGATACTCCCAAAGTAGTCAAAGTTGTAGTTAACAGAGGAACTAGAGCTAACCCACCAGAAGCAACAACAGCAACTATAGCTAATACCGCTCCTATCACAATTGTTACTGTGATGAGAATCTCTTTCCAATGCTCCTTACACCACTCACAAGCGTTATCTACTTTTTCTTCCAGCCAGTTTTTTTCAATATCCGGTTTTAAGTATTCATACTTATCGTAAAAATCATTCTTACTTTGATTAATGGCATCAGCGGCATCACCGTCAATACGCACCACATCGGCAACAAACTCATTTACATCTTTTTTGAGATTATCAAGAGCGTCAATTTTATCTCCCTGAGTCTGGGTAGACGACTTTACGGAATTGATCACATCATCAACATTGCATATGCTGCTATCAATTTTAAGAACTTTTGATTTAAGCGATTTTAAATCAGACTTATATTCTTTTACCGCTTTTTTAGCATTGTTTATCAGACTTGACATCTGATTCACTTTGCCTGCGTATAAAGTTATCGTTGCCATATATTCACTTCCTTGCTACAATAAATATATCTAGGCTATATTAAATTGAAAATTCTATCTTTCAATTCTTGATCCATATTTGATAATGAATAATCTATACACTCATCCTCAGATACGTTTTGAATATACATCCGTTGCTGACGGTGGATCATTTGTTACTGCTTTAGAATTTCTTCGATAGATATCTTTCTTTCATTTATTAAATCGTAAAATCCTATATGAACATCTTCTTCATATAACCAGCACAAATCCGTACCATATGGTGCATTGAAAATTTCTAAAATTACAGGTGCTATCTGATAAATTGAGTTAGCCCCCAGAATTATAAAATTTTCAGAATTTTCAACATACTTTTGGTCATCGTCACACGAATAAATAGTCCAACCATTAAGCTCCGGTATTGAACTTTGTTCCCGATATGAATATCTTATTGGTCTTCCTAAATAAACATTTTTTGATACCACAAAGCCCCCATATTCATTATCATTAATTTGCATATTTAAACTCCTTCCAAGCATTCGATCCACTGCTCAACCATGGAAATCCTTTTGTTATTTCAAAAATCGTCTTTTCATATAAGTGTCCCCTGTTTGGCGAATATCCTTCAATTCTAAAATTTTTGGGTGTAGACTGAAATGCCTTTAATTGTTTCAATGAAATTTTCCCATTCATATATTTTTCAAACATTTTAGAATAATTTTTGCCCGCTTTGTGTCCAAAATCAACCTTGCCTGTTCTTGGTTTCCCTGGCTTCCAGTTTAAAATTTGCTTCGTATTTGGATCACGTAAAATTCCATCTTTTCCAACTTGTTTATTATATACTGCTTTTTCAAATTCAAGTTTTGCCTTACCTGATGGACCAGGTCTGCCATTCGGTTTTCCATTTTTTATGTATGGCCCATTTTCCAAGGGGGTAACTTTTCCTCCAAACCTAGTTTTCAATACAGTAAAACCTTTAGAAAACCCATAACCAATCCCCGAAAAGGCAGCTCCAAATGCACCAGAAAAAGCAGCATTGAAAAATACCTCGCCTAACGAAATATCTTCACCTTTAATTAATATATCTCCTAAATCGCCAATTAGCGAGGAACCCAAGCCCGATGCTGCACCAATAAGCATAGTTTTTCCAAGTCCTAAAGCGGCTTTTCCTCCGGCAGACAACCCAAATCCCATTCCTCCCGAAATGATTCCTGCAATAGCTCCTGAAAAGGCTCCGTTTTCAAAGCCCTCCCAGAACGAACCGCCTGTAGCAGCAGAAATAATACCGCCGGAAAGACCTCCTATGCCTGTGCCGAACAATGCGCCTAATGCCATAGCACCCAATATACCACCGACACCGGTGGCTACTAAAATTACTGCCGCAATAACTATTACTATTGTTATAGCAGCTTTCCAATGCTCCTTACACCACTCGCAAGCGTTATCCCATTTCTCTTCCAACCAGCTTTTTTCACAGTCCGGTTTTAAGTATTCATACTTATCGTAAAAATCATTCTTGCTTTGATTAATAGCATCAGCGGCGTCACCATCAATACGCACAACATCAGCAACAAACTCATTTACGTCTTTTTTGAGATTATCAAGAGCGTTGATCTTATTTTTCTGAGTTTGTGTAGACGCTTTTATAGAACTAATTACATCGTCAACATTGCAAACGCTGCTGTCAATTGCAAGTAATTTTGATTTTAGCGTTTGCAGTTCCGATTTATAGCTTTTTACTGCATTGCTTGCGTCTATAATCAGCAAGGGCATCATATTGATTTTATTAGCACTTAACGTTATAGTTGACATATATCCACTCCTTTACTGCATAAATATATTTGAAAAAGATTTCGATTATTTTCCTACTCTTTTTTCTCATTGTCCTTATTCTCGGGCACGGAAAAAATCAAGTTATATATGGTCTCTTTGGAGCTTTCCTTAAGTACAGTCAGTTTCCCGAGCTTTTCAGCCTGAGTTTCGTTTAAACTTGGATCAAGCTCCCCTATGCTTGGTTTACCCATATCTTATTCTCCTTCATCTGTCTGCGGATTCTTATTAAACTCTCCGAGTTCTTCGTCGAGCTGAAGGTAAGCGTCCTTAGTGTCTTTGACCACTCCATTGTTGATGGAATCAAGAATATCCTTTATCCCACCTATGTTCTCCATAATATGATCCGATTCTTTCTTATAAGCGTCTTTACCCTCACCTTTCCATTTTTTAAGAAGTGTAGTGTTTATATCGTTAAACTTCTCCTTTATAGCGTCAAATTCTTTGATCGCTTCCTCGCTTTTTTTCTCAAATTGTACGAATTTATCAATATCAGCCGATACAAAAGCCGATCCTGCCATAATTATCGTTCCTTTCAATATTTAATAAATTTCAGTTTTACAAGTTTATCTGCTTCAATGTCATAACAATAACCGTCGCCTAATTCACAGCGAGCGTAATCTTCTTTAAGCGTTTTTACATCCATGTTTCCAAAGATAGTTTTTTGACCTCTTTCACCTGCAAATTCGGCTACATTGTCAAGCAAAAATGCAGTGGAAATATTATTGTTAAAAAACGAATTTTGCTCTCCGTCGCTTATTTTCTGAACATCTGAAAAAATGAACAAAAACTCACGTTCCTCTGCCACTGCGGCAAGCTGCGGAAGTATTGAATTAATAAAACGTTTTCCTTCTGGAGTGTTTAAATATATCAGCTTGCTCTGGATAATGAATACTGTAAAAGGAGTTTCATCCGTATTGCAGCCGGGAATATTTTCATACTCTTTTTTCAAGTTCTCACTGACTCCATACATTCCCGCAAGAAACTTTTTATCCAGTTCTATGTAATTTTCATTGAGATACAAATAGAACTGTTGAAGTGGTGAAAGCTTTCTGTTTACGATTGTTCCGTCCCTTAATGGAAGATCCTTTTTATCAAACTTATTTATCAAAACACAGTTACGGACTGTTTCATATTTTTCATATATTTCGCTTAGCTGATTACGTCCATCGTCAAAAAATACAAGACGTATGTCATCTTCCTGTTCGACCAGACCGTTGATCAGCAGATTCAGAAGATTGGTCTTTCCGAATTCTTTTTTACCGTAAATTGCAATAACATGAGATTTTCCTAAATCTACTGTAACAGGACAAAAATCCACGTAATCCAGACCTACGCTTACAGGAAGTTTGGCTTGTTCTTCAATATTCGGTTTCTGTTTCAACCGTATATAATCCTCTTTGGTCAGCTCCTTCGGAAAAGTCAGATGTTTTTTAACGTGCTTGCCATATTCCTGCGTATCAGTATCAAAATCAAATTTTTTCCTCAATGTAGTCTGAAATGGCAGCGATTTATCATTCTTATTGATCTCGTCAAGAGCCTGAGCTTTAAAACACTGCACTTCATACGGCAGATTCATACGAAACGTACCCGTAATACCCTCCGGCTTTACTGTTACGTTTGCAAAGCCATGACCAGGATTATTACCAATAGCGTCGACCTTTCCGTTGAATATATCCGCATATTTATCGGCAGGCATTTCAAATGCGATTTTCTGTTTAAAGCTGCCCATATATGAGTTTAATCCCTTGGTTTCGCCCGCTGTTGCCACAATGGTAATTCCTTTTGACAGTCCGTCCCTGCAAAGCTTTGCAAGCTTTTCCTGATATGCGGTATACCGTGATTCGTCTATAAATGCATTTATATTGTCGATAATAAAAGTAGTATGTATAGGCTGATTTTCTGTTGCTTCTCTGTAGTTTTTACCGTTCAGGATCTTGATATTGTCCTTTAAGATATTATCCATTATCTTAAAAACACGCTTTACATATTCCTCGTTTGAATTGTCAAAATATGCAGATACCAACGGCATACTGCGGTATTCTGACAAAGCTCCGCCAAAATCAAGAATGAATATCTGTTCCTGATATTCATCGTATCGTTTATGAAGAATATTGACAAGAGTTTTTATAAAAGTGGTTTTTCCGCTCATGGCCGAACCGAACAAAATCAAATTGGAATCCAGCAGATCAACAATAAACGGCGGCTGCATCTGAATTATCGGTATATCGAATTTGCCCAAAGTACACAGAATTTTTTCTCGGCTCAACTCAAACCCTCCCAATCTGTTTTATCCATAATTACGCCCGGCAAAGGCGGCAAAAATATTTGACGAGGTTTCTCCATGTTTTTTCCTAATTCAATAATGGTTTTAACAACATAAGCCAACTGAGTATCATGCTCACTAACGTTTTCACTGCGTTTTTTCTCTATAATATTGTCCTTTTTGGAGGAATAGAATCCGTTGTTGAATTTACCTGAATTTGTTGCTTGAGTAACAATGACTGCCGGATCAATATTGAGATTTTTATTAGCTCCAGTGTATGCAGACTGAAAATATTCAAATCTTGTACCCGTTCCAACAAGCAGATATGCCCGTCCGTTAAAGGGCATAGTCGGAGCAGCTGCGGCAGGTGTTCCTATCATTTCCTTTGACGCTTGTTTTGTGGCTACCTTAAGGCATATTCTTGCTTTAGAGTTTACACGAATATCGTCTGTTATAGCTCCCTCAATATTTTGCGACACAAGTATTATATGAAAGCCTAATGTACGTCCCACACGAGCAATAGTCGTTATCTCAGCAATAAAATCGACATCGTTGCTCTCGCTTGAAAAACGTTTCAACTCAGTAAATTCATCGACAACGAGGACAAGATGCGACAATGGTGAAAGCTCACTCAGATCCTTACTCAAAATTTCTTGCTGCTTATTGTTAAGTTTCTTTTTCAGCTTTTTGATTTCTTCACTGTTCTCCTCGTCGGATTCAAGCTCCTTTATTTTTCTGATAAGTCTCAATGCTCTGATATACGAATCAACATTATCAACTCCGAAACTTGAAAGCAACAATTTACGCCTTTTTATTTCAGCATTAAGCGTTTCAAGAAAACGCTTAAGCATATACGCAGCAGATGTTCCCTCGTCCTCTCCTGCCGTATCCGTTACTACTCCGACGCAGTGCGGAAGATCTCCCAAACGATCGGAAAAGCCGCCGCCTTTCATATCAACAAGCATAAGATTTAGATCCATAGGTGAGAATTTCATGCACAGTCCTATAAGATATGTAATTATTGTTTCGGATTTACCTGAACCAGTAGTTCCCGCAACAAGCATATGAGGTCCGTCTGCCTTTTCGTATAGATCAAGATACATTGTGCCGTGTTCATGCTTACCGATTGGAACACGAAGATTTCTTGTCACGTCATTTCTATCAATATCCTCCCAGCTCTTTCGTATGCTTGATTTTACTTCGCCGTTTTCTACCTTTTCAGAATTATATCCGTATAGCTCAAACAAGGTAACCATAGAGGGAACCTTGCCATTTTCTGCAATGCGAGTATAGTAAATTGCACTTAGCTGTCTGAATGCAAGATCAAACTTATCATCATAGTTTTCTGAACCGAACATATATCTGTTCTGGAAATATTTGTACTCTATCAGTTTATCGGTATCGTTTGCTTTGGTCTTATCGCCCTTGTCCTCGCTTAAAACATTCAAGGTTTCTCTGCTGAGAACGTTATATCTTAAGCTTACTTTTCTTTCCTTTTCATTTTCTTTGTCGATATTGACAATATTTCCACAGTATTTCGGAAGCATATCCTTTACCGGCTGAATAAAAATAAAGGTAAGACCAAGCGAATTAACATAAGGCTCGCCCTCTTTCGGGACTTCCGGCAGAAACTTTGAAAAGCCGGTTTCCTTAATATCGTAATCGCAGAAAACCACGCATACTATCTGCGTGAATTTACCGTCCGATACCGATTCATCGGAATCTTCTTTTTTATTGTTTGAGCGGCTGTTCATAATACTGAGAAGCTGTCCGAAAACTATACCAGAGCTGTCCTTATCAAATACAAACTGAGAAACGCCGTCAAGCAATTCATTTGTATGAGGCAGATACTTATAGTTTTTCAGTATTTCATTCTGCTTCTCAATTTTGTCCTCTTTATCGAAAAAGAAAACAAATTGCAGATCCTCTGGCGAATGATAATATGCCAATTCAAAAACGACGTGCTGAATAAAGCGATGAGATGTTTGAACATCGTTTGATATAACTCCCAAAGCTCCGCAGTTTTTCAGATTTATAAGCAAAGGCGGCTTTTTTCCGCTGTCGCTTCTCAGATAATTAAAACCGATGACCTCATCATTTTTGTTGTCCACGCCTTTGTTTGCAAAGTTGTATGCTAAATCGGTAAGGAGAAACTTGTTCCTCTCCCTTTCAGCTATTTCCTCGGGAGAAAGCTTTTTCAGCTTTCTGTTCTTTTTCTTTGACGGAACTATTATCTCGATCTCGTCTTTGTTACGGCGCATTTTGTAATAAATATCGTAAAAGATATTATCCTTTTTCTCGCTTTTGATCTCAAAAAGCGGCTTTACCTCATCAGAAGTGCCAAGCGATATTTTCATAAAATCATTATCGTTCTGAGATCTTGAAAAAATAATACCGTTGATCTCGGCAGTATTCTTAAACAATGTATCCATATTCGGATACACGCTGTTCAGATATACAATATCGCTTTCCTGCCATTCTTTTATTGTTCTGATAATTCTGGCAATGTAGTTCTCATAGTTGTTCTTCCATTCCTCAACGTTCTTTTTATAGTCGGTCCTTTTTTTCATAAAGCTGTAGAATGAAGTAACCAAAGATACTACTCCCATTGCACCCGACATAAGAAGCATAGTATTGCCCATAGATGAAGCACTCGGCGCAAGTTTCATAATAAGAAAACGTGCACCAAGCATTCCTCCTGTGGAAAGCACGGTGGGAATAAGAACATCTAGAAGCGATGATTTATCCTTTTGGGGCATATCATTGGGCGGAATAATATCTATCACAGAGGATTCAATAACATTCAGTCTGCGAGTACTTATATTATATTCAAGCGTATCTTTTTCTTTTAAGATATAGCTGTTCTCTTCTTTTTTAAACAAATAAGACGGCTTGATCTCCTCATTCATCGTAAACAGGACGCAGCTTGAGGTCACAAAGCCCAGCTTATCAAGCTCTGCATTATAAATTTTGACCTTTTCGCCGCCTTTGACAACATCTGTTGTAAAATCTATCACATTATAGCTGCCCTTTGCCGTATACAGCACCTGAAGTTCTTTTCTGGTTTTGATATATTGCTCAAGCAACTCGAAACATTTCTCATAATCCGGGGATTTTTTTAATCCGTAATACAAAGCCTCGATAAAAGCTTTGAGGGTAATATCCTTAAGAACAAGAAATGAAAGCTCCTGACATTTACTCTTATCGTCAAATTCAAATCTTGCGGATATCATTATTTCGTTGTTTTTCATAATGTAGTTTCCTTATTCAGCATGGAAAGTATGTCCTGTGCTTCTGTTCCTGTTTCAAAACCTTTGCAAACTTTTATATCAGACAGCTCAGGTCGGCTTAATTCGGTTTTCTTAAAATTTGTTATGGGTTTAAATGGTTTTATCTGTGCATTTAGTTTAGGTTTGATCTCCTGAGGTTTTGTAAAGCTTCCTATATTTATATTCACTTTCGGAAGCTCAGGCAGTTCTGTCTTAATATCCTGCGGCTTTTTAAATGGCTTGACATTAATACTTGGTTTTGCGACAGCAGAAAGCTTGATCTCTCGTTTTTCAGGAGCATGAAACTCTATATGACTTACATCAGGCTTGCGGATCACAGGTATACTAACCGATTCAAATTCAGGTTTTTCAAAACCCTTTACTTTAACGTCAGGCACGGTATTCAGCTTAATATCAAGCTTTGGCTGCACAGGAGGCTGAAAACTGCCTATTTCAACGTCAGCTTTCCTTATTTGAGGTAGATCTGCAACTGCAATTTCGGGCATTTTAAATGCTCCAATTTTAAAATCAGATCTCACATTAACAGAAATATACGGTTTATTTCTTTCCGGCTGTTGGAAAGTCGGCATATTAACGTTTATTTTTTGAACTTCGGGAAAAGCTTTTAAAGTAAATTCGGTTTTTTCAAAGGGTTTTATCACTGTTTCAGGTTTTGCATTAACTGCAAAGTCAAGCTTAGGTGCTTTGGGCTTAACAAAAACTCCGGCCTTAAATTCCGGCATTGCTGCTTTTGAAAGAGTTACATTATTTTTTACGGGAGCAATAAAGCTCTGCAGCTTTAACTCGGCAGGCTTTTTGATCTGTACAGGATTCGAAAGTACATTCTCTAACTTGGTGAAGGTCGCATCAGGTATAACCGGCTTTGAAAACTCGGGCAATATATATTGCTTTTGTTCATAGCATTTGAAATTATTAACTTTTGAAAACAGTTTATGATTGAAACTAATTTGTTCTTTAAGAACAGCGTTTGATTTAATTACTTCCGATATATTGATTTTTTCACTCGCTTTTCCGATAAGATCATCAGGGAGTTCAGGTTTTTGCATAGGTTTCAGACTGAGCTTTTGCCGCTCGGGACTTATGAAAGGCGCAAACTCAATTTCCCTGATAATATCGATTGATTTCAGGTTCGGTTTATACGGCTTGATCTCCGCATTTTCAAGTTTTGTCAGCTTTTCTACAAAAGCCTCTCTCTGCTTATATATTTCAAGTTCTTTTTGATAATACTCCGCCTGCTCGTCAGTAAGCAGCGAAAGTTCTTCTTCATTAAGTATTCTAAAAGCCATATGTATACCTCCCGAAATAAAAATAAGCGCAGCCTAAAACCTTTGATACAAAGCAATGTCAGGCTGCGCTTTTATGTACTTAACCGCCGCTTATATTATCTGCGATCTGCTGGTCAACCTTTTCAAAGTTTTCCCTATTCGCATTAAGGAGAGTTGCCATACCTTCTATTGCCTTCGGCAAATCGTTTGCTACAAAAGTATTAATATCTCCGTCGATAAGTGCTTTAAATGCGTCTTTTGCGGCGCCCTCCATATCTGCAATAGCGCTGTTAAGCGAACTTATGAGCGTTTCACCTGCAGTTCTGTATGATGTTGCATAGCCATTAATTGCATCTACAGCGCTTGAAACGCCTTCATTTACTATTCTGCATCCTGCCATGATCTATTGACCTCCCATTAATTTTTTCTGTTCTCTGCTGCCAGAGATTCATCTACACCATTGTCAGCAGGTATTGCTTCAGAAATACCATCAACAATATTCTTCATAAGAGTTATAATCTGCATTACGCCGGATTCTTTATCATCTGTATTTGCAACAGCCTTTATGTTGTTATCATAAAACACCTTAAAACCATCTGCTGCACTTCCGCTGAAATTACCGGGGATAAGAGCACTCATGGTATCCTCTAACTGAGAATACAGAGTTTTTACCGTAGTTTCATACTCTTCGATTGCGCTTGTTGCACTGTTGATCATTTCCGGCGTTACGTTTACCGTACCGGTGCTTCCCATTGCCATAGTTAATTCCTCCTGTTAATTAAATTTAATATTTTGCATCAACTGTTCGTATTTGTCAAACACTCCTTGATAATACGGTGTATCGATTATATCGTCAAGAGTTTTTGACATCTGGTCAATTACAAGGATAAGGTCGTCTATCGGTTTGATAAGTACGTCCTTTGCCTCGATTTCGATCTCTTTTCCGGCCGGCGTATCCAAAGCCGTTGTCAGGTCATTATACATCTGTTCCAGCGTAGTTTTCAAGGTTTCCGCTCTTGTTTTTAGGGCTGACATTTCCGTTGCAGCCGTTTTAAAAGCTTCGCTGTTCAACTTGATATCCTGTTCCAGACTCACTGGCTTTCACCTCCGGATTTCGCCTCCTCGATCTTCTCAAGCAGAGGCTTTCTCAGTTCGTTAGCCAGTAGATTACAAAGCTGCTCCGCCTCATCGTACTGACCGATATCCATATAGCACTGAATTCGGAATGTCACGGCCGCCATATCGCTTGGATCTTTGATCATAGAGTTTCTGAAGTATTTTATCGTTTCCTCATACTTCTGCTTTGTTTCAGGCGAGCCAAGCTCCTTGTAGGCGTTTGTTTCGCTGTAAATTCCTATGTATGAATTCTGAACGCTTTCGCTGCTCTGCAATTTTCTTGCATAGTCGATCACCTTATTGAATTCCTTTTTCAGAGTATATGCTCCTATATACAGACGATTGATCTGATCTATATTTTCGGGAGTCAATTCAATTTCTTCCGTTTCGTCAAGCTTGTACGCCGTTTTCTCGGTATCGGCTTCATCTTCAACGTTCGTAAGATATTCTCTTGCTCCGTTTTCATCGGGTTCAATGCTTTCAGCCAATTCTTCCAGACCGTAATCGCCGTATTTTTCAGCAATGCGTTCCTTGTCGGCTTCGATCATTTCCTCAACATCATATTCTGTAAGATTAACAGGCTCAAATTCCTTATCAATGACATCAAAACCGAGATTATATGACTCGGCAGGATTCTGTACCGCATTCAGACAGTCAATGGTTTTATCGGGATCTTCAAGCTGCAAATATATTTCTGCGGCGTTGATATAGCTTTCGATCACCTCTGTAGACGTAGGTTTTAACGTTTTCAAGGCTTCTTCAATAAATGCAAGAGCCTTGTTATATCGCTGCTTGTCCCTGTCGGTCTGATACTTCTGAATCTCAAAGGTCATACAGTCAAAATAGTAATCCATTGAAAGCTCGGCATATTTCTTAGCCATTTCAAGTTCCCGTTCTGCTGCTTCAAGGCGGTTTGCCTGGCACAGCAGCTTAAATGCAAGCTGATAGCCAGTGTAGTCTGACGGTGCGACAAGCTTCATCTGATTGGTGGTAAGAAGTCCATTACGGATATCGTTCTTCATACCGTAAATAATGACCTTACGCTTCATTATATCCATATCTACACCGATGATTTGCTCCGCTTTTTCAAGATTTACAAGTGCATCCTTATATCTTCCTATATCAAAACAAATTATTCCGAGCAGGTTATACAGCTGGACTGTGTTCTCAGGCGAACAACCAAGCTCATCAGCTTTTGCAAGATTTTTTATAGCGTCTGCCGCTTTTTCGCTGGTGGCAAGGGCATACCCTAAGTTAAAATACCTGTTGCCGTTATTCGAATCAAGCTTGACCGCTTTTTTATAGCTCTCAACCGCCTTTTCGTACTGCCCCAGAGACATATATGCGTTTCCGGCACACTGATAGGCGTCGGGATTCTTTGGAGCAAGTCTTATTGCTTCGTTCGCCAAATGCAGAGCTTCGCTGTTTTGGCTGTTTATGAATGCAAAGTGCGAATCGGCTAACAATTGTGCTACTTTTTCTTGGTTGCTTGGCATTTTTACACCTCCGTTATTCTATATTTTTTACATTGATTTTCTGTAATTATGATTTTTTCGCTATCACAGTAATATAAACAAGATTATTTAGACAGTTCAAACTTTTACAGATTTTATACATTTAATTTTTGTCCCAAAACAATTCAACACTATTTCTTGCAATTTGCTCAACCAAAATATCCTGACATTCGATCTGCATTTCCATAATAGACAGATCTAAATCAACTTTGTAAAAATTATCTTTATTACTTTTACAAACAGTAATGTTCTGTCCATAATAACCAAGTTGACTTTTTCTCATACTTTTAACTTTACTAATTTTTCTTCTATCAGCATCTGTATTATAAGATACTTTATAACAGGATAAAAAAGATATTCTCCAACATGTCACCTCATCATTTTCAATCAATAATTTCACTTCGTCTCCAAAGTAAGATGCTGTCACGTCCAGTATCCTCATATCCCAATAATCTGTCTTATCTATCAACTCTTGTATTGTATCAACATTCATCTCAATGAACTTCCTTTCTAATATTTATACGGTATATGTCCTGCAGGATCTTTAGGAGAAACAATATTGCCATTGATGTCCAAAGGATTACCGTTTTCATCAAGAATATGTATATGATTATAGGGTGTGTGTTTATCTGGCACATCTACACGTACTCTATAATTCCCGTTATTATCCTTAATATGGATTCAATTTACTAAACATATTTCCCCCTTATTTCATACTGAAATCATCATTAAGATATTTGTTAAGTATCGATAACCCACTTTCAAAAATCTCCCAGCATTTATGTTTTTCATCAACATTGAAACTAGGATGATATTCTTCATTTTTCAAAAGTTCCAAATTACTTCCATAGAACAACTTGTTATAAATATCGATGATTTCTTCATCATTATAGTCTCCTATAAATTCTTCATTTAGCGATTTTGATAAATCACTAAAAAAATGCCATATATCTATCAAAATTCGACAATTTTGCGATATTTCCACATTATTTATTAACTCGATAATTTCAGATAGATCAAAAACTGTTATTCCCTTTTCAAAAATAATATGTTCTTTATCCGCAAATGTATTTGCTTCTTCGACACTAAAAAAAACTAACAGTTGTTGATCAAAAAGTAAGAACCCATCTTCATCATTGCTATACCATATCAAAAAATAAGTTAATCCATTATAAATGATTTTTGTCAAATAATATTTTGCCATAACTTTGCTCCTATTTTTTTGGATTAGTAAAGGCTCTGTCGCCATATTTTTTCAACCTATTATAATCAGATTTAGGACCAGTATCATAATTGCCTTTACCAAATGCTTCATCACATAAACGTTTTGCAAAATCTTTTCCAGATTCATTTATATAAGGACGTTCACCTTTAAATCGGCTAGGAATGTCTGTTGCTTTCTCTTTCCCTGTCCCAGATTTAGGAATTTTATATTCTTTCCCAGCATTATGAACAAGAATATTGTTTTCTCCGACATAATAAGTATGGAAATCCTCCACCTGAAAATTATACACCTTAACAGGTTCTTCTGTCAACTCGACATCAAAATTTTCAACTAAAAGAACATTTCCGTTTACATCAAGAAGTTCATCACCAACAAGTAGCTTACCAGCCTCAACAAACCCTCTACTTTGTACATAAAAAGGGTGCGTTTCAGTTGAAGCAAGTACACTTACAGTTCAAATCGGTGTACCTGCAAAATCGTTGATAAAAATGTTCTGTAAATAGTAATTATATTATATTTTCAAAGGATTCTAAAGGTCCGTATAATGTATCTTCATAATACAATAGAACAATATTGTTATTTACAATAAGAAGCGCATCTGAAGGATAACAAAAATCCGACCATTTTTCACAAAAAATAGATGCTGTAATGCTTATTGCTGAAGTATGATCATATAACAATGTTACTTTGTCTGAAATACTTTTTTCGAATAAACTCATTAATTTTTGTTGAGTTACTCTCTCCATTGATTCATCGCCCCAACCACAGTCACCTATGAAAACAGTCAGTTTATGATCAATCATCATTTGAACATATGAACTTTTTTGAAGTATTTCATTATCGCATATACTATTCCAAATTTCAACTGCTTTGTTTTCATTAACAACATTCATTTCTGATAGCTGCTTTGGAGAGAATAGCGCATAATTTTCGCTTGTATATCTCCAAGCATATTTAAATTCTTTTATATCCATATCTATTCCTCCCAAAATATATGTCCTGCAGAGCCATTATGTTTTCCCTTTGCCCAATCATGATAACAAATATGTGGCATGTTATATTCATTATCAATAGGGTGAATTTGATAATTAGATTTTGGTGCATTTGTTGCATATGTTTCTGCTTTAGGCAAATCAGGCATTGCTTCATTTATAAGTTGTTCCGCTTGCTGTCTATTTGAAGCAATATAATTGTTTCCTTTTTTTCTAGCAGATCTTAATTCTTTAACTGCTTGTTTCCAAGAAGGAGAGCCTGGTTTATCAACAATGGGAATTTTTTCTTCTCCCTTGGCGGTACGGACAGTCTTTGTTTTATATTCATTACTTGCATTATGCACCAACACGCCTAATCCGCCAGCATAATAAGTATGGAAAGCCTCTACTTGAAAATTATACATTGTAATAGGCTCCATATGTCGACTTGATGCATTTTTAGATAAAAGGTTGCTTTTATCTAAAACGGCAGTAAAAATCTATATTTGATCATCATTACACAAATTCCACATATCCATAAAAAGTGCATTATTAACAGTCATTTGATTTGTTTCTTCTCTATCTTTAAACTTTTTTATGCCTGGATATATTTCATCCATATCATTAATATATAATCTTGAATATCCTTTTTCCTTGAGATAATTGCAAATCGTTTCATCAACATCAAATTGCTTTTTACTATACGGCTCATTTCTGAATCCATCAAAATATAAATCCATTCCGTCAGGATCAGGATTGGCAATAGAAAATTCATCTTGAAGATAGAAATACTTAACTATCTTGTTTATTTGCAGCAGAGAAACATATTCAACTTCACCTTCTGAAAAAGTACATTTATTTACAATAATTTTGATCTCTAATGAAGGCTCGTTTGAATCAAAAAGCTTCTCAACATTTTCAGATTTGTTCTTTATTTTTTCCAATAGTTCATCAAGAAAATCAACTGTGTCCCTGCACTTTGAAATAAATAATTCTGTATCTCCGTTTATGTATATATCTTCTATCGCTTTTTTTATATCATTTTGCATAAAATATTACCTCGTTATATCATTACTTTACTATTAAATCGTGTTGACCCGATGTATCAGCAGGTTTTGTATTATTAAAATCAAAATCTACCTCGCCAAGATGTTTTCCCCTGCGATTACAATGCTCAAATGTTCCATGCTGACTATCAACTGCATATAAATCTTTGGTTTTAGGATCTGAGTAAACATCCCTATTGTTTATTCTAGACAATTTATTATTTTTAGAAAGTCCATTGTTATCAGCAACTGCTCTAGCTTCTTGCTTAACAGTTGCTACTCGTTCACTAGTATCCATTTTACTTATTGCTTCATTAAATTCCTTAGTAGAAGAATATTTTCTACTAGCATTATGCACCAACACACCAAAACCACTAACATGATATGTATGAAAATCTTCTACCTGAAAATTATACACCGTAACAGGCTCATCTGTCAACTCGACATCAAAATTTTCAACTAAAAGAACATTTCCGTTTACATCAAGGAGTTCATCACCAACTATTAGTTCGCCAGCATTGACAAAGCCACGATTATTTACATAAAACGGGTGAGTTTCAGTTGTAACGATTTCTTCACCGTTGATTACCAAATGAATAAGCTTAGAATCTTCTCTTATGTAGGTTTCAAGTACTCTTTTTTCAGCGGTTTCAAATGTTTCTGGGTCTGTTGAAATAACTTTGTCGCCAGCTTTTATATTTTCAATGGCTACCAAACCTGTCACCGTCAGAATCATTGTTCCGGCTACAAAACAGGTCATTGATTTACTTGCTCCTCCCGTAAATGCAGCTATGCCGAAAATTACATTTTCAACTGTTCTATATCCCTTGCTTGAACAAAAATCAGCGATGGGATTTGACTCTGGTTCTACTGCATAATCTACCAGCGAAAGTATGTCTAACCCAACAAAACCCAAGGAAGCAACTCCTGTTACTTTAAAAGTTATATTTATTGCACTTCCCAGCATTGACTCACAGCTAATTAATTTCCCAGCTGCACCTCCCAAAGCACCTAATCCACCGAACATAAATCCACTTGCAAAGCCGTCTCCAAAAGCAGACAAGGCATCGTTGAATGTGAATGGTTGATCAAGAATTTTTGATGCCAATGCGGAAAATCCAACACTGATTGCACCGAATATAGTTGCTGTTAAAATTGCTTTTCCAAAGCAGACTGCTAAACCTGCGAGAAATGTACCACCGGACAAAACGGTTAAAACAGCGCCTATAACAATACATATAGCGCCTATAACCAACTCTTTCCAATGTTCCTTACACCACTCGCCAATCTTTTTACAGCCGTCCTTAAACTTTTCCCAACCGCTTTTTTCACACTCCGGCTTCAGATAATAGTACTCATCGTAAAAATCATCTTTGCTCTTATTGATAGCGTCGGCGGCGTCTCCGTCGGTACGAACTACCTCGGAAACAAATTCATTTACATCTTTTTTGAGCTTATCAAGAGCGTCGATCTTATCTCCTTGGGTTTGCGTAGAAGACTTTATGGAACTGATCACATCGTCAACATTACATATGCCGCTGTCAATTTTAAGAACTTTTGATTTAAGAGATTTTAAATCAGACTTATATTCTTTTACAGCTTTTTTAGCGTCGTTTATCAGATTTGGCATCTGATTGATCTTGCTTGCGTATAACGTAATAGTTGACATTTATCTATTCCTCTTCGTACATTTTACGTCGGTAATACTCCATATCAAACGAAGCGTTCCATCTTTCGCTTCTCCAATCGGAAGCCGCCGAGTCAGCAGAAGAAATTCCCGATTCTATATCTTGCAATTCGGATTCTGCTCGGTTTATGCTTTCCTGCAATTCAGAAACTTTATTATCAACAGTTGTCTTTTTACTCTTTAGAGTGGAAATAACGCTGGTTAATGTGTTTTTAGTTTTGGAAGATTCTGTACTGTAAACGCTGTTCAAGCTTTTATTTGTCCCAGAACTTGAACTTGCCATGCTACCGAAGTTTTCAGAGGCCAGATTGATATTACTAGTGATTTTTGAGAGATCACTCTGCAATTCCGAATCCTTATTTATAGCTGTATTCAAATCAGAGGAAGCATTTTGATGCTTTCTCAAATCTGCTTTAAGCTGATTTATGTAGGAAATTTTTTGCTGCCGTTCAGATCTTAATTCATTTGCTCTGTTTTCGCAATTATTTACTTCGGAACAAGCGTTATAATATCTATTTCTTGATTCGTAATAGTAATATTCGTAATCCATGTATGTCCTCCCAATACTATCAGCGATTTATTATCACTTGATGTATTTTTCCATCTCTTCAGGTGCTTTGGGCTGATTAAACCACATCATACAAGCAGAATTCATAGACGATACTCCGATAGTTAACGCTAACGCTGTCAACATTGAGCTGGCTTTTAACAAGATACTACTTACTTTTTTCATAAAACAAACTCCTTTTTTTACATCAATATTTATACTTGATAATGCTTACTTCATTTTAATTTTGTTGCTAGTATGGAAACTGCAACTGTTAACATTCCACAAGACAATTCATAACTCTTTTCAAAGTTAATAAAATCAAAAATACACATTAACCCTATCAGCGCAAACATTAAAATCACACTATAATTTTTGAATTTCTTTCGTTGCTCATTCTTTATGGGCTTATTGGGATTATCCACAGGTGCAAACAAGCATATTATTGGCAATGAAGCCAAAATATTTAGAAACTGCAATATATATTTTTCATTATACGAAAACACAACTTCCGATATAAGAAAAAGCATTAAAATAGAAAAAAGAATAAGTGTACATCCATAATGAGTGTTTGCATGATACCCTCCTGCCCATTTCCGCAAAAGCAAAAAAGCTACCAAAAATACAACTATATTTACATATTGCTTACTTAATATTGCTACAACCAAAACAATTAAAATATTTATTGATTCTGATATGAGTAATTCAAAACAATAGTTATATACTTTTCTATCATTTTCAGATATAACAGATTTATCAATAAAAAAAGATGATATATTCTCTGCCCAAGTATGAATCACTTTAAATCCACCTCTTGAGACAAATTATATCATCTTTCCTCATATCATTTCAATAAGTTTTGTAAATTCGTTTAAGTTTCCCGATTATTAGGTAAAAGTATGCTTAAATAAAATTGTGTTTCTGTTTCTTTTATCTGCAAATCTCCTTGATATTTTTCGCATATTGCTTTCATATTTTCTAAGCCAAATCCGTGAAACAGTTTATTTGACTTAGACGTTTTTAAACTTGATTTCTTACTACTTTCTTTTGTATTCATCATTGAAATTGAAATGTTATTATTAAAAGGCATAACCCTTATTTCAATAAATCTTTTTGATATATCCTGTATTCTACGACTTCCTTCAATTGCGTTATCAATAGCGTTTCCTAATAATATACAAAAATCTATTTCATCTATATTTTCTAATGTGCATATCACTGATACTTTGTTTTTAGGACTAACACTACTTATTTCCTGCATTTTTGATGTGAGCAGTGCGTCTACTGTCACATTTCCGGAGCTTCTTCCAGATGTTAAAGGAATACTGTTATAAAACTCTTCAATTTTATTTTCCGCTTCATCGATACGTTCTTGTCCCAAATATGAACGTATCCCTATAAGAAAATTTTTTATATCATGTGCGTTTCGATTTGTCAGTAACGTCATATTTTTCATATTTTTATAATATTGCGACTGAATTTCATATTGGGTTTTCATTTCTGAAAGCCGACTCTCAATCTCTCTTAACTTCATCTGCTTTTCCATTATATAGAATGCCGATACAGAAGAGCAGCACAAAAGTATAGTTAATATTAGTGCTTGCACTCCTGATATAACATTATTTTCATATGCTAATACGTTAAAATAATATATTGAAACAATTGTTGATAATGGAATTATAATAAGCGAGAGTATTGACTTTATATCTAAATTTCCATGAGTGGAATTAAGTTTAAATACCCCTATTACTTTTAGAATCATTAATAGAAATACTTTAGATAGCGCTACCCCTTGTAGATAAAAAGCATCTGCATTTTTTATTTGATCAATATTCATATGATGAATCATTGAAAGCATTAATCCTACTATGGATTCTGATAAAATCATAAATAGATAAACACTAATAACACAATATACTCTTTTTAATATAGTTGATTTGAAATTCAAGGAATATATAATAACAAATGATAAACCTCCCATCATAGATATAAGGGTTGAACTAGAAAGCAACGAAACTGCAGTTATTCCTAAGACAGAAAGAATAAAAAAACATATATATACAGAATGTTTATCTTTTTTATCCATAAACATCTTGAAATATACAGATAAAACATAAACTTCCATAACAGAATTTAATGTATCGATTATTATACGAATTTGACTCATATCATACACCCCGACAAATACATATTATAAGCGGAAATAAAAGATTTATATAAGCGCTTGCTTAAATACTTTATATCGCCGTTATCCAGTTTTACTGTTGTCTGATTAAACTTTTTCACGTGACTAAGATTAACAATACAACTTTGTTCTGTTTTGGCAAAACCATATCCCATAAGTTTTCGTTCTTCTTCCTTTATTGTCCCATTGAAGATATATTCTTTATTTTTGGTTTTTGCAACTAAATGCCTGTTTTTAATTTCTATATATAATATATCCGAGCATTCAAGAGAAACTTTCTCATAATTATAATTAATAACGTATTGTGTATTTCTCATTTTAATAGCGTCGATTGCACGATTAAGCTCATACGAAAAATCATCAAATTCAATAGGTTTGAACATATATTGAAAAGCATTTAAGTAAAATGCTTCTTTTACATATTGCTGATAGCCAGTAGTGAAGATTATCAACGCCTTGCCAGTATACTCCATGATCTTTCTGGCTCCGTCAACTCCATTAAGTGAATCCATTTCTATATCTAAAAACAAAATGTCAAACACATTACCGTTATCATATTCATTAATTAAAGAACACATATCACTATACAAATAATATTCTAAATCGCTCCTATTCATTGCTTGCAGATATTTTTTAATTTTAATAACACATTCTTTTTCATCGTCAACTACCGCAATTCTAATCACAAAGTTCACCTGCCTTCATTGTCATTATACCAAATATTTCACGTAAAATCAATACATAATTTGTTAAAATCGTGGTATAATACATTAATACAGGTAAGACCAATCTTTCGCAAAATCTGTACCTATAAGCAAACAGCATGAAAAACAGCGTAAAATAGAGCATTATTGTTAATCTGTACTTATATTTTGACGGCTGAAAACTTTTAAGCCACAAAGTTAAGCTTAGCCACATATTTCTTTTTCATATCAAGCGAAGAATGCACATAGCGGTTAAGAGTGATATTAACGCTTGCATGACCGAGCAGCTCGCTTACTGTTTTTGCGTCGAAACCGTTCTCAATGCATACTGTAGCATAAGTGTGACGAAGCAGATGAAAATTGACATTGCGTATTCCGCACTTTTTCAGTACGGATTTAAATCTGTTCTGAATGGTTCTCGGGTCTGTCGGCTTGTACGTTCCCGATAAAATAAAACTGTTTTCATTATACTTTCTTGCTTTCAGAATATCAATAAAAAAATCGGGGATAGGGATATCACGTTCAGAGGTCTTGCTTTTCGGAGTGCCGATAACAAGCTTAGTTTTACTGTTTTCCGATTTATCTTTAATTCGCTGAATGGTTCTTGAAATATGGATAATACCATTCTTCAAATCAATATCTTTCCATTTTAAAGCACCGATTTCGCCGATACGCATACCGCTGTACATGGTCAACAAAATACCGATATTTGTATTATTCAGATCATTCATCAGATGATTTTGAAGTTGTTTTCGCTCAACTTTATTTAGAACGGGTATGCCTTTCTTTTCAATCTTTGGCATAGAAATGTTGTGCAAAGGGTTACGCAAACCGTACTCCTGCTCCGCATACTTTGCGACAGAACGTATTGCAACAATAATATCGTGAACGGTTTTTGACGATAAACCTCCCTTACCGTTGGCTCTGCCGTTTTTCAGAAGATATTCGATAAACGTATTGATTTTGGGAGTATTAAGCTCCGTATATTTGATTTGCTTGAAATAGGGGATAATATGCTTAGTCACTATCTTCTCATAGCAGAAATAGCTGGATTTTTTAACACGCAGTTTAGCGCTGCCGAGCCATTCAAGCGATAATTCATGCAAGGTTTTACTGCAAACGACAGGTGAATACTTTTCAGAAGTCGTATACGCATAAAGCATCTTTTCTTTAAGCTCTGTAAGATTTTGATATAGTATAATAAAACTTGACACTCCAACCTCAAAGAAGTAAAATAGAAAGA
>NZ_JAJCLZ010000022.1 GCF_020559915.1 Ruminococcus sp. 210702-SL.1.03
TCCCTGACAGCTTTATTATTATATCACTCTTTTTCCTTCTTGTCAACTCTTTTTTTGATTTTTTCTTAGGTTTGTAGGGGTGCATAAATCACGCGCACAGATTTCTACTTTATATATGCAAATTTTACACAACTCACGTCTTTTTTACGTTCGCTCTGCATAATCTTCCCGTTTCTGCGCATGATATGCGTGTGAGATACAATGAAAGGCGTGTTATAAATGTATTTGCATAAAAACTTTTTTTACAGATTTTTTCGCCGCTTGTCCGCTGCTTCGCTCGCGGTCTGCGCTGCTGTGGTGTTTTCGTTCGCGCTGATACCCCGCGGCGGGTCGGTCGCCGCCGTTTCGTCCGTCGGCTCGCGCGGAGCTGAAGTGCGTGCAATACAGGAGCGTCTAAAAGAACGCGGCTTGTTCAGCGACGACGTCACCGGCTATTACGGCGAAGCCACCCGTACCGCCGTCAAAAAATTCCAAAAGCAGCAGGGCATACAGCAGACCGGCACGGCCGGCCCGCAAACATTAAAGGCGCTGGGCATATCGGTCGGCAGCCTGCCCGCGGCAACTGAGTCGAACGTCTACCTGCTTGCGCGAATAATCTCTGCCGAAGCACGCGGCGAGCCGTACACGGGTCAGGTAGCCGTCGGCGCGGTAATTTTGAACCGCATCGAGCACCCCTCGTTCCCCGACACCCTCTCGGGCGTTATCTATCAGAACGGCGCGTTTACGGCGATAGTAGACGGTCAGTTCAACGAGCCGATAGCCGAAAGCGCCTACTCCGCCGCCCGCGACGCGCTGAACGGCTGGGATCCCACCGGCGGCTGCGTTTACTACTACAACCCCGCCAAGACCTCGAACAAATTCATGTGGTCGCGCCCGACGGTGCTGACTATCGGCAGCCACCGTTTCTGCAACTGACCCTTGACAAACCCCGCGCACCGTGCTATAATATAGATAACAAGAGGCGCACTGCGATAAGCGGTTCACCTCCATATGAGATTACTTTTGGTAACCGTCCTATGTGGTGTATGGGCGGTTACTTCTTTTTATTGCTAAAATCAAACGTAAGTCTGATTATGTCCGTTATCAAATGCAGTAATTGCATTACAAGCGCTAATACTTCCATATAGCTCACCTCCATTTCTGGAGGATAAGATTTGAAGGCAGAATATCGCAGAAATTTTATACGAATTGCGCAGTCAGATTTTTCGTCAGAGCGTTCTAAAGCGACGCAGGCTAACTCGCGTTAGTCAAGGAGTTTTAGGGCGCTATGGCGGAAAATATGCAAGCAAGGCGTGTGAAATTTTTGCGATGTTCTGCCTTCAGGCCTACCGTCTTTGCAGTACGCCTTACGTTCATTATATCACACCTGTCGATATTTGTCAATTAAAAAGCACATGGCTATCTTCTCAATAGTCATGCGCTTTTCTTGTTTTAGCTATTACTTTTGTTCGTTCAAGGGCGTGCGCCCTTGAAGGTATCTTTGTACAGGCGACCTACTAGGGGCAGCCCTCTCTTGCAGGGCATGCCCCTCTTGTATAACAGTCCACCGGAGTGTTATTGGAAATCGGCGAAGCCGACTTTCCACGCGTCGTTGCATCCCGCGCTTTTTATCTTCACGCCATTTGTTTGTTCGTGCTATTACTGTTGCACCGCGGCTTCTTCTTTGTTCGTGGCTTTTTCTTTCTTTCTAACAAGCCTCAGCCCGTCATGATTACAAAAATCCGCCGCAAGCATTATAAATATCGGCGCGAAATTTACCAGATACCTCGACCTCGTTTCCCATAGCTCGAAAAATACCAGCACTCCCGCGAAAATTATCCTCATCAGCCAGCTTTCGTCAACTTTCTTCTTCTCGCCGCGGCACTCGTCGCACCCCGCGAAATACCCCGCCGTCACCGCCGTAAGCATCGCAAAATGGTACAGCGTGCACATATACCTGAAAATTTTCGAGCTAGTCACAAACTCCCTCAGCGCCGAGCTTTCACCGCTGTTTATATGGTAAAAAATGAGATAGCTTCCGTCCGACCATGTGTACGCCGCTTTTTTGAAGAAATGAAACACCATTCCGCCGAAACCGAAGTTCTCCAGCCGCTCGGCAGATCTCGTAACGTCCGCCGCCTCTTTCTCCTCATACGTTTCGTAATTCAGCGTGTACTGAAAATCGCGGTACGAATATCCGCCGCGCGTTTTCATGCCCATCATAATCCAGTGGTGCGGCGGGAATTTGTACCGCGCGTAGTCCTGCTCGTCGGCGATGTTGAAAGCCGCCGTGAATATGCTCGCCGCCGCTATGAAGCCGATGACCAGCGCCGCCAATACCGCCGCCCACGCGCCTTTCGCCAAGCGCCTAACGCCCCTCCTGCGCTCCTCGCTCTCCGCAATAGCCGTGTAAAGCATGAACGCGGGCAGCAGGACTATAACGCTGCCTTTCATCTTAAATCCCAGCGCCATGTACAGCGCGCAAAGCGCCATCTGCGGAAGCGCCCTCAGCAGGTTCTCCCGCTTCACATCGCCTTTCAAATATGGCAGACCCCGCAGGTACCGGTAAAACGCCGCCATCACAAATGGCATCGAGAGCGAATCGGTATAGTAAAACGGCACATATGTGTAAAACACGGAAGATCCCGCGCCGCATATCGCCGCGAAAAGTGCTTTCGCCGCCCCGCCCTGCTTATTTTTATACATCAGTTTCGCACTGCGGTACATATAGATGTACGAGATGTTCAGCGCCAGAGCGTTTACAAATATCGGCGCGCTTCTGTTCATGCTTCCCGTCAGCGCGTACTGTATCTTGTATATCCCCGTCAGCAGAAGCAAAAGTATCTGGTTGTTCGGGTATATCGCGAAATATTTGTCGTGCCGCGCGGGCATGGTCTCGTATATCCGGCTGATGTCCCAGTTTTCCGCAAGCTGCCGCGCCGCGCGGTCGGTGTAGCCGAGGTCGGTTATCGGCGCGAGGGTAAGCTTGTAGCCGCAGTAAAGCTGTATCGCGAACATCACCGCCGCCATTATTATAACCACGCGGTCGGCGGCCGCCTGCGGGCTTTTGCACCTGCCCAGCCGCTTCTCCAGCGCGCCGTAACCCCTGCGCGCCGCCAGCACTATCGCCAAAGCGCCCAGCGCTATCAGCCCTATCTGCCAGCTAAGCCCGTAGGAATCATTGCCGCGCGCCCCGCAGGCTATCAGCACATACACCATCACGATGCCGAAGCCGAGCTGGAGCGCTCTGCCAAAGTTCAACATTTATTCTCTTCCTTTTTTCGTTTCATACTTTTCTATATTTCTGACTTTCCGCTGTCAGTTTATTTTTGCGCCTTGTCCTGCTCGATGAGCTTTTTCACAGCGCCGATAACGCACTGTATCGCCCGCGATGAATCGTCGGTGATGTTGTCGGGCAGACCCGCGTTGCTGCGCTCTACGTTCCAAAGCGCCGTCAGCACAGCCCCGCACCGCGCGCCCCTCAGCAGACCTACTGAGAATATCGCCGCGCACTCCATCTCCGATGTCAAACAGCCGCACGCCTTGTAGCCCTCCCAGTTGTCCGCAAGCTTTTTCGCAACAGCCGAGTTCTGCGGCTCTACCTCGCCGTAAAAGCTATCTTTAGAATGTACCACTCCGACGTGATACGAGTTGCCGAAACTGCCGTCGCAGAGTTCCGCCGCCGACTGCGCCAGCGCCGATACCACCTGATAGTCAGCCGCCGCAGGGTAGCCCTCGGGCAGATATTCGCGCGAAGTGCCCTCGCCCCGCACCGCCGCCGAAGCTATGCAGAGGTCGCCGCCTGTAACGTCGAGCTTTATGCCGCCGCTTGTGCCTATGCGCAAAAGCGTGTCCGCGCCGCACTTTATCAGCTCCTCCGCCGCGATTGCCGCAGAAGGCCCGCCGATACCCGTAGAGCAAACCGATACCTTTTCGCCGCAGAGCGTGCCTGTATACAGATTATACTCGCGGTTCTGCGCTATCTGCACAGCATTTTCCAGCAGTGCCGCTATCTTCGGCACTCTGCCGGGGTCGCCGGGGAGGATAACGTACCTGCCGACCTCGCCCGCCTTTGCTCGTATGTGAAATTGCCTTTCGCCGTCCATAATAGAAGCCATTTTTCAGCCCTCCTTAGTAGTTTCAGCTTTTTCTGTGTCGTCCGTATCGTTTGTATCGTCTTTATCGTCCGAATTTTCCTTTTTGTCGAGCTGCTCGGCCTGCCACTCTTCAAAGCTCTGACCCGCGGCGTTTTCCGTAAACTTGGTAGGACGGCGCTTTTTTATCGTAACTACCCCGCCCGCTATCGCCATAACAACGCCCGCGGCGCAGAGTATGCCAGAGCCTATGCACGCCGCGCGGTAGTGGTTCTCAGCCGCATGGTCGTCCCTAAAGATCACCTGCGTGGGGTCTGACGGCGAATAGAGTATCGGCAGAGGTTCGCCCTCTTTCCAAGTTTTGTTAAGGTTCACCGTGTTCATGACCTCTACGCGGTAGCCGATGGTGCGCCCCGGCACACTGAACCGCACTACCGGCCCGTAAAAGTAAACGCCGTCCTTCTCCTGCGAGCCTTCCGCGTCTACCGTGGCGGTGGTCGGCTCGGTGCATATCTTCTCCAGCTCCTTGTGCTCGTTCCACGGCAGGTAGGTTATCGTGATGATCGAAGCGGAGATCAGGAGTGCGAAGACCAGCGCCAGTATGCCCTTTTTCGCCGGCGTGAATTTTACGCCCTCTTCCGCTTTTTCCATCTTTTTATTTTCCATAAGTAACAGCCCCCCTATTTGTTTTTGCTATACTTACTTTAATAATATCACAAACCGCACCGCCTGTCAACAGCCGCGCACAAAAAAAGCGGCGCGCATTCCGCACACCGCCCAAACTGCATATAGTCATTTTCCAACGCAGAATTTCGAGAACACCTCGTCTACCACCGTTTCGGTTATCCGCTCGCCCGTAAGCTCCGAGAGCGCCGCCGCCGCCTCGCCTATCGAGATGGTAACGGCGTCGAGGGTAACGCCAATCTGCTGAGCGCCCAGCGCCGCCTGCAAATTCTCCAGCGCGCGCTCAAGGCAGTATTTCTGCCGCTCGTTGACGAAGATGTCCGAATCGTCGCCCGCCGCCGAGAACATCTCGCATATCCTGCGCTCCAGCAGCTCTCTGCCCTCGCCGCTTTTCGCCGAGATCTCAAATACCGCGCCATTCTCCGCGCTCTCAAATTCGCCCAGCGCCCCGCGCCACTCGCTCTGCACGCCCTTGTCGGACTTGTTTATCAGCGCGATGACCCTGCCGCCGCGTGCCGCGCGCTCCGCCAGTGCGCTTATCAGCTCGGTATCCTCTGCCGCGGGCTGCGATGAGCCGTCGAAAACTGCGATTATCAGCGCGCTTTCGTCAAGCCTGCGCCGCGCCAGCTCTACGCCTATCTTCTCCACCTCGTCCTCAGTTTCGCGTATGCCCGCCGTGTCTGAGAGCCGCAGTGTAACGTCACCCAGCCGCACCGATTCCTCGATGATGTCGCGCGTAGTGCCCGCGATGTCGGTAACTATCGCCCGTCCGTAGCCCAAAAGCAGATTCATCAGCGTTGATTTTCCGACGTTCGGCCTGCCGACTATCACCGCGGGCACGCCCTGCCGCAGAAGCATACCGTTATTGTACACCGCCAGCAGACGCTTTATCTGCGCCGCCGAGTCGCTGAGCGTTTGCGCCATAGCCGCGTCCTCCACCTCGGGCAGCTCCTCCTCGGGGTAATCCACCCAAGCGGAAAGCTCGCCCAGCAGCTTTATCAGCCCCGATTTTATGCCGTCTATCCGCCGAAAAAGCTCGCCGCCGCGCGCCAGATTTGCCGAGTGCAGGGTAAGCTCGCCCTGCGCCGAGATAACGTCCATCACAGCCTCTGCCTGCGTGAGCGAGAGCTTGCCGTTTATGAAAGCCAGCTTTGTGAACTCGCCCCGCTCGGCAGGCTTCGCGCCGTTCTCACAGCAAAGGCGCAGTATTTTTTTTGTAACGTACAGCCCGCCGTGGCAAGAGATCTCAGCCACGTCCTCGCCCGTGTAAGAATGCGGCGCGCGGAACACAGTGAGCACGGCGTCGTCCACACGCGCGCCCTCGCCGTCCACAACATAGCCGTAGGCGCAGGTGTACCCCGCCATATCCGCCACGCTTTTTCCGCCCGCAGGTTTGAACACCTTAGCCGCCACCGTGAGCGCACTGCCGCCGCTTATGCGTATCACCGAGATAGCGCCCTCGGCGAGCGGAGTTGATACAGCGCAAATTGCCGACATTTCAAAGCCCTCCATTCATAAATTCACACTAGCGGTTTTTTCTTCATTTGCGCCGAGCACCGCGGGTACTTCTCCGCCGTCGGCTTCACCTTGCGGATAACGATGAGCGTGCGCGCGTCGCCGTTCGGCAATGCGTATTCGCGGCAAAGCTCCGTTTCGCCGCCCAACAGTTTGATGGCGTTTTCCGCCGCCGCAAGCTCCTCAGCGCCGTCCCTGCCTTTTAGCGCGGTGAAAGCCCCACCTACTTTTACAAACGGCAGGCAGTATTCGCAGAGGTCGCGCAGATTAGACACCGCCCGCGCGCAAGCCATGTCAAAGCCGCCGCGCAGCGGGTTGCCGCTCTTTATGCTGCGCGCCGCCTCCTCAGCGCGCGCGTGTATGCACTCCGCCTCTATGCCCAGCGCGGAAGTAAGCTCCTGCAAAAAGTTCACGCGCTTGTTCAGGCTGTCGAGCAGGGTAAGGCGTATGTCGGGGCGGTATATCGCCAGCGGCACTGAAGGGAAGCCCGCGCCCGTGCCAACGTCGATGAGCGATGTTCCGCGTGGAACATCTATCAGCGTGAAGGGGTAAACGCTGTCGTAAAAATGTTTCAGCGCTATCCCCTCCGGGTCGGTTATAGCGGTGAGGTTCACCTGCTCGTTGCGCTCGCAGAGCAGCTCGGCGTATGCGCAAAATTTCTCGTACATCTCGCCGCTGACCGCCATGCCTCCGCCCGCGAACAGCTTTTCAAATTCAGAATAGGCAGTTAATTTATCCATTCGTTTCTCCGTTGTCTTTCTCGTTTTTGCCGTAAGCGCTCAGCCATATCAGCAGCACGTTCACGTCCGCGGGGTTCACTCCCGAGATCCTGCTCGCCTGACCCACGCTCAGCGGACGTATCTTGTTCAGCTTTTCCGCCGCCTCAAGCCGCAGACCGCGCACTTTTGTGTAATCCGTATCCGCGGGCAGTGCTTTCTTCTCAAGCTTGCGCATAGCCTGCACCTGCTGCTGCTGTATCGCGATGTAGCCCTCGTACTTCACGTTCAGCTCCGCCTGCTCGCGCACCTCTTTCGGCAGCTCGGGGCGCTCTTTGTCAAAAGGCGCTAGGCCATCATAGCTAAGCTCGGGACGCTTTATAAGCTGCGAAAGCTTTATGCCCGTGCTGAGGCGCTCCGTGCCCTGCGACTCGAGATAGCTGTTTATCTCAGCGGTCGGCGCGATGTTGACGTGCTTTATGCGCTCAGTTTCCTGCTCGATGAGCCGCTTTTTCTCCAGCAAACGTGCATACCGCTCGTCTGAGATCAGCCCTACCCTATGACCCGTTTCCGTAAGCCGCAGGTCGGCGTTGTCCTGCCGCAGAAGCAGCCTGTACTCGCTGCGCGATGTCAACATTCTGTACGGGTCTTGGCAGCCTTTCGTCACAAGGTCGTCGATAAGCGTGCCGATGTAGGACGAAGCGCGGTCGAGCACCATCGGCGGCTCGCCCTTTATTTTCAGCGCCGCGTTTATTCCCGCAACAAGCCCCTGCGCCGCCGCTTCCTCGTAGCCCGAAGTACCGTTGAACTGCCCCGCGCCGTAAAGGTTCGCGATGTTCTTGAACTCCAGCGTAGGCAAAAGCTGCGTCGGGTCGCAGCAGTCGTACTCTATCGCGTAAGCGTTGCGCATTATCTCTACGTGCTCTAAGCCTTTTATCGTGCGCATGAATTTCAGCTGCACCTCTTCCGGCAGCGAGCTGCTCATGCCCTGCACATAGCACTCCTCAGTGTCCAAGCCCATCGGCTCGATGAAAAGCTGGTGGCGCGGCTTGTCGGAAAAGCGCTTTACTTTGTCCTCGATAGAGGGGCAGTACCGCGGCCCTACGCCCTCGATCTTGCCCGAATACATCGCCGAACGGTGTATGTTTTCAAGTATCACCTTGTGCGTTTCCGCATTGGTGTAACCGATGTAGCATGAGATCTTGTTTTCAAGCTTCTCGTGGTTCTCGAATGAAAAAGGCGTTATCTCCTCGTCGCCGTCCTGCTTTTCAAGCTTTGAAAAATCGATCGAGCGGCGGTGTATGCGGCAGGGCGTGCCCGTCTTGAACCTGCGCAGCTCCACGCCCAGCTCGGTAAGCGAGTTTGAAAGCAGGTTCGCAGGCAGCGTAGAATCCGGCCCGCTCTCGTAAGAAACTCCGCCGACGAATACCTTGCCTTTGAGGTACGTTCCGCCCGCGATTATCACCGCCTTAGCCGCGTAGTTGCTGCCAAGCTTCGAGCGCACGCCGCATATCTTCCCGCCGTCGGTCAGTATGTCTGTTATCTCGTCCTGTTTCAAATATAGATTCTCCGTGTGCTCCACCGCGCTCTTCATGTAAGCGTGGTACTTCACGCGGTCAGACTGCACGCGCAGGCTGTGCACCGCAGGCCCTTTGCCGCGGTTGAGTATGCGCGACTGCAAAAATGTAGCGTCCGCCGCCTTGCCCATTTCGCCGCCCAGCGCGTCTATCTCGCGCACCAAGTGCCCTTTCGCCGTGCCGCCTATCGAGGGGTTGCAGGGCATATTCGCCACCGCGTCGAGCGAGATGGTGAAAAGCGCCGTTTTCAGCCCCAGCCGCGCCGCCGCAAAAGCCGCCTCGCAGCCCGCGTGCCCCGCGCCGACCACAGCTATGTCAAATTTGGCTATGTAATTGTTATCGGTCTGCATATCAGCTTTCCTTTCGTTTAGATCGTTCCGCGTGGAACAATGTTTCAACATAGCAACAGAGCGGCGCGCACCGCTCTGCTGTAAATATCTTATTTTTCAGCTCAGATCTTGCACTTCTCCAGCTTGTCCTTGCCGCCCATGTACATTCTCAGCGCCTCGGGTATAGCTACCGTGCCGTCTGCCTTGAGGTTGTTTTCAAGGAACGCGATGAGCATTCTCGGCGGAGCAACTACCGTGTTGTTCAGCGTGTGAGCAAAGTACTTCTGTCCGTCCTCGCCCTTTACTCTAATGCCCAGTCTTCTAGCCTGCGCGTCGCCCAGGTTTGAGCAGCTTCCTACCTCGAAGTACTTCTTCTGGCGCGGGCTCCAAGCCTCTACGTCAAGGCTTCTGACTTTGAGGTCAGCCAGGTCGCCCGAGCAGCACTCCAGCGTTCTTACGGGTATATCCAGCGTGCGGAAGAAATCTACCGTGTTGTTCCAAAGCTTCTTGTACCACTCGTCGCTCTCTTCCGGCTTGCAAACTACTATCATTTCCTGCTTTTCAAACTGGTGTATGCGGTAAACGCCGCGCTCCTCTATGCCGTGCGCGCCGACCTCCTTGCGAAAGCATGGGCTGTAGCTGGTGAGCGCCTTAGGCAGCTCACCCTCAGGGATTATCGTGTCGATAAACTTACCGATCATCGAGTGCTCAGATGTGCCGATCAGATAAAGGTCTTCGCCCTCGATCTTGTACATCATGTTGTCCATCTCGTCAAAGCTCATTACGCCGGTAACAACGTCCGAACGGATCATGAAAGGCGGGATGTAGTAGATGAATCCGCGGTCGATCATGAAATCGCGCGCGTAGGAAAGTATGGCCGAGTGCAGTCTTGCAATGTCTCCGCGCAGATAGTAGAAACCGTTTCCGCTCGTCTTTCTCGCAGCATCGAGGTCTATGCCGTTCAGCGCTTCCATTATGTCAACGTGGTAGGGCACTTCAAAGTCCGGAACTACCGGCTCGCCGAAGCGCTCGAGCTCTACGTTCTGGCTGTCGTCCTTGCCGATAGGCACGTCGTCGCCGATTATCTGCGGTATCACCATCATTCTCTTCTTGATCTCGCTCTCAAGCTCGGTCTCCTTAGCCGCAAGCGCTTCGAGGTCTGCGCCGTACTGCTTTACCTCTGCCTTTATCTTCTCGGCTTCTTCCTTCTGGCCCTTAGCCATCAGTCCGCCGATCTCCTTGCTCATCTTGTTGCGCTTCGCTCTCAGCTCGTCCGCGCGTGTCTTAGCCTCGCGGTACTCTTTGTCCATAGCGATAACTTCGTCTACCAGTACCAGCTTTTCGTCCTGAAACTTTTTCTTGATGTTTTCCTTTACCAGCTCAGGGTTGGTCCTTATAAGCTTAATGTCTAACATGATCTTTACTCCTTATATGTTTTTGTTCCGCGTGGAACATTTTTGTCATTTGTTCGATATTCTCTTCATAAATTCTTTCAGCTCGTTCTCGTTCGTGAACGTTATCTTCAGCGTTACTCTTCCCGCACGCTCTTTGCTGATCTTTGAATCTACTGCGAATGTATCGTGCAGAGCCATCTGGCTCTCCAAGGCGTATTTCTTGAACGGGTCTGCAAAGCTGCTGTCGCTCTTCTTCGGCGCGCCGCCGTTGTACTCCTTGCTGCCCTCTTCGATTATCTGCTTTTCAAGCTGGCGCACCGTCCAAAAGTTCGTCATAGTCCGCTCCGCCATCTCTTGTATAACAGATTCGCTGCTCAGTCCACAGAGCACTTTCGCATGACCCACCGTGAGCTTCTTCTCTGCTACATACCCCTGCACGCTCTCAGGCAGGTTCAGCAGCCTTACCGCGTTTGCGATAGCCGCGCGCGATCTGCCGACGGTCTTTGAAAGCTCCTCCTGCGTCATGCCGTAGTCCTCCATCAGCCGCTTGTAAGCTTTCGCTTCTTCGATCGGGTTCAGGTCTTCGCGCTGCAGGTTCTCGATAAGCGCTATCTGCGCCGCCTCGAGGTCGCTCAGCTCTCTCACAACTACCGGTATCTCCGTCAGCCCTGCCATTCTCGCCGCACGCCACCTGCGCTCACCCGCAACTATGCGGTAAACGTCCTCGCCCATCGGTCTTACCAATATAGGCTGCAAAACGCCGTGCTGAGCGATGTTTTCCGAAAGCTCGCGCAGCCGCTCGGCGTCAAACTCCGACCTCGGCTGATTTTTGTCAGGCTCTATCAGCGAAATGCGCATAGTCTGCACTCCGCCGCCCTCGCCGCTCTCTTCGTCGTGAAAATTGTCCTCGAAAAGCATATCAAGGCCGTTTTTCATTCTTTCGTTTTTCGCCATCTATTACCTCATTCCCTTCGCTTTTTTTCGTTTTTAAGTATCTCTTTCGCCAGCGCTTCGTAAGCCTTGCTGCCCTTCGACTTCTTGTCGTAATAAAGCGCGGGCATACCGAAACTCGGCGCTTCCGAAAGCGCGATATTTCGCGGTATCACCGTTTCAAACACCTGCTTCGGGAAATATTTTTTCACTTCTTTTACTATCTGCCCCGTGACCTTGTACCTCTCGACATACATCGTGAAAAGTATGCCCTCGTAGTGCAGACCCTCGTTGAAATTTTTCTTCACACGCTCGATGGTGTTGTTCAGCTCAACAAGTCCTTCAAGCGATAAAAATTCGCATTGCAGCGGCACTATAACTGAGTTTGCCGCCACCAGCGCGTTTATCGTAAGCATATCCAGCGTAGGCGGGCAGTCGATGAGTATAAAATCGTAAAAATCCCGCGCCTGCTCCAGCGCTGTATCCAGCTTTTTCGCTTTGTCTTTCATGTTCATCAGCGCCGCCGTAGCGCCTGAGAGCCGCTGGGTGGTGGGTATCATGCTCACCCCGCGAAATTCCGTCGCGACTACCGCCTCAAAAGCCGTGCATTCGCCCATCAGCACCTCGTAAACGGTGTTGCGTATGCTCTTTTTGCGTATGCCGAAGCTCGTTGTGGTGTTGCCCTGCGGGTCGAAATCCACTATCAGCACCTTTTTGCCCTTAGCGCCCAGCACCGCGGCAAGGTTCACCACCGTGGTGGATTTTCCTACCCCGCCTTTCTGATTTGAAACGGCAATGACTTTCCCCATGTCAGATTTTCCTTTCTGTAAACTAAAATAGATACTGCTTCTATTATACAACATTTTTCGCCGTTTGAAAAGACCTTTGCGGAAAAAAGTTTGCGTATGTCAAAAATTTTTTCGCGCCTTTCAGCATTTTTCGACTCCCCCTCCCGCATATACTGCCGACTTTAGCCGTCCACGCCAATACCCTGCCGCAATCTCGCGCTTTCTGCGATATTTTTTTTGCATACCCCGCTTGCCCGCGCCGCCCCGCCGTGATATAATCTATACAAGATCTAAAAAAGGAGCAGTGACCTATGAACATTTCCGCCCTGATGCGCCGTACTCAGCCCGCCGAGCCGCGCTGTATCGTAAATATCCCCGCCGCCGATATTCGCCCGAACCCCGCGCAGCCTCGCCGACATTTCGAGTCGAACGAGCTGACCGCAATGGCAAAAAGCATATCCCAGCTCGGCATTATCCAGCCGCTTACCGTGCGCGAGGTGGACGGCGGCTACGAGCTCATCGCGGGTGAACGCCGCCTGCGCGCCGCAAAACTCGCGGGTCTGCGGGAAGTGCCTTGTATCATAGCCGAAGCCGACCCCGAGCGCGCCGCTATGATGGCGCTCGTGGAAAACTTACAGCGTGAAGACCTCAACTTTTTCGAGCAGGCGGCGGGCTTCCGTATGCTCATCGAGAAATTCGGATTAACGCAGCAGCAGGCGGCGGTGCAGCTGGGTCTGAGCCAACCCACCATTGCAAATAAACTGCGCCTGCTGAGCATTTCGGACGAACAGAAAGCGAAGATACTGAATTTCCGGTTGTCAGAGCGGCACGCAAGGGCGTTGCTGAGGGTCAGCGAGGAGGAGCGCGGCGGGATATTGCAAACTGTGTGCGATAAGCATATGACGGCAGAAGGATTGGAGCGGTATATCGACGCGCTGGAGAAGCAGAAGAAAGTGCGTGAGGGTTATCGGAAGCGTGCGGCGGTGCTGGGAGATGTGCGGCTGTTTTTCAATACGGTGGAAAAGGCGCTGAATGTGATGAGATTGGCGGGGGTCGAGGCGGAGAGCGAGAAGAAGCAGGCCGAGGGGTATATAGAATATGTGATAAAAATCCCGAAGAAAGAGGAATGATGTTCCACGTAGAACAAAAAAGAAACAAAGTAAAAACCACCACCCAAACCCCCGCAATCAAAAAAATGTTCCACATAGAACAAGCAGCGCCCTTTCTAAAAAAAGACGCTGCTTGATTTTTTTTATCTAATATAAATATAGTTTGAGATAGTTCGAGAAATTATTCTCCGTCAGAACCGGACTCAGTGTCAGCCGCTTCAGCAACACCCTCGCCGTCAGCCTCCTCAGCCTCTAAAGCCGCGATAGCCTCCGCGTCAAGCTCTTCCTCAGCGCCGCTGTCCTCGATGACCGCCGTTTCAGCACTCTCGTCCCGCTCCGCTCGTGTGAACGCTACTACTTTGCTCTCGCCGCTCAGCTTCATAAGACGTACTCCGCGCGCATACCTGCTCATCGGCCTGATGTCCGAAGCCCTCAGCCTTATCACTACGCCGTCTGACGCTATCATGATGATGTCGTCCTCTTCGTCGATCACCTTTATGCCGCAAACGTAGTCGTCGCCGCTCCTGTAATTCTTAAGACCTAGACCGCCGCGGTTCTGTATGCGGTATTCGTCAAGGTTCGTCTTTCTGCCAAGTCCGCCCTCGGTAACTGTCAGCACGCTTGCGCCCTCGCGTACTCTCGCCATTGATACTACGCTGTCGCCCTCGCGCAGGGTTATCGCTTTCACGCCGTGCGCGCTTCTCGACATGTTGCGGATGTTCGTTTCCTTTATCCGTATCGCCATGCCCATTCGCGTCGCTACTATAAGCTGGCTGTCGCCGCCAGTCATTCTTACGCCCGCGATCTCGTCGCCCTCGTCAAGTCCTATCGCTATGAGTCCCTGCTTTCTTACGTTCTTGTACGCCGAAAGGTCGGTCCTCTTTATCTTGCCGTTCTTCGTGCATATTACTATGGCTTTGCCCTCCGCAAAGTCAGAGGTCTTTATCATAGCCGCTATCTTCTCGTTCTCTTTCAGCGGCAGTATGTTTACGATGTTCGTGCCCTTCGAGGCTTTCGAGCCTTCCGGCAGCTCGTAACATTTCAGCTTGTACATTATGCCGAAATTCGAGATAAACAGCAAGTTGTCGTGCGAGGAGCAGATGTACATCTCTTCTACAAAGTCGTCCTCTCTCTGCTTCATGCCCGATACGCCCTTGCCGCCGCGGTTCTGCGCTTTGTATGTGCTTACCGGCATTCTCTTGATGTAGCCGCTGTTCGTGTAGGTAACTACGTTCTCCTCTACCGGTATCAGGTCTTCTACGTCTACTTCGCCGCTTACGTTTTCAATCCTCGTGCGGCGCTCGTCGCCGAATTTGTCCTGTATCGCTTCTACTTCCTCTATCATGATGTTCAGTATGCGCGAGTGGTTCGCCAGTATGTCCTCGTAGTCCGCTATCTTTATCTCCAGCTCTTTCAGTTCGTCGATTATCTTCTGCCTCTCCAGACCCGTCAGCCTGCCCAGCGTCATGTTCGCTATGTGGTCAGCCTGCACTTCGCTCAACTTGAAGCGGTCGCAAAGCCTCTGCTTGCCCTCGGGTATGTTCTTCGAGGTCTTCATTATCTCTATAACTTCGTCGATGTTGTCCAGCGCTATCGTTAAGCCCTTTAAGATGTGCTCGCGCTCTTTCGCCTTTTTCAGATCATACTGCGTCCTGCGTGTGATGACCTCTACCTGGAAGTTGATGTACTCTTCCAGCATCTGCTTCAGCGTCAGCGTTTTCGGCACGCCGTTCACCAGCGCCAGCATGATAACGCCTACCGTGTCCTGTAACTGCGTGTAGCTGAAAAGCTTGTTCAGTACTACCTGCGGTATAGCGTCCTTTTTCAGCTCTATCACTATCCGCAGTCCGTCTTTGTCCGATTCGTCGCGCAGATCGTGTATACCGTCTATCCTCTTGTCTTTGTGCAGCTCGGCGATAGATTGTATCAGCCTTGCCTTGTTTACCGCATACGGTATCTCGTGTACTATTATGCAGTTCCTGCCCTTTATCTCTTCTATGCTCGTGTCCGCGCGCAGCGTTATCTTGCCGCGGCCCGTGCCGTATGCCGAGCGTATGCCCGCCCTGCCCATGATTATTCCGCCGGTAGGGAAGTCCGGGCCTTTTATGCACTCCATCAGCTCGTCAAGCGTGCAGTCCGGATCGCGCACCATCAGCTTCATCGCGTCTATTACTTCGCCCAGGTTGTGCGGGGGTATGTTCGTCGCCATGCCTACGGCTATGCCTACCGAGCCGTTGCAGAGCAGCTGCGGAAAACGCGAGGGCAGTACTACCGGCTCTTTAAGTCTGTCGTCGTAGTTCGATTGGTAGTCTACCGTCTCTTTGCCTATGTCGGTGAGCATATTCATCGAAATTTTCGCCATCTTCGCTTCCGTGTATCGGTAAGCCGCAGGCGGGTCGCCGTCTATAGAGCCGAAGTTTCCCTGTCCGTCTATCATCGGGTATCTTAGCGAGAATGTCTGCGCCATTCTTACCAGCGCGTCGTATACCGAAGCGTCGCCGTGAGGGTGATATTTACCCAGCACCGAACCTACCGTGTCCGCGCACTTTCTGTAAGATTTCTCGGGGTAAAGTCCGTTTTCATACATGGTGTAGAGTATCCTGCGGTGTACGGGTTTCAGTCCGTCGCGCACGTCAGGCAGCGCTCTTGAGCATATTACCGACATCGAGTACTGTAAAAATGATTCCTTCATCATCTTCTCGATGTCTGTTTCAATGATGTTTGTATGATCGTTAAACAAATAATCACTCTCTTTCCGTTTCGTCAGCGTCAGCGCCGCTTTCCGAAGCTTTCTTTGTATGCTTTTTCAGCTTGTTAAGTTTGTCTGATCTTTCCTGTTTTATCGTGTATTCGCGGTAGTCGTCGCCCAGTATGTTCGATAAATGCCGGCGAAATACCTCGTTCATCTGCTCGTTCATCGCGCTCTTCGGCACTGTGTATATATAGTCTTTCTTGAATATCAGCACATACAGCCCGCCGCAGTCGATTACCTTTAGGTCTATGTCCTCAAATCTTATCATCACCGGCTGGTAGCTGTATATCCTGTCCCCCGCCAGCTCTGATTCTTCTATCACTATGCGCGAGTTGAAAAATGAAAGCTTGTAGCTGTCGTTCTTCACAGCGTCCGCCGAGTATACCGCCTCTTTCCGCGCGCTGCTGCTGTTCAGCCAAGTTATCCCGATTACGGCTAAGCATATGAGCATCAGCACCCAGTTCAGGTAGCTTTTAGGATACACCAGCCCCGATATCAAGAATACCGCCGCCGCTATGCCGAAGCCTATCGTGAATCTCACATTCTTCGGCTTTATGAATTCGCGGTAGAAAAGCTCGTAGCCGTCCGCCGCCTGCTCCGGCGTTATCATGTACTCTGTGCTGAATATCTTTTTGTCCTTCTTCGGGTCGGCGGTTATGCGCTTCTTGCGGCTCTTGTCGAAAAGCTCCTGTACTTCGTCCTCTTCGTCTAAGTAGTCGAAGTCGTCCTGCTCTTCGCTCTCTTCATCGCCCTCCGCGCTCACTCCGCGCTTGCCTGCGTCTTTATCGCCCGTGCCGAAAAACATATCTTTCAGCACAGCTTTGTCCAGCAGCTCTGAGCTTTTCAGCTTGCCCTTTATCGCGTTCAGCGCTCCCTGTGGCTTTTCGCTCTCAGCGCTTTCGGCAGTTTCCGCCTCTGCGCTCTTTTCGGCTTTTTCAGACTTCTCAGCGCTCTCGCCTGCGCCCGCGCTCACCTGTATCTCGGGTACGCGCCCGCCGCTCTTCTCGCGCTGCTCCTCAGTCTGCTCTATTATGTCTGATATGGCGGGAAAATCTGCTGCCGATACTTTGTTATCGGGCTTTTCGCTGTTTTCATTTTCCCCGCCGCGTCCTTCAAGTAGATCGTTCAATGTAATAATGATCCTTTCGCTTTATACGTCAAGGTTTGTAGCATACTGCGCGTTCTTCTCTATAAAATCTCTTCTCGGCTCTACCTTGTCGCCCATCAGTATGGTAAAGGCTTCGTCCGCTTTCTGCGCGTCTTCTACTGATATTTTTATCATAGTCCTGCGCTCTGGGTCTAGGGTAGTTTCCCAAAGCTGCGTCGGGTTCATCTCACCAAGACCTTTGTAGCGCTGTATGTCTACCTTTAGGTTCGATTCTCCCGCAAGCTCCGAAGCGTACATATCGCGCTCTTCTTCCGAGAATGCGTAGCGTACCTGCTTGCCGCGCCATACCTTGAAAAGCGGCGGCTGCGCGCAGTAAACGTGTCCATCTTCTATCAGCGGACGCATATATCTGAAAAAGAATGTCAGCAGCAGCGTGCGTATGTGCGAGCCGTCAACATCGGCATCGGCCATGATTATAACTTTGCCGTATCTCAGCTTGCTTATGTCAAAATCTTCGCCGATAGATGTTCCCAGCGCCGTTACTACCGGCATCAGCTTTTCGTTGCCGTATACTTTGTCTATGCGCGCTTTCTCTACGTTCAGCATCTTGCCCCAGAGGGGAAGTATCGCCTGGAATTTTCTGTCGCGGCCCTCTTTGGCAGAGCCGCCCGCCGAATCTCCCTCTACGATGTATATTTCCGTGTACTCGTTGTTTCTGTCAGAGCAGTCCGCCAGCTTGCCCGGCAGGCTGGAGCTTTCCAGTGCCGATTTGCGCTTTCTCGCGAGGTCGCGCGCGTTCTTAGCCGCCTCTCTCGCCCTCTGCGCCGCCATTGATTTCTCAAATATCGTCTTTGCTACCTGCGGATTTTTCTCTAGGTAGTCCATCAGCTTGTCTGAAACTATCCTGTCTACCAGCGGCTTTACTTCGGGATTTCCCAGCCTTCCCTTTGTCTGACCCTCAAATTCGCAGTTCGTCAGCTTTACTGAGATTATCGCCGTAAGGCCCTCGCGCACGTCGTCGCCCATCAGCTTGTCGCCGTCTTTCAGCAGGCCGAATTTCTTTCCGTACTCGTTTATTACCTTAGTCAGCGCCGTCTTGAAGCCCGTTTCGTGCGTGCCGCCGTCGGGCGTGTGGATATTATTAGCAAATGATAGCACAAATTCCGTGTAGCTGGTGTTGTACTGCATAGCTATCTCGGCGAAAATATCGCCCTCCATGCCCTGAATGTGTATTACCTCGGGTATAATGGCGTCCGCCGCTTTAGATCTGTGTATGTGCTCTACAAATTCCCTGATACCGCCCTCGTAGTGCAGAGTTTCGGTCTGTATATTTTCTGGGTCGCGCGAGTCGGTGAATACTATCTTCAGACCCGCGTTGAGGAAAGCCTGTTCGCGCAGACGGCGAAGCAGAGTTTCGTAATCATACACCGTAGTTTCGGTAAATATCTCGGGGTCTGCCTTGAATTTTATTACAGAGCCGGTGCGCTCGGTAGTGCCGATGACTTTTAGCGGCTCGGAGTATTTTCCGCGTTCAAAGCGCTGGAAGTGAACGTTTTTGCCGTCGTAGATAGTCAGCTCCAGCCATTCGCTGAGGGCGTTTACAACAGAAGCGCCAACGCCGTGCAGACCGCCCGCGACCTTGTATCCGCCGCCGCCGAATTTACCGCCTGCGTGGAGGACTGTGAAAACTACGGTCGCGGCAGAGATACCCTCTTTGGGGTGGATACCGGTAGGTATACCGCGTCCGTTGTCGGAAACCTGTATCACGTCGCCGGGAAGAATATCTACGTCTATCTGTGTGCAGTAGCCTGCGAGGGCTTCGTCGATAGCGTTGTCCACTATCTCGTACACGAGGTGGTGCAGACCGTGAGGGCCGCTTGAGCCGATGTACATACCGGGGCGTTTTCTTACAGCCTCCAGACCTTCGAGGACTTGTATCTGATTTTCGTCGTAGTTATTATTTTCATCAACGCGGGAGATCTCAGCCGCTTCGATTTCCTCGGCGACGATCTGTTCAGCGTTATCAGCGGTAGGCTGAGAGCCGATTTCGTTCAAATTCTGATTGTTTTCGATATTCATATTCAAGATCTTACCTCCAGTTTTGGAAATTTGGATAGCCAAGTTCCCACGTTGTTAATATCTAAATTAAAGTAAAAGCCCCTGTCAATAGAAGCGGCTGCAAGGCGCGTGTAAAGTCAGCATCGCTGATTTCCACGCGCCGCTTGAGCACGCGCTTTTTTTAAATTCACGCCGTTTATGGGCGTGCGCTAGGCGTTGCTTCCGCGGCTTTTACGTTGTTCGGGATTATGATTAGGATAGTTACCGTTCTTTTCAAACGTCCAGCTTACCCTTTGCCCTTCCCGCGATAGTTCGCGGCGATACCCTGCTTACATACACCCGCTCGTCTAATATCTCTCTATCAAACGTTACCACAAAACTCCTCGGTATCTCCTCCGTACAGCTTACATCTCGCTTCCGCGCCGCCGCTGTTCTCAAATACTCCCTCGTGTCCTGCGATACCGTCGCTCTCTCTATGTCAAATACCCCTATTATCTCGCTGTCTTTCACCATCGCGCCATTCCCGATGTGTACATACACCTCAGATCACTCTCCCGCTGTTTATCTTGATAACTTTACCTCCCGCGGCTCGCCCTCTCAGGGCTTCCTCGCCGCAGCAGGTGATTATTACTTGCATATCTCTTATCTTGCTCATCACAAACTCCTGCCGACCCGCGTCAAGTTCGCTCATTACATCGTCCAGCAGTATGCAGGGCGCGTCGCCCGTTTCTTCGCTCAGTATATACGCCTGAGCCAGCTTCATGATAAGCGCTATCGACCTGTGCTGCCCCTGCGAAGCATATTCTTTCGCGTACATTCCGTTTATCTTGCAGTGCAGGTCGTCGCGGTGTACCCCTTTCAGCGTGAACCCCGCGCGCATATCCTCCGCACGGCTCTTCTTCAGCGCCTCAGCATACTCCGCCGCAAGGTCGTTCCGGTAATCAGTTCGCCCCTGCAAATTTTCATATATAGTCGAATGATATTCTATCTCAAGCCGCTCACGCCCCTGCGAGATCTCGCTGTAAAGCTTCTGAGCCGCCATTTCCAGCTTTTTGCAGTAGTTGTACCTCAGCATTGATATATACGCGCCCATCTGCGCCAGCTGTATGTCCCATATGTCCAGCATATCGCCGATGTCCGCCGTTTGGTACGCCGCTTTTAGCTGAGTGTTCCTCTGCTCCAGCAGCCTGCGGTATTTGTCTACCACCCGCCTGTACGAACGCTTTATCTGCGATACCGAAAGGTCGGCAAAGCTGCGCCGCACCTCGGGCGAGCCTTTTGAAAGCTCCAGATCTTCGGGCGTGAATACTACGCACTCCAGCGCGCCGAAAAGCCCCGAGGGATTCTTTACGCTTACGCCGTTGAGCGCTATCTTCTTGCTGCGTATCTCGCTTCTTATCAGCGTGTAGTCTATCTGCTGCGTGCGCCGCTTGTCCGCGAAACGCAAGCCTATGTCAAAGCGCTCGCCGCCTAGGCGTATCAGCTCGCGGTCTTTCGCCCCGCGAAAACTTCTCTCGCCCGTGCACAGCCATATCGCTTCGAGTATGTTGGTCTTGCCCTGCGCGTTCTGCCCGCATATCACGTTCAGCTCGGGGTGCAGGTCTATGTCTATATTTTCCAGATTTCTGAACCCGTCCGCGCTGAAATGCTCTATTCTCATGCTTTATTCCGCAGCCGCGGCGGTGCTCACTATCTCCAGCTTCAGCGAAAGCTCGTCTATCTCGGCGCAGTCGCCGTTTCTCAGCTTTTTGCCGCGCATGGTGCAAACCTCGCCGTTCACTTTAATCCGTCCCTCAGCGATGACCTCTTTGGCGATCCCGCCCGTTTCAGTAACGCCCGCGTATTTCAGCAGCGAGTCGAGCTTGATGTACTCGGTGTTTATCTTTATCTTTTCGCTTCTCATTATCTTAAAATCTTCCCTCTGCAATTTATTCCTTCGGCAGTCTTACAGGCAGCACAAGGTATGTGTAGCTTTCGCCGTTTAAGGGCATTATCTTCATAGGCAGCAAACTTCCGCCAAGCTGCAGCTTTACCTTTTCGTCGCTTACCGCCTTTAGCGGGTCGAGGAAAAAGCGGCATTTAAAGCCTATCTCCATAGATGTTCCGTTAATGTCGGCGCTTATCTCGTCGTGCACTTTGCCGAGCGAGCGCGTCGAGCATTTTATGGATATTTGACCGTTGTCGAACATACAGCGTACAGGGCTGGGGTTCTTTTCGTTTATCAGCAGCAGGCAGCGTTCGAGGGTGCGTATCAGCTTCACGCGGTCTACCACCACTTCGGTCGTCCAAGTGCTGGGTATAGCGCTCTTGTACGGGTGGAACTCGCCCTCCAGCAGGCGCGAATTTACAAGGTAGTTGCCTACCTGGAAAATAATGTGCTTTTTAGCAAGGAAGAGCGAGCATACCTCGTTCTCGTCGTCTGAGAGCAGCTTCGATACCTCGTCGAGGTTCTTAGCGGGCACTACGAATTTCAGCTCGCCCTCGTAGGAGATCGGCTCGGTGCGTACCGCTAGGCGGTAGCCGTCTATCGCCGCGACTGTAAGGGTGTTGTTTTCTATCTCAAAAAGTTCGCCTTTTAGGATCGGCTTTATGTCGAGCTGCGAAGCGGCGAATTTAGTCTGCTGTATCATGCTTTTTAGCACAGGCTGAGAGATCTTCACCTCGGTGGAAGAGTCTTTGCCTGGCAGTTCGGGGTAATCGTCGGCGGGGATAGCGTTGAGGTTGTAAGAAGTAACGCCGCATTCGAGGGTTATCATGTAGTCGTCTGATACCTCGAAGAGAAGTTCATCGTCGGGCATTTTGCGAACCATTTCGCAGATAATGCGGGAGTTTACGATAAAGTCAGCGCTGTCGGCGGAGCGTATCTCGAGGTTAGTGCGGATACCGATTTCGAGGTCGTAGCCGGTAAGTTCGAGGTTATTTTGGCGGATAGAGAATTTGATACCTTCGAGTGCGGAGAAAGCCGACCTGTCGGATACCGCCTTTGAAACGTTGTTAAGCGCTTCTGAGAGTTTAATTTTATCGCAAGTAAATCTAGTCATAGTAACTCCTTTCGGTAGAGTAAAAATCTATCAATGAAAATAATTAACAATAATTAGCAAAACATTAAAACGTAATGTATAACGAAACAAAGTAAAAGCCAAATCAAAGTGGCTAAAAATTAAAAAGCGCGGGATGCAACGACGCGTGGAAAGTCGGCGAAGCCGAATTTCCTGCCGTTGCCGAGGGGGTCGAGGGGGGCGAGAAGCCCCAATCGTCGCCGTCCGCAGACGGCGAAACCCCTACCCGAAGGGCGCTCCGCATAGGGTGAATTGGATAATAGTCCGGTGGACTATTATCCAAGAGGGGCATGCCCTGCAAGGGAGGGCTGCCCCTAGTGTGTCGCCCGCAGACAGCCCCCTTCAAGGGCGCACGCCCTTGAACGAACTAAGTAAAAGCCTCAAACCAACCACAACAGTATGTATGACCATGACATACATAAATACATATATATCCAAGTATTCCCACACCCTGAGCCGTTCAAACAAGCTTGCTTTACTGCATTTTCCAACGCGTTTGAAGTGCTTTCTCGGGGGGATAACTATGTATAAGTATAAATATCTGTATATATATATGGCATTGGATAGCCGTAGGGTATTCTTTGCGTTTGTTCGTGCCTGCAAGGGCTTGCGCCCTTGTTTGGTTTAATTGTTGTTCGCCGCAAAATCGCTTCGCTCTTTGCGGATTGTGCCGACATTAAGAGGATTGCGTTTAGAAAATGCGGGGCTGTTCGGGTTTTATGGTTTGATATATTCGCTTCTTTCGAGCGTTCTCCGTTTTTTGGCAGCCCCGCATTTTGGGGATTGCTTTTGTTTAAGAGGATATTTTGATGGGATAATTTCTGCTTTGTGATCTTCTCACTCCAGGGGGCTTCTCGCCCCCTTCGACCCCTCGGCAACGGCAGGAAATTCGGCTTCGCCGACTTTCCACGCGTCGTTGCATCCCGCGCTTCTTAATTTCACGCTTCACTTTGTTCAAAGCTTCACTTTTATTCCGCGTTCTAAATTTCAACAAACGCTTTTTTTAAACGCTCAAAAATCATAGCTTCTCACTATCTTATAACAAACATAACTAACTTTTATTTTAGCAGTAGTATTAGTGTCGGTTGAAAACTCCTAAAACTACTCCTATACCCCCTCAAACCTCAGCATTTTCTACGGTTTTGTTCTCCAAACTTCTCAACTGTCTTTCATTAGCCTTTCAACTGCTTTGTTGATTTTCTCAACCCATTTTCTGGTGTGTTAAAACTGTTGGCTTTTTGTGTGTTGATTGTTGATAAAACCCCGCCTTTTTTGTTGAATCACTCCCGCAGTTTGAAAACTCCTTGTTGATTCCGTTGACTTCCCCTTTTCCGACTTTTTTCGTAAAATTTCTTTTCACTTAGCTTTTTCAAGCATTATCTCGCTCTTGTCTTCTCAATTTTCATTAAAGTTAAATTGTTGAAAACTCTGTTGATAATGTTGAAAAAAAGCTAAAAATTTTTTACTGCCATTTTCAGACAGTCTTAAAAAATGTATTATACCTCTTTCAGATTTTTGATGATGTCGTCTACCGTTTCTTTTAAGTCACTGTTAGTTTTTAACAGCTTCGCTACATCTTGATAGTGTATCGTCATCGTGGAATGGTTCTTGTTCAGCTCGTTTCCTATCTGAATGTACGTCATTCCCTTTATCTCTTTCATGAGGTATATAGTGATCTTTCTTGCAAGCGATATGTTGGCCCTGCGGTTCTGCGAACGTATGTCGTCAGGCGTTACGTTAAAAGCCGTCGCTACTTCTGATATTATCCTGTCAGTAGTTATCTCCGTCGGGTGGTTCTCTATCATTACTTCTTTGATAACTCGCTGTACCATCGAGATAGAGGGCGACTCGCTCGTGTATATCGTCAGCGCCTTTATCTTGTTCATCGTGCCTTCCAGCTGACGTATGTTCGTCTTTATCTTTTCTGCGATGAGCCGCGCAAGGTTGTCCTTTATCTGTAAGTCTAAAAGCTCCGCCTTGCATTTGATTATCGCCATTCGCGTTTCAAAGTCGGGCGGCTGTATGTCTACCTGCATTCCCAGCAGAAAACGTGAACGTATGCGGTTCTCCAGCTTTGAGATCTTGCTCGGCGCTATGTCTGAGGTCAATACTATCTGCTTTCCCGCATTGTAAAGGTCGTTGAATGTGTGGAAAAATTCCTCCTGCACCGCGTCTTTGTTGATGATGAACTGTATATCGTCTATCAGCAGGTAGTCCGCGCTGCGGTATTTGTTGTGAAATTCGTTCGTCGAGCGTTCAGAAAGCGCCTGTACGAATTCGTTAGTGAAATTCTCGGTGGTGGTGTAGATGAGGTTCATCTCGGGGTGGTTCTGCTTTACCTGCGCTTCTATAGCTTTCATAAGGTGCGTCTTGCCGAGGCCTGAGTCGCCGTATATGAAAAGCGGGTTGAACATATTGTTGTTGTCCCCCTCGCCGCCGTCGGCTTTGTTCGCCACCGCCGTGCAGCAGGCGTATGCCAGCTCGTTCGATTTGCCCTTGATGAAGTTGTCGAAGGTCAGCTTTTCCTGTACTCCCGCTACGGTGGGCGTGTGGCCCGCAGGCTCTGCCGCCATAGCTGAGGTAAATTGCGGCTGCGCCGCGCTCTCGCTGTCCTTGCTCTTTACCAGCAGCCTTATCTCTACGGGGAAGCCCATCACGTTCTCAAACGCTTCTTTTAGGCTCGGCTCGTATATATCCAGCGTGGTCTTTTTCGTAAATTCGCTCTCCGTAAGCAGAAAAGCGGTGTTGTTCTCAAATTTGTATGGTTCAAGTACAGCCAGCCATCTTTTATACCCTACTTCGCTTACGTTCGGCAGCTGTCTTAAATATTTCAAAACGCTTTCAAAAACGTCGTTGAAAGACTCCATCAATAAATACCTTCCCTTCATAACTTTCGTGAATGGCAAATCATGCCATCTTCTTGAAGGCATACTTCACCGTAAAAATATCGTTTCCTTATTATTATAACATATATTAAACAAAATTTCAAGTGCGCCGCATTTATAATAATGTAGAAATTTCAATTGTTTTTTTAGTTGTTTTTTTACGCCATTTTTTTGCAAAACGCGTTTATGGCGCACGAACGCCCCTGTACGGCGCGTTTTCTCTCCGTGCAGGGGTATCCGTTGTGGGTCTTGCCGCCCTACTGCGGGCAGTACAGGTCATTGTAAAAGCTCAGTTCGGTAAATAAGCCTTTAGGCGAGCAGGTTATCTCTATCCTGTCCACCTCCGCCGCCGTCAGGCTCAGCCCCTCGGCGGTAAAGTTTGCCTTGTCCAGCAGTTCTTCCAGCTCGGCGCCCGCGTATTTCAGCCTGCCGTACTGCCTGCCGCGGTCGCCCGCGCCGATGTGGCAGCTCAGCCCCGCCTGCGGGTCGTATGCCCATTCGTTGTCGCGCGCGTAGTATTTGTGCTTTATTATGTGCCGATTTACGGCGAAGCTGTTGGTCTTGCTGATGTTCCATTCTCCCGCCGCGTCCTGCGTGTGCGCGTGCGAGATGAGCCCCGTCAGCTTTACGCCAGAAGAATAGCTTACTATCTTCTTTCCGCTGTAATCGCGCGTTTTTGGTGATAGAGCCGTGCAGTATACGCTGTTCGTGCCGCGTATGTAGGGGTATGTCGAGTACGCTTTTGCCGCGTAGATACAGGCGGCTTCCCACACCGTGCTCGTGTCTTTAATGTATACATAATTTACCTTTTTGGTGCTGCCCTGACAGCTCACCGCGTATGCCCCCGCCGCCTTGCCGATAACTGCCGAGAGGTCGGGCTGGCTGATTATCCCCGGCTCAGCCATGTTCTGCCCCAGCAGCATTGAGAAGCCCAGCGAGCGCAGGCGTATCCGCCACACCCCGTGCGAGTATTCGCAGACTACGCTGTCCGCCGTGCCGTGGTGTATTATCTTGCTGCCGATGTACAGCTTCACCGCTGTGACCTCCGCGGGCACGCACCTGCCTATGAATATCCCGCTGAGCAGTGTGTACGGCGTGTACCGCTCTTTTACAAAGCTGAAGCCCGCCGTTCGGCTGAAATACAGGCTCGCCGCACCGCTCGCTCGGCATAGTTCGCACTTTATCTCCGGTATTTCGTATGTCGCCATTTAGTCCGTCACCTCCGTTAGGGTAAATTCGCACTCGCAGTAGTCCCGCTTCTCCGCGCCCGTTATCCTGCCCGCAAGCATCGCGTAGCCGCCGTAGCTTACTTTGTTTATTGAAAAGCTCAGGCTGTCCGCCGCCGCCATGGTGCGAAGCAAGTTTTCGTAGTCGAATATCTCGCCTACCTCTATGCGGCAGTGCAGGGTTATCGTCTCGGGGCTGCCGCAGGCGCGTACCCTTATACACCCGCCGTCAGCCAGCGCGGTGCTCTCTATCTTGTTGGCAAAGCTCATTTTCACTCCGTCGAAATAGTAGCTCTTGCCGCCGTATTCAAAGAAATATACAGTACCCGATGCGCTCATTTCAAGTCCTCCTTTTTAATAGCCAGCGTGTATTCCGCCTCTATCACCTGCTCCAGCCTGCCTAGCGCGGCGTTTCGCTTAGGCGCTCCGCAGGTCAGCGATATTACCGCCATCGGCGATGAGAAATACAGCTCGCCCGCCGCCTTGTGCGCCATGCTCTGCAATACCGCCGCGTCGTCGAAATTCTTTTTCCCGCCCAGCAGGCGTATGTGTACCTTTACCGCCGCCGAGCATTTTGAGTTCGCATTCGCCGCCTGCCTGTATTCGCCGAGGGTCAGCCTTTCGGTGCGCCATAGCGCGGTGTACGCCCCCGCTCTCAGCGGTTTCGCGGAGGAATATTCCTCATACACCTCAAAGCCCGCTTTGTTAAGCTTGTCGCTCAGCATCGTATTTACAGCCGTTATCATGCGCTCACACCCCCATGAATGAGAATGTGTCGTCCATGACAAGTCCCAGCGCGATCAGCTTTTCTGCCGCCGCCCTGCGCAGACCGTATGCGCACTGCAAAAGCTATTCGCCGCCGCGCACCACGGCTACCTCTCCGTTTTCCGTCATTACAGCCTTGCGCGAGAGCACAAGCTCAAACGCGCGGTCGTAAGCCGCTACTGCCGCCGCCGCGTAAACGCACACCGCCTTTTGCTCCTCTGTAAGCTCGCTCGGCGAGATCATAAGCTGCGAAACAACGTATATCTCGGCGTTTTCGAGCAGCGCAGCGTACTGCTGAGCCTCAAATTCCTCGTCGCTTACAGCCGTCAGCCGCTGAAAATCTCTCTTTACCTTTTCATACTCCAGATATTTCATATTTTCATACATCTCCTATCGTTTAATTATATAAAAAAGGCGGCGCGGCGGATATGCCCGCTTACTGCGCCGCCCGTTCTTATATTGGCTTAATTATTCGTTTCAGACTGCTTTGCGTATGTTAGTTCAGATAATTATTTTATCACGACTGTTCCAGACTCTTTACCGCGTCCGCGGTCAGTACTGAGAAGCCGCACATTACCGAAGCCGCTATCTCGTCGCACTGGGTAGAGATAAGCTTGTCGGTGTCTATGATGACGTCGGTGCCGAATATCGCTTCTATTCCGCAGCTCGAGTCCATGCCGATGGCTGTGCCCGCCTTTAGCCACGGGCACTTTACAAGCGTGATGCCGTATGGCGTTACCGCCTTGCCGCTCGACATAAAGTCGCTTACGCAAAGCTTCATCTCGTCCAGCGCGAGAATGCTCGCCATCATAGCGGGGTTGCAGAGCATAACGTCCATATCGCAGCTGCTCATGGAAGCCCAAAAAGCCGCAAGCTGCGCATAGGTCACAGTGCCCGTGTACTTGGTCTTTGTTGAAGCGGTGTAGATAACGTCCGTCATCTTCTTATTCACCGCGCGGGAAAGCTGCGCGCCGAGCGAGCGCAGTATAACGCCGAATGCTTCGAGCCTCTGCTTGCGCACCGCTTCGTAAGAGCAGTCGAGCCTGCGGGCGAATTTCGTCAGCGCCGAGGCGGTGTCAGCAAGCTTTACCGTGGTAGCAGGCATGGCGGCGAGCTGCGCTACGCCCGTGTCGCTGCCCGCAGATGTAACGCTCAGCGCGCGGAAGTCTACCGAGTCGGTGTAGGTCACCGCGGCGGCGTACTGCACCAGCGATACGCTGTCCATGCCGCTCTTTATCTGGCGGCGCACATATTCGGGGAAAAGCACCGCCGATTCGGTAGAGGTAAAGAATTTCTCTACCCTGTCGCAGCCCTCGCCCGCTATCTTTATGTCAAAGCGCTTGAGCTGTCTTTCAAAAGCGTCGAGCTGTTCCATATCAGTGCCCTTGTACTCCGCGTCGGGGTCTAGCGCCGCAAGCGCCTGAGTGAAGTTCTTGCCGGTTATCGAATAAAGTCCTCTGTCAAGTTTGATGTTCTTATACATATTCAAAATACTCTCCTTTTTTAATATCATTCAAAATTATGTTAATGCTTTCCGTTCAAATTCATCTCTTCATTCTGAAAGATGTGTTTCTTATAGCCGAGCCTATGCGCTGCAAGCCGCCGCTCTCCTCGGCTTCGTTATTTTCGCTGTTGTAAAAAACGCTCTTCGGTCTTTCGCTCTGTTCTTTCATCACGTCCTTTCTTATGCGCTTTTTGAATTCTAAAAGCTGGGCGTAGCTCATCTCGCTGCACACCGCCTTTATAGTTTCCGCCCCGAATGAGGGCACGCAAAATCTGCCCAGACGTATTATCTCGCTGATAGCGTCGGCGCGCGCTTTGTCTTCCACGCTTTTCAGCTCGGCAACGCGGTTTTCCAGCACGCCGTTCTCGCGTTTCAGCTCGGCGCACTTCGCGGCTATCATGCCTATCTCCTCGCTGCTGAGGTCGTACTTTCTGTCCGCGAATGCGCCCGATTTCGTAACGCCCGCGTTCGGCTGGGCAGGTATAGCCACGAACGACCATTCGTAGGCGTCGCTCGGCTCTTCAAGTATCTTCTCGCAGAGCTTTCCGCTGTAATATTCGCCCTTTATGTGCGTGCAGGGCTGTCTGCGCTCGTCCGCGCCGCATATCGAGCATATCTTTCTGCCTACCGAGCAGCATACCGAAACTTCTTTCTTTATCCCGCCGTCTATCTCGGCTATCAGGTCGGCGTTTTTCTCAGTGCGCATCATGTATGCCATAGCCTTTACGCAGCGGTAAGGCTCGCCGGATCTGGTAGAGCGGCTCTCGTCCGCCGCAAGCTCGGCGCGGAATATCCTTGCCGTCTGGTTCGCGCCCTTAGGGTCGTGGTCGAAAATGCCAGTCTTGCCTACGAAAAGCTCGGCAAGCTTCGCCAGCGCCGATACCGAAAATCTCTCGCAGTCGCGGTCTGTTTCGTTATCGCAGAGCGTTACGGGGAATACATACACCTCCTCCGCTTTCAGCTCGCGCCGCGCAAGCTGATTTATCAGCGCCATATCCTCCGCGCTGACGCCGCTGTCTGCGTTCGCATTTTCGATACTGCCGACAGCCGCCGTCTTGTTCACTACATCGCTGTTTGTCATGTCTTTTACCTCCTCCTCATACTTTTCCGCTGTTCATCTTCATCTTGCTTTGGTTCTCAAGCTCTATCTGCTGCGCTTGAGCGTTGTAGAGCCTTGCCCGCGCGAGCGATTCCTCGTCCTGCAAGTTCACGTTTTCCCACTCCACCCATATATCAGATGAAATGCCGTTCATATCGGCGTAAAAACGCGCTATCTTCAGTATCGCCTGCTCCAGCAGTCTGCGGTAGTAGTCTATCTCGCTTGTGAGTATGTCAGCCTGCTGGCTGCTCATGCGCTCGGTGGTAGACCAGTTCAGCCCTAGCAGAAATGGCGGTATCGAAAGTTTCGCTATAAGCTGTTCGAGCAGTTGGCGTACAGGTATCTCGGTGTTCAGCTCCGCGCCGTCTGCGCCGATAACTTTTATCTCCACGTCGCCCACGGCTATGAAGTCCTTTACCTGTCCCGCTTTTGAGGCCGCCATGCCGTCCGCCCACTCGCGGGCGATGTCCATAGCGCGCTCTTTGGCGTAAGCCGCCTCGCCCTCGCCCGAGGGCTTGTAGGTCACGGCGTAGCGCACGTTTCCCGCGCGCTCGAAATTTTGCCCTACTGTTTCAAATATCCTCAGCAGTACCCCGCTCAGCGCAGGCAGTCCGCGCAGCAGCGATACTCCCTCGGGGTGCTGCGCGCTTGGGTTCTGCACCGTGTAAAGCACGCGCTCGGGGTGCATACAGCGCAGCTTTTCGCCAGTGTACGCGCTGTAAAACTCCGCACGGCTCATGTCCTTAGCGGCGCGAACGCGGAAAAGCGTGCAGTCGGCGCAGTACAGCCCCGATATCTCGTGCGTTATCCCGCTCACCAGTATCTCGCCCATAGCCCTGCCGTATGTCAGCAGAGAGTCAAGATACATCTCGCAAAATCTCTCTAGCGAACGTCCGCTCGCGGGTACTGGCAGTTCGGCGAAAAATTCCGCCATCTGCTTTTCGGCGCGCTCGTCGGCGCAGCGCAGCTTAAAGCCGCCCGTCAGCCTTACTACTTTTGTAATAGCCGCGTCGATTATCGGCACCTGTGCCCTAAGCATATCGTAAAGCCCCTCTTCGAGCTGCGCGGGCCGGCAGGCGAGCGGCATATTATCGGTATCGAACCCCGCCGTGCGCGAAGCCGAAGCCTTTACCGCCCCCGAAAGCACGGGCTTTGCTGTCTTTTTCTTGCTGTCAAAAATCAAATCTTCACTTCCCTTGTTTTTCTTTTCATGTAGTTAATGTTTATCTTTGAAGTGAGAGCACGAAGAACGGGTCTTCGCTGCGGCTCACCTCTGCGGCGAAGTAGCGTACATCGTCCATTGCGTGGTCGTTTTCTTTTACAGGTCTGTCCGCCGCGGCGGAGTCGTCCCAGCGGTAGAGGGCAAATTCGCGTATGCAGTCGGCGCAGGCGGGCGAGATCTTTATAGTTCCGCAGCTGAGCATATCGGCGACCCGCCTTATGCCGCTTATAACGTCGTTGTCCGCCTTTGCTATCTTGAACCTGCCGTGCGCGCGCACCGCAGCGATGAACGAAGCCGCCGAGGGGTCGCATATCACCTTTTCGGGCTGTATGTCCCCGCATAGCCGCTCCAGCCCCGCGTAATGCTCTTCGTCGGTGCGCTGAAAGCCCTCGCGCCGCGAATCGTAGTAGTATTCGCGAAGTCTGTACCATACCCCGCCGCTAAGCCCCCATAGCCCGAAGCTCGAGGGGTTCACCGTGCCGTAATCGCAGCTTACGATGTACTTTTCAAACTTCGTCGGCAGCTTATTTGCAACGTGGTCTTTTTCGCTGAACATCGGGTAGACCAAGCCGTCGGCGTTTACCCATCTGCCGAGTATGAAGCGCTCGTAAAAAGCCCCGCTGTAAAGCCTGCGGTAGCGCTCTTTCATCTGCGGCGAGAGCGAGGGGTTGTCGTCGAGCGTGAAGTGTACATACATCAGCCGCTTTTCCGTAGCTTTGTCCACCCACTCCCGCTTGAACCAGTGGTATGCGCTCTCAGGGTTGCAGTTGAACCATAGCTTCGAGCCGCTGACCGAGCACCTAGCCGCCGCCTGCTCAACAAAACTGCGCGGCATCAAGGCGGCTTCGTCAAAAAGTACCCCCGCCAGCGTCATGCCCTGTATCAGCGCCGCCGAGCTTTCGTCCCGCCCGCCGAATATGTAAAATCTGTTGCTCACGCCGCCGAGCGATATATCAAGGTAGTTTTTCGATAAACATTCTTCCACCGCAAAACCCGCTTTTTTCGACATCTCGGTAAGCGTGCCGATGATGTTCCGCCGCACCGAGGCTATCGTCTTTCCGCATATCGCAAAGCTGCACCCGCTGAAATTAGTCTGCGCCCACATCACGAACGAGAGCGACATACACATGGTCTTGCCCGAGCGTACCGCTCCGTCGCAGATTATCCCGTCAAGCTCTTTTCCCGGCGGGCTGGTCCACCAGCGGAATATCGTGAGCTGTTTCGGCGAAAAGCTCATTTTCAAAGCTCCTCACCCTTTCCATTTCCACTAACGTTTCCGTATATCGCGCTGATGAGGTTTTCCGCGCCCGCCGCGCCGCTCTCTTCGCGCTCGCAGTCTATCAGCTTTTCCAGCGCCTTTTGCCTGTCGAAAAATTTCATCTCCACCTTTCCGCCTCGGTCGCGCTTTATCTCCGCGACTGCGAAAAGGTCGGCGCGCTCTATCATCGCAGGCGTTATGTCGTCCGCAAAAGCCAGCCGCACAGCGTCGTTCACCCTGCCGAAAGCTATTCGCCGCAGACCTTCGGCGGCAGGGCACTGCGCTTTCTGCGCCACCGCCGCCGCTATGCGCTTTTTCACAGTCTTTGAGCAAAGCAGCCGCGCACCCTCCGCAGCCGCCTGCTCGCTGGGTGTGCCCGCGTTGACCGCCGCTTCGTAAGCGTTGCCGAACACTGCGAAATTTTCAGCAAACTCCGCCGCGTCGGCTCTGTTTTTCACACCTATCTTCAAAATATCCCTCCGTTTCTTAAATACTTTTCCATACTGTTCCACTTATGCCTATGCCATGATAAAAAATCTGACCATTCGATGCAGACGGCGACTGATTTTTCCACGCCGTCTGAAAAACACCCTCCATATATAGGCTCATATCGCGCTTTTGTTGCACGTTTTTATGCAACAATTAACTAAATATGTCTAAATTAAAAAATAAACTGTATCTCTGCTCAAACCCGCGTGCAACAAAATGTGCACAATAACGAAAAAAAGCGCATGACTTTCAAAAAAGAAAATCATGCGCTTAATTGACAAATATCGTCAAGTGTGCTAAAATAAATTCAAGGCGTACTGCAAAAACGGTAGGCGGTTCAAATCTATCCTCCAGAGATGGAGGTGAGCTGTATGAACGTAGCAACGGTAATAACATTACTT
>NZ_JAJCLZ010000023.1 GCF_020559915.1 Ruminococcus sp. 210702-SL.1.03
TTTCGTTCTTTCTCGTCACTCTCTCGACCATATCAGACAGCTTACGCTGTTCCCAAGCATCGGTAAATCCGGCGAATCTGATCTGTGGTGTATTGCTCATAATATGCCCTCCAATACCTTCATCAGATCGGCAAGCTCGTTCTTCGTATCAGCATCGGCAGCGGTCAGCTCGCCCATCTGTGTGATAAGGTCGGTGGCTGCTGTGTCCATTTCTGCGGAAATGTCGGAAAACTCGCTTGCCAGGTCGCTCAGGCTGATCTGTTCTTCTTGTTCAAAAGTATCGACGTAACGAGGGATATTGAGGTTGTAGTCGTTCGCCTTGATCTCCTCATAAGTCGCAAGGTGCGCTTCTTTCTCCACGTCCTGACGGGCTGTGTAAAGCTCGATGATATGGTCGATGTTCTCAGGACTCATGGAGTTCTGCTTCTTGCCCTTGACAAACTGCTGTGAAGCATCAATAAAGAGAATATCACGTCCGTCACGGTTCTTTTTCAGAGCAATGATCGTTGTCGGGATAGAAGTGTTATAGAACAGGTTTGCAGGCAGACCGATAACGGCATAAATAGCACCGCTGTCAATGAGCTTCTGTCTGATCTTGCCCTCGGCAGCACCACGGAACAGAACGCCGTGGGGCAGAATGATAGCCATAGTACCTGTATTTTTCAGATGATAGAAGCCGTGAAGCAGAAATGCGTAGTCTGCTTTGGACTTCGGCGCAAGCACACCATAGTCGGAGAAACGGCTGTCATTCAAAAATCCCGGTGCCGCAGACCACTTTGCGGAGTACGGAGGATTCATCAGCACCATATCGAAATCCGTTTCTTCGTCCGTGGGCCAGTCCGCATCAAGCGTATCAGCATTACGGAGCGTCTGATTTTCGGGATCAACTCCGTGCAGGAACATATTCATTCGGGCGAGGTTGTATGTGGTCGTGCTGAGTTCCTGACCGAAATAGCGGATATAGTCGGGCTTGTGTGAGAACTTTCTTGCGTTCAGAAGCAGAGAACCCGATCCCATAGCAGCATCATACACCAGAAGTCCCTGCTTGTCCTCCTGTCCCTGAATCGCAACACGGGTAAGGATCTGTGAAACTGCCTGCGGTGTATAGAATTCTCCGGCTTTCTTTCCTGTTTCACTTGCAAACTGACCGATAAGGTATTCGTAAGCATCACCGAGAACATCGCCCTCATGGTTCAGCAGGTCGGCTTCATTGATCTTCTTGACTACCTCTGCAACGGTAGCAGACTGCTTCTGCTCACCGGAGCCAAGTCTTGTGGAATAGAGGTCAACATCAGCGAACAGATTTGCAAAGATAGGATCGGACTGCTCCACATGATTGAATGCCTTTTTGAGCATTTCACGCTGAAAAGCGTTCTTGCTTGCCGCTTCTGCAAGTTTAGTATATGTAAGCTCAGGCTCGATAGTATAGTGGTAGCTCTCCTTGATGTCCTCCAGAAGTTCCTCGGCATCTTCGGTGCTGTAAACTTCTTCGTATGCTGCCTGTGCTTCTGCCATAGATTCGGGCTTTTCGTTATTGAGAAGGTCATAAACGTGTGTCAGGAATGTATCGGACAGATACTTATAGAATACGATTCCGAGAAGATAGTTCTTATATTCATTAGCGTCCATTTTACCGCGCAGAATATCTGCACCAGCCCAAAGAACGCTCAAAAGGTCTTTACTGTTTTCGTTTGCAGGCATTATGGTTTCCTCCTATTTTCAGTTCACTCATGCTCAGGTACAGCGTGAGTGATATACATAGATAATTATACCATAATTCCGTCAAAAATACAAGTGGAATTAGACGAAATTTTGAAATTTTCATCAATCAGCAGTTAACCGTTCAGACCAACCTGTGATATATAAATCATACCAACTTTGAACCCACTGGATTCAAAGTTCCCCTAAAACAAAAACGCTGGCGCACCGCCAGCGTTTTCCGTCATTATCTGTTCAAAGCCTTTATCATCTGTAAGGCAAGGTCTGCTTTATCTTCGGGAAGTGTTCTGAATCCTGCCACAAGCTCTTTCTCTGTATCAGTAAGGATAGAAACCTCTCCTTCCTCGTTGAAAAACTCGGCAAGGGTAACGCCCATAGGCGTAAGCAGCTTTTGAAGTGTCTCGATCGTGGGCTGATTGATGCACTTTTCCAAGTCGCTGATATGCCCCTGAGACAAGCCGGACTCCTTGTGAAGTTTATACATACTAAATCCCTTTGCCTTGCGTATCTCTCTTAACCTTGTTCCGTACTCCATTTCTCCGAATCTCCTTTACCGTGTCCTTACTATTATTATAATGCTTTCGTTCGGATTTTATAATTCATAAGCCCCGAACTATTTACTTATCTATTCCGATATAGTATAATAGAAGGTGTGGAGGTGTTGCACTATGAACAAATCAGTCTGCTTTACAGGACACAGAACCATAGCTGAGGATAAAGAAACGCTCTCAGCTCGGCTCTACGCTTTGCTTGAACGCTTCGTGACAGAGCAAAAGGTCACGGACTTTTACACGGGCGGAGCTGTGGGGTGGGACGCTCTCGCTGCCCTGACCGTTCTGAAACTGCGTGAGAACTATACAGAGGTCAAACTGCACCTTGTATTGCCTTGTCCATTTGAGGAGCAGTCTACAAAGTGGAATGAAGCACAGAAAACGGAATATCTGCATATTTTCGGTCTTGCTGACAGCGCAGAACAAGTCTCTGATCGCTATTATAACGGTTGTATGAAAGCAAGAAATGCCCGTCTTGTGGAGCTTGCATCTGATTACTGTATCTGCTACTGGAATCCCAAACACTACCGCAGCGGAACAGGACAGACGGTGCGTATGGCGCAGAAGAAAGGCATTGAGGTCATCAATCTGTTTGAATCTGATTCAAACAGCGTAATATCGCCTGTTGGTGGGTTGACAGATGGCTCAAATAGCGTTATAATAGAATTATCTAATAGATCGGAGGTATCCACAATGCCAAGAAAGAAGAAAACTGAAACCGCACCTGTTGCCGAAGTCAAGGCAGAGGTTGTGACCGAAGCTGTCAAGGAGACTGCTGCAGAAGCTCCGGCTGAAAAGCCTGCAAAGAAGCCTGCCGCAAAGAAAGCTCCTGCTAAGAAAACAGCTACCAAGACTCCTGCGAAAGCTGCTGAGAAGAAAACTACGGCTAAGACCACTACAAAGACCGCAGCTAAGACTACAAGAGCGACTGCTCCCGTTGAGACAGTCAAGGTCCAGTTCGGTGGCGATGAATATGATTTCGCTGAAATAAAGAAGGCAGTTGAAGCCGATTATAAGAGCAAATTCAAGGGCAAGGTCAAGACTATCGAGTTTTACATCAAGCCGGAAGATAAGGCTGTTTACTACGTTATCAACGGTGATTTCTCCGATAAGATTGAGCTTTGATTTGACGGTATTGTAACGGGTGCGACTCGCTCAGGGTTGCTCCCGTTTTTTCGTATACTGGATTGAAAAGCACGGCTGATTGTGGTATAGTAGGTAATTTAATCAATGTGCGAGAACGCTCGCCAAATCGGAATTTATAGGTGATAGTATGGAGAATAATATAATTGGAACTTGTGTAGAATGCGGCAGTGAGTTTCTAAAATCAAAATCTAAAATGGAAGAATTATGTCCAGAATGCGCTTATTGGTTATATGGATATGAAAATTGTAAGCATATTTTCAAAGACGGGAAATGCACAATATGTCTTTGGAACGGAAACAAAAGTGATTATATAAAATCTTTATCAGATAAATTATGATTTAGCATAGCAAATAAGAAAGGAGCGAACCCCATGTGTACTTGGTTCTATGCAGAAAGATCCACGCTGTCACCAATCATCACAAAGGCACAGCAGTTGCCGCTTGCGAATACGATCAGGAACACTATGTCACGTTCGGCGGAAATGTCCGGCAATATCCGTCCTACCGATATGGCAGCGGTGTTTGCTCCGAATAAGCAAGGCAATATGGCGGTGTTCCCGATGATATGGGGCTTCACGGTCGAACAATCATCAAAACCGCTTATCAACTGCCGTATCGAAACAGCGGACCAGAAGCCCGTATGGAAAGACTCTTGGTTCAGGCGGAGATGCGTGATTCCCGCATCTTGGTACTACGAATGGGGCATACCGCCATCTGAGGTCGGCTACCATAACGCAAATGAACAGCGGAACATCAAAAAAGAAAAGTATGCGATACAGCCGGAAGGTTCTGAGATCACATACCTTGCAGGACTGTACCGCTTTGAGGAGCATAGAGGTGTCCAGATACCTATGTTTGCCGTGCTGACAAGAGAATCGGTCGAACCTGTAAGCTCTATCCATGACCGAATGCCACTTATCCTCGGTAAAGACAGCTTGCGTGAGTGGGTGCGTCCTGACGGTGATCCAGGCAGGATAGCGAAAAAGGCTTTGACGAATATGGTTATGGAGAAAGCAACGGACTATCCTGAGCCGAAGCCTGCGTTTATGCAGATATAGGAGGAAATGATGGAAGAAGCGATCAAGCATTACATGGATATAGTGCGGTATAAAGGGATAAATATATATCACTTTCCGGTAGGCAGACGATTATCAAATGTTGATCCTGAACTAATGCGTCGTTTTAATGCAGGTGAAATATTTGTTGCAAGACAGGAACACTCTGATTTTGAGATTTTCAATCGTGAGATCGGTTACCAGTTGCCAAAGGATATTGCAGATTATCTCAATGCGTACTGGCAGCCGGGTGTATTCGGCTATTATAAAGACTTGCCTGAATGTTTCATGTTGTTTTCAGCAATCAGGCACATAGGCGAAAAGCCTGATGATTTTCTTTTACGTTCAGGCGGATTAATCGCAGAAGCTAAAAGGTGGGTATCATATGACGGCGATCTGAACAGATATATGCCTATTGGCATTTATGATGCTTATTCCTGTTCATTCCTATTATATGAAGTCGAAACAGGCAGGATATTCATAGAAGATTTGGATAATGAAGGCGGCGTAGAAAACGAGCCTGTTGCTGATTCATTAAAAGAGCTGATTCTCGGCTTATATTTGAAATAAAAGGTAATAAGCTTAGTTTTTGTTGTAACGGAGGACGATCATGAGTAAAGATAACATTCGACCGATCACTATGGAGCATATCCAGCGCTATGGTGACATATATGCAAAAGCCTTTTCGGGAGAGCCGTGGAATGATCCGTGGAAACCGGAAGATGCGGTCATTCACGTTCGGGAGCTGTTGGAGTCAAAGCAAGCCTATGGGCTTGAATATGTCCTTGACAGCAAGGTCGTCGGCTTTATCCTCGGAACATCAATGCTGTTCCATTATGGCAGGACTTTTGATATCAACGATCTCGCTGTCGATCCCGAATATCAGCGCAGAGGTATCGCAAAGGAACTGCTTGAAAAGTGCCTTGCGGATATAAAGGCGCAGGGTATGGTGGGAGTCCACCTTATCACCGCCGGAGAGGGCGTTCTGCCTGAGTTTTACGCAAAATATGGCTTCAAAAAGGAAACTGAGGTCATACTGATGGGAGCAGAACTGTGATAAAACGTGCTGAATATAATGATCTGCAAGAAATACTTGCTTTACAATACCTCGCTTACCAGAGTGAAGCTGAACTGTTTGGCAGCAAAGATATTCCTCCGTTGAAGCAGACCTTAGATGAGGTCATTGAGGAGTTCAATAATGGTATCATATTGAAATTGACAGATGAAAATGGTTCTATTATCGGTTCAGTCCGTGCTACTGAAAAGAACGGAACGGTTTATATCGGAAAACTGATGGTTCACCCTGATCACAGATGCAAAGGATATGGCACAAAACTTCTCTCGGAGATAGAAAACTGCTATCCCGACAAGCGTTTTGAGCTTTTTACAAGTACCAGAAGCGTTGATAATATACGGCTGTATGAAAAAGTGGGATATAAGATCTTTGACCGAAAACCCGTTGATGATGAACTGGTATTCGTGTATATGGAAAAATGTTGTTGACATAACAAAAAACCTTGATATACGAAACGGAGAGCTTAATGTATAAGTTTATAGGAATAATAAAAGCTGATTACAGATATGAATATGAACCACTACCTGATAACGCAAGACTAATGGTGGATAGATCAAAAACGATAGCTATAATTGCTGGATTTCTTGGAATAACAGTTGGATATTCATTACTTCTTGTTAAGCAATATGTGCTAAACAACGGTGAAGCAGTATTAAACAAACCTTTCATATTATTGGGAGCTGTAATTGGTGCTTTGCTGTTACTGCTTCATGAGTTTCTTCATCTAATTCCATATCCTGAGAACAGCACAAAAATAATATCCATTAAAGGCGGTACACCGAGTGCTTTCTGTTCGGCAGCCGTCAGCAAAGGTGCATTTATTGTTTCAAGTCTTTTGCCTGTTTTGCTTGGAATAATTCCTATGATACTGTTTATGTTACTGCCATCAACATATCAGGTGATAAACACACTTCTTTGGACAACGGGAACAATCGGGCTTGCTTCTCCGGCTAATGATTACGCCGATGCTCTTAGATGTTTGATAAACGTACCATCAAAATGCAAAATACAAAGCGGCAATGGTGGATTTTATTATTTTTGAGTGAATATCTAACTTCGATCCCACTGGAGTCAAAGTTCCCCATATAACGAAAAGGACGGCACAAACCGTCCTTTTTCGTTATCTCTGTATTTCGATCTCAAACTTTCCCTCGGAGTTCACCTTGAGCCGCAAGGTCTTGACATACCGATTGCAGAAATTCTCCATTTCCTTCATGGTAGCAGTCACTCTTGTGGCTTCGTAGATCTTGTGGGTAAGGTCCAGAGGGTTCTCACCGACAAGCGAGGGCAAATGCTTTTCAAGCTCCGCAAAGAGAACAGCTCGCTTCATATCCTCCGTTCCTGCGGTGCAGAAGTCATCTATTGCACAGTAGTAGATGCCGTGCTGTGCGAGGGCGTTCTTGATCGCCGTTCCGCACTTCTCATATTCGTACATAACGAGAAACTTGGCTTTCGGCAGGCTCTCGATGAGTCCCCAAAAGTCGGAATCACTCGACACGATGATAAATGATGTGATGCCGTCACGGTAGAAGTCCGTGACTACGCTTGCAGTCATTCGCACATCGACCAGGGACTTTCTGTCGGTCACACGGTCGATCTCGATATGCTCGGTGGGTATCTGCGTAAATTTGGAGAGCCAGTCCCAGCCTGCTGTGGTGTGCGGATCGTCATAGAGCGTTATTTTCTCGATCTTGGCAAGTTCTTCGGGATTTAAGCCTTTCAGCACACTGTACAGCTTGTACGGGTTGGAGTTCTCACAATCGACGGCGATCGCAGTTTTCTCGGCACTGTCGATAAATTTATAAATATTGTTTCGTGTTTCATCGTCTGCGTCCCGATATTTCGTGGAGTCGGTGAAGCTGTCATTATGCTGACCGTAGATAATCTTCAGAAACTTGCGGTCGGAATAGACGATGCTCCCCACATCGGCAGGCTGCCAGTGAATATACATCTGAAACGGGTAATGCTCGATGTTCGCCATGTACTTGGTGAACTCATGCTTCATGACACCGTTCTTGTTGTATTTCGGGACAAAGAACAAGTCTCGGATATACTCCCAATTCAGCCAGTCATAGAACAAACGGGAGCATTTGTCAATGTTTTCATTGATGAGCCTTGTAAACTCCTGCATATACTTCTCAGAGCGTGAGTTTGCCTGAATAATGGTAAATCCCCATTTTTCAAGCTGCTTGATGTTGTCGTGGTCATACCACTCGATGTTATGCAGGTTTTTAAGCTCAAACCGTATCAGGTCATCAGTCTTTTTGAACTTCTGCATCAGTACGGTTCTCAGCTTACATAAATATCGTATAGCAGTAGCATCACGGTCGGCTTTGAGCTTGTCTATCAGCTCGGCACATTCCCCATAGCTTGCGGTGAGTGCCGACATTCGGACACCAATCATATAGGCGATCGTGGTAACTACCTCTTTGGTATCAACGGTCAAGGAAATTCCTCCTATTCATCGTTATTGAATGCAATATGTTTGTCGATGACCGTCATTATCTCGTTAAGCCGATTTTCTCCGATACCTTTGATCTTGCTCAGATCGGCTCGTAAGCTGTCATAATCAATGGGGTGCGTTTCTTCCTCGGCTCTCTGATAACCCTGAGCAAAGACATTCCTCACGAAAGTCTCCATTTCGGCACGGTTCATTGATTTGATCTGCTTGTATAATGCACGGTTTACTAATTCTTCGGTTTCGTTATCCATTGCATTTCACCTCCGATCTGCTCTATATCCTGATTATAGCACAAATGGCGGTATAATGCAATGAAAAGGGTGTGAAAAAGTGTGTAGAGATTGACTTTTTCGGGGCGGTTTGGTATAATAGTGTAAAAGTTGCAATCTGTATTATGCGTGAAGGTGTGAATAATGGCTTTGAATGAGAAAAATTATGAACTTGTAAATGAGTTCATGGAACAGGTATGTAGGCTGGCAAGCCTTAATTCACCTCGTTTATTTATGGATGCTCTTAAAGGATTTACCCGTGACAAAGGAATCGGCGGAGATGGTTGGTGGGTAACTACTGAGTTTTTTGAAGCGGCAACGATGACCGAATCTGATATTGAATACTTAGGTGGCAGGAAGTTTGACGGAGTGGTTTTCGACGAGGCTTTCAATATGAGTGAACCGCCAACTACACTTCTCTCTTATCAAGAATTTTATGATGTTTTATGCGAATATGTTGAGAAAGCAATTAAAGATAAGGACGCATCATTTCAGGACGAAGCAAGAGAATATCTCCATCTATTCAAAGGAAACCATAATCTTAACTAAAAACACAGCTTTATTATTTCATGCAAACACGGATAGACCGTCCTCATCAGACGGCTATCCGTTTCTTATTATTCCACATACCCACAATCCAGCACCCTCAGCTTTGTATGTTCTCCGTCCTGCGGATCAGCAATATCATAGGTGATCGAGCTGCACCTGAGCTGATTGCAAAGCTCTGTGGCTCGTTTCAGAAAGTCGGACGGAATCTCAGCAAGAGAGCCGTCATTTTTGATGAGCTTTACGCCGTTTCTCCGCAAGTCCTCGATGAAGTCCTCACTCGTCATTGTCCTGTTCCTCGGTGGTTTCCGCACCCTCGCTCGTTTCAAGGGTGATCGTGTGAGTATAGATCATGTGGTCGTTCAGGCAGTCCAGGGAGCAGTAGCTCTGATTGGTGTCCTGATGCTTGTAATAGCTCTTGTCCGCCGGAATTTCCTTGTAACAGTTCGCACAAAACATTATTCGTCCCTCCATAAGTAGATCATCGTTTCATTGACGGCTCTCTGCGCCTGCATACGGAGCAGATTGCCGATAGCACCCGACTGGTCGATACGCCCCGACATGACCGCTACCTGATAGTCACGGCTCGACTGCATAAGAAGCTCAGTCTGACGGTTTACTGCGTCCGTGACCTTTGTGTCAAGCTCGTCAAGGTGCTTGTAAATTTCACCCTTGTCCACGATCTCCTGCAAGAGATCGGGCCGCTTTTCCTCGATGTGATGCAGATAGTAGCGAATGTGGTCGGTGTGGAACACATAACGCTCCGTTTTGCCCGTCTTGGGGTTGCGGTGACGAACCGTCTGTGTGTCGGTATCGACTTCCCACACAGGAGCGCCGTTGAATTTTTGTTTGCTGTGAAAAATCATATCATCACTTCCTTTTCCTTGTGAAGTAGTAGGCAGCACCGCCGACTCCTGCGAGAGCTGCCACTCCTGCGATGATCGCAAGCGGATTTGCTCCAGAACGCTCGGAATCGCCCTCAGAAACGCTTGACGGACTGTCGGGGGTATCGTTGCCCTCTGCGGAAGAACCGCCCTCAGAAGCCGTTTCCGTTCCTCCTGCGACCTCTCCGATCACTCTCGGACTGTCCTCGCCGTTATCGTTGATCTGATGACCGCCTGTGCTTTCTTCGGGTTCGTCTTTCAGCGTACTGAACGGAGGAAAGGTGTCCACGGTGTCACCGTTGCGGTCGATCATCTGCCAAGTACCGTTCAGGAGCGTGAAGCTGTAAAAGTTATCCTCAGTCTCAATGGTCCAGTTACCGTCGTTATCGTCCTCAAAGTCCCAGCCGCCGATCAGGTCACGGTAGTATCTGCGGTAGCCGTGTGTGACCTCGCCCACATCGGTCCAGTCATATCCGCCTGTTCCGTAGTTATCATCAAGCCACTTGTCAAGCAGATGGTGCTTGTACGATGCTTCGGGATAGTCAAGCCCGTTATCGCCCTTACCGTTCCACATATCCTCCCAAATCTCGGCTTCAATGTAGTCACGGTCAAGGTTATCGGCAGCGTAGGCGGTAAGCCCTGAGCAGAGTGCAAGTGTGGTGCAGAATACCGCTGTGATAAACTTCTTCATGTTAGTTCTCCTCCATATTTTCAAAGTAGAAAGCAAGTGCCTTTTCAATAGTTTCCGTGATTTCCTTCGCCTTGACACCCTCGCTGAAATACTTGGTATAGGTATCATTGCTGATCTTCACGCTCTTGGGCTTCGGCTTCGCTTCGCTGTCCTCTCCGCTGATGATACTTTCAACGGTGTAGCGTTTGATATTCCCCTCATCATCGGCAGATGCACGGAGCATTTTCGCTTTCTTCATGTCGATCTTGCTGTCCTCGGCACACTCGGCAACGACCGCTTGCGTATCTTCTGACAGGAAAGAAAGCTCCACTCCTGCACGGATAGCAATATCTCCGCTGTCCACAAGGGCTTTCAGCTCGTCGATCAGCTTGTTGATGCGGATAAGGCGAACAACAGAGCCTTTGCTCACGCCGTACTCCTTGCCGACGCTCTCGCTTGTGTCTAACTTTGAACCCACTGGATTCAAAGTTGCGGTGTCGGGTTCTGCGGACGGATTTTCAAGGACTGCAAGCTCCCTCAGAATATCATTCCGCTTGCCCTGAGAGAACATTTCGGAATGACGGAGTGCAACAGCGGCAGCTTGTTCACTGATGCGGAGGTTCTCGAACCCACGCTGCATCACATTACTCTCGATCACATACATTTCAGCTTCTTCCTCGGTCAAACCCGTCTTGACGATAGCCGGCACGGTGGGCAGTCCTGCGAGCTTTGATGCATTCCAGCGGTTGTGACCAATCAGTATCTCATAACCGCCCTCGATAGGCTGTACGATGATCGGAGACAGCACACCGTTCTCCTTGATACTGGCGACCATATCCTCAAGGCGTTCGCCCGAATACAGCTCAAACTTGTGGTTGTGATAGGGGTGAAGCTGATCGCACGGTATCTGCTGAATAGCGGTCTGCGGTGCGGAGAGCATTGTTCCCAGGTCAAACTGCGGTGTATTCATCGTTTCATCTTCCTTTCCATATCCGCAAGCTGTTTTCTCAGCTCACGGTTGTCAATATCAAGCTCCATGATACGCTTTTTCAGCTTCTTGATCGAAACATCGGCACGGACGATCATATCTGCAAACCGCAGGAGCGTGTATTTATATCTGCGCTGATTGTAGTGAAATTCGTAGCAGAGCTTTCCTGAGAGCCTGTCACGGCTCTCGGAAAGGCTTGCAAGCACTTCTTTTGAAGTCTCTGCGATGATCTTGCTGTGGTCGGTGCTGAAATACTCGTTCAGCTCACCATCGCCGTGGGGAGTGAAAAGCCACGGCATTTTGTCGGTGTCAAAGGGCTTCATGACTCGTCCTCCTCGTCATCATCTTCATCGGTGCAGTAGTCAAGCCCATTCTGAAGCTGAATGTAGATGCCGGAGTAGCGGTCATGTTCTGCGCCGTCGCTGTTCATCATCGCTTCAAGGAAATACGCCTGAGCTTCTTCACGGTCGTCCCAATCCTGCTTCTTGCCGTAGCAGACGGTAGTGACCTTGCGGTTAGGGTTCATAGCGAGTTCTGACATACTTAACATCTTGAAAGCACCTCCTGTGCCAATTCATCATATTCCTGACCTAACTTGTGACCTGTGAGACAAAGCGGTGTGCCGTTCTCGGAGCTTTTCGCCGCTTCAATGGACTTGCTGATGCTTGTCCTGAACAGCATTTCGCCGTACTTTTCGTTGAGGGTTTCGATAGCCGTCCTGCTGACCTTTGTGCGGTCAACCATTGTTGGCAGCACTCCGATAAGGTTCAGCTTCGGGTTAGTGTTTGCCTTGACAAGCTGTGTGAGCGCTTCAAGGGACTGCAAGCCGTCCATACTGAACTTCTGTGTCTGCACGGGTATCAGCACTCTGTCCGCAGCGGTAAGAGCATTGATAAGGAGCGTTCCGAGGGACGGCAGACAGTCGATCAGCACGAAGTCATACGCTTCGACCACATCTTCCGTAAGTATCCTGCGGAGAATATGCTCCTTAGAGATCATCGTGACCATGAGCGTTTCCGCATTGGCGAGGTTGATGTCGGCGGGAATGTAGTCCACTCCTGCGGTTTCGCTGTGGCGGATCGCTCTCTGAGCTGTGTCTGCGGTCACGGGAGTTCCTGTGTAGAATGACATGATAAGCTGTGTCATGGTCGGGTTGCCGTCCGGCTCGTATTTGAGGTATTCGGAGAGGTTTGCCTGCGGATCAAAGTCGATGAGAAGCACTTTCTTATCGTGTTTCAGGGCAAGGCAGGCTCCGAGGTTGTATGCGGTGGTGGATTTGCCGACACCGCCTTTCTGGTTGCTGATTGCGATGATAGTAGTTTCCATTTTCTTATCCTCCTGTGATTTTCGGCTCAGAACAGCGGATCGTCCTCTGTTCCTGCGTATGGGTTGCCGTTGTCGGTCGGTGCGGTGTTCTCACGCTTCTTACCACCTGAGAAGTGGATCTCCTCGACCTTGACCTCGATAGAAGAACGCTTCTGACCGTCCTTTTCATAGCGGTTGTTGTGGACTGAGCCGACGAGTGTCACCATATCGCCCTTGCCGAACCAATCGACGATCACATCGGCGTTACGGTTCCAGGCGGTGCAGGGGAAGAAGTCTGTCTCGGCAGTCTCATCGCCCTTACGCTTCGGGCGGTCGCAGGCAATGGTGAACTTGCAAAGACGGCTCTCGCCTTTGGTCTGAATTTCAGGATCGGCAGTCATTCTGCCAGCGACTAAGAATTTGTTTAACATAGGATTTACCTTCCTTTCGTGGTTTCGGGTTTCTGTGTTTCTGTTGTGCTTTTATTATACTTGACTTTACACCCAATGTCAAGTATAATTTTCTGCGTTTTGGAATCTTTGTAGGGGCGCAGCAATCAGCACCCCGATTTTCGGTTTTCCCCAGTGTGATTTGACTAAATTTCGGATTATACTTGACTTTGCACCCAACTTTTGATAGAATAGGTGTAAAGACCTATATTCAGGGGGGATAACCTTTGTTTAAGCATAAATGTGAGATGTGCGGACTGGAGTTTGAGACGAACAACACCCGTGCCAAATACTGTATCTATTGCCGTGATAAGGCTCAGGCTGCCCGTAACCGTGCGTATGCGGAGAAGAAGAAGTCCGGCTCTGCTGTTAAGATCGGCAGCGAACAGGTTTGTCCAATCTGCGGTAAGACCTACACCGTGTCCTCCGGCTCTCAGAAGTATTGCAAGGATTGTACTGCAAGCAAGAAGCGGAAGAAATCCGCTCCGAACACGGAGTACCTCAAAGGGCATTACGATTATATCCGTGTCAATGTCCCAAAGGGTGAGCGTGAAAAGATCAAGGCTTATGCGGAGTCTCAGGGTATGAGCGTGAATAAGCTGCTGCTCACGGCTTTGGAGGAGTATCAGAAAAACCATCCTAAGCCAAACGAATAATCAGAATCCATAACAGATGTGCTGTTCCCAAGTACATCTGTTTTTTATTGACATTCTCTTGAATAATGTATATAATAAAGCTAAGTGAGATTTATTATAAAATTCAATTCCACTTAGTTTACATAGAGAAATGCTTTTGGTATACTAATCTCAGGAGGTCAACCATGAACACGTTTGGTGATTATATCAGTCGATTGAGAAACTACTCAAAGATGACACAGGAACAGTTAGCTGAAAAAATGGAAGTTAGTAAAACTACCATACAGAATTGGGAAAGCGGCAGAACAAAGGTGAAGCCGACTCACCTAAAAAGGCTTGCATATCTGTTTAATGTTCCGGAAACATCGCTTATATCCGAGCTGAATCGTGAAAATGATTCGATGAGAGAGGATAATTTCCCATATTTTCTGTTTGAGGAGGATGATGAATTGATTAGTATCATTCACTCACTTCATCTAAACCTTAATCAGCAGGAACTGTTCGGGCTTATCTGCCTTTACTATCCTGATATACTAAAAGACTATGCCGACTGGGAAACAGTTTTCGATGAATCTTTGACCAAAATCCCTTATGACTTTATATGTAAGGTAGGAAGTATTCAATACATGAACCTTGCTGATGGGCTACGGAATCTTCTGAAATATGTTCAACCTGAGTTTCTTTTGAAAGTATTGAAATTATATCCAGAAGAACTATTCGATGTAACTCGTTTTTCTAAGGATTTAGTTATCGAATTCCTTGACAGTGGACACGTCCCACATACTGACTACGATATTGATAATGAATTTGGATTTGATTTTGATATTGATATGAAGAAAGCCTCTATCGTCCTGCCTATCCTTGAAAAAGGCTGTATTCACTTAGCCGATGGAGAACGAAGTGGCGCTCCTTTGAGTAACGATGTTCCGCAAGAAATTATTGACGCTTCATGGTATCCTCATGGTCAAGAATGCTTAGCATTGCACGTTTTGAATGGTCTCAGCAGCATAACAACCGTTCGTTATGATAAAAGTTGTACACCGATAAGGTGGTATCTGGAAATCAACGATTTAGGGTGTAGACTTCTGAGATGGTTTCGAGAAAAGGAGTAGACGAATATGGAAAAATGGTATGAACGTTTTAATGATGCTGGATTTACACTTTATAATGAATCCGGCGAGGCAACTTGTGTTTACATTGTCAGAGACAAAGCTAATAACGTAAATACTACAGATAAATGGATAGATGTTATTTCTCATGCCAATGGGTTTGATCAAATCATTGTTGAACTGTTCCCACGCATTACGCATCCCAAATATACCAATGACACCGAATATAACCGCTACATATGCTGGCACGCTGCACATGATGATATAGCTGAACATAGAGGCAAGGGACATCACGGCAAAAAATACGCCGTACAATGTAAACGAGTTCAAGTAAAAGATGAAAACGGAAAGACTCATTACGACTATAAGGTTACGGGTGTGAGTAAGATTAGATAGCGGTCATCGCATACTCACTCCAAATCCCCATTCTTCTTACGCTTGCGGTCTTGCTGCTGTTCATTGCGTTCCTGACGGAGAAACTCCTCTATGGTACGCTGTGCATCGGCAAGGTCACGCGCCCGCTTATCCGCTTCACGAAACTGCTGATCCTTCAATGAACGCTCTTGTATAAGGGCGTTTATTTTTTTGTCCAGGCTCTCCACGGTCGGGATATGACCGGAGGGGTAAAGTTCCAACACCTTAGTGCGAATTTGCCCGTACTCGGTAAGCTCTGCGCTGTATTCCTTGCGGTACTTCTTTGCAGCACTTCCGCTGAGGGCTTTCAGCTCCTCGCCGTACACTTTCAGCTTGCGGTATTTCCGCAGGACTTTCAGCTTCACCTGCAAGTCCTCGATCTCCGTTTTCATGTTGTTCAGCTCGGAGAGAAGTCCTCGGCTGTGTGCGTATTCCGATATAGCCGCCTGCTTTATCTGATCAGGCTCTACACCATACTCGGCTATTACATTTTTTGCGATACTGGCAAGCTTCATATTGCCACGGTCGATAGCATCCTGAACAAACCTGTTTGGGGCTTTTACCGTCCGTTCTTTTATCTTCGTTCTCGGCACATAGATCCAACCGCCCTGATACTGTGCGATGCGGTTCTTGATCGTTTCAGTCTCATAAAACCACCCAAGCGTTTTCGCTCTGGTCATCTTCGCTCTCGGATTGCGTTCCTTCTGCTCCGCAAGCATAAATTTCAGGTCGATCTTGTGGTCGGGATTATACTCAACAAGCACACCGAAATCGGCGCACTTCCGCAGAAAATCATCGAAGTCCTCGCTCTCCTTTATGACCTGATCTATCGTGAATTTCAGCTTTGCCTTCCACGATAGTCCCTGACGGTTCATATCCCACTCCCAATGGCTCTTACCCTTGCCCATTTCGGGACGCTCGACAACGGAGAGATGGTGCCGCTTGCACACCTCGTCCGACAGGTCACGGAGCTTCTTCCACGCACGGTCTTTGACCTTGCCCTGATTCATATTCGACTCGAATGTTCTGCCGTTTGCTCGGCTCACATTGTTGAAAATACAGTGGAGGTGAATGTGGTCGGTGTCGGTATGGACTGCAAGGAAATACTGATACTCGCCCTTGAGAAATTTCTCACACAATTCCTTGCCGACTTCCAATGCTCGCTCAGGCGTGATCTCGCAAGGTTTGAAGCTCTGGATATAGTGCTGAGAGAGGACGGTGTTCAGTCCCGTTCCACCAGCTCGGACGGCTTCAAAATCCTTGCTTGCCTGTGCAGGATCAGAGCTGCACCCGTATGTGAATATGAGCCTGCCGTTGTCGGTTTTTTCGGGATTGGCGATATAGGCTAACGCTTTAACCTCAGTAGTTTTGATTGCAAAGAGTTTAGTAGTTGCCAAATCTTGTCCTGCCCCTCCTTGATATTCACGATGTCCTCGGCATAGATCTTGTCCGTGCTGTTCACTCTCACGGCTATCTGATTCACATTGTTGGAGATACTGCCAATGAGCTTGTATATCTTGTCGAACTTCTCCTCGTCAAAATGAACGATGTAGCCCTCAAAGATCATCGCCCTGATGAACTCGCTCCGTGACTTCAATCCGCTGTTTCGGAACTTGCGTTCAATGGCTTCGTACTCTGCTTCGGTTAGGCGTATCTGCATATACCGATTGTGGGGTTCGTTCTCTGCTATTTTTATCCTCTCCTTTCTTTTCGGGGTTCAAGGGGTGTCCCTCTTGCAAGCGGTGTATCGGAACATTCAATTTTTCAGAAATTGTAATGCGGAGATACCGTGCTTGCTGGGTTTGAGTCACGCCCTCTGTGCGTGACTTCAATTTGAGCCTGCGGCTCTTGGAAGTTTCCTCTCTCCGTTAGAGGAATTGGAGCTTTGCGACTGCGGCTGAAAAAGCCCCTCACTTATCAAGTACATTTAATAGAAAAACGGGCAAGAAAAGTATGAGAGTTCACAGAAAATTTACATTTCAAAATGCAGAATACTACAACTTACCGAACATAGTGGTGGTATATACCGAACCCGATTGAAGTCGCCTGAGCAATATGATAGAATAATAAAAGAACCTCACCCATCTGAGGGTTCAGAACAGCGAGGTCTGTTGATGATATTCACCCTGTCCAAATAAGAATTTAGGACAGGGCGTTTGATTGTATGCGGAGGTGCTTTCTATGGACCAGGAGAGGATTATATACATACTCGATTATCTGTCAAGATACACTGATGAAAAGAAGTCGGTTTCTATCAAGGAAATTCAAGACCACCTTGCCAATGTCTGTAATCTGACAAGGGTGAATGATGTGACCATTCGCCGTGACCTTGACAGGCTCACCAATGCGGGTAATCACATCGTTAAATATAACCGTGAGCATAATACAGCTTACTACGCACTGATAGATAAAGGCTTCTCGTTCAATGAGATACGCTTCATTGTGGATTCTATCTCCATAAACAAGTTCCTGACTTCAAAGCAAAAACGGCAACTCATCAAGAAGTTTGAGGGTATGTGTTCAGATGCCGAGATCAGACAGCTCATCAGCAGGATCACTCTCAATGAAAAGTGTTCGCCGTCGCTTGATCTGCTCGAAAACTTAGACCTGATACACAGACTGATCGCTGACCGCAGGAAGATAAACTTTGAGTACGGGAAGTACGATACTGACAAGAAGATAAAGTATTACAAGAAGAAGCGTGACCTTCTGCCTGTGAGGGTGGTATATTTCAATGAGCGTATCTACCTGAAATGCTATAACGAAGCAGATGAACGCTGGCGTATCTATCGTGTTGACCGTATGAGGAGTATCGTGGGAGGTGATGTTTCACACACTCGGCTGCCAAAGGAGAAAAAGCCCGAAGGCTTGGTGACTGATATGTTTGAGCCTGAATACTTTGAGTATGTCACGCTCAGAGTGAAACGGTATCTGCTTGACGATATGCTTGAACATTTCGGGGACTATGCTTCAATTTCCCCATACTCTGAAACTGACGAGAGTGTGACAATTACCGTTCATGTTGGTGTCAATCAGAGGTTCTTTCTTTGGGTAATGAGCTACGGTGACGGTATTGAGCTGCTGTCTCCCGTGAAAACTCGCAGTGAGTATCTTGCTGAGGTCAGAAAAATGCTCGGTGCGTATCCAGAGTTTGAAAAAGAAGAAAAAACAGATTGACTTATAGATAGTTCCGTGGTATAATCATAATATAAACTGAATATCGGGAATGATGTTCTCCCACGGGAAACCGAAACCGCTTATCATAAGCTGATGACTTCTGCGTTTTACGCAATAGTTGTCGGCTTTTTTATTTTTATTGGAGGAATTTCTATGCTGTTATCACTTGCGATCATTTTTCTTGTCGGGCTTTCTGCCGCTGCGCTCTTTGAACGGATAGGCTTGCCACGCATCATCGGTATGCTCGCTATTGGAATTCTTGTAAGCCCCTATGTGCTTGATCTTCTCGATCCGAAAATACTCGGTATATCCTCTGAGCTTCGGCAGATAGCCCTCATCATCATACTGATAAAGGCAGGGCTTTCGCTGTATTTGTCTGACCTGAAAAAAGTCGGCAGACCTGCGGTGTTGATGTCCTTTGTGCCTGCCTGCTGTGAGATAGTCGGGTATGTTGTTTTTGCACCTATCTTGCTTGGGGTAGATCGTATCGAAGCAGCCGTCATGGGGGCAGTGCTGAGTGCGGTGTCTCCTGCGGTGGTCGTACCACGAATGGTGAAGCTGATTGAGGATAAATGGGGTACGAAAAAAAGCATACCCCAGATGATACTTGCCGGAGCGTCCTGCGATGATATTTTTGTGATCGTGCTGTTCTCCACATTTGTAACTATGGCACAGGGCGGCTCGGCAAAGGTCACGGACTTCCTGAATATCCCCATATCCATTGTGCTTGGCGTTCTGCTCGGTGCGGTGGTCGGGAGCGGACTGTATCTGCTGTTTGATCGGTCATATCAGCACAAGCACAAGATAAGGAACAGCACGAAGGTCATTATCCTGCTTGGTACTGCGTTTCTGCTGATGAGCATTGAATCGCTTGTAAAGCCCTATATTGCATTATCGGGACTGCTTGCTGTTGTGGCTATGGCTTGCGTTGTCAAGCTGAAAACGGACAGCAAAGTATCCTCACGGCTGTCCGAGAAGTTCGGCAAGCTGTGGATAGCTGCTGAGGTCATGCTGTTCATACTTGTGGGTGCGGCGGTAGATGTGCGTTATACCTTGTCGGCAGGCGGAATGGCGGTGCTGATGATATTCATAGCCCTTGCTTTCAGGGCTGTGGGCGTGTGTCTGTGTCTGCTCGGTACGGAGCTGAACGCAAGGGAGCGTATCTTCTGCGTGATAGCCTATCTTCCGAAAGCGACGGTGCAGGCGGCTATCGGCTCGGTGCCGCTGTCGCTTGGTCTGCCATGCGGAAAGATCGTGCTATCGGTGGCGGTGCTTGCGATACTGATCACAGCTCCGCTTGGGGCGATAGGGATCGACAGGAGTTATAAGAAACTATTGATAAAAGAATAGCAGAGCTTGACACTCCTGTTCCGCTGTTGTATAATAATACAAGCGTGTTTTTAGGAGGTCATAGCAATGATAGATGAAGTAATAGCCGGAGCAAAGGTCAAGCTCAGAGAGAAGATAAGTGATAGCGTTCCCGTCGGCAGCATCGCCACGGTCTTATACATCGACGATCTCGACAATGTATTCATAGAATGGGTGAGCAATGGTAGGCTGACCTCGTTCTCCAAAAAGAATTTCAAGAGCCTGTTTGAAACGGCATAATTGCAATGAGAAGCCCTCAGCGATGAGGGTTTCTTTTATACAGAACATCAAATTTCAAAAAACATATTGACAAATCTCGATCTGTATGCTATAATATAGAAAATCATCAATATGAGGTGAGCAAATGGAACTGACAAACAAGCAGATCACCGTAATTTTCAAGGCTCTGTGCGATGAGAACAGGGTGCAGATATTCAGGCTTCTGCAAAACGGCGAGAAATGTGCCTGCAAGCTGCTTGAAGCAATGCAGTGTACCCAACCTACGCTTTCGCATCACATGAAGATACTCTGCGACAGTGGTCTTGTGAACGGCAGAAAAGAGGGCAAGTGGATGTACTACTCCATTTCTGCGGAAGGTATGGAAGAAGCCGTGAAAGCTCTGCGTGAGCTGACAAAAGTGTCTGACAGCGGAGAATGCTGCTGTAAATAAAATGTCCGTGGTACCTCGGAATTTTTATTTGCAGTATGTATAGATAAATTCAAATATATTTATTGGAGGTAAACTATGAAACACACAGAAATTGCAAGTGAGCTTTTCTCAAAGCGGTATTACTGCTCTCAGGCGGTGCTTGCGGCATTTGCCGAGGAGCTTGGAATGACGAAGGAACAGGCATTGAAAGTCGGCGCTTGCTTCGGCGGCGGTATGTGCAAGGCTGAGGTCTGCGGAGCGTGTACGGGTGCGCTTATGGCTTTAGGGCTAAAATACGGTATGTGCGAAGACGGTGACTTAGAAAGCAAAGAGAGAGCAAACAGCTATGCCGTGCGTTTTCTTGATGAATTTGCGAAACAAAACGGCTCTTATATCTGCCGTGAGCTGCTTGACTGCGATATTTCCACTGATGAGGGCAAGGCTTATGCAAGGGCAAATGGTTTGTATGCAACAGAATGTCCGAAGATGATAGAGAGTGCCGTGCTGATCGCAGAAAAGCTGATAAACGAATAATTCTGCCGTATGAAAAATACGGCTTTTTATCCCGTAAATAAATCGACTGATTTCAATTTATCTATGGAAGGCGGTGCTTTATGGGAATTTGGGACTTCATACAAGACGAGATTCTCGGTATGAAATGGCTGAACAGGCTTATCGGCTCGTTGCTGAATGCCTGCGGTCTTGATACAAGCGAAAAAATCGGCGGAAGTGTGCAGTTTTTCATCTATGATGTGATCAAGATCATGGTGCTGCTCGGAGTGCTGATATTCCTTATATCCTACATTCAGAGCTACTTTCCGCCTGAGAGGACAAAGAAGATACTCGGACGGTTTCACGGCATCGGTGCGAACTGCATTGCCGCCTTGCTTGGTACGGTCACACCGTTCTGCTCATGCTCATCAATACCGCTGTTTATGGGATTTACAAGTGCAGGACTGCCGCTTGGTGTGACATTCTCGTTCCTTATTTCATCGCCAATGGTTGACCTCGGCTCTCTTATTCTTCTGATGAGCATATTCGGCTGGAAGGTCGCTGTGGTTTATGTGATCGTCGGGCTTGTGATCGCAGTCGCCGGCGGTACGCTGATCGAAAAGCTGCACCTTGAAAGTGAGGTCGAGGAGTTTATCCGCAACGGCAAGAGCATTGACACTCCGCAGAACGAGCTGACAAAGCGTGACAGGCTGAAATACTCATGGGAACAGGTCACGGGAACGGTAAAAAAGGTCTTTCCCTATGTCATAGTTGGTGTAGGTATCGGTGCAGTTATCCATAACTGGATACCCGAAGAATGGGTGATAAAGCTGCTCGGTACTGGCAATCCGTTCGGCGTTATCATTGCCACGATATGCGGAATACCGATGTATGCAGATATATTCGGGTGTATCCCCATTGCAGAAGCACTCGTCGCAAAGGGCGCAAAACTCGGCGTTGTTCTTGCATTTATGATGGGCGTTATCACGCTGTCGCTGCCGTCGATGATCATGCTGAAAAAAGCGATCAAACCGAAGCTGCTTGGCATATTCATTGCTATATGTTCAGTCGGAATTATCCTTGTCGGATATTTCTTCAATATCATTCAAAACTATATCATTTAGGAGGAATATATCATGTCACTGTTTGGAAAGAAAAAAGAAGAAGCAAAAGCTGAAACATCCTGCTGCTGCGGAGGTTCAAAGTCTGCAAGTGAGGTCACATCGACCTGTTGTGGAGAAAAGGTCAATGGTATCTGCTGTATCAAAGTCCTCGGTTCGGGCTGTAAAGCCTGTCATCAGCTTTATGACAACACTCTGAAAGCTGTGGAGGGTATGGGTATCGAGGTCGAGTATGTCACCGATCTGCAAAAGATCATGGAGTACGGTGCAATGTCAATGCCTGCACTTGTGATAAATGAAAAGGTCGTATCGGTGGGTAGGGTTTTGAAGCCTTCGGAGATCTCAGCTATGATAAGCGATATAACGGATAAGTCGGAGTGTATATGATGAATAAACCAAAGGTCGCATTTATCTGTGTGCATAATTCATGTCGCAGCCAGATCGCAGAAGCACTCGGCAAGCACCTTGCAGGAGATGTTTTTGAGAGCTATTCGGCAGGAACGGAAACAAAACCGCAGATCAACCAGGATGCAGTCCGTCTTATGAAGAAGCTCTACGGCATCGACATGGAGCAGACACAATACAGCAAGCTCGTCAGCGATATTTCCACGCCGGATATTGCGATCTCTATGGGCTGCGATGTCGGCTGTCCGTTTATTGGCAGACCGTTTGACGATGATTGGGGCTTGCTTGATCCGACGGGTAAAGATGATGCGGAGTTTCAGCGTGTGATTTCTCAGATTGAAGAAAACATATTGAGATTGTTACAACAAATATCAGAACTTTGAATCCAATGGAATCAAAGTCGGGTGTGAGCTGTTGCTACTGGCAACGGCTCATTTTCTTTTCTGCTGATTGACCTTTTGACCGCACTATGGTATAATTATCCTATACGATGATCTTAGAGGTGGTAATGATGAGGACTTACATAATAGACGGCAATAAGTTTTCAAATATTGAAGGATTTTACGATGAGATAGACCTCATCATGACCAAAGGCATTAGTTTCAAGACCGGACACAATCTTAATGCTTTCAGAGATATTCTTTACGGCGGTTTTGGCTGCCATGAACCGGGAGAGCCGTTTGTGATAAAGTGGCTCAATTCTCAGAAAAGCAGAAAGGAACTTGGCGATACTATAATGTTAGCTATCATAGATAATATCGCTGACCATAATGACACAGGATATGACTGCAAATTGGAACTATACTGATAGAGGATAAGGATATGGCTATTTACATAGTATTTGACGTTGAAACACCAAATCGTGCGAACGACCGTATGAGTGCGATAGGCATAACAGCGATAAAAGATAACAAGATCGTCGCTAACTACTTTTCGCTCGTTGATCCCGAAACGCATTTCGATTACTTCAACACGCAGCTTACGGGCATAGATGCTGATAAAGTCAAGAACGCTCCGAACTTTGCAGAGCTTTGGAAGAAGATAGAGCCGATCATGAGCAAAGGTATCCTTGTTGCCCATAATGCTGTCTTTGATATGAGTGTCCTGCGTTCCTGCCTGCGAAGCTACGGCATTACATGGAAACCCTCTGCTGAATACCTGTGTACGGTTCAAATCGGCAGGCGTATTCTTCCCGATATGAAGCATAACCTCAATGTGATGTGCGATCACTACGGTATCGCCCTTGATCATCATAAGGCGGACAGCGATGCCCACGCCTGTGCGGAGATACTGCTAAGGTACATGGAAAGTGGTGTCGATGTTTCGTCTTACATCAAGAAATACTATCTATAACGAATACCTCAGAGAGCTGTTACACAACGGCTCTTTCTTTTTTGCCGAAATCTCTCAGAAGTACAAATTTCGTCTATCTAAAATGGTATAATAAAAGAATTTGAAGAATTATTCCAGTTATGGAAATTCTGTCGAACTGTTTTGGTATAATCAGGATAGACAAGCATACAGCTCGGTTTTTGTAAGTTCATTGACAGTTCCATACAGACGAATCGAAAGAGATTTTTCTATGGGAGGTGGTAAATGTGTACTGGACAATGACAATAGATCACGCTCTGCATTGATTGCCTTGCGGAATATCTATGCTGTTACAAAAATTGAGAAGTAGTATGCGGCTTCAAACGGCATAAGGGCGGTCTGTGCAGTTACAGGCCGCCCTTTTTTCTATGTGTATATTGTGATGATTTGGAGAAAACTGTGTGATAGCGGAAACGCTTTTTACAGAGAAGAAACTTGAACTTTCATCGCAGATACGCAGTTTTAATGAGATTGACAGTAGATTGAAAGATTTTATCCAAAACCTTAGATTTTGTGGAGAATAGGCGGTTTTCTAAAAAAAGGGCGTTTCAAAAATGAGACACCCTGAAACGGCGCTATATCTTGCTTTTTCGGGTGTGATAGGTCATAATAGAAGTATGCGCACCGAGGTGTGCATAGCCGTATAGTGAACCTATTGCGCAAGGGGTTACTCGATCACTGTATGGAATTGAATATGGTACGATCAAATGAACGAGTGATGTTTGGTTGTCGGACGGTTTATGCCGATTGACAGTCTCACTGTGTTCATTTGCACATTTCCGTCCGACAGGAAAGGACGGAGATGTTTTATGAAAACTACATATAATGATCCCCAGGTGAAGCTGAACACCAACCGTAGGGGCAAGACCGATTATGATATAGTAGTCTATGGCACAAGGAGTCTGCGTAAACAGCTCGAAGATACTGTAGCTGCTGCGATCCGCCGATATATGGAAGAAAAGGAGGTCGGCACAAGAAAGCTGTCCAGACTTACGGGCATTCCAAAGGGTACGATCTCCCGTTACCGTAATGGTACGGCGAAATACGATCCCGACTATCTCTGTGCTATCTGCATCGCGCTCAGACTGCAAACTTGCAGACAGCGGCACTTGTTCAGAATGCTCAACTGGAAGATGCCTGACGAACGTGGCAGAAAGAGAAACAGAGCGTACATCATCAGGGAGTTCCTTGACGGCTGCTTCTATGATGAAAGCTATACGGTCGCACTCTGCAATCAGCGTCTGGTCGATGCCGGAGAAGTGTCCCTCACTCCGCTGTTCCCTCCGAAGGAGGGCAAGTGATGACGGGATTTTTCTATATGCACTTCGGTGATGATGTGCCTAAGAACATTGAAAAGGAGTATAACAGGCTTCTCCTTCACGAACAGTATCTTGAAAAAAAGGAGCAGAAGTATCGCATCCAGACAGCTACTTTTGAAGATGTTATCACTGTATGTCCTGATCCTGCCACTCTTCCCATTAACGAGATTGAACTTGAGCGGGAGCGACTTCATAACGAGCGTCTGAAATATCTTCCTGTTGCTCTCAACCTTCTTAAAGCTGACTATCCCGACCTTTATCGGCTTATCGTAGAGTATTACTACGCAGAGACTAAGACCACTATGGCGGATTTAGGGAAACGCCACGGTCTGACCACTGAAACAGTACGCTACCGAATCAAGTCAGCAAAAGAGAAACTGAAATTATACATCATCATGCACGAAAACAAGGAGTAGAATTTGTGCGCAATAACGATTTTTCTTTTTCCAATGAAAAAAATAGTGAAAATCTTGCCCGATTCTTCAAATTCTGTGCTTGATATTATAGAGGGCGTTCGCTCCATGAGCCAACAAGCTCTCTTATCCTCCTTCCTACACGAAGGTTTACTTTGAGCTGAGGGAACGGCATAGCTACTTTGTCCATTTTCAGGCTGTACCGTTTCCGGAGGTTCGTTTTTCTTTCATTTTTCGATGCTCTATCGAAACTCCTTTCACTACGACAGCAGAGATGCTGTCGGGAGAGCCTGAGCTGACGGCTTGGGTTCTGCCTAAAACATCTCTGAATGCGACAGTTCCATTTCTCCTATTTTCATATTGGCAGGCATACTGCCACTCCTGCGTCGGGGACGGTTCTCCGTTCCCGACATTCCAGGAGTAAATCACAAACAAAAACACCGACAAGATAGAGAGAGGGTGTTCTATATGAATGAAATCACAATTGCTGTGAAATACGATAATGATAATCCTACCGTCAGCGGACGGGAGCTTCATGCCGCCCTTGAGGTCAGGACGCAGTATTCAATATGGTTTGATAGAATGTGCGAATATGGTTTTTCTGAGGGAATAGACTATTATTCTTTTTTGAATAATAGGTCGGACGGACTTGCAGGAAAGCCGAGAACCGATCATCAGCTCACCATTGATATGGCAAAGGAGCTTTGCATGATACAGCGTACCGAGATCGGCAAGCGCTGCCGTGAATACTTCATAAACCTTGAAAAGCAATGGAACAGTCCCGATGCGGTCATGGCGAGAGCATTACAGATAGCAGACCAGAGGCTGGAGCTTGCAAAGCAGCAGAACGGCAGTCTCATTGAGACAACTGCGATTCAGGCAAAGCAGATCGAGGAAATGAAGCCGAAGGCGACATATTGCGATATGGTTCTGCAATCCGCAGGGCTTATGCCCATAACCACTATCGCAAAGGACTACGGAAAGTCAGCAAAGTGGCTGAACAAGTGGCTTCATGAACACGGCATACAGTATAAGCTCGGCAAGGTATGGCTTCTGTATCAGAAGTATGCTGATCGTGGTTACGTTAAGTCAAAGACTTTTACTGTCTTGGACGAGAACGGTGATTCCATTGCCAAACCTAATACACAGTGGACGCAGCGTGGAAGAATGTTCATTTACGAACAGTTGAAGAAAGAAGGTATCCTGCCGCTTATCGAGCAGGACGATAGCTGAAACGCTGTCGGGAGTATCCGTTCATCGGGTACTGCCTATGGTGCTTCTCACACACCTCCTTGTTTTGAACGACGGCTGATGTGCCGTCGGGAGCTTCTATTCCTCGGAGTAGGAGCTGCCAACAGTACATCAATCTTTGGGCATAAAAATAACCGACAGACGATGTATTTACAGCATCTTGAAAACTGAATATGAAACATCAACGCTATTTGTTTTCTTTTTCTTCTTCCTGAGAGATAGGAGGAGCGTTATGCCGAAAAAATCCGTTAGACAGATGTTCAGGAAATATCCTGATGTGGTAACTATACCACAAGTATGCGAAATGCTCGGTGTCAGCCGTAACTACGCATACCTATTAGTAAAGCAGGGAAAGCTCATAAGGCTTGACTTGGGACGTATCGTCAGAGTGACAAAATCCTCTGTGATTGAGCTAAAGGAAAAAAGTTTACAAAAATCGGAGAATTCCCCAGTGTAAAGCGCCGAAAAAAGGATAAAAGCGGTCTGATCGTATTGCATTATATTTGGTTACGCGCTATAATAGAGTAGTCAACAGCAGACTTCTACCGCTTTCAACTCAAAGGAGGATATAAGATATGAAAGCAAGTCTGCCTTACAAATATATTACTTCCGTAAAGAACGGAAAGAACTATGTTGTCTTTGACTATAAGGATCACAGCGGAAAGCGTAAGCGTAAGTGGGTAAACACGGAATTGCCTGTGAAGTGTTCAAAGAAAGCTCTGAAAGAAGCGGTTGAAGCAATCGTCGCAGAGTTTGATAAGAGCATTTCGGAAGGTGAAATCGCTGTCAAGTCTGCAAACGCTGTGCCGTATGCTGTTATGAGTGATGAAACCGCTTCAACTATGCTGCTCGATGATTTCTTTACCGAGTGGCTGACATACATCAAACCGAATGTGGCTCGTACTACCCATCTTTGCTATCGCAAGGTCAGCAAGAGATACATGGAATACATCAACGAAAACTATCCGAACCTTACACTTGGACAGGTCAATCATAACCACATTCAGAACTATCTCAACTACAAACTGGATAGTGGCTGCAAGGGCAGTACCGCAAAGCAGTATTATCTCGCATTGCATTCTGCATTTGCTTACGCTGTAAAAATGGAACTGATACCAAAGCACCCTATGGACAAGTTAGTAGTACCGAGAGCTGAAAGGCATGAAGCTACCTTCTACAATGCTGATGAGCTGAATGAACTGTTTGAGGTTTTCAAAGGAGACAAACTGGAGCTTGTGGTGAACATCGCAGCGTATTATGGTCTGAGAAGATGTGAGATACTTGGTCTGAGGTGGGATGCGATCGACTTCAAGAACAAGACCATCACCATTCAGCGTAAGATAGTAAGCGACTACGACGATAACGGTGAGATGAAGATCTTTGTAGAAACAAGGCTAAAAACCAATTCCACCAGAAGAACACTTCCGCTGATCCCTCACATCGAGGAGATGCTTCTTGAAAAGAAGAAAATGGAAGTCAAGTTCAAAAAGGCTTGCGGAAAGAGCTACAACAAGGAATTTGACGGATTTATCTGCCGTGACAACTATGGTAATATGCTATCGCCAGGCTATGTGACACAGCACTTCCATTACGTCATTACCCGAAACGGTTTGAAGCAACTGCGTTTCCATGATCTTCGCCATTCTTGTGCGAGCTTATTGCTTGCTCATGATGTTCCGATGAAGGCTATTCAGGAGTGGCTCGGACATAGTAATTTTTCTATCACGGCGAATCTTTATAGTCATTTGGAATACAATGCAAAGGTCAACTCGGCTGAAACGATCGCAAGGGTTCTCGGCGGTAAGTCAGAGGATAAATCCGAAGCTGAAAAGCCTGCCGAAAAGAAAAAGACCACGAGAAGAAAGTCAACGTCAAAGGCAGCAAGTAAAACACCGCCCAAAAAGACTGGCGGTAGAAAAAAGAAAAGCGATAATCCCGAAGGCACGGGAGAATCGCAGATGTCAACATTATAGAATATAATCAACGAAAGTGGAATCAAGAAAAAGAAATCAAAAAACGTGTGATTTTGGTAGAAAAAATGGTAGAAAAATAATGTGATTCACGTTTATATTATCTACCAACAACTCTCTGAAACCCAGTCAAATCGGATAAAACAGAGAATTGTTACTAAGGAATTCATATAATAGAGTAGACAAATGCACTATTATATGGTATAATGAATATTGAATATAGATCAGCAAAATTTTGATCATGTGGAGGATAAAGTGAAAAAAAGTATTGGGCAGATCATTGAAAATTCTATTTTTGATCTTTGGTATCATTATAATATTTATAATAATATCTTTTGTTCGGCATAAAATATGCAGTTCAAAAGAAAAAGACCTGATTGCTCCTCTTGGCCAACTTGTAGAAGTGAACGGTCACAATATGAGCATATACACAGGGGGCGAGGGCGATAAAACGCTTGTATTTATGTCAGGCGGCGGAACTTGCTCACCAATATTGGACTTCAAATCGCTTTATTCACTTTTAAGCAGCGAATATAAGATCGCAGTGGTAGAAAAATTCGGCTACGGTTTTAGCGATATTGTAGATGAAAAAAGAGATATAGATACTATGTTGAGCGAAACGAGAATGGCACTCGATAAAGCTGGGATACATGGGCCGTATGTGCTCTGTCCGCATTCATTATCCGGACTTGAAGCTTTATACTGGGCGCAGAAATATCCCGACGAGGTCGAAGCGATCGTCGGCTTAGATATGGCAGTACCTGACTATTACGACGAAATGAACATAAGTATCCCTACGATGGAGTTAGGGCATTATGCCGCTGTTTTGGGTATCACAAGGTGGATACCCAGCCTTGCAGAAAGCGACGCTATCAAATACGGAACGCTTTCCGAAAAGGAAAAAGACATTTACCGAGCAGTATTTTATCAAAAAACAGCTACTAAAACCATGATAGATGAAGCCAAAGTCGTAAAAGATAATGCGAAGATTGTAAAAGAAAACGGTATCCCGCAAGTGCCGATGTTATTGTTTATTTCCGACGGCTCGGGCGGCACTGGTTTTACAAAAGAAAAGTGGAGAAGTATCCCCGAAAAATATATCTCAGATCATGACAGCGCAAGCTGTATTGAGTTAGACTGTCCGCATTATATTCACGACTATGAGTACGAAGCGATAAGCAAAGAGATCAGAAATTTTATCAAGTAAGTATATTCAAAACCCACCGATACAGCGCAAAAAAATGTATCGGTGGGTTTTATGTTCTAATAAGTTTCTGTTTTATGTGCTAATAGGCGTTGCGGGGGCATGGCGCAGTATTCGACTTTACAGGACCCTCCGAAAAAAAGTCTGTAAAAACTCAGCCAACTGTGATATAATAAAAATACCACTTTTTGTACCAGCTTTTCATGGCGTTTGGATAATCTCTCTCCCACTTTTCCGTTACACGTTCAAGCTGTTCAAGAGCGGCGTCCTCCGACGGAGCGTGATAAAATGGTTTTCAGGTCATTTGCAAACTCTTTCTTGTTCTTATCGCTCACATATTTCAACGTGTTTCTCACCTGATGAACTATGCAGCGTTGAAGCTCTGTCTGCGGAAACGCCGCATTTACGGCTTCTTTTATACCCGAAAGACCATCGGCACATATCACAAGTATATCCTTTACACCCCTGTTTTTCAGCTCATTCAGCACTCCAAGCCAATACTTTGCACTTTCATTTTCTCCAATATGTATGGACAAAACTTCCTTGTGGCCTGTTAAACTTACTGCAAGGATCACATACGCTGCGAGCTTCCTTATTTGCCCGTTGTCACGCACAGAAAAGTGAACTGCGTCGATAAAAACTATCGGATAAACCTCATCAAGAGGACGTTTTTGCCACTCCTCTATCTGCGGAAGGAGCCTGTCTGTGATGTCAGATACCATACCGTCGCTGACCTCAAAGCCGTAGATATCCTCGATGGTATCGCTTATCTGACGAGTTGTCATACCTTTTGCATACAGAGAAATTATCTTCTGCTCAATGCCGGAGATGTCCTTTTGACGCTTTTTTACGACCTTTGGCTCAAATGTCCCATCACGATCCTGGGGCACTTCTATTTCGATTTCTCCCAAAGTTCCACGTATCTTCTTTGTTTTCTTGCCGTTGCGGTAATTGGAGTTATCTGAACGTTCGTATTCCTGGTACTCCAGATGCTCATTCAGTTCAGCCTCAAGCAGTGCCGCCCATCAGATCCTTGAGAGCATCCTCGATATCCTTTGCTGTCTTGATATCATACATCTCGATCAGCTCAGCGATGATATTCTTCTTTCCATCGCTCATTGGTTCTCTTTTTCTTCTTGCCATAAAATTTCAACCTCCTGTGGTATTTTTATTATATCACAGTTGGCTGAGTTTTTACAGACTTTTTTCGGGGGGTCATTGATTTATACATTCGATGATTGGCTCAATGCATTTTTTATCTGTCCAGTCGCATTTATGATCCCCAGCTGCCATCAGTGCTTTTTCCCATATTTCGTAATCAGCTGGATTTTTCTTTGCAACCGACTTTCTAAGTAAACTGCATAATGTTCTATCCTTAAAAGACATTGCGTCCATATCCCACGCACCACGGCAATAAAAGAGAGAAATGTCAGCCAGGTTATCCTTCAAATTATGCTCCTTGATTTGCTGAAACGCATTTTCTTCATACGGAGATGCTCCACAGCAAAACACTATGATCTTCTTGCCCGTTAATTTACTTATATTCTTTTTTAGAAACGATAATCCAGCGATACCGGAAGCATATAATCCTCCACCTAAAATAATAGTGTCATATGTAACAATTTCGTTGATATCAGCTTTTCTTGTTTCTATACACTGAAACCCGGTCTCTTCTGAGAGCCAGTCAGCGTATCTTTTTGTAGCACCATATTTTGATTGATATAAAATGACTCCATTCATAAACACATCTCCTCAAATTCTAATTTGTATTTCCGTCAATTCAAAAAATGGGCAACCCCCATAAAGAATTGCCCATTTTTTTCGCAAATTATTATATTCACTCCAACGTCTTCATCGTAGGGAAATACCCACACCGTTTTTTAATAACTTTTCAAAAGCTCGCAAACCCTTGATTTTACTGGATTTGCGGCGTTTTTGTTTTTTACGAAAGTTTATATATTCTCGCAAAACCTACGCCATTTTGGCGTAAAATTGGCGTATGGGGATTTGGTGGGGTGGTGGGGATTCTACTATAAAACAGTTTAGATTTTATTGGGCTGAAAAAATTAAACAGCTTTTTTAGAATCTATCTTCCAACTCATCGTTTAAAAGCTTTTCTTTAA
>NZ_JAJCLZ010000024.1 GCF_020559915.1 Ruminococcus sp. 210702-SL.1.03
CGAGACAGCAGGAGATCATGTGCGGTTATCAGGTTGACCGCATCTTCTCTGAGAAGCTGTCAGGAGCAAACGCAGACCGCCCTCAGCTTAAAGCTATGCTGGACTATGTGCGTGAGGGCGATACACTCTATGTGGAGAGCATCAGCCGTCTGGGGCGCTCCACAAAGGACTTGCTGAACATCATCGACACCCTCACCGAAAAAGGTGTTACTCTCATCAGCCACAAGGAGAATATCGACACCGACACGCCTACGGGCAAATTTATGCTTACCGTGTTCGCAGCGCTCTCACAGTTGGAGCGTGAGCAGCTCAAACAGCGACAGCGTGAGGGCATCGAGATTGCTAAGGCACAGGGCAAGTATACAGGCAGAAAGCCTATCCCCACCGACTGGACGAGGTTCGGGCAGCTCTATGGGGAATGGAGAGCGAAGAACATCACGGGGCGTGATTTTATGCGGAGAATGGATATGTCGGCAAATACTTTCTACCGCCGTGTGCGTGAGTATGAACTCCGTCACGGCATCACCGAGCCGACCTCTGCTTGACCGTCTGGCGAACGGAAAAGCCCCACAGCACCGTCTGAGCCTGCGGAGCGGAAAACTAACCGCTGAAAAGAAAAAGCCCTCAGAAACGCTTACAGAGCGTTTCCGAGAGCCTGCGGTTAGTGTATAGTCTATTGGCACATTATATTTCTGTACCTTATAACTTCAAATCATTGTTTTGGTGCGCTCCATAACAAACGCATACTCTAATGGAACACATGAACAGGAGTGCTATATAGTTCTAAATGATGTTTCCATTTCAGCTACCGACTTAAAACGCTTTTCCTTGTCCGATGATAAACCTTTTTCTACGAAAGCCTTTAATTTGGCATCTGTAATACGGTCAGCGGTTGCCTTACCTGTCAATATAAAAGCAACAAGTCTTGTGAGTGCATACGTTTCGTGTAGGATACTATAATTTTTGAAGCCCTCTGTTATGAGGGCAGGATCATTATAGCAACCTTTAAGTATTGTATCGACCGAAGTTAAATCACTATCAGGTAGCTTTACCAAGCCAAAATCACAAATCTTGACTACATTTACATCATCATAGACTTTTATCATAACATTTGCAGGGCTAATATCTCGATGAAGTACATTTTTGGAATGTATGAATTTGAAAGCACGGAAGATTTGGTAAATAATGTTCTTTCTCTCCTCTATTGCAGGCTTCTGTTTCTCAATATACTCCTTTAGTGTGAAATCCATATATTCCATTATGTACTCATTCTTTTCCCCATCGTAACGATATACTTCCACGATATATGGAGAAGAAAGCCTTGTCATTTGCTCATATTCCTGTTTGAATCGTTCGATTTCTTTTGAAGATAAGTCGGAATTGGCTCTTTTCAGGACAAAAGTTCGGTTATAGAATTTATCAAAGAAAGAGTACACTGTTGCATAAGAACCAAAGCCAATTTGTTTCAAGTCGGCATACTGCTGTTCGGCAGAGGTAGAATTTATTTTTACAGAGTCCTTCTTTCTGAAAATAGGATCTGTATAGTAAATGACAACCTTCTCCATGTGCGGAGGTATGGGACTTCCACCACTTTTCACCAAGAACTCCATAGATTTCGTAATAACCTGTTCGTAATATGGATCAACGGAAAAGGCATAGTTTGTTGTTTTTAGAACTCTTTCAAGACCCCTGAGAACCTCAATAGCTAATATCAGCTCTCTGCTATTTTCAGCCCAGTAGTGATTACCATAATCTCCAGTGGGAAGTCTTTCGTTCATTGCAGAATAATTATCGACAAACAAGTGGTGTATAGTCGAAAATATCTCCTGTATTTTTCTATTGTGAAACGATTCATATAAATCTAAGTATTCGATATTTATTCGGTCACCAAGCAGTCTGTATTGTGACTCAATATAATTATCGACTGTTGCCATACACATCACTCCTTATATGGATATAGGGCGATTTGTTCAACCGCCATATAAGTGTTATATTTCCTTATACTCCGGCATCGACTCAATCAGGTCAAGCGTTTTCAGGCTCACGCTGATGACCGAGATCAGCAGATTGAAGATATACTTCTCATCGCCGTATGTATTCGGATCGTCGGTGATATCGCTGTCCTTGTCAGTCTTAATGCGATAACTCTCCATGATCCACTCAATAGCCGATCTGCCGTTGACTACATACTCATACGCCCTTTCGGGAATATTGCTGATCGTGATATAGTCATTGAAGATGATCGTACCCTTGTCGTTGTCCTTGCCGACCTTCTTGAAACGCATTTTGCTAACGGTGTAGTCCTCTTTGGTGATAGCAATATCCAGCCCAAGTGCAGCGGCATCGGCAGGAGCTTCATAGTGCAGGTGCAGCTCAGCGAGCTGTCTACCGATCTCCACATATTTCGGGAACTTTTCAAGTGTCGGGATACGCACCATTTCTTTTGCGAGGTTATCCGCATAGGCTTCAATGTAGTCCTTGCTGTGCAGGACGGCGTACAGATAGTAGAAAATGTCCTCTTTGGTAACTCTGTCACCGTAGATACCTTTGAATTTAGTGAGTGCTGCGTCTGAAATAGCAAAGCGTTTCTTGTATGTTACGGTATCTTCTTCTGCCATTTCACCGAACAGTGTCATTTGAGCGTTTCCGTGCTTTTCTACCTTATCGTACATATAGAGAGGATAGCACTGGCAGTTAAACAGAAGCTGAACATCTTGAATACAGTTGGTAATTATAGCAGAAAAGCCTTTGTTTCCTCCAATTCCAGATGTGCATATAGCTAAGTTTTCTGTGATACTCTCAGGATAAACTGAGAGCCACTTTGATAATCTTTCAATTACATCTGTATGGAATGAAACATATTTTTTACAGAAAGGACGATACATTACAATCCGTGTTTCTGTGTTATGTTTCAACTCAACATTGTTAAGCCATAGCCTATCAAGTCCTGCCGACCAACTAATTTTTGTCTTATCAATGTTCTTAATGTTCAAAAGGAAATTATCAGATGCCACCTTGCTATCATAGAAAACTCCATTTCCCTTCTGCTTTTCTAATTCTTCTTGACATCTTGTGCGTTCAGCATTGTAAAAATCTATCATATAATTCACATTGCTAATAACTTCCGAATGTGAAAAAGAATATAGCCAAGCATCACGATTGGTTTTCAATCCCGTTGAATAATTGTCGGAAAAAACAGCTACATCTTCGACCTTCTTTTTATCGCCAAGAGCGACAAAGTTGATATAGGATTGATTTCGCTGATTTATCCAATCGTTATTCTCATTTGGTGTAATGAAGCTCCATTTGATAGCACTAATATCGCCAAATTCCGAGATGATAGCAAGTTTCTGTTCTCTGGAAAGGTAATCACCAATATCATGATAGCGCACATAGCCGTCTTTTTTAACACCTTTACGCTTTACAAGGATTGTGATAGCAACAGGTGTGCGTGAGCCAGAGCCGAATATTTTACCACCCTCTTTGCGAGAAAGCTCACCCGATGTACGCTGATTACCTCTGAGGTTGAACACATAGATATGATTAAATTCCTCAATTAAACATTCCCTAAATCCATCTAAGGCTACGCCGTCAAGCCAAGCTCCATTTGACACAAATCCAATTACTCCATTGTCACCTAATCTATCAGTTGCCCAACGGAAAGCCTTAATATAGGTATCATATACGCTTGCTGAAAGTGCAGCATTAGACCTATAAACATAGGTTTTAGCGATAGCAGTATCTAAGAAAGGATATGAAGTGTTTTGGTTATTATCATTTGCTGAACGCTGTCCAACAGAATAAGGTGGATTACCAATAATGACAGTAATAGGTGACCTTAACTGCTTGTTGGCTCTTTCTGAATTTTCTGCAAACATTTCAATAAATTGTCCGTCGCCCTCTGTTTCCTTTATCTTCTGCTTTTCAGTCATCGCAAAGGTGTCAGTCAGAACGATACCCTCAAATTGCGTATATTCCTCAGCACCGATCAGATCGTGGAATGTTTCCTCAATGTTGATCGTGGCAATATAGTACGCCAACAGCACGATCTCATTAGCGTGTATTTCATTGGTATACTTGTAAAGCAGATTGTCAATGTCGATCAGACCGCTGCGGAGCAAACGCACGATGAATGTGCCTGTACCCGTAAACGGATCGAGAACGTGAACGCCCTTGTCATTGAGTGAACTGTTAAACTTATCCCTCAGAACATAGTCCACGCTCTTTATGATGAAGTCAACGACCTCAACAGGTGTATAGACGATACCGAGCTTTGCAACCTGTTTCGGTAGAGCGTTCTTGAAGAACTGCTCATACAGCTCAATGATGATTTTCTGCTTGCCCTCAGCGTTATCAATGCCCTTAGCACGTTCCTGAACACTCAGATAGAACTTGTCGAGTGTCTCCTGTTCCTTGTCGAGTGCCTTTTCGTCAAGGATAGCAAGCATATCCTGCATAATGCGAGATACGGGATTGCTCTTGACAAACTCATAGTCCTCAAAGAGAGCATCGAAAACAGGCTTTGTAATCATGTGCTGTGCAAGCATTTCGATAGCATCGGAGGTCTTGATAGAAGAATTGAGGTTTTGCTGTAATGCTTTCAGGAACTCCTTGAATTTCGGAGCAATCTCAGGCTTCTTTATCAGGAGCTTGATTTCCTCAATGTGCCTGTTAGCAATATCCGCTATATCCTTAGCCCATGTTTCCCAATAACGGCGAGAACCGCACTTCTTAACGATTTTCGCATAGACGCTGTTCTTCCACTTTTCAAGGTCATCGAAGTTCATTTGCAGTTGACGGTAGCTTTCGGAGTTGCCGCCGTCCTCACCGTCACCCGTGCCTGTTACGCCGATGATTTGAATATTATCGGGCTTTTTCCTGTTGAGGTCTATCTTATTGATAGTGTTGTTAAACCTATCATCGTGCGCTCTAAGCGCCTGCAATACGTCCCATACTATCTTGTATCTCTTATTATCGTTCAGGGCATCTTCCGGCTCCATACCCGCAGGAATGCCTATGGGGAGAATGATATAGCCGTACTGCTTGCCCTCAGCTCTACGCATAACTCTGCCGACAGACTGAATAATGTCAACGATAGAGTTACGAGGATTTAGGAACATAACAGCATCAAGTGCAGGAACATCTATACCCTCAGACAGACACCGAGCATTGGAAAGCACTCGGCAGCTATTGTCAGAGGTGTTCTCTTTGAGCCAATCTATGCGACTTTTACGCACAAGGGCATTATCTGTACCATCAACATGACCGAGCTGAACGGTAACTATGCTGTCATCGTGACCGTTGAGCATAAGTTCATTCTGAATCTCCTCAAACATTGCCACGAACTTCTTTGAAGCCTTGATACTGCTATTAAACGCAACAGCTCTCCGCATCGGTGTCGGATCGTTAGCGAAATAATTTTCCTCACTCTCAAACAGCGTTCTCTTAGAAAGACCGTTCAGACAGCCGAGTATCTTAACGCTATCGTCAAGTGTCAGCTCACTGCTCTTGTCGGTCAGGAGATTTTGAAGTCGCTTGCTTACATAGCTTTCATCGACAGCAAGCACGATAACCTTGTAATCGGCAAGCAGACCGAGAGAGACAGCCTTTGAGAAGCCCAAGCAATAGAACTCCTTACCGTAAATACTCTCATCGTCCATAGAGCAAAGCAGAGCACTGCCCTCACTTGCTTTTTTCTTGCTTTCATCACCGTAGATACGAGGTGTAGCGGTCATATACAGGCGCTTGTCGGCTTTGATAAAATCGTTGGAGTGTACCTTGACGAAGTTGCTCTCGTCCTCACCAGCAAGCGTTACGCCCGTTGTGCGGTGTGCTTCATCGCAGATGATGATATTGAAGTTGATACCACTTTTCTTCTGAAATGCAGATACGACCTCAATGGATTGATAGGTAGAAAAGAAGAAATTGAGCGTATTATCGGAATCCTCACCGACATACCGAGCGATCAGCTTGTTTACATCTGTTGTCGCAGGAATAACCAAGTCTGTAATGCTGTCGATATTATCAGAGGTCTTGCTTGCCTTCGGATCAGAGCAGATAGCATACACTCTGTATTTATACTTTGATTGTGCTGTCCACTCCACTAAGGTCTGATTAAGCAGGGAGATAGACGGTACTAAAAACAGCACATTTCCTGTTCCATTGGTGATAGCTTCGGCTATTTTCAGGGCAGTAAAGGTCTTGCCGGTACCGCAAGCCATTATCAGCTTACCACGCTCACTATCCTTGAAACCGTTGATTACAGCATCGATTGCTTCAACCTGGTGTGGCCGCTCCTTTTTCTTTGAGCAAACTTTCATTTCCTCTATCTTATCGAGGGTGAAGCTGTCCCAATCTATGCCGGAGTCTTTCAGGTCTTGCAGTCTGATACGATTTACAGGCGGTAACTGTCCATTGATCGTTTCTTCTGCATTAGATGACCACTTATCCGTAGTAGATACGATGATACGACCTGAATATCTATGCTCCACACCGTCAATATAGAACGCCTTACCCGAAGCAGAGATGAACGTATCTACATCGTCTTTGGAGACAGAATTATTCACATCATAGAATTTGCACTGAATAGCGTAAAATTCGTCCTTGTCACGAACCTTTGCAACAAGGTCAATGCCTATATCGTGAGTATTGGCATACGGAAATTCGCTCCACAGCCATACTTCTTCAAATATCTCTGAATAGAGAGGACTTGTGAGAAAATATTTCTTCATAAGTCGCTCAAACTTTGAGCCTTGATCGCTTTTGCTTTGGGAAACGCTCCTCAGATCGAGCATAAGCTGTTCAAAGCTATCATTTATCTGCATTTATAACACCCCTTGCTATAACGTAGTAGCCAAAATGAAATATACATAGATAATTATACCATACATAGCCTTGAAAGTCAATCAGCAGAAAAGAAAAAGATATGCCCCCCGTCACCACGGAGAACATACCTTTTTCCTGTTTTATCTTTTGTTATGATTAGTTCTGAATTTCTTTCATCAAAGCCACGCCGTCCTTGAAGCCGACCTTGTATGCAGCTCTCATTTCAGCAGCGGCGGTTTCGCTCACGCAGTCCAGTATCTGGTGGAATATATCGACTTGCTCCTCACTCAGCGAATCTTCAAAGGGGATACAGAGCTTGTTGAACTCGTCAGAGAACTCAGCGGAGTGGATTTCACTCTGGCGGTAGTTGTAAAGTGCATCAATCATAATGGTACGTCCTTTCTGTCCCTCCGTTACACGGAGAGTAGCCATATAACTGTTATTCATCGTATTATCGGTGTAGGTCACTTTGAGCGTGTCCATAAATAACAGGTATAGGCTTCAAGGAGCGCACCCGTATCGCTAACTATACAGGTCTGCCCGAATTGATGAGTATGTTCAAGCAGGTGGCTGACATTAGGACGGCGGATACGCTGAAACTCGATGTTCCCGACTGTGATTATCAGGTAGTTCAGGTCGAAGCTACTCCTTTTCAGCAGGAACTTGTTCAGGAACTTGCCGACAGAGCTGATGCTATCAATGCAGGAAACGTTGATCCTACGATCGACAATATGCTCAAGATTACGTCGGACGGAAGAAAGCTCGGTCTTGATCCGAGACTGATTGATCCGTCCTTTGAGGACAACCCCGATACAAAGCTGAACAGGTGCGTTGAGAACGTTGCCCGTATTCACGCTGAAACGGCTGAGGACAGGCTCACACAGATAATCTTCTGTGATTTGGGCGTTCCGCACAAGGCCGCAGAAGCAGCGGTCGAAGGCGAAGATGCAGACGATGCGAAGGATAAGAAGTCTATCGCTGAGGTCGAGTCTCTTGAAGAAGAATGCGATTTTTGCGTGTATGACGATATTCGTGATAAGCTGATTGCAAGGGGTATCCCTGCGGAGGAGATCGCATATATCCACGATGCGAAAACCGAACAGCAGAAAGCTGACCTCTTTGATAAAGTCCGCAGCGGAGAAATCCGTGTCTTGCTCGGTTCAACCGCCAAAATGGGTACGGGTACAAATGTACAGAAGAAGCTGATCGCAGTCCATGACCTCGATATTCCGTGGCGACCTGCTGATCTGGAACAGCGCGCCGGAAGAATTATCCGTCAAGGCAATGAAAACAAGCAGGTGCAGATCTTCCGTTATGTCACCAAAGGCACATTCGACGCTTATTCCTATCAGACTTTGGAGAACAAGCAGAAATTTATCTCTCAGATCATGACAAGTAAGACTCCTGCGAGAAAATGCGAAGATGTGGACCAGCAGGCACTCACTTATTCCGAGATCAAGGCTCTCTGCACAGGCGATGAGCGTATCAAGGAAAAGCTCATGCTTGAAAATGAAGTGAAGGAACTGAGGGTACTCGCTGCGGAACACCGCAACACGGTATTTGAAATGGAGGACAAGATCGCTCGTTTCCCTGAACAGGAACAGAAACTTACTGCGATTCTTGCTGACCTCCATACAGACCGTGAAGCACTCCGCAAGCTCCCGATCGATCCTGAGCGAAAACTGCCTGTATTCAAAATCACTATCGGTGATGTTGAGTACACCGACAGAAAAGAAGCAGCTAAGGCTTTGGAAGATGCGGTGCTGGCTATCAAGTATGCGGATACTCCCGTTAAAGTCGGCTCGTTCCAGGGCTTTGAGCTGAGTGTGACGGTAAACAGCAACATGATGGGCGGCGGTTTGTCCGCTTGTCTGCAAGGTGCCGCTTCACATACCACGAAGCTGATCGAGAGTTTTGCCCATAACCTGAACCGTCTTGAAGCTGCCCTCTACAACATTGACGGCAGAATCGAGAGAACGCAGGATAACCTTGCAAAACTCCGGCTTGACCACGCAGAAGCTCAGAAGATCGTTGCAGAGCCGTTTCCTCAGCAAGAGGAGCTTGATACTAAGGAGCAAAGGCTGAAAGTCGTAACTGATGAGCTGAATCAGGCGGCTATTGAAGCTAAGAAGAACGCTCCGAAGCGTGAAAAGACTTGCTACTTTGAGAGGGCTAAAATGAAGCGTGATGCCGCAAGGCTCGCCAAGAAGCCGAGAACTCCAAAGGACAAGGCTAAGGGCAGGGGTAAGCAAGGAATTGAATAAATAACTTTGAACCCAGTGGGGCTTATGAATAAAGCGGAAGTTTCATAGTAAACTTCCGCTAAAACTCTGAGCTATTTTTCTGTATCCGTGAAGTCAATAACCCTGTCACATATCTCCAGTGCCGCAGGGCGATGTGTAACGATCACAACTGTCTTATCCGTCATATTCCTGAGATTTTGCAGGAGCATTTTCTCCGTATCAGCATCGAGTGCGGAAGTTGCTTCATCAAGGAGCAGTATCGGACTTTCGGAATAGATCGCCCTTGCAATAGCGATACGCTGCATCTGCCCCTCGGACAAACCTGTTCCACGCTCACCGAGCAAAGTATCAATTCCGCCGTCAAGCTCCGCTACAAAATCATCGGCACAGGCTATTCGTAATGCCTGATGAATACGCTCATCATTCTGCATATCTGCCTTATCTGCAAAGGCAACGATCTCACGAATCGTTCCTGACATAAGTTGATTGCCCTGCGGAACGTAAGCAAACAGTCTGTGCCATTCCGCAGACAATGCTTTTTCGCCATCCTTGTCAGTGATATAACGCTTACCGCTGTCAAGCTGATAAATGCTCATGAGCAGTTTCAGCACCGTCGATTTTCCGCAGCCGCTATGCCCCGTGAACGCAACGTACTCGCCCTTGCCGATCTCAATGCTGATGTTTTTCAAAACAACAGGCTGACTATCCTTTGATAAACCCTTGATACTATCCACAGCCGGATAGTATGTGAAGTTTGCGTTTTTTATCCCGAAAGATTTGAGTTTATCCGAATAATAAGCCTTGACCGTCTGAATATCGAGTGCAGACTTCTCGCTGTCATTGCTGAATTGCTCTATCTCCATAAGTCGTTCCGCACTTGCAACCATAGCATAGAAACGAGGAAGATAGCCTGTAATATTCGCAAAAGGCGCCTGTATCTGCGAGATAAGCTGCGTGATAGCGGTCAGTGTACCATAGCTGATCGTACCGAGCAAAATGCCGTAACCGCAGTAGCACACCCCAAAGAGATACATTCCGTTCATCGCAAGCCCGAAGCCGATATTGCAGAAATTGGAGAAATGATTTTTACGCATTCTTGCGGTTTTATGCTGTAACATCTTGTCGCTTGCTTCATCTTCCGTCTGTTGTTCTGTTGCGAAAGAGCGTATCATCATCATACTGCCGATATGCTCTTGCAGGAAGATACGGAGCTTGCCGTCACGCTCCTGCACCTGCTTATGAAGCTTTTTCAGCACTTTTCGGAAAGCATAAGTGAATATAATCAGCAATATTCCGCAGGGCAGTAGAACACAGGCAAACCGCCAGTCAAGTACGATCATCATAATGACCGCACTAATGAGCTTGACCACCATTCCCACCAGTCCGGGGAGTATTTCCACATAGCTGTCAGCGACAACCACCGTGTCATTGGTGAGCCTGTTGAGCCATTCGCCCGAATGGACGGCATTCACATTTGCAAAGTCTTTTCGCAGGATATTGTGCATCAGCCGAGCCTTAAAAATGTTTTCAAAAGTCGCTCTGGACAATTCGTTCAGCCAGCGAATGACCGCCCGCATAACGATCTGAGCCAGTACAAGCAGAACGGTCAGAACCACAAAATGCCAAAATCCTGCCTTATCGTGTGCCGTGGCGTTGTCCACGATATTCCGCAGGAGCAGAGCATACAGCACACCGCTTGCGCCGTGGAGCGCCTGCACCAGCATCAGAGCGAGGATATACAGTTTTTTCTTTTTGGGGACGGCATAGAGCCATTTTATCGCATTATTTTTCATCATTTCAGTTTTCTTTTCAGCCATTTCGGGAAGTGCGTTGCTTTGAGGATAAATGCTCGTATCGGGAATAAATCGCACCACAGGTGAACATACAGCCGATACCACCAATCGTTTATGGGGATTTCCTTGCCATCACGGACAACCGCAGTCAGCACACCGATAATATGACGGTCGGTAATGCCATATTCCTTGTTGTAGCGGTTATCTCCGCATATCACATAATCGTCGGGGCGGACTTTCAGTACCCTATGAAGCACATATTGTCCGCTGTCACGCTTATACAGCGGAACATCGTATTTTTTCAGCCTGCCGTGGGGCTTTTCGATGATAAGAATATCCCTGTCCTGCCGTATAAGAGGGCGCATACTGTCACCGACATTCGTGTAGACGAGCCTGCCGTCACGCTCTATCACATCTTCAAATCTCGCCATTTCATACCCTCATAAGCGATTTTTGCTGCCGAAATATCCATATTACAGCCGAGGCGATAGAGCTTTACGCTGTCTGCAAGCCTGTCCACCAAAGCAAGCGTTTTCGCCATTTTCAGCATATCCGCTGGGCGGTAGACCTGTTGCAGAAGCATTGTATACGCCTGTTCTCTGGTGATCGGCTCGATATGATTTTCGGCAGACCGTGTGAGAATACATATCGCTTTCAGCGGAACAGAAGTGTTTGTGCCGAGCCTGTGCTTGCCATTGTAGGGCGTACCGTAGGCAACAACTCCGCTGTCAGCGATATGCAAAAGCGGTTTATCATCATTCACCATGACTGCACGTTCTCCGAAATACTCCCTCCAAAGCCTTGTATGTGTGGACTTGCCTGTGCCGGATTTTGCCGTGAACAGATAACCCACACCGTCCACAGCCACAACAGAGCCGTGAAACAGAACTGTGTCAAAGTCAAGCATTTTCTCCGCTATCTTGCGGTAAACTGCCAATTCTTCAAGGTAGCTGTCCGAGAAGTGGCGGACAGGAATACCCTCGACCTCGTCCTCACGGGCAGACTTTTCTCTCTCGAAATCTATATCCGCCTGCGTGGTAGTTACCGAATAATCGACATTTTCATCGGTCTGATAGTCGGCGCAGTATTTGTGTACCTCAGCGTGAATTGACGTAACTTCGACCACCTTGTCTGCTATCTTATACCTATTTACCATACTTGTTCACAGCCTTTATTGTTTGTTTCAGTCTGTCACGCCGTTTTATCAGCACCCGACCGCACCGCCAAGCCACACCCACGGGGTACAGCAGAGGGCTTTTCGCCGTGAACGGCACAGATGCCGCCATTTGCTTACGGGGAATGAAGATGCTATGCACCCAAAACGACAGCTTACTCTGGTCTTTCAGCTTCTTTTTGATAGCATTATCGAACGTGCCGTATGTTCCTGCCGTGAGGTAGAAAATCAGCATTTCCTGTTCGCTTTCCGTCAGATCGGGAAGTGTGTCCGAGGAAAATATCTTGACCGCCAATGATCTGCGTTCTTTCTCAAAATCGGCTATTTCAAGCTGTCTGCATTGCTCTGTGATATATTTCCAATCAAGCGATTCGCCCTTGATTTTGCAGTACACATAGCAGTCAAGCAGAGAGCGTATACCCGTACCGCTGCCGTTGTAGTGTTTCCATTCATGGGCAGTCATGTAGACATAGAAATCCTCGTCGGAAAAATGATAGCCGTATTTGCTGCCCTCGTCTGGAATCATGAGCCGTTTCGGATTCTGATAATAAGCATAAAAATCACTTGCAGCCCCGAACAGAAGCGTATGCAGCTCAAAATTCAGCACAGGCGGCTTCATGTACACATCATGGTGTGTTTTGCCGACGCTCTCCGCAGAATAGCCCATTGAAAGCATGATTCTTTTGACCTCTGACTGCTTTGTACTGTCATAGAGCACATCGTTATCCGCCATTTCACGCATACCGTTTGCGGAATATAGTTCTTTCAGTACCGAGCCTTTCAGCGGCATATACCAGATGCCTTGCTTTTCAAAGTCGGAGAGAATAGCTGTGCGCTCCATATCGAGATAGATATTCTTGCGGACAGCCTTCTTGTATGCCTGGTCGAATTGCTTATCATGAACTCCTGCACGTTTCAGGGCAATGCAGACCGCAGCCCGAACCGTGTGAAGCTTCGCAAGCCGATAGAGCCGTTCCAAGTCCATAGCCTGCACCTTTGCTGTATCGGGCGTGATACCGTTCACGGCACAGGACAGCAGATAGATCAGGTCTTTGTAGAGCGTGTTCATTCCTCGATAGCCCCAATGGAACGGAGCTTGCCGATGATATTCGCCACATCACGCTCCACGGTCGGACGGTCTGCGCCTTTGTACTCAGTAAGGAGCTTGTCAACGATAGCTGATTCCGTGGTATCTGATTTCAGGCACTCCACGATAAATGCCGCTGTTTCATTGTTTTTCACGATGCCTTTGAATTTGGTGTCGCTTGTGGAGATCATATAATGCTCACCCTTTGTAACGTGGGTAAGGAATTTCGGGTTTGGTTTCATAGATATTTCCTTTCTTGCCGATAATGGGCAAAACGGCAGGACAGCGTGACCGCCGCCTGCCGTTGCAGTGATTTACCAATCGGGATCGTTGTTATCCTGCTTACCATCACCATTGGAAGTTGTGATAACATCCTCGGTATCGAAAACCGTGATCTCCATTTCAGGAGCAACATAGGGCTTTCTCTCGTCCATTTTTATACCTCCTTATTCGCTGAAGCTGTTGTAGCTGCCTTCCTGTACATCGGAATAGATCAGATAATTGTTTGTGCCGTCGGTCACGATGATGAAGCCTCTTGCATAGACCACACCGTCACGGCGGTCACCAATGTAGACCTCGATCCAGTCGGTGGTTTCGGTATCAGTGTTCTGTGCAGCAAACTCTCTTACCTTATCCATCAGAGCTGTTGCTTCTTCATCGGTAAAGCGGAGGTTTGCATCTGCCATGCCGTCGCTGAATGCGGCAATATTCATACCGTAGAGGATACCGTGCTGTACGACCGTGTAATTGGAATTATCCATATTCACAGCAAAGCGGAAGCCGACATAATCTCTGTCTGTACCGTTATATGTGTTGTCGGTCACAGCGTAGCCCTCGCTGAAAGTGATGAAGCCGCTTGCATCGAGCCACATTGCTGTGAGCGTAGTCTCCGCTGTTACGGGCGTTTCAAAATCGTAAGCATTCACGCCGTCAGCAGTCCAACCGAGGAAGATCGCACCGTTCTTTGTGGGAGCTTCGGGAGCAGTCAGCTTTGTGCCGTGTTCAACTGTTGCGCTATCGCCGTACTGCGCACCGTCCACCATGTAGGTGACAGCATAGGTGTTGATCGCAAATGTGCCTGTTATCTCGATATTGCTTGCAGGCATCGTTGTGTAGGAAGTCTGCCAGCCGCTGAACGTATATCCCTCACGGGTAGGAGCATCGATCAGAGCAATCGAATCGCCGTAACTTACGGTCTTTGTATCATATACCTCGCCGTCCACCTTGTAGGTGATTGTGTAGGTTTTTGCTGTGCTGTTGAACTGAGCTGTATAGGTCACATTGCCCGAAACAGTTGGCAGGGCATTGGCGGCGTAAGTATTCGTGCCGTCACTCCAACCGCTGAAAGTATAGGAATACTGTGCGGTTGCTACCTTTGTCGGTGTTGCACCGTCATAGGACGGAGCAATACCATAAGGTACATTTGTATCGGTTTCAAGTGTAGTATCACCGTTTTTCCATGTGACTGCGTACTTGTTGATAATGAACGAACCCGTGATAACAACATCTTCATCGGGCATTGTCGCAGGGATTTCGCTCCAACCGCTGAATGTGTAGCCTGTTTTCGTAGGTGCTTCACGGGCTGTCAGAGCCGTACCGTATGCAACGGTATCAACAGCACCGTAAACTTCGCCGTCCACCTTGTAGGTAACAGTGTGCTTGTTTGCTTCCCACTTCGCATACAGCGTGACCGTATCATTGTTTACGGCAGTCAGATTGCTGACCTCCGCACCGTCTGCATATTCCACCGCACCGTTTGCAGAAGTCGCCCAGCCTGCGAAATGATAGCCTGTCGGGGCTGTAAACCCGTTTGCTGTCAAATCCTGTGCCGTGCCACCGGTGAAACTCTGATTGTCCATTGAGCCTGTCGCATCATTGCTGTTCTTATTGAAAGCCACACTATATGTTATTGCTTCAAACTCTGCCGTTACTGTTACATTATCCGCAGGCATTGTGAACGAGTAAACGCCGTTGACAGGCTCGATTTCAGTATTGCCGACTTTTACGCTCTTTACAGTATATCCTGTATCGGGAATAACATCAAGCGTTACTGATTCTCCATAGTTTGCTGTTGTGACGATTGCATCGCCAACCTTTGCGGAAATCGTACCATGATCTGCGGTCTTGCTGATAGTATATCCTATTGCTTCAAACTCCGCTGTTACCGTAACATTGCTGTCGGGCATAGTGAACGAATAAACGCCATCGACAGGGGTGATCTCGTCACCATCGACCCAAACTCTCTTTACGGCATAGCCCGCATTGGGAGTTACGGTCAGCGTGACTGTATCATTTTCTTTGGCATAAAGCGGATCTGCTGTTACAATACCGCCGATTGCAGGACTTACATTAACGCTGTATGCTGAGTTGTCACGCACGAAATAACCTGATGTCGGGGCAACCGTTGTAGCACCTGTTACCTCACCCAGTTCACCGTCATCGTTAAGCACCATAATATTGAAATCAGCCGATGTGAACGATTTTGGCTCGTATGCTCCTGTTAATGTCCACAGACCATATTCATCAGTGACTGTTTTATTACCGCCGTCGTAGCCCTCGGTAAAGATATTGACACCTGAGCCGCCATTATCGATGTACCAATACTCCGGTTCATCGTCAGGTACGTAGATGTACGGCGTGTTGGCTTTCATTGTGGTCACTTCTTTGGTTAACTTTGGCTCCCATTTGCTTGTCTCCGTGCTCAGCTGGAGACCCTGGAACTCATAGAAATGACCTGTCAGACCGTCGCTGGAGCCACTCTTCTTGAAGGAGCTCTTCGTGAAGTTGAACGGCATCATCACCGTCACGGGCTTTCCATTGGTGAACGTGCGTTTGTAGCGCAGTAAGGGCACCCACAGTTCCGTCGTGATGTCGGGAATGCCGAGGGGCTTGTCGTCGTACACAATGTTGTAACTCTTCCCACCGCCATAGTCATACGTCTCCACCAGGTCGCCGTATGTCGGCGTGTAGTACTTGCCGTCGAAGACCATGGTGTGACCATACACCTTCAGGAAGCCGTAGGCGGTCGTCGGGTCGCCGAAGTGGGCGAAGTTGGTGGGGGCATCGGTCGATTCCACAGCGGGCGAACCTTGCTTAAGTCCGCGTGTGCCGACGTAGAAACAGTTAGTCAGTTTGCCCTGGCCTTGATTGTTGATGCGGTGGAAGAACGTGCTGTTCTTGTTATTGTCATGTCCCCACAGCAGTTCGTGCCTGCCGCCGTTGTTGTCGTACTGGCCTTCGATGAAGAGGCAGTCGGTGAGATCAACATACGCATACTCCGACAGGCAGCCAATGAAGCCGCCGCAGCCGTAGGTCGTGCCAGAATAGTTCGGGTTGTAGATGAGTCCGTCATAGACTGTGCCCGTAATGCGGCATTCTTGACCGTATGTCGTGTAGTGTATGTAGCCCACGATGCCGCCGATTCCGACATTCGCACTGAGAGTGTTGCTGTCAAAGGTTGTACTAATCTGGGTGCTCACGTGGCAGTTCTCAATGTTGAGATTACCCTCTGAACTACCAACCAAACCGCCTAAGTAGGAATTGACACCACCCTCAATCAGTCCCGTCACATGGAGGTTGCGGATGGTTGCACCATTTATGTTCTGGAATGGTGCCGTATACATTGCATCGGCAGTGCGGTTGAATGTCAACGTCTTACCCTTGCCGTCGAATGTTCCTTTGAAAGGATGTGTAGTACCTGCCATAGTCGATACGGTGATGTTATCGGCAAGCTCTACAGTCTTGCCGTTGAAGGCATCGAGTGACGCATCATACTGCATAATCTGACAGAAGTAATCCCAGCCATCGGCATTTTTGATTATGTAGGTGTTGCCGTCCTGCGTAAAGTTGGAATTCGCCGGGAAATTGAACGTAGCACCTATGGTGACGTTCTCATTGGGCATCGTAAATGTATAGGTATTGTCGCCGTTGTCGGTGATGCCGTTACCGAGGCTCAGACTCGTGTTGTCACCCGTTACAGTCAGCGCTTCTACGCTCTCGCCCATTTTGGGAGTAAAGGCTATGGTTATTGTATCCCCCTCAACTCCTCCTTTGGGGGTTAAGCTAAACTGCTGATAATCGTTGAAAACCATTTTCCCCTCTGCCACTTGGAAGTCCTTGCTCATGACATAGTCCGTTCCATTTATCTTAATAGTGGCAGTCACTGTATAATTTCCTACAGAACGTGGAGGCGAAGTATTATCTGCTCCGGTATCATTGTTGTGGTAGTTGAATGTGCAAGTAGCATTAAGTTGCGTGTCAGTATTGAAATCTGTCAATGAAGGTGTCAGCGTGGCGCTGAATGCAGTCGATGGGGAATAATAGCTAAATACACCATCTTCTGCATTGAGTGTCAGTGTGTATTTATGATTAGCTCCGCCATATAAAGCATTATGGTCTGCGTCGTCGCTATTGCAAGTGGCAGTAAGGACATTATCATTTACAGAAATATTGGAAGAATCAAAACTGTGTCCAGCATCTGGTTCTGCCGCTGGAACATAGGACAATGTGAGAATAGAATTCGTTCTACCATATGTTGGATGATAAGATCCAGAAAAACTAAAAACGGTATTTCCAATATCTTGATCGCCTTCAAACCAGATCGTCAGTGGATTATTTTCGTCCACGTCAATACCTACACTTGTAAAGTTTGCCGTAAATGGTACGCCATCCGACTTCGATTCAAGGTAGTCATTACCATTGATCTGCATCAGCGATGTATTGTTACCATTTTTTGTGCCAACATACATCTTAATTATTTCCGGAATCCCTGGATCATGTTGAAAAACCAAATTGGTCATTTTTAATCCGGTTACCTTCCCCTTGATGTTCGGAAAAGTAACTACACATCCACTGCTTAGAGGGTTGTTAAACGACGCATATCCGAATGAAGAATATCGCTCTGAAATAGAATTAGACCAAAACAACCCTGTTCCGCTATTCCAAGTATAACGCATCGTTTTAGTGTGAGAATCGGTCATCAGCTCGGCAGTATTGCCATTGATAACACAGTTCGTATTATTCGTTTCTGATAAGCCTTTAGCTTGCGACAATCCACCTTCCATCCTCCACGATACATCTATTTTCTCTGATACTTCCTTAAACTGCAATTCGCTAAGTAGAAAACCTGCGTTGCCTGGTGTTGCTTCAAAACGGAAATACCTATAGGCATTCATGTTATCTTCGATACTGTATTCCTTTGATCTAATATCGTTTGTAGGAAGCTGGTTAGAGCCGCTGTTGGTAGCTGTAGCAATCGTTGTCCATTCATCAGTCTTATTTAGTTTTGCTTTGATCGTCCACGAGGAGGGATTACGTCGATAATAACTATAATATGTATCATCGAGATTCCAGAGAACATACTTTTTCGGTACAAAAGCACGGGAGTAGTGGAACTCCACATAAGGGGTTCCCTCGGTAAGCTCATACAAAGTGTTAGTATTGCCGTCAACCAAGTTACCGTAGTCTTTGTTTCCTGACAAGTTCGTTGCCTGCCCTCCATCAACGATAGGAACTTCTCCAATCAAATCGTAAATCACTTGATCTTCAGCATTTGCAATGATTACAGAATCCTCAAATAAGCCATCGAAAACGCTACCTTGCGGCAGTCCGGTTCCAACCATCAACAGCGCTAACGTACTCGCTGTCAGCCGTTTCAGTTTGCTTTTCATATTCTTCCTCCTTTATAAATACAACAAAAGCGCACCCCACGGGACATAGTTATCCCATAGAGTACGCTTCTATAATCGTATGAAATTGTGAAAAGGGCGCAGTTATGCTTGCTTGCTTGCTTGCTTGCTTGCTTGCTTGCTTGCTTGCTTGCGCATTTGCTTATGTGTGATAAAGAAGCAATAGAAGTGCAAAAAATTTTGCCGTTCCTATCCGACACTTGGCCATTGTGTCGGATAGGTCGGGCGGTTATTCGGGCAAGTCAATCTTGCCGACAAAGCTGTAATAAATCTCAATGTCCTGCCTGCGGGTGCCGTTCTCATCATAGCTGCACTCATGCACCACAATTTTCTCGATCATTTCCCGCAAGAGAGTGGGGGTCAGTTCTTCAAAGGCAAGGTGCTTGCGGACAATGCCCATAAATTTCTCGGCGTTGACGGTAGCTGCCTGTGACTTGTCCAGTTCGGCTTGCAGGGCGGCGGCTCTCTTTTTCAGCTCCGCTTGCTCGGCTTCGTAGTCAGCCGACAGTTCCATGAAACGCTCATCGCTGATTTTGCCGTTTACATTGTCCTCATACAGCCGCTTGATAATGCGGCTGATTTCAGAAATGCGTTCCTGCGCCTGTTCAAGCTGCTTGATGGCTGCGGCGGTCTTTCGCTTGCCGCCGATCTCGTTCTGCTGGACAAGTAGTTTCACAAACCGGCTCTCATGCTTGGCTGCGTATTCGGTCACTTGCCGGAGATTTGCCAGGACACCAGCGGTCAACAGATCGGTGCGGATAAAGTGCGCCGTACAGTTGCGGGTGCGCTTCTTGTAGCTGCCGCAGATGTAGCAGTCCTGTTTGCGGTCTTTGTTCTGATACCGCTGCTGATACAGCACATGGCCGCAGTCGGCGCAGAACAAAATCCCGGAGAACAGCCCCACTTCATCGTAGCGGTTCGGGCGTTTGCGCTGTTTGCGTAACTCCTGCACCCGTTCCCATGTTTCCTTGTCGATGATCGGCTCATGGTGGTTCTCGAAAATGGCCTGCTTCTCGACGGGGTTCTCTATGCTGTGCTTGACCTTATAAGAAGGCTTTTCCGTTTTGAAGTTCACCAGACATCCGGTGTACTCTCGGTTTTCGAGGATATGAACGACGGTGTTGGTCGCCCATTTGCACTCATAGCCTGGGTGATAACGGCGGGTGCTGCCTGTCCGCTGATATTCCAGCGTCCCCGGCGTGGGGATTTGCTGCTCCGTCAGCATACGGGCAATCTTGGTCGGGCCGTTCCCGGCAAGGCAAAGCTGGTAAATCTGCTGCACCACCGGGGCGGCTTCCTCGTCTATAATAAAATTCTCGTCCTCGTCCATCACATAGCCGTAAACCGGCTTGCTGGTAACAGGCTTGCCGCTCATGCCTTTTGACTTTTTCACTGCCTTGATTTTCTTGCTCGTATCTCTCACCAGCCATTCATTGAACAGATTTCGCAGCGGGGTAAAATCGTTGTCCATGCCCTCGCTGGCACTGTCCACATTATCGTTGACAGCGATAAAACGCACACCCTTTTGAGGGAACAGCATTTCCGTGTAAAACCCTACCTGCAAGTAGTTTCGCCCTAACCGGCTCATGTCCTTGACGATGACCGTACCCACTTTCCCGGCTTCAATGTCCGCAAGCATGGCTTGAAATCCGGGCCGCTGGAAGTTCGCGCCGGAAAAACCGTCGTCGGTGTACCAGCGCAGATTGGTAAAGCCGTTCTGTTTTGCGTAGGTTTCGAGTATCCTTTTTTGGTTCGATATGGAATTACTCTCGCCTTGCAATTCATCCTCGTGGGACAATCTCGGATAAAGGGCGGTAATGAGGTTTTGGGTGGCTTGTCTTAACATAAAATCCTCCGTTTCCGACAGCCAGCCCCACTATTCCGTGGTTTCATTGTACCACGGAACGGCGGGGGCTGTACAGCGGCAAAAGCGTTAAATTTGCTTCTTTACAGCTTTTCAATTTTCCGATTTTTATGGTATGGGTTGTCGTCCCATATTTGCAGTAGAAAAGTTCATAACTCCGTGGTATACTCTGATTTAACAAAAAAATCAGAAGTTAAAGGAGAAAACATGAAGTATACAATAGATGAATTAACCGCGGCCAAAAGGCAAATTGATTCAACTCTGCACAAGCTAAGAGAAACAGTAAAAACATTTGAATCAAAGGATAATTCCGAGCGTTATAAATCACAAATCACATTGGCAAAGAGAAGAATAAAAGCCTTTGAAATTGCAAATTATTTTATAGAGAATGAGATTAAGAATTGCTAAAGCACTTCCGATTTTCGTTCCAGCGGTCATGCTCCCTGGCATGGCCGCTTTTCCATGCCCCGGTTCACGCCGGATAAGTCGGCTCCTGTGTAGCAGCGGCTTCCGCTTCCAGTACCCGCGCCATTTTGTCGGCGGCTGTGGTTGTGGTGTCTTTCTTGAAATAGCCGGACACGACAAGGACGGAATTGCCCATGCGGATTTCCGTCACACAGTCAGGGCGGCGGGTGGTGCGGGTGTCGTGCTGCTTGTTATCTGCCATAGGCAATACTCCTTTCAGTCGGTAATCAGTTTCTTCATGCTCTCCATTTTCCGCTTGGCGGTTTCCTGCCGGAAGTTGTCGCCGGTAAAGCGTACCGGGACGCACATGGAAAGCAGGCGGTCATAAATCCGGGAATGGGCGGTGTCCTCCGGGTTGTGCAGGTCGTCCAGCGTAAGGTTGGTCGTGACGATCAGCGGCTTGCCGCTGCGGTAACGGCTGTCAATCACATTGAACACCTGTTCCAGCCCGTATTCCGTCCCGCGTTCCATGCCGAAGTCGTCAAGGATCAGCAGCGGATAACGACAAAGGCGGGAAATGTACTCGTTGCGCCCCTCAAAGCTGGCGGCAAGGTCATTGAGGATAAGAGCAAAGTTCGTCATGCGGACGGGGATTTCTTTCTCCATGAGGGCGTTTGCGATACAGCCTGCAAGGTAGCTTTTGCCGGTGCCTACGCCGCCCCAGAACAGGCAGCCGATATTGTCTGTCCGCATATCTTCCCAATGCTCCACATACCGGCGGGCAAGCCCGGTCTGCGGGTTCCTGCCGTTGTCGTTCTCGAAAGTCCAGTCCCGCATGGTGGGGTCGGTAAAGCCCCGGCGTTTCAGTTCTTCCACGGTGTCAAGGTGTCTGCGCCGCTTTTCGGCGGCTTCCCGTTCCTCGCGGGCGGTTCTCTGGCAGTCGCACTCTGCCGGGTGGCGGTCGCGCCCGAAGATAGCGGCCTTATCCGGCGCAAAATAGGCTTCTTTCGGCTTGCGGCACTTGCCGCAGTACAGTAAACCGTCCTCGCCGGTGTAGTCCTCCGGCTCCGGGATGGTGGTCGTCATATTCTCCAAAACCGCGTTGATTTCATTCTTCATAAACTCTCGCCCTCCTTGCATGAGTAGTCTGGTATGCCCTTTTTAGGGGCTTCCTTTTTGTCGTTCCCCGCCCATATCCGCAGGGCGGCGGCATAGTTCTGGTAGCTTTTCCCGTTGGCGGCAAGGTAGCGGCTCATTTCCTCGATGAACCGTTCCAGCCTGTCAGGGTACTCTGCCTGCAACTCGTCGTATTCGGTCTGTGACAGAAAAATATTTCCATATCGGCCATAGGGCGCGGACGGCCCCCCACTCACTCCCTTTGTTTGGCTCTCTGTAAGGTTGTTTATAGTAGTTTGGTTAGGGGACGGTTTTCCGACCATCATAAGGTCGGTTTTCTGACCATCAGTAGGACGGTTTTCCGGCTCTATGAGGGGCGGACTTCCGGCCATCAGTTGGTCTGAAAACTGTACCTGTGGCACTGGCGGTACTTTGACATAAAGCCGGTTCGGTGCGGAGAAGCCGCCCCGTTCCCGTTCCAACAGCCCCGCCGTGTCCAGTTCATTAAGCGCCCCCTTGATGGTGGTGCTGCCTTTATCCAGTATTTCTGCTATCTCCGCGATGGGATAGATAATATAAATCCTGCCCTCGTCGTCCAGCCACTTGTTTTTCTGGGAGAGGGTGGAACGGTCTAACAGCAGCGAATACAGCAGCTTGGCGGTCTGTGAAATCTCCATTTTCAGCAGGAAACGGGGATACGGCAGATAGGCGGGCAGCCGCGTGTCTGCCCTGATATAATCAGCGATAGGATCACCTCCCTGTGTTCGGGTTGATTTTGGCGTATTGTCACGCATTAAAACGCCGTTTCCGGGGGAAAAGGATAAATGTATCGCGTACCCTTTGACACCCACGAAAAAAGCCTTGATTTATGCGGGTTTGAAAGGCTCTAAAGCGTGACATCTCTGCCTTTGTTTCCGCTTTCTCTCGGCGGCTTTGATTTTCTTCATGCGCCCGGCGCAGTCGGGGCAGTATTTTCCCCGGTTGGATTTGGGGACAAAGGCCGCCCCGCAGACGGCACACCGTTTCCGGCTTCCCCGGCACAAGAGGGCTGCGGCCAGCTCCCCGTCAAGGGGCAGGACAGCCACACGGAACCAGTGGCACATGAGGGAAAAGGAAATGCTCTGGACGCACACGCAAGGCTCCCCGTCGTCCAATAGCAGGCAGTTCCCCTCATCGTAGTTACAGCACTCATGTACCAGCCGCCGCGCCCGCCGGTGCTGGCGGTAGTCCATGTGGGGCAGGTTATCGCTCATGGCTCTGCTCCTTTCTGCGGTGCGGCTCGTCCCGGCGCAAAATCTGGTCGATGTTCCGCTTGACGGTCTGCAACTCCTTGAACCGCTGTTTCTGTTCGTGATAGGTGTTATACAGGCCGTCTTTCTCGGAGATAAGCTGCTCGATCTCGGCCTGCAACGCTTTCCGGGCGGGCAGCTTGGTAATGCCATGCGCCTTGAAATACCGGGCTGCTGCGTCGGCTATGATAAAATCGCTCTCATGGGCCTGCCGGTATGCGGCGCGGGCTTTCTCGGATTTCTGTGCCCGCAGCCCGTCGCGGGCGGCCTTGGTCTGGGCGTAGGCCAACACCTGCCGCTGCAACTTCTTTTTCCCTTGCAGCTTCGTTTCCAGTGCTTTCAGTTCGCCGCTGGTCTGGCGCATTTTCTGATAGGCGGTGTCAACGGCGGCTTCTAACTGCTCCGGGGAAGTAAAGCCGTATTGCTGGTAGACGGACAGCGTTTTGGCGGCCTGCTTCAGATTGTGTATCTTCGCCCAGCGTTCATAGCCCCGGCCTTTGCCCTCGGCCATTTTCTGCTCAATGTCCACAAGCCGCTGCACTCCGTCCTGTTTCGGGGCGGCTATCTCGGCTCTGGCAACCTGCAAGCGGTCTTTTATGGTGCGTGGGGGATCGGGGGATCTGGCTGGCGCTTCGGCTGCTCTGGCGGCGTTTTGCTCTAAAACGGCAAAGACAGCGGCGCGGTCAAAATCGTCGCCCAGCTTCCGGGCGGTAATTGGCTTTGTCCTGTCCGGCGTGAGGTAGGAAAGCCGCCCCCGGCTCTCCTTGACGGTCACACCCTCCTGCAGCAACAGAGAGGAAAACTCGTCAAAGCTGGCGGCGGTGGCAAGGGCTTTCCGTAGGGTCTGCCGCAGCTTCTCCTTGTTCGTTTCAAACTTGGTCTGCCGGGGCGTGATACTATCGGCAATCATGGGGGCGTTCTGCTTGTCCAGCGCGGCCTGTCCCTTTTTCTGCGCCCAATACTCCCGGTCGGTGACGCGGTTCTTGCTGCCGTTCAAGAGGTCGATTTGATAAAGCCCCTCCCGGTGGCACATCTCCATGACTTCGGATTTGAAGTAGCGCAGGGCAGCGTCGGTACATCGGTGCTTGCAGCCGACTTTCGTATCGGCCGGCCTGTCCATGTAGGGCAGGAACGGCACTTCCTCAATCCGCAGGCTGTTTATGACGATATGCACATGAATGTTGCCGCTGTGGTTATGCCCGTCCGGGTGGGTGCAGACAAGGGCCTGGTGGCCGGGAAAATGCTCTTTACAGAATTGTTCCCCCAACGCCTGCGCCCGGTCTACGGTCAGGCCGTTGTCCGGCCCGTCCCGCGGGTCAAAGCTGATGATGTAGTGGTGGCTTTTCACATCTTCCCGCCGCTGGTTTTTCTGATAGCGGAGATTGGCCCGCATACACGCAACGGCAAAATCCTCCCCGTCGCAGTTCAGCGTGGACAGCCGGTAGTCCTCGCGGGGGATAAGCCTGCCGGTTTCATCAAGGACGGGCTTCATGGTAAACTCGTCATGCTCAAAGAGAAGATATTGCTCGGCGGCTCCGTAGTCGGCGTTTTTAGAGTTGATATGCTTGAGTGTTGCCAACCGCGTCACCTACTTTCTTGAGGACTTCATACTTGAGGACGGCAAGGTCGGATATGGCGGCGCGTACCTCGCCGGAAAGGGTGTTGTAGGGTACGCCGTATTCGTTCAGATACCGGGCAATCTGATTGAGGTTGCCGCCGATCCTGCCGTACTCGGCTGTCAGCTTCCCGACAGCGGAAAGCAACTCGTCATTGACCGACGACACATGGACAACCGGGCGTATGGTCGCCCGCCGTATCGCCTGCCGGAGAAATTCGGACTGGCTGATACCATAGGGCGCAAGCCGCGCTGTGAAGTCGGCATACTCATCTTCGGACAGCCGGGTTTTCACAACGCGGCTGCGGTGGGGCGTGTTGTATTTCTTTCGCATGGTGTGACCTCCTTTCTCGCCCGTAAGGGCGCATGAGCAGGGTTTGGGGAAGGCACTCCCCAACAAGTTTCCCGCGAGGGGCAAAACTGCAGAATTGCGGATTTTGGCACCGTGGTAGAAACTTGCTCTCCGTGACTGCAAACTTTCTCTCACTTCCGTCCGCCACTTTTTTGGAAAACTGCAACCACAAAAGTTTGTTTCTCTTTTTCTGCTACTACTAATCCTGTAAAGGGCATTCCTGCCCGCTTTCGCTAAAATGACACCGGACGCAGTGGTTTCTACCCGGTGTTGGAGAAATCCTTTCTCTTTGCCCTCTACTACGGGTAAATGCTCCAAATGCCAAACACCAGGGCAGAAAAATTCCCTCCTCGCTTACTACTACAACCGGCAGGGGGCAAAATGGCCGGGAGCGGAGCCGGACAACAAAAAAAGCAGTAAATCTTTTTCAAGACTTACTGCTTTCGCTGGCCGCGTCGGTGGCGGCTGGTATTCAGTTTTTATGACTTGTCCGGTGGTTCGTCAAGCCGGAACTTGAATTGACAGTCAATTAACCGCTGCTTTACATAGTCCTCCACCTCGGCGTTGACCTGCCCGTTCACTTTTGAGAAATAGCGGATATATCCGGCGTAGTGGAGCAGGACAGCGTTCACGGCTTCTGGGTCGCCCTCACGGGCTTTGAGGATTGTTTCATAGGGGAGAAGTCTACTCATACCGGCTCACCCCCATTTCTTCGCGTAGCCGCTGCAAGGCAAGCTGGATATGCCGCCCCGCTGTGCTGCGTGACCGGCCAATACACGCGCCGATCACGCGCTGCGGCTGGCGCAGAAAGTAATAGCGCAGGATTTCTTCCCGCGTCTGCTCCGGCAAAACAGAGATCGCGTCGGCAAGGGCGGCGTTGCAGAGCAGGACGGTCTGACCGCAGACGGTAAATGGGTATTCCTCGTCCGGCTCCGACGCGGCAAACTGGACAAACTTCTCGTTCATCAGATAGTCAAGGGAAACTTGCCGTTCCCATTGCCGTTTAAGCTTCAAAATCTTGTCCAAGGCGGCACAGCGGATAACAGTCTTGCAAAAGGCGTTGTACCTGCGCTGGATATATTCTTGATAGGCTATCTGGTCGGTCATGGAAATTCCCCTTTCTGAATAATAGTGCGGGGCGGTGGCACTTCTTGCTGTCGCCCCTTGATTGCCTACCAGCAAAGGCGGGCGGGGCTGTCAACGGCTGCGCATATGCGCCGTTCATCTTGACCGTTGACTGGCTCGGCTGGGTTTGCTATTTACCCGACAAACTTGAATTTATTTTAAGCTATCACGTTTTACCTTCTTAAGCCTTACTATCATTACCATAGGAATTTCTTTGTTGGTTTTAAAACATTCTTCATAAAATCCATCAATGACAAATCCAGCTCTAAAACAAAGGTTAAAAATATCTTGTATGGAACGATGATAATAAATCTGCTCTTTCGGTTGCCCTTCAATCGCTATATCATAGTAACTGTGCGGTGTCATATATTTTTCAGTCAACGTGACAAAACAAGGGTGTTGCGTTGCAAAGACAAAAATTCCGCTTTCCTGCAACAGTTCATAAACAGCCATAAGAAGTGGTTCAATATCCGTAATATCCATAATTGCCATATTAGAAACTGCTTTCGTAAAGGCTCGATTTCTTTTTAATTCTAATATACTTTTTCTATCGGTCGCATCCGCCACACAAAATTCAATTTGTTTTGCATATTGTGATTGCCGTCTTTTAGCCAATTCTATCATTTTTTTGCTGTAATCAAAAGCGACAACCGAAGCGCCTCTTTGTGCAAGATACGAAGAATAATTTCCATTGCCACACGCAATATCCAAAATGTAATCCGCAGGATTAGGAGATAGAAGTTCCGTTACTTTGGGACGCACTACCTCTCTGTGAAATTCATTAGATTCGTCACCCATTGCATTATCCCAAAATTGTGCGTTCTCCTCCCAGATTTTTTTACTTTCCTCTGTTCCCATGTTCTCTCCCACTCCCCAAATTTGCTTTTTTGCTTCCATTAAATCTTCCTTACTATATTCCATTGTTACCCTCCATAACTTCTGATTGTTGCCGTCTTGACGATTATGTATCTTTACATTACCTTCTGAAACATATGGCGCACCTTGTCCAGGCGGCTGTTTGGACGGCGGGGCTGGATGACCGGCTGACCGACAGCGGCCTGATATCCTTTCAGCTCTGTAAGGCATACGCTCCGCCCGTTGGTGTAAAAGGCCAGATCAGTACGGTATGCCTGTATACAGCGGGCGGGAATCTCGCCAGTAAAGACAACTTCATCCTTTTTTACCTGGGCCGTTTCGATGGTGGCACAGTATTTCGGTGCATCATGATAAGCCCTGGAAAGGTATTCCTGGGGCGCATAGAGGATGAAGGAGAGATAAGGTTCCAGCAGCTGCGTCCCCGATTCCTTCAATGCCTGTTCCAATACAATCGGGGCCAATGAGCGGAAGTCCGCCGGCGTGCTGACCGGACTGTAATAAAGCCCGTATTCAAAGCAAATCTTACAGTCCGTTACGTTCCAGCCGAACAAGCCCTGCTCCAGCCCGTAACGGATACCATCCCTGACAGCGTTTTGAAAACTCTGGTTCAAGTATCCCAGCGAAACCCGGCTCTCGTATTGTACACCGGAGCCAAGCGAGAGTGGTGTAACAGACAGTCCTATGGATGCCCAAAACGGGTTGGGCGGCACCTCGATATGGATGGTGTGGCTGGCTGCTTTGAGCGGCCGCTCCATATAAATGACGGAGGGTTCCTTTACCACTGTTTCAAGCTTGTATTTTTCCGACAGCAAAGCGGAAACAACCTCCAACTGCACCCGGCCCAAAAAAGAAAGAATGATCTCATGGGTGATGGAATCCACTTCGCAACGCAAAAGCGGGTCAGTATCCGCAAGTTGCGTAAGAGCGTCCAGCAGCCGTTCTCTTTGCGCTGCCGTTTTCGGCGCAATCGTCGTCCGCAGCATGGGGAGGGGGTCCTCGCGCCACCTTTTACGAGGGAGCCGGGTTTGGTCCCCTAATACATCGTTTAACCTCACGCTGTCGCTGGGAAGGATAACAATTTCACCCTGATAAGCGGTGTCTGTCCGAACAATTTCCCCTTTGGATGGAATACGCATCTCTGTGATTTTCAGCTTTTCTCTCCCGGCCAGGGCCACCGTATCCCGCAGGCGCAGCGTTCCGCTGTATAACCGTAGATAGACACGCCGCTGGCCGCAATCGGTGTACTCAACCTTGAAAACGCTGCCGCATAGGGCGGCGCCCCCCTGTTCCCCAATCGGTTGGAACAGCCCTGTCACCGCATCCATCAACGGTTGAATGCCAAGGCCATTTTTGGCGCTGCCATGATAGACTGGGAACAGGGAGGCGTCTTGAACCCGCTGCTGTTCCTCCCGCGCAAGTTTTTCCCGGCTGATTGGTTCTCCTGCGATATACTTTTCCAATAATTCATCGTTATTTTCGATGACCGCATCCCATGCTTCTATGTCGGTATTTTCCTCCAGGACTATTTCCGGGGACAGCGACACCGTCTGCTTGATGATAATATCGGCGGAGAGCTTATCCCGAACAGACTGAACCACGCTCTGCAAATCAACGCCAGCCTGGTCGATCTTGTTGATAAAGATAACGGTGGGAATGTTCATTTTCCGCAGGGCATGGAACAGAATACGGGTCTGGGCCTGCACGCCATCTTTAGCGGAGATCACCAAGATGGCCCCATCTAAAACAGCCAAAGAGCGGTACACCTCCGCCAAAAAATCCATGTGGCCGGGCGTATCCACAATGTTAACTTTACATCTGTGCCACTGGAAGGAAGTGACTGCCGCTTGAATGGTAATCCCACGCTGCCGCTCCAAAAACATGGTGTCCGTCCTCGTTGTCCCTTTTTCGACGCTCCCCGGTTCTGAAATGGCTCCGCTGGCATATAGCAGGCTCTCCGTCAAGGTCGTCTTTCCAGCGTCTACATGGGCAAGAATTCCAATATTGATTATTTTCATGTGATTGTCCTCCCTTTACAGCCCCAAAGGGCATAAAAATCCCCAGCAGTAAAATACTTTTACCACTGGGGATTATAAGTTGCGGACATACACATATACAGCATACACCTGTTTGTGATTGCTGTTTTTGGGGATATGTCAAAATTGATAAGGCAAAAGTATTCTTAAATTGGGTACAAAAAACTAAGCCCCTACAAAAGGAGCTATCATAATCCTTTGTTCCCACTATTTGATTATAGTTTTATTTAAGAATACCTTGCCGCATATTTTTTACTCCTTTTCTGGATTAAATCATTGTATCACATCAGTTTTAGGAAAGCAAGTACCTAAAAGAAATTTTTCTTCCCCTTATATGTAACAATCATACCGGCTTCCTAGCGTTCAGAATGTTTTCTGCTGTCTGCTGTGGTGTTTGGTTGGAATTGTCCAACCAAAAGCCGATCCGTGGTGTTGTCTGCATTTTACTAAATACAAATTCAATGTATACAGAAAGATATAAGGAGTGGGAGGGATTCCGCCGTAGTTGGCATTGTAGGAAAATCCAAAAGTTTAGATTTTCCCACAATGCTTATCTTTTGGTCTTTGGTTCGGAATAGTGTAGTGCTGGCGGTCTATCTCTTGTTTTCAGTTGCTTGCTTCCTTACCGTACATGAGCATTATACCGCATCGTCATACGCCTGTCAACCCCTTCTGCGAAATTAGTTGTAAACTTTTGGTGAACAAGAATACAACTATTCAATCTAATTCTACCATAAGAGGACAAAAATGTCAAGGGGTTTGGAGCGGTATTTCGGGAACATGGAAAAAGATCGCTTAGGAAAATTCTATTACTCCTGAATCTCTCTCATCAGAGTCACGCCGTCCTTGAAGCCTGCCTTGTACGCAGCTCTCATTTCAGCAGCGGCAGTCTCACTTTGCAAGTCGCATAGCTTATGGTACAAGATTGTCTGCTCCTCAGTCAGCGACTCCTCAAATGGGATAGCGGTCTGCTCCCATTCATCAGAGAAGTGGTCTGTCTTGATAGCACCGATACGGCTATTGTAGATCTCATCAATCATAGGGATACTTCCTTTCAGTCATTGCAGTTAGTGTGAATATCGGAAAGGCTGAAAGTCGTGACTGATGAGCTGAATCAGGCAGCTATTGAAGCCAAGAAGAACGCTCCGAAGCGTGAAAAGACTTGCTACTTTGAGAGGGCGAAGATGAAGCGTGATGCTGCAAGGCTTGCTAAGAAGCCGAAAACTCCGAAGGACAAGGCTAAAGGCAGGGGCAAGCAAGGAATTGAATAAGCAACTTTAAACCCAGTGGATTCAAAGTGAATGAGCCGATTTGTTTACAAGTCGGCTCAGTTTATATAAATCTTGTCTATTAGGATTATTGGACGATTTCCTGGGAACAGCGTAGGTTGTCAGAGATTTATCAAAACATAGGAAATGCATTCGTTG
>NZ_JAJCLZ010000025.1 GCF_020559915.1 Ruminococcus sp. 210702-SL.1.03
AACCTATGACCCTCTGCTTGTAAGGCAGATGCTCTCCCAGCTGAGCTAAGCTTCCATATTTCTTAGGTTTTCGTTGCTTGTGTTTCACAACATGATATATTATACACTAAGATCCCGCATATGTCAACACTTTTTTGCAAAAAAAATTCACTTTGTATACTTGCACAATGAAATTTGCGTTATCAACAATGCAAATTGTGCTATTTTTATAAATACGCGCGCGGATTACTCTATTGACATTTTTTCTTTTATAATGTATAATAATATTACAGAAAATTATAGGAGGAAGTTTTCATGGATATTTCAGCAATATTGGCTGACGGCAGCATAGCGTATTCATCTATACAACTTGTAAGGATATTGGTATGGATAGTTGTTGGCATAGTTATCGGCAATAAGGCTAAGGCAGCGGGGCTTTCATTCGCACCGTACTTCCTGCTGACATGGCTGTTGGGACTTATCGGTCTTGCTATCTCGCTTATTCTGATAAACAATAAGAAGAATTCTTACAACCCGTACAACCGGTTCAGCCAGTATCAAAATCCCAATCAGTATAATCAGTACCAAAATCAGTATGACCCTAATCAGAACCGGTACAACCAGTATGGTCAGGGTCAGTACAACCAGTACGGTCAGCAGGGCTATTATCAGCAGAATAACTACCGGCAGAACCCTTATCAGAACGCGCAGGCTCAGCAGTTCCACACCTGCCAGCATTGCGGCAATAAGCAGAAAGAGGGCGGCTTCTGCGAGATCTGCGGCGGCAAGCTCGATTAAGCTATAAAGGCAACACCGCACAACTACCGCCTAGCGGCTTTGTGCACATCTTGCTTGCGTTTTTGCGAAGCCAAAACAATTTTCCGTCATATCACCCAAAACCTCCTAGCTTAACGCGAGTTAAGCGTCGTCGGCTTTAGGCAATCTGACGAAAAATCTGACGACGCGATCTGCACACAATAGTTGTGCGGTATTGCCTAAAATTTCAGCGCACGGCTTTTTACGGTCGTGCGCTTTTTTTGCAGGAAATATATTGTTCACATAACATTCCTTGATTTTGTGACAGTATGGTGATATAATAAACTAAATATGTTCATGCAAAAGGGGCGGCGGGTATGTCGATATTCGGTATCTTTAAAAAGAAAAAGGGCGGCAGTACTGAAACTGCGCTCGAAAAGCACGTTCGCGAGCTGAAATGCCGCAAGATAAGCCTTGTCGATACCGACTTGGACGAGCTTGCCGCCGATATGCAGCGCGACCCGCAGAGCGTCATGAAGCTCACGCCCGTCAATTATTACGCTGTGAAGAACGAGTACATTCTCGCGCTGGTGTATATGTCGGCTGATTACAGCGAAGCTTATGTGAAGTTCAAGCGGGTGGCTTATGAAAAAGTAACGGGCGAAACGGGGCTTTTCCAACTGGATAAGCACACGCTCGCCCGCTTTCTTGCTAAGGTGGGTATTATGATAAACGTTGACGTCGATAAGGCTGATACGTCGGAAAATTCAGCGCCTTGAGAAAAGCCTGCTTACACCTTTTACTATGGCGAAAGCCAGCAAACCTATCAGCACGCCAAAAAGCGCGCCCGCAAGCACGTCGGTAGGGTAGTGCACGCCGAAATAGTTGCGCGAAAAGCCGATAAGCGCCGCGACGATGTACGCCGCCGTGCCCAGCTTTTTATCGTACATGAAAATGGCGGTGGCCGCGGCGAAAGAGCTTGCGGTGTGCCCCGAGGGGAACGAAAAGCTGCAGGGGTGCGGTATCACGGTGTCGAGCGCGGGCTGTAAGGTGAATGGTCTTGGACGTCGGATCAGCTTTTTTACAAGATGTTCATTCAGCAAAAGCTCGAGAAGCAGGGCGGTGAGCACCGTGCAGCCTGCGCGGCGGCGTTTTGCGAAAAAGAGCATCACGATGCCCGCGAGTATCCAAAAAACGCCCGCCTCGCCCATATAGGTGAAAGCGCCGAAAAATACGTTCAGCGCCTTGCAGTGAAGTCTTTGCAGCGCTTCCAGCAGGCTGAGGTCAAGCTGAGTTATACTGTTCATAAAAGTTTACCTCCGGTGTTTGTTATATTATAACACATGCCGCGCAAATAAGTCAATAATGTCAACAATAATCTTCAAAGGAGATATGTAATAAAATGGTGAAATTATTTCGCTATCTGAAAAATTATAAGATAGAGAGCATTCTCGGCCCGCTCGGCAAATTCCTCGAAGCTATATTTGAGCTGATAGTGCCGATAGTTATGGCGAACATCATCGACATAGGTATCAAAAATTCCGATAAGCCGTACATCTACCGTATGTGCGGCGTGCTGGTGATGCTCGGCGTGCTGGGTCTTGCCGCATCGCTCACAGCGCAGTATTTCGCGGCAAAAGCAGCGGTAGGCTTTGGCACTGAGCTGAGAAACGACCTTTTCCGCCACATAAACACCTTCTCGCACGCCGAGATAGATAAAATAGGAAGCTCCACTCTGGTAACGCGCATGACAGTTGACATCAACACCGCGCAGACGGGCGTTAATATGCTTCTGCGCCTTTTCCTGCGCGCGCCTTTTATCGTTATCGGCGCTGTTATAATGGCGCTCTCCATCTCGGTAAAGCTGACTCTCATCTTTTTAGCTTCCATACCCCTGCTCTGCGCGGTGATCTGGTACGTTATGCACCGCACTGTGCCGATGTACAAGAAGATACAGAAAAAGCTGGATAAGACGACCCTTCTCACGGGCGAAAACATCGCGGGCGTTAGAGTTATCCGCGCTTTCTCGCGTCAAAACGACGAGGAGAAGGACTTCCGAATGGAAACCGAAGCGCTTCAGATAATGCAGGTAGGCGCGGGAAAAGTTTCCGCTGTGATGAGCCCGCTGACATACGTTATAGTCAATATCGCCACTATGCTTATCATATGGTGCGGCGGTATCAGCGTAGACCACGGCGGCATCACTCAGGGCGAGGTCATCGCGCTTGTAAACTACATGACGCAGATACTGCTTTCGCTTATCCGCCTTGCCGAGCTGATACAGACTCTTACCAAGGCGCAGGCTTCCTCGCTGAGAATACTTGAGATATTCGATAAGTCCTCTTCGCTCACCGACGAGGGCAGCAAGCACATCACCGAAAATGCAGAAGCTCCCGCAGTAGAATTCAGAAACGTGAAGTTCAGCTATGTAAGCTCTGAGCGCGACTCGCTCGACGATATAAACTTCACTGCGGCGCGCGGCGAAACTATCGGCGTTATCGGCGGTACAGGCTGCGGAAAATCTACGCTTGTGAACCTTATTCCCCGCTTTTACGACGTTACGGGCGGCGAGGTGCTCGCGGGCGGCGTGAACGTAAAAGATTATCCTTTTGAGCAGCTGCGCGCTATGGTGGGCATAGTTCCGCAGAAGGCTGTGCTTTTCAAAGGCACTATCCGCGAGAATATGCAGTGGCGCGATAAAAACGCTGCCGATGAAGAGATAATGAAAGCCCTCGATATAGCGCAGGCTCTCGACTTCGTTTCGCAAAAGCCGAAGGGGCTCGATTACGAGCTTGAACAGGGCGGCAGAAACCTTTCAGGCGGTCAGAAACAGCGCCTTACGATAGCCCGCGCGCTGGTAGGCAATCCAGAGATACTCATTCTCGACGACAGCGCCTCCGCTCTCGACCTCGCTACCGACGCGGCGCTGAGAAAAGCCATCGCGCAAAAGACCGAGGGCATGACGGTGTTCATAGTTTCGCAGCGCGTATCTTCCATACGCAACGCGGATAAGATAATAGTGCTAGACGACGGCAGAATGGCAGGCATCGGCACGCACGAAGAGCTTTTTGACAACTGCGAAGTTTACAAGGAGATCTGTATGTCGCAGCTTACAGCAGAGGAGGCGAAGAAAAATGGCTAAGTTACCCGTAAAGCAGCAGGGCAGCGCTTCGGCGGTAAAGCCGCTTCTCCGCTATCTTAAACCATACAGAAAAGAGCTTACAGCGGCGCTGGTGCTCGCAGTCATAAACGTAGCGGCTACCCTTTACGCGCCTATACTAACGGGTCATGCGGTAGACCTTATAATCGCCCCCGGCAAGGTAGATTTCGCAGGGCTGAAACCGCTGCTGGTGAAATTCGCGGTCACTATCGTTATAGTAGCGCTCTCACAGTACGCAATGACGCTCTGCACCAACAAAACAGCTTTCTCGGCGGTAAAAGACCTGCGAAACGACGCTTTCGCGAACCTGAACCGTCTGCCGCTGAGATACATCGACTCTCACCCCAAAGGCGATATAATCAGCCGACTTATCTCAGACATCGAGCAGATCTCAGACGGCTTGATAATGGGCTTCGCTCAGCTTTTCACGGGCGTTGTTACAATTGTCGGCACGCTGGGCTTTATGCTCTCGATAAACGTGAAGATAACCCTTATAGTGGTAGTGCTCACGCCGATCTCGCTTTTCGCGGCGCGCTACATCGCTAACAATACTTTTAAATTTTTCAAACAGCAGTCGCAGGTGCGCGGCGAGCTGACGGCGTTCGTTGAGGAAATGACGGGCAACCAGAAAACGGTGAAAGCTTTCGCCCACGAGGACGAGGCTGAGGAAGGCTTCGGCGAAGTAAATCAGCGCCTGAGCGACGTAAGCGTAAGCGCGATATTCTTCTCATCTATGACCAACCCCGTTACCCGCTTTATAAACGGTCTTGTATACGCGGCGGTAGGCATAGTCGGCGCTATATCCGTTATCGGCGGACATTTTTCGGTAGGTATGCTCTCCTGCTTCCTCACCTACGCTAACCAGTACACCAAACCTTTCAACGAGATCTCGGGCGTTATCACCGAGCTTCAGGGCGCGCTCGCTTGTGCAAAGCGCGTATTCGAGCTTATCGACGAGCCGCAGGAGATACCCGACGCGGAGGACGCTCATGTGCTTACCGAGGTGGACGGCACTATGCACGCAGAAAACGTGTACTTCTCTTACGACCCGAAAGTTCCGCTCATTGAGGAATTTAACCTTGACGTAAAGCCCGGTCAGCGCATCGCGATAGTCGGCCCTACGGGCTGCGGCAAGACTACCTTTATAAATCTGCTCATGCGCTTTTACGATGCGGACAAGGGCAGCATTTCGGTAAGCGGTCTGCCGATAAAGAGCTGCACGCGCGACTCGCTGCGCTCGGTATACGGCATGGTATTGCAGGACACTTGGCTGAAAACAGGCACTATACGCGAAAACATCAGCTACGCCCGCCCCGACGCGGAGTTCAAGGACGTGGAAGCGGCAGCGAAAGCGGCTTACTGCGACGGCTTTATCCGCAGACTTGAAAACGGCTACGACACCGTGATAACTGAGGACGGCGGAACGCTTTCGGCAGGTCAAAAACAGCTTCTTTGCATTGCGCGCGTAATGCTCGCACTGCCGCCGATGCTGATACTCGACGAGGCGACCTCCTCGATAGATACCCGTACCGAGATACTCATTCAGAAAACTTTCAACAAGATGATGGAGGGCAGAACGAGCTTCATAATCGCTCACCGCTTATCCACGATAAAGGAAGCCGACTGTATTCTGGTAATGAATGCGGGCCATATAGTAGAGCAGGGAACTCACGGCGAACTTATGGCGAAAGAAGGCTTTTATGCTAAGCTTTACAATTCGCAGTTTGAGAGCTGAGAAAAAATTTGCGGCGAATTATAAAAAAGTGTTGAAATTTGTTTTGAAGTGTGCTATAATAGACTTGTGTATATGGTGCGCATATGGAAAGTATGCGTATCAGAGATAAAATTTTGGAAGGAATGGTAAAGAAAGATGAGCAGATCACAGACAAAGCAGAAAAAATCTTCGGCTGCTAAAAATGTTGCGATATTTTTTATCGTTTTCATAATACTGGAAGGCTTGATAGTTTTCGGACTTTCAAAGCTCTTTAAAAACGAGGATTCGGTAGTTACTATCGGCGGATACAGCTTCTACCTGATGGACAGCGACAACATGGCGCCAGACTCGCCGAAAAATTCGCTCGTTATCGCGGCGGAGGGCGTGCCCTCACCCGATAAGACGGGTTACGCAGTGCTTTGCAAAAACGTAGGAGGCGAAGGCACTACCGTGGGCTGGCTGCTGGACGTAAGCTCTAAGGGCGATACGGTAGACGGCGTAGTTTACACAGTTTACCAGAACAGCGCCCCCGATAAGCATTACGACCTCAAGAGCGATGATATTATCGGCATAGCTACCAGCTATTACATGACCGCGGGCAAGATAATCTCCTTCGTGGCAACGCCTTTCGGCATGGCTATCTGCATAGCCGCTCCGCTGGTGCTGCTCGTAGTTATCGAGCTGATAATGGCTATCGCACGCCGCTCTAACGACGATGATTATGATGACGACGATGAGGATTACGATGACGAAGGCGATGAGAACGTTACCCTAGACGATTTCCTCTACGGCGGTGAAAACGACGAAGTTTACACATCTGAAAAGCCTAAGGATACATATCAGGAAGAGTTTGAGGATAAGTACGCTTCCATGATGCGCAAAACTGAGCGTCCCGCTCCCGTTTACGAAGAGCCTGAGCAGCCTGTGGAAGAGCCTGTTTATGAAGAGCCGGCACAGCCCGTTCAGCCTGTACAGACCGAAGAGCCCGCTCCCGCGCCTGTTCAGCAGGAAGCCCCCGCAGAAGAGCCTGCCGTGGAAGCTAAGCCCGAGATCGACCCCACTTATTACGAGCGCGCATCTAAGATGATCGACGAGGCAGTTACCACTAAGGAAGAGCCGCAGGAAGCTCCCGCAGAAGAGCCTGCACCCGCGCCCGCTCCTGAAAAGAAGCCCGAGCCTGCACGCAGACCTCGCCCCGCAAACGGTCAGCCGCCGAGAAAGAGACCTCCTCAGCACGGCGCACGTCCCGCAGGCGCACGCAGACCCGCACAGCACAGACCCGCGAACCGTCCCGCCGCACCTCGTCAGGACGCAAATGCAGCTCTCGCACAGCTTATGAAGATGATGGAAGAAGAGCAGAACAAGCTGAAAGACCAGAACAAGGATAAGTAAGCTTGTACGCAAAATTTACATTGCGTTCATAAATGTGCTTGACAAGGGCAATTTAATATGCTATAATAAATATACCTCTTTATGAGGTATATTTTTTTGCGCTCTTTTGCGTGAAAATCATAAGTTACCTCAGGGCTTTTTAATAGCGAAAAGCCTGCGCATAATGCGTATGAGGGAGGCAGACCGCACCCGGCTTTTGTTCTCGGCGGGGTGTAAATTTCGTCAGGAGGTGCCGAACATGAGAGTTAAGATCACCCTCGCGTGCACAGAGTGCAAGCAGAGAAACTACAACACTAAGAAGAACAAGAAGAATGACCCTGACAGACTTGAAATGAACAAATACTGCAAGTTCTGCAAGAAGCATACTCTTCACAAAGAGACCAAGTAATTGGAAAGGGGCTTTTGTTAATGTCTAAGAAAGCTGATTCCAAGAAAGAGGTCAAGTCTTCTAAGAAAGACTCCGCCAAAAAAACTAAAAAAGGCGGCATCAAAAAGTATTTCAGAGATCTGAAATCTGAGATCAAAAAGGTTGTCTGGCCCGATAAGGCTAAGGTAGTCAACAATACCGGCATCGTAATAGGTGTAATGGTAGTAGTTGGTCTGTTCCTTTTCGGTATAGACACCGCGCTGATGGCGGGCATGAACGCTCTGCTGTCGATAGGCGGCAAGTAAGCCGCACGGAAGGTTTTCACAGCTTCAATGTTTTGGGAGGAAGATACAAATGGCTGATAACGCAAAGTGGTATGTGATCCACACCTATTCGGGTTATGAGAACAAGGTGAAACAGAATATTGAAAAGGTAGTAGAAAACCGTAAACTGCACGACCTTATCTGCGAGATAAGGATACCTATGGAAAGCTATACCGAGGTAAAGGAAGCGAAAAAGGTCGAGGCAGAAAGAAAGCTTTTCCCCAGCTATGTGCTCGTGAAAATGGTCATGACCGATGATTCGTGGTACGTTGTAAGAAACACCCGCGGCGTTACCGGTTTCGTAGGCCCCGGATCAAAGCCTGTGCCCCTCAGCGATAAAGAGGTAGAGGCTCTGGGAGTAGAAACAGGCGCTATGACTGTAGAGGTAGATTACAGCGTGGGCGATAACGTGGTAGTTACCACAGGCTCTTTCGAGGGCTTTACAGGCGTTGTTTCGAGCATAGACCTCGAGGCTCAGACCGTAGAGGTAGTAGTTTCGATGTTCGGCAGAGAAACACCCGTAAGCCTGCCCATCTCACAGATCAAGGCAGAGGATTAAGCTTTTAACATTCAAAGGAAAAAACGCAGTTTTTATGTACGAAACTGTGACAAGTGGGAGAGTTGATCGCACAGCTCGCCTTACCACAATTTTATGGAGGTGCGAATAAGATGGCACAAAAGGTAGTAGGCTTGATTAAGCTTCAGATCCCGGCAGGAAAGGCAACTCCTGCTCCCCCTGTTGGTCCTGCTCTGGGTCAGCACGGTGTAAACATCATGGCATTCACAAAGGACTTTAACGAGAGAACTAAGAACGACATGGGTCTTATCATCCCTGTTGTTATCACAGTTTACGCTGACCGTTCTTTCTCGTTTATCACAAAGACTCCGCCTGCGGCTGTTCTTATCAAGAAGGCCTGCAAGATCGAATCCGGCTCCGGCGAACCTAACAAGACTAAGGTCGCTACTATTACTAAAGAGCAGATCCAGAGCATTGCAGAGCAGAAAATGCCCGACCTCAACGCAGCTAACGTTGAGTCTGCAATGAGCATGATCGCAGGTACCTGCCGTTCGATGGGCGTTGTAGTAAAAGACTGATACAGCCATCGAGGCAAGAAGGTGGGAGGATCAGGCTCTGAAAAATGAGCGCTGAGCTCCGTCATGACCACTAACAAGGAGGATTTATAATGAAACACGGCAAGAAATATGTTGACAGTGCAAAGGCTGTTGATAAGTCGAAGCTTTATGACGCTCCTGCTGCTCTCGAGCTTGCAGCCAGCGGCGCAAAGGCTAAATTTGATGAAACAATAGAGGCTCATATCCGTCTGGGCGTTGACTCTCGTCACGCTGACCAGCAGGTAAGAGGCGCAGTTGTACTGCCCAACGGTACCGGTAAGAAGGTAAGAGTTCTTGTATTCTGCAAGGAAGACAAGTTCGAGGCTGCTAAGGCTGCCGGCGCTGAGTACTACGGCGGTATGGATTATGTAGATAAGATCGCTAAAGAAGGCTGGATGGACTTTGACGTAGTTATCGCTTCACCCGACATGATGGGCGTAGTTGGACGTCTTGGTAAGATCCTCGGACCTCGCGGACTTATGCCTAACCCCAAGGCAGGTACTGTTACCCCTGACGTAGCTAAGGCTGTTACCGAGGCTAAGGCAGGTAAGATCGAGTATCGTCTTGACAAGACCAACATCATTCACTGCCCCATCGGCAAGGCTTCTTTCGGAGCTGAAAAGCTTGAGGAGAACTTCAACACCCTTATGGAAGCTATCGTAAAGGCTAAGCCTGCGGCTGCTAAGGGTCAGTACCTCAAGAGCGTGGTAGTAGCTTCTACCATGGGCGTTGGTATCAAGGTAAACACTGCTAAGTACGGCGCATAATTCTAATTACTGAATATTTTTTCAAGAGCTGTCGAAGAAATTCGGCGGCTCTTTTTTGTTTGCACGTTTGTTTACTATGCACAACTTGTGGCTCGAATATTAACGATTATGCACAAAATACTCTGTGTCATTTAGATAAGCATATAGTAAAATGTATATGGCATATGCAAAAAAGCAGTTGACAAAAAGCGATATGTGGTATATAATTAAAGTATAATACTCACGGAAATTGCAAATAATTTGCACTTTTTTAGTGTACTTTATACAAAAATTGTCCAGTCAGGAGGATAAATAATGTCTAACGAAAAAAACACGGATTTCGATTTTTCAAAGATCGACGAGATCCTTGAAAGACACGAGCCTACCGCTGTGATCGCTATTTTGCAGGATATTCAGGAGATATACCGCTATCTGCCCCCGCAGATCTTCCCCTACCTCGCTAAAAAGCTCAACACCAGCGAGGCAAGAATTTACAGCGTAGCAACCTTTTACGAGAATTTCTCGCTCGAGCCGAAGGGTAAGTACGTCATCAAGGTTTGTGACGGAACTGCCTGCCATGTAAGAAAGTCGATACCGATACTCACTTACCTGCGCGACGAGCTGGGTCTGAACGAGTCGAAGCACACCACCGACGATCTGACCTTTACGCTGGAAACGGTTTCATGCCTCGGCGCTTGCGGACTTGCGCCCGTACTCACCGTAAACGACGTCGTTCACCCCGAAATGACGCCCGATAAGGCGGCGGCGCTGCTCAAAGAATTAAAGGAGGAGAAATAATGCTGCTTAAAGACAGAAATGCTCTTGACGAGTTCAGAGATCTTTATAAAAACGCTGTGGACGCTCAGAAGAAAAAGATACTCATCTGCGCGGGCACGGGCTGCGTTGCGGGCGGTTCGCTCAAAATTTACGCAAGGCTCATCGAGCTGCTGAAAGAAAAGGGCGTAGACTGCGTAGTTTCGCTGGCTGACGAGCCGCACGATGCCGATTTTCACAAAGGCTCGGTAGGCGTAAAGCGCAGCGGCTGCCACGGCTTCTGCGAAATGGGTCCGCTGGTGCGCATCGAGCCGGGCGGACTGCTTTACACAAAAGTCAAGGTCGAGGACTGCGAGGAGATCGTGGAAAAGACCATCATCGGCGACGAGTACATAGACCGTCTTGCGTACAAGCAGAACGGCGTTATCTACAAACAGCAGGAAGAGATACCTTTTTATAAGATGCAATCGCGCATAGTGCTTGAGCACTGCGGCCACATCGACGCGACCTCTATCAAGGAGTATCTCGCCATCGGCGGATACCGCGCGGTGGAAAAGGCGCTTTTTGACATGAGCCACGAGGACATACTTAACGAAATGCTCGAATCTAACCTGCGCGGCAGAGGCGGCGGAGGTTTCCCGCTCGGCAAAAAATGGGTGCAGGTAGCACGCCAGCCAGAGCCTGTAAAGTATGTAGTCTGTAATGGCGACGAGGGTGACCCCGGAGCGTTCATGGATCGCTCCATCATGGAGGGCGACCCCCACCGTCTGCTCGAAGGAATGATAATCGGCGGTATAGCTACTGGCGCGCGCGACGGCTACATTTACGTTCGCGCTGAGTACCCGCTGGCTGTTTCGCGTCTGCAAAACGCTATCAAGGAAGCCGAGGAGTTCGGTCTGCTGGGCGATAACATTCTCGGCACTGACTTCTGCTTCCATATGCACATCAACCGCGGCGCGGGCGCTTTCGTCTGCGGCGAGGGTTCGGCACTTACCGCCTCGATAGAGGGCAAGCGCGGTATGCCGCGTGTAAAGCCGCCGAGAACGGTAGAAAAGGGACTTTTTGAGAAGCCCACCGTGCTCAATAACGTAGAAACATTTGCCAATGTGCCCCAGATAATCCTAAAGGGCGCTAAGTGGTACAAGTCGATAGGCCCTGAAAATTCGCCCGGAACTAAGGCTTTCGCGCTGACGGGAAATATCAACAACACCGGTCTGATAGAAGTGCCTATGGGCACGACCCTGCGCGAGATAATCTTCGACGTTGGCGGCGGTATCCGCGGCGGAAAGCAATTTAAGGCTGTGCAGATAGGCGGCCCTTCGGGCGGATGCCTTGTTACCGATAACCTCGATATTTCGCTTGACTTCGACTCGCTGAAAAAGGTCGGTGCTATGATAGGCTCGGGCGGACTTGTAGTAATGGACGAGAGCAGCTGCATGGTAGAAGTCGCGAGATTTTTCATGAACTTCACTCAGAACGAATCCTGCGGCAAATGCGTACCCTGCCGAGAGGGCACAAAGAGAATGCTGGAAATACTGGAGAAAATAGTTGCGGGCAACGGTGAGGACGGCGATATAGAAACGCTGCTCGAGCTTGCCGACACCATCAAATCCACCGCGCTCTGCGGACTCGGCAAGAGCGCCGCAAGCCCCGTAGTTTCCACGATAAAGAACTTCCGCAGCGAGTATGAGGCGCACGTTTACGATAAGAAATGTCCCGCCGGAAACTGCAAGAAGCTGGTAACTTATCAGATAGACCCCGACATCTGCAAGGGCTGCTCGAAGTGCGCGAGAGCCTGCCCCGTAGGCGCGATAAGCGGAGAGATAAGAAGCCCGTTCCACATCGACACCGCGAAGTGCATAAAGTGCGGAGCGTGCATAACGTCGTGCAACTTCAAAGCAGTTAAGGAGGTCTGAAAATGAACAGCAATTTTATGATTATAGACGGCACTCCCATAGCTATAGAGGGCGAAAAGAATCTGCTTGAGCTGATACGCAAGGCGGGCATAGACCTGCCGACTTTCTGCTACTACTCAGAGCTTTCCGTTTACGGAGCCTGCCGTATGTGCATGGTAGAGAACAAATGGGGCGGCATGGAGGCTGCCTGCTCTACGCCGCCGCGCGCGGGTATGGAAATAAAGACCAACACCCCGCGCCTTAGAAAATACCGCAAAATGATACTGGAGCTGCTGCTTTCAAACCACTGCCGCGACTGCACCACCTGCGATAAAAACGGCACTTGCAAGCTTCAGGAACTCGCCGCGCGCTTCGATATACACCGCGTGCGCTTTAATAATCCTAAGTCTGAACCCGACATCGACGATTCTTCGCTCTCGATAACCCGCGACGCCAACAAGTGCATACTCTGCGGCGACTGCGTAAGAATGTGCAACGAGGTGCAGAATGTCGGCGCGATAGATTTCGCTTTCCGCGGCAGCAAGATGAAGGTCGCCTGCGCTTTCGATAAGCCCATCGGCGAATCTAACTGCGTTGGATGCGGACAGTGCGCCGCGGTATGTCCCACCGCTGCGATCGTTATAAAGGACGACGCTCACAAGCTTTGGAACGAGCTGAACGACCCCGATACCCTCGCCATCGCGCAGGTAGCCCCCGCCGTTCGCGTCGCCGTCGCCAAGGAATTTGGCTACAAGGGCGAGAACGTTATGGGCAAGATAACCGCTGCGCTCCGCCGCATAGGCTTCGACCTCGTTTTCGACACCTCTACCGCCGCCGACCTGACGGTAATGGAGGAATCGAACGAATTTATCGAGCGCCTCGAAAAGGGCGGGCCTTTCCCCATGTTCACAAGCTGCTGCCCCGCCTGGATAAAGTACGCCGAGAACGAGTACCCCGACTATCTGCCGAACATTTCGAGCTGCCGCTCGCCGATGCAGATGTTCGCTTCCGTCATCGCCGAGCAGTACAAAGACTGCGGCAAGCGCCTGCTTTCTGCGGCGGTAATGCCCTGCACGGCTAAGAAGATGGAGGCGGCGCGCGATGAGTTTAAGGATGAAAACGGCAAGCCTTACGTTGATTACGTCATTACCACACAGGAATTGGTAAAGATGATAAAGCAGGCGGGCATAGTTTTCGCCGACCTCGAGCCGGAGGCGGTAGATCTGCCTTTCGGCACTATGACCGGTTCGGGCGTGATATTCGGCGTTACGGGCGGCGTTACAGAAGCCGTTATCCGTCGCGTTTCTCCCGATAAATCGCTCGCTTCTCTGCGCAACCTCGCTTTCGAGGGCGTTCGCGGATTTGACGGCATCAAGGAGTACGAGATCCTCGCCGACGATACCACGCTGAAGATCTGCGTTGTGAACGGTCTGGGCAACGTCGCGAAAGTTATGGAACGCATCAAAAATGGCGAGAAATACCATCTGATAGAGGTAATGGCTTGTCCGAACGGCTGTATCGGCGGCGGCGGACAGCCAATAGCCACCGCGACCGAGAAGCACAAGCGCGGCGACAACCTCTACGCCGCCGACAAGCTCTGCACGCTGAAATTCTCAGAGGAAAATCCGCTGATGAAAGAGCTTTACGAGGGCATACTCAAGGGCAGAACTCACGAACTGCTTCATGTAAATTATGTAAAATGACAGCATAACTAAAGGCGGGCTGTACGCAAAGTACGGCTCGCCTTATTTTTTATGCAGAAAATTGAACTGCGCGGGCTTTCAGCCTGCCATCTTCGCAGACCAGCGCGTACTCGCGGCAGCCTGTCTGCAAGATCATATCGCTGATGGAGTTTTCGGCGATGCGGCGGATTATCCTGCGCACGTCGCGCGCCTGAACGCTGCCGCTTTTGCTGACGCTCGTCATACATTCGTCCGCGACCGCGGCGGGGCATTCGGCAGAATAGCTCATGGTACAGCCGATGGTAAGCAAGCGCGATTGCAGCAGGCAAAGCTCTCTTTCCGCCGCCTGCGTCAGCGAAGTTTTGTCCAGCGGGCGGAAAGTTATTATCTCGTCGATCCTGCCGAGCAGCTCGGGCGAGAGCAGCTTTTTCAGCTCAGCCATGCAAGCCTGCGATACGCCCTCGCCCGCACGCTCGCCGAAGCCGACGGTGTGACGGTTTTCCAGCTCCTTAACGCCCGCGTTGGTCGTCATAATGATGAACGTGTTCGCGAAGCTGACCTTGCGTCCCGCCGAGTCGGTAAGGCAGCCGTCCTCCAAAATTTGCAGCAGCAGGTTGAAAATGTCGGGGTGCGCCTTTTCGATCTCGTCAAAAAGCACCACTGAGTATGGCTTGCGCCGCACCTGCTCGGTCAGCTTGCCGCCCTCCTCGAAGCCGACGTACCCCGGCGGCGCGCCGATCAGCCCCGAAACGCTGTGCCGCTCCATGTACTCCGACATATCGAGCTTTATCAGCGAATCTTCGCGCAGGAAGAGCTTTTCGGCGAGAGTTTTTGCGAGCAGGGTCTTGCCGACGCCGCTGCTGCCCATGAAAATGAAGCTCCCCGCGGGGCGCTCTTTGCCGCTCAGCCCCAGCCGCAGCCGCCGAACCGCCGCGCACACCTGCTCCACCGCCGCGCTTTGTCCGAAAACCTCGCCCTCGATCTCTTCTTCCAGGTGCATCAGTCGCTCGCTTTCGTCCTTTGTCAGCTCGCCGCACGGGATACCTGTTCGGCGGGAGATTACTTTGCATATCGCGCTCTGCGATAGGGCAGGGCGGTGCAGCTCCTCAGCCGCCGCGGCAAGATACTCCTCGCGGCTGGCGCGCCCCGCGATGTAGTCCTCAAAAATGCGCTTGTTGTCCGCACGCTCGCCGCAAAGCTCCGCCGCCGTCATAGCGCAGGCTTCGTCAAGCAGGTCGATGGCTTTGTCGGGAAAATGCTGATCGTTTACATACCTGCCCGCCAACCGCACCGCCAGCCTGATCTCCTCATCGCCGATGTCAACGCCGTGGTGCGCCGCGTAACGCTCGCGCAGACCGAAAAGTATCTTCTCCGTTTCCTCCTCGCTCGGCTCTTCGATGTTCACGCGCTGAAAACGCCTGTCTACTGCGCCGTCTTTCTCGATGGTCTTGCGGTACTCGGCGAATGTCGTCGCGCCGATTATTTTAAGCTGCCCGCGCGCCAGCGACGGCTTCAAGATGTTCGCTGCGTCGATAGCGCCCTCCGCCGCGCCCGCGCCCATTATGTTGTGCAGCTCGTCGATGAAAAGTATAACGTTGCCCGCGCTGACGGCTTCCTCGATGCAGTTTTTCAGCCGCTCTTCAAAGTCGCCACGGTATTTCGCGCCCGCCAGCAGGCTGGTGAGGTCAAGCTCGAAAATGCGTTTGCCGACCAGTTGGCGCGGCACTTCGCCGTACATTATCCTGTGCGCCAGACCCTCCGCGATGGCGGTCTTGCCGACACCCGCTTCGCCGACCAAGCAGGGGTTGTTCTTGCGGCGGCGGCATAGTATCTCGGCGGTGCGCTGCAATTCCTCCTCGCGCCCTATCAGCGGGTCGAAGCCCATGCAGGCGGCGCGCGTCGTCAGCTCACGCCCGAACTGCTCGAGGTATTTCAGCTTCACTTTTGAATCGCAAGCGTCGGCGATAAGTTCGCTGCCGCCCACGCAGTCGGCGTGCATTTTGTTGAGGTTCACGCCCATGCTTTTGAGCATTCTCACCGCGCAGCAGCGCCCCTGTTTCAGCATCGCTGCGAGGATAAATTCGCTGCCGCAGGGCGATGTGCCAAAGCCCCCCGCAAGCTTCGCCGCGCCGCTGAGTATCGTCACGCACGATGGGGTGAGGTCGTTTTCCGTCATGCGGCAGGGTGTGCCGCGCCCGATGATGTATTCCAGACGGTCCTCGGTCTTTTTGAGGTTAACGCCGTGTTTTTTGAGTATCTGCGAAGCGGTGCAGCCGCTCAGCCGCGTCATTGCAAGCAGCAGGTGCTCGCTGCCGACATATGTGTGTCCCCAAGCGCCCGCGCACTCAGCCGCCATCTGCGTTATCTCGCGCGCTTTGGGCGTAAAGCCCGACATTTCAAAGCCTGCCATAGTATCAGCTCTCCTTTTCAAAAAAAGTTCCACCAATATAATTGACTGTACTTACTATCCTATGCAGCGGGCGGCGAAAAAATCACTTTATACAAAAACAGACCCTCGCCTACGAAAGGCAAGAGTCCGGATTTTTGTACTATTAGAAATTGGTCTATCAGAGATCTACCTTAGGCAGACCCGCAAATCCTGCCGCAAGGTCGTCGTCGGTGGGTATGTAGTCACTCATTTCGCCGTCGTTGAACTTCTGATATGCTACCATGTCGAAGTAGCCCGTGCCGGTCAGACCGAAGAATATCGTCTTTTCTTCGCCAGTTTCCTTGCACTTCAGCGCTTCGTCGATGGCAACACGGATAGCGTGACTGCTCTCGGGGGCGGGAAGTATGCCCTCTACGCGCGCGAACTGCTCAGCCGCCGCGAAAACGCGCGTCTGCTCTACCGATCTTGCGGTCATCAGCTTGTCATCGTAAAGCTGCGAGAGTATCGAGCTCATGCCGTGGTATCTAAGTCCGCCTGCATGGTTTGCCGAGGGGATAAATCCGCTGCCGAGTGTGTACATTTTCGCGAGCGGGCAAACCATTCCCGTGTCGCAGAAGTCGTAAGCGTACTTGCCGCGGGTAAGGCTCGGGCAGGATGCAGGCTCTACTGCGATGAATTCGTAGTCAGCTTCGCCGCGCAGCTTTTCGCCCATGAAAGGCGCGATAAGTCCGCCGAGGTTTGAGCCGCCGCCCGCGCAGCCGATTATAACGTCGGGTTTCACGCCGATCTTTTCAAACGCTTTTTTCGACTCCAGACCGATAATCGACTGGTGCAGAACTACCTGTGAAAGCACCGAGCCGAGAACGTAGCGGTAGCCTTCGCTGCCGGTTGCGGTCTCAACTGCTTCCGAGATAGCGCAGCCTAGGCTTCCCGTAGTGCCTGGGTGCTCGGCGAGTATCTTTCTGCCTACGTTCGTGGTGTCAGAGGGCGAGGGCGTTACAGAAGCGCCGTATGTCCTCATAACTTCGCGGCGGAAAGGCTTTTGCTCGTAGGAGCATTTTACCATGTAAACTTTGCAGTCGAGGCCGAGGTACGCGCACGCCATAGAAAGAGCCGTGCCCCACTGACCCGCGCCCGTTTCGGTCGTTACACCTTTCAGACCCTGCTTTTTAGCGTAGTAGGCCTGCGCGATGGCGCTGTTGAGCTTGTGGCTGCCTGATGTGTTGTTGCCCTCAAATTTGTAGTATATCTTCGCGGGCGTGCCGAGCGCTTTTTCAAGGCAGTAAGCGCGCACCAGCGGCGAGGGGCGGTACATCTTGTAAAACTCGAGTATTTCCTTGGGAATATCGAAGTAGGGGGTGGTGTCGTCCAGTTCCTGTTTTACCAGCTCGTCGCAGAAAACTACCGAAAGCTCTTCGGCGGTCATCGGCTTGAGCGTGCCGGGGTTGAGCAGGGGAGCGGGCTTGTTTTTCATGTCCGAGCGCAGGTTGTACCATTGCTTCGGCATTTCAGACTCATCAAGGTAAGTCTTGTAGGGAATATTTTTTTCCATAACAATCTCCAATCGTTAAATTACATAATAAAGCCTTGCATCAAGCGCTCTATTATATCAATTATACCATACTGTTAACTGTTTTGTCAATATATTGCCCAAAAATTTATAATATTTATATCGCTGACATCGAGTTTACTTTGTAAGCCGAGGTCATTCGCTGCATCTCGCGTATCAGCGAGTCGGCGAGTATCATGATAAATTCGCGGTTGGTCGGCACGCCGCGGTCTTTCGAGTAGATGAATCCGAAATATTTGACGTGCGCCTCATCGCTCGAATTGTTCCAGCAGCGCTTTATCACCGTGCGTATGCTGCGCTCCACGCTCGCGGTAGATACGTCGAACTGGTCTGCGATATACGGATATATCGTCTTGCACATACTATCGGAATGTTTGAGGTCTGAAAGACACAGCGCCACCAGCGAGCTCTGCAAATATGCCGAACCCGTGTAATTCGCAGTAAAACATAGCTCATTGAGCGCGGTATGCACTATATTATCCGCTGTTTGATACAGCGTTTCGCGCGATATATAATCTTTTTTGACTATATCCACAGCGCTGTATTTCAGCTTTGCCAATATATCTGTGTGCTTATACATATTGTCGATGTAATATATATCTTTACATTCGCTATGTATATCGAAATATGGCGTGAACGGGTCGCAAAGTATATATACCTTTGTAATAGCGCTCTGCGCAGATATTTTGCGCACCAGCTCGCGGTATTCAAACGCCCCCTCCTCTATCAGAACGGCGAATGGCGGCTGCGTCATACATTCCTGCAATATATCCAGCGGTTCTGCGGGACATACCTTAACACTTACGCCATTTTTAGTTAGCATATCAGCCAGTTTTCTCATGTTTTCACTTTTGCTGCATAACAGCGCTTTCATCTCGACCATTTTCAAACTTCCCCCTAGAATTGTTGACAAATACAAAGCGTGTTTAAAAGTTTAATGGGTTAAATCCATAAACTATTATATATATCTTTGACTTCGGTGTCAATGTGTTCACCAATAAATCATCGCACGGAACATAAAATAATCACAAAAGTTGCTGATTTCTTGTGCAATATGCTGAATTTTCGACGTTACTGTATTTTCCAGTCGATATAAATTGATATTTGCAGCATATATTTGATATGTAAAATGCGTGTAAATATATATAAACACAGATTTTACAAACATATATCCCGATATATTCTGCCCTGAATATCAAAATATATATCAAGATATATATAAAATACCACATATGGTATCTGATAGCTTGCCAAATACCATATGAGATTATATATCCCTACTTTTCGGCTTTTCAGAGAGCATTTTCATTCCCATTATCAGCACAAATGCTCCAAACAGCTTTCTTGATATATCTCCGTCAATCTTCATCGCGATATTTGCCGATATTATCGCCGTCACCGCGCCTGCGAGCATGGCGTGGAGCGCGCTTTTCCAGTCTACCAGTCTGTTTCGGGTGTGAAGCCCCACCGCGCACGCCGCCGCGGGTATGAAGAAAACCAGATTTATGCCTTGTGCCGCCTGCTGACTCACACCCGCAAACACTGTCAGATATATTATCAGAAACGAGCCGCCGCCCAGCCCCATCGCCGCTGCCATTCCCGCCAAAAATGCTACCGCCGTAACCGCCATTTTCCGCACCTCACCTAATTATCATGCGCACGCCGAAATATATCATCACCGCCGCGAATAGCCGTTTGACCAGCAGGGGAGATGCCTTTTTCAGCGCCGCCGAACCGACGATCACCCCTGCCAATCCGCCCGGCAGGTATCTCGCCGCTTCTCGCAGGTCAAGGCTGCCGTTTTTCATGTACACCGCCGCGCTGACAACGCTCAGCGGAAGCATTATCGCGAGGGAGGTCGCGTGCGCTTTTTTCGTTTCCAATCCGCCGCTTTCCAGCGCGGGCACGCTCAGCAGTCCGCCGCCTGAGCCGAAAAAGCCGTTCGCCGCGCCGCCCGCCGCCCCCGCGAGTACCGCCCGCAAAGTCTGCGCCGTGAATATTTTCCGCATAAAAAAATCACCTCTAGCTATTATTGCCAAAGGTGATATTTTTATACTTATCGTGATCTGCTTAGTCGATCTCGACCATTATCTTCTGGTCGATGCGCGAAGCGCCCGCTCTCATTACCACGCGGATAGCTTTGGCGATCCTGCCCTGCTTTCCGATAACTCTGCCCATGTCGTTTTCGGCAACGTGCAGGTGGTAAACGATAACGCCCTCTTCATTTTCGGGATCAACGGAAACGCTTACAGCGTCTTTATTTTCTACCAGCTCGCAGGCTATGGTTTTGAGTAGTTCTTCCATGCGATACCGTTCCTTTCAAAATAATTCGCCGACTGCTGCCGGCGAAAGGGTTTGGGGCTATCAGATAGTTCCGTTCTTCTTCAGCAGAGCCTTTACTCTGTCGGTAGGCTGTGCGCCGTTAGCGATCCAGGTCTTTACCTTCTCGTCGTCAAGCTTGAGAACGATAGGATCCTTGGTAGGATCATAGTAGCCGATCTCCTCGATGAAACGTCCATCTCTGGGGTATCTGGAATCAGCAACAACTATTCTGTAAAAAGGAGCTTTCTTAGCGCCCATTCTTCTCAGTCTGATCTTTACTGCCATTTTAAATTCACCTCCATCATCATACTTTTTGTATTTAAGCCGCAAAGCGGTTCAAATCTTATTTCTTAGGCATACCGCCCATGAGCTTTAACATTCCCGCGCGATTCATGCGCGCTTTCTTGCCGTGCAGATTTTTTCCGCCCAGACCGAATTGCTTCATCATCTTCTGCATCTGGTCGAACTGCCTCAGCAGCTGGTTCACGTCGGAAACCTGCGTGCCGCTGCCCGCCGCTATCCTGCGCTTGCGCTTGGGGTCGATGAGCGAGGGCTTTGCGCGCTCGGCTTTTGTCATCGACTGTATCATGGCTTTCGTCTTTTTGAGCTGTACTTCGCCCTGCTCAACCTGCTCGTCGGTTACCTGCGAAGCGCCGGGGATAAGCTTGATTATCGAGCGCATAGAGCCCATTTTGTGTATCTGCTCCATGTTCTCCAACAGGTCTTCCATGTCGAAGCCGCTCTCCTGCATCTTTTTCGCCATGCGTTCTGCGTCGTCGTGGTCGATGGCGGATGTCGCGCGCTCGATGAGGGTGAGCATATCGCCCATGCCGAGTATTCTCGAAGCCATGCGCTCGGGGTGGAATTTCTCGAAATCGTCCAGCTTTTCGCCCATTCCGACGAACTTTATCGGCTTACCCGTTACGGAAAGTACGGAGAGCGCCGCGCCGCCGCGCGTGTCAGAGTCGAGTTTTGTCAGCAGCACGCTGTCGATGCCGAGCGCTTCGTCGAAGCTGGAGGCTACCTTTACAGCGTCCTGACCGATCATCGCGTCTACTACTAGCATTATTTCGTTAGGCTGCGCGATCTTCTTTATATCCACAAGCTCCTGCATAAGCTCTTCGTCGATATGCAAACGGCCTGCGGTGTCGATGATAACAAGGTCGTTGCCGTAGTCGCTCGCGTGTTTCAGACCCTCTTTTACTATCTTGCGCGGGTCTATCTGACCCATCTCGAAAACGGGGACTTCCGCCTTAGCGCCTACTACTTTCAGCTGTTCGATAGCCGCGGGGCGGTAAACGTCGGCGGCGATGAGCAGCGGTCTTTTCATCTCTTTATTTTTAAAATATTTCGCGAGCTTCGCGGCGTGGGTGGTCTTGCCTGCACCCTGCAATCCGCACATCATTATAACGCAGGGCGGCTTGTTCGGAAAATTTATCTTCGCGTTGCCGTCGCCCATCAGCGCTATCAGCTCTTCGTTTACTATCTTGATGACCTGCTGAGCGGGGGTAAGGCTGCTTAAGACCTCTTCTCCCACGCTGCGCTCGGTAACTTTATTTACAAAATCTTTAACTACTTTGTAGCTTACGTCAGCCTCGAGAAGCGCCATCTTGACTTCGCGCATGGCAGTCTTTACGTCTGCTTCGGTAAGCTTTCCGCGCGATTTAAGCTTTTTGAATACTCCTCCGAGTTTTTCTGAAAGTCCCTCGAATGCCATCTGCCGCGCCTCCTGTCTTTATTCGTTGTAGTCCGAATTTTCGTACTCTTCGAGTTTACTGTCGAGATTTTCGAGCAGCGCTATCACCTTTTCGGCTATGTTTTTGCCAAACGTCACCTTGCGGCATTCATCAAGCGCCTCCAGTGCCTGCGACTTGAATTCCAGCAGCTGATCTTTCTGCTGCTGCTGAGCCGCCGCCAGCCCCAGTGCGTTATCGTAGTGCCGCAGAGTTTCCTCGCTGCGTTTCAGCGCGTCGTGCACACCCTGCCGCGAGATCTCGTACTGCTCGGCTATTTCGGAAAGCGAGAGGTCGTCGTTGTAATAAAGATCCATCATCTCGCGCTGGCGCTCGGTAAGCAGCGCGCCGTAAATATCAAGCAGCACGCCCATCTGCAAATTTTTTGCCATTTCCATATCTGCGCCAAGCCCCTTTCCGAAAAAGTATGTAAAGTTTGATCTCTTTACATCACGAATTATATTATATATCAAGTGAAACGCCTTGTCAAGCGTTTTTGCAAAAACTCCAAAAAAATTTACAATTTGCATTGAAAACAGCTATAAATATATGGTATGATTATTCATATTATATAAAGTGTTAAATGGTATAAGTATGAGTAGAAGGATTTGATGGGGGTTAGGATTATTTATGTTGGAATTTGAGATCAAGAATGAAAAAGACTCCTTAAAGCTGCCGGCGCTCTCTTTTGGCACGGCAAGTTTCGAGCGCAGCGATTCAGACGAAGTTTATTTCGAGCTGCTCGATACATTTTATAAATGCGGCGGCAGGTGCATCGACACCGCGCGCGTATACTGTTCGTGGCTTGAGGAGGGGCTTGATTCCTCCGAGGGCGTTATTGGCAGATGGATGCGCGCCCGCGGCAACCGCGATGACATTATCCTTTGTACAAAGGGCGGCCACCCGCCGATCGGCGAGATGGAGCGTTCGCGCCTTTCACGCGCTGAGCTTGAGTACGATATTTCACGCTCGCTCGAAGTGCTGGGTACAGACCATATCGACGTGTATTTCGTTCACCGCGACGATGAGCGCATACCTGTTGAAGAGATAATGCCGATACTTAATGATTTTTACCGCAGCGGCAGAGCGCGCTTTCTCGGCGCTTCAAACTGGACGGCTGCCAGGATCGAGGCTGCCAATAAATTCGCGCTGGAAAACGGCATGGAGCCTTTCCGCGTCAGCCAGATAAATTACAGCTTGGCGCACAGCAGCACCGATACTTTCGGCGACCCTACCGTGGTCTGCATGAACCTGCGCGAGTTCAAATGGTACCAGCGCAACCAGTTCCCAGTGATGGCTTACTGCCCGCAGGCAAAGGGCTTTTTTGCGAAGCTGGCGCGCGGCGAGTCGATGAAGAATCTGCCCGAAGGTCAGTTTACCAGCACCGCGAATCTTGCACGCCTTGCCCGCGTAAAACAGCTGAGTATGCAGGAAAACATACCCGCCGCAGTTATCCCGCTGGGCTACCTCAACAGCCAGCCTTTCTTCGTAAGCTCGGTTTTCGCCGCTTCAAAAGATTGGCAGATAAAGGAGAATATGCAGGCGCAGGATCTGAAATTTGATTACAAGACTATTGCGTTCCTCGAGAACATCATATGAAAATTTGAATATTAAAATGAAAAGCTGTACGCCCGAAAACGTACAGCTTTTTAGTATTACTGACGGTAGTCGCCGATTATGCGGACGATTATGTCGTGCAGCTTTTCAACCTTGTAATCGCCGATTATAGGCTCGAGGTGAGAGTCGCCGATGCCCGAATCGTCGGTGAGGAAAACGTAGCTGCCGCCCGTGCAGATAGCCGCTCCGCGCGCGAAAAGCTCAGTATCGCGCTCGGTGTTTGAAGAAACTATCGGCACTAGGCGTATACCCTTTTTCGCCGCGTCCTTCACCGCCTGCGCTACCTCGTCGGAGTCCTCCGCGTGCGGGGGCGCGTCGAAGATCATGAACGCGATCTTCACCGAGTCGTCGCTCCACTTGCCATTGCTCAGCGTTTCGTTCATTATCCTGCCGACTGCTTCGGGAATATCTCCGCCTCCGTCCGCGCTCTCGGCGTTGATCTGGCTCTGCACGGTCGCGACGTCGTTGGTAAAATCGTTCAGCTTGGTGACGTAATCGTCGCCCTCATCGCGGTAGAAATTAGCCGAGTAGTAAGTATCTTCTGTACCGACCTCTTTCGCGATCGCGCTGAATTCGCTCTGCAAAAAGAGCATTTCGTCGCTCATCGAGCCGGTAGTGTCAACTATGAACATTATTTCCGTCTTTTTGTAAAGCTCGTTGCCGCCTAGGGTAAGCTCGCACTCGGCGTAGTCGGAAACCTCGCTGCCGCCCTGCTCACCGCCGCTCGAATTTGCCTTGACTTCCGCACTCTGCGTTTTGCCCTCGGAATTCGTCGCTTCAACGCCCGCCGCGGTCTTGCCCTCTGGCGTGAAGAGGTACGCCCTGCCGTTTTTGTCGGTAACTGCGCTCCAAAGCAGCTCGTTGTCCTCGCCGAGCAGATTAACGGCAACGTTCGCCGCCGCCTCGCCCGACTCGTTTTTCACGGTAACTGCAACTCTTCCGCGCGGGTCGATGCCGTAGCTCGGGAAGCTGATCGTGCCCGAATTTACGAGATTCATGAGGAAGCCCCAGTTGTCGTTGTCGCGCCACTCGCCCGCCGTAAGCTGACCCGCTTCGGGCATGGCGGAGTTGGTCTGCGCGCCGTCCTCGCCTTCGACTGCGGATTTTTTAACGTCCTCAGCGTCGCCCACGGTCATTTCGTCCGTCACGCCGTCCGCGAGTTCGCCTGTTTCTCCTTCGTATACGCCGTCCTCGGCTTCCATCGCGGCCTCTGCATCGCCCGCGTCAGTTTTGTCAGCTTTCTCAGCTTCAGTCGCGCCCGCAGACGCTTTCGCCGACCCGCCTGCCGTGCCTGCCGACCTGCCGCTCGAAGCTGCCGCCCCATCGCCGCAGGAAACGGCGCACATTGCTATGGAAATTGCTGCTATCATTGATATTATATTTCCGGTATTTTTCATGGTAAACGCCTCCTTTACCTATATAGACGTATTTTGCATCGTGAATATTACATGGGCGGAGAAAAAATTGCAAAGGATCTGCGCCATTCTTCCCGCAACAAAAAAATTAACAATTTGTGACTTTAAAACCGCTCTGAAATGTGGTATAATAATTAAGGTATATAGAGTGAAGTTATTAGAAACGGAGATTTTATTGATGAGCGAATTTGATATACTCAAAAGAAAAGCGCTGGAAAAGTATTTTTCAGGACTTAACGATATGCAGCGTAAAGCCGTTTTCAAGGTGCACGGCCCTCTGCTGATACTCGCCGGCGCGGGCAGCGGAAAGACTACTGTGCTGATAAATCGCATCGCGAATATGATCTACTTCGGCGACGCTTATACATACGAGGATACCCGCGAGCATACCCCCGCGGAGCTTGATTTCCTGCGCGCTTACGCCGCGGGCGAGGTCGACGAAGCGGGCGAGCTTTCGCAGATAGTTTCCCACGGCTGTATCGTCCCTTGGAACATACTGGCTATCACGTTTACGAATAAGGCAGCGAACGAGCTGAAAGACAGGCTTGAGCGTATGCTCGGCGAGCAGGGCGTAGGCGTTACGGCGGCTACTTTCCACTCCGCCTGCGCACGCATACTCCGCCGCGAGTGCGAACGCCTAGGTTATAAGCCATCGTTCACCATCTACGATACCGACGACTGCCTGCGCCTTATAAAGCAGGCGCTCAAAGAGCTGGATATTTCGGATAAGATATTCCCGCCGCGCGCTATGCTCTCGGCGATCTCGGCGCAGAAAAACAAGATGATCTCGCCAGATAAGTATTACGAGATGTATAAAAACGAATTCCGGGAGCGAGAGATAGCTAAGATCTACAAGCTCTACAACAGCCGCCTTTTTGAGGCGAACGCTATGGATTTCGACGACCTGCTCTGCAACGTCGTGAAGCTTTTTGAGGAAAACGACGATGTGCTCTTGCATTATCAGAACCTCTACAAATACATCCTCGTTGACGAGTATCAGGATACAAATACCGTGCAGTTCCGCCTGATAGACCTGCTCGCGGCGCGCCACAATAACCTCTGCGTTGTCGGCGATGACGACCAGAGCATCTACAAATTCCGCGGAGCTACCATCGAAAATATACTTTCGTTTGAAAAGACTTTCGACTGCGACCCCGATACCGACGTTATCCGTCTGGAGCAGAATTACCGCTCTACGCAGAACATACTTACTACCGCAAACGTGCTCATCGGCAACAATCAGGGCAGAAAGGGCAAGAACCTTTGGACAGACCTCGGCGAGGGCGAAAAGGTGGTAGTTTACAACGCGCTGAACGAACGCAGCGAGGCGCGCTTTATTGCCGAAACGATAAAGAAAAATGTGGAAGCGGGCATGAAATACCGTGACCACGCCGTGCTCTACCGCATGAACGCTCAGTCGAACATAATCGAGCAGGTGTTCGTCCGCGAGGGCATACCTTATGTGGTTTTCGGCGGTCAGAAGTTCTACGAGCGCAAGGAGATAAAGGACATCATAGCCTACCTCGCAGTTATCAACAACCACACCGATACGCTGCGCCTGCGCCGCATAATCAACGAGCCAAAGCGCGGTATAGGCGACGCTACCGCCGCTGCGGTGGAGCAGATAGCCTCAGACCTGGGCGTTGACCCGCTGGAGGTAATGCGCGACAGTGCAAGCTACGCGCCCATCGCGAAAAAGAGCAAGGCGCTCACCGGTTTTTACGAGCTGATAGAAACTCTCGACGACCTTTCACAGGAGATGAAGCCCTCAGAGCTGCTGACCGAAGTGCTCGAGCGCTCGGGCTACGGCGAGATGCTGCGCAAGCACGGCGACGAGGGGCTGAACCGACTGGAAAACATCGCCGAGCTGCGGTCTACTATGGTGAACTATGAGGAGAACGTGGAAGAGCCTACCATAGAGGGCTTTCTCGAAGAGATCTCGCTGTATACAGATATTGACAAGTATGACGAGAGCGAGGACTACGCCGCGCTCATGACGATACATTCTTCAAAGGGCTTGGAGTTTGACTGCGTTTTCATACCCGGCATGGAGGAAAACGTGTTTCCCTCCGCGCGCTCGAGCGACAACCCCGAAGACCTCGAGGAAGAGCGCAGGCTCGCTTACGTTGCGATAACCCGTGCGCGCAAAAAGCTGTACCTTATGCATTCGACTATGCGTATGCTCTACGGCAGAACGGGCGTGAACCGCCCCTCGCGCTTCTTGGCTGAGCTGCCCGAGGAGAACACCGAGCACATCAAGGAAGAGAGCAAACTCTCGTTCGAAGCGCGCAAACGCCCGCAGAAGCCCGACTATTCTCACGAAGCGAGCGACGTTTTGGCACGCCGCAAAAGCTCTATCGAGCACACCGGCGAAAGCGGAAGCTTTAAGGCTGGCGACAGGCTTCGTCACCCGAAATTCGGCGACGGAACAGTGCTTTCGGCGGAAAACATGGGCAACACCGTGCTGCTGGAAGTAGCTTTCGACGAGTGCGGAACTAAAAAGATAATGCCTTTCAAAAACGTCAAAAAGATATGACGCTTGGCGAATAAAGAATATCTCTGCCGCAGGTGCGCGAAAAGGCGCGAAAACCCTGCGGCAGATTTTTAATAATATGTGAACTTTGCGAAAAAGCTATTTACTTAAAAGCTTTGGTGTGATAAAATATAGATGTGATTTAGCGCTTTAATACATGATTTGATATGTGTTATTATAGAAAGGTGAACTTAGCAATGAGGGAAAAACTAGAGATTAAAAATTTGAACGAGCTTTACAAGGCTATACTTTGTCTGGAAACTGAGGAGGAGTGCGCGCTTTTCTTCAAAGACCTCTGCACTATACCCGAACTGAAATCGCTCTCGCAGCGCTTTCAGGTGGCTAAGCTGCTTACGGGCAGCCACGTTTACAGCGATATTGTAAAGGAAACGGGCGCTTCCACAGCCACCATCAGCCGCGTCAACCGCTCGCTGACATACGACGGTACGGGCGGCTACAGCATAGTTTTTGACAGAATGAAGGATAAAAAGTAATGGCAGCTTACGGAAGCTTTGCATATTTTTACGACAAGCTCCAGCATGGCGTGGATTACGAAGGCATGGCGCGGCAGATAGACGCTTACGTCGAAAAATTCGGCGGCAGGCGCGGGATACTGCTTGACGCGGCCTGCGGCACGGGAACTCTCTGCGAAAAGCTTGCGGCGGCGGGGTACGACGTGGTCGGCATAGACGGCTCGGATGAGATGCTCAATGCCGCGCTCGACAAGAAATTTGAGAGCGGCAGCCGTATACAGTACTTGCGGCAGGATATGAAAAGCATAGATATGTACGGTACGATAGACGTTACCGTATGCACGCTCGACAGCGTGAACCATCTGGAAAATGAGGACGAAGTACGCGCTTTTTTTGAGCGCGTTTCGCTTTTTGCATACCCCGACGGTATGTTTATTTTCGACGTCAACACGCCTTACAAGCACCGCGAAGTATTGGCGGACAACGCCTTTATCTACGATATGGAGGGGCTGTACTGCGGCTGGCAAAATGAGTGCGATAAAACGGACAGCTCAGTATCTATATACCTTGATTTCTTTGAAAAGACCGAAAAAGGCTACGAACGTTACAGCGAGAGCTTCCGCGAGATAGCGGTGGAAATACCGCGCGTGGAAGAGCTGCTTTCGCAGACGGGTTTTGAGATACTGGGAGTTTACGACGGATACAGCGAAGCGCCGCTTGCCGAAAACAGCGAGCGCGCGGTGTTTGTATGCAGAAAAATTTGTGAGGATAATTAAAATGGGAAGAATCGTTAGAGTTATAAACGGCGACGCTTCGGTAGTTTGCAGCGCCATAGATGGAAAAGACATCGTTGCGAGGATAGAGGAGATAAACAAAAGCTCGGCGGTATGCACGGCGGCGCTCGGCAGACTTGCCCTCGGCGCTTCGCTGATGGGCTTCGGGCTGAAAAACGAGGGCGATACCGTTACCGTGCGCACTGACGGCGGCGGGCCTGCGGGCACGCTCATCGCGGTGGCAGACAGCTACGGCAACGTAAAAGCGTACATTCAGAACCCCGTGGTAGAGCTTCCGCTGAACGCTAAGGGCAAGCTGGACGTTGGCGGCGCGGTAGGTACAGACGGCACGCTTACCGTTATAAAAGACCTCGGCATGAAGCAGCCCTACTCGGGACAAGTGCCGCTCGTTTCGGGCGAGATAGCGGAGGACATCACCCAGTACCTCGCAGTGAGCGAGCAGGTGCCCAGCGTTTGCGCGCTCGGCGTGCTTGTCAACCCTGACCTCAGCGTGCGCTGCGCGGGCGGTTTTCTGCTGCAGCTTCTGCCGTTCGCACCGGAGGATGCCGTTGACGTGATAGAGGCGAATATCGCGAAAATGAAGCCTGTGACCGAGATGCTCGAGAACGGCATGACGGCGGAGGACATAGCTATGCTGGCGCTCGAGGGCTTAAAGCCTGAAAAGCTGGACGATTTCGAGGTGAATTACGTCTGCGACTGTTCACGCGAACGCACCGAGCGTATGCTGATCTCGCTCGGCAAAAAGGAGCTTGAAGAGCTTGCGCAGGACGAAAAGACCGAGGTCTGCTGCAACTTCTGCGACAAAAAGTACGTCTTTACCGCCGACGAGATAAAGGCGCTGGCTGAGCAGAAGCCCGAACCGCAGGAATAATTTCGGCTCACACGGAATAGTATGATAAAGGAAATTCACATAAATGGTAAAACTTATAGTAAAACATAAGCTGCCGATGGTCGTCGTGATAGGCGTGGGGCTGATCTGCGCGGTGCTGCTGGCGCTGGTGTACCTGCGGGTCATCAAGCTCAACACTCCCTCGCGCAAGGCTTACCCCGTGCGCGGCGCGGACGTTTCGTCATATCAGGGCGACATCGATTGGACGGTACTGTCCAAAAATTTGGACTTTGTATTTATCAAGGCGACCGAGGGCAGCAAGCATCTTGACGGCAAATTCGCGTATAATTACGCCGAAGCGCGCGGTACAGACCTGCGCGTGGGGGCGTACCACTTTTTCAGCTTCGAGAGCGGGGGAGATACGCAGGCGGATAACTACATCGCAAACGTGGAAAAATTTGACGGTATGCTGCCGCCTGTGGTGGACGTCGAGCTTTACGGCGATTACCGCGCCGATCCGCTGCCCGCCGAGGACGTTGTTCCGCAGCTTAAAACGCTGCTTGAAAAGCTGGAGGAGCACTACGGCTTGAAGCCGATAATTTACGCGACGGGCACTGCCTATAATATGTATGTAAAGGAAGATCTTGCAGACTACGATCTGTGGATACGCTCGGTGTATTTCAAGCCCGAAAGCAGCAAACAGTGGACTTTCTGGCAGTATTCCGACACCGCAACGCTAGACGGCTACGATGGCGAGGAGAAGCATATTGACCTAAACGTATTTAACGGTAGCGCTGAGGAGTTTGAAAAGTACGGTTGTGCAGAGTAACTAAAATACAGATTAAAATTTGTGCAATTCTACAAAACAAAATTTTTTTCAAAAAACGCTTGACAAGAGCACGATGTTAGTGTATAATATAATAGTCGCTTGAAGAGATAACAAAAAAACTTCTGAAAGCGCTAAATCGGAAGCTTAGCTCAGCTGGGAGAGCATCTGCCTTACAAGCAGAGGGTCATAGGTT
>NZ_JAJCLZ010000026.1 GCF_020559915.1 Ruminococcus sp. 210702-SL.1.03
TTCCTTCTTGTCAACTCTTTTTTCGCTTTTTTCTCAGGTTTGTAGGGGTGCATAATTTAATTCTATTATTTACCGACATTTTGTACACTATTATTACACCATCCACAAAAAAAGCGCCGTTTCAGCCGAAACAGCGCCTTGATTTTATATATTGTTGCAGACTACATAGTCCAGCACCCTGCCGTACAGGTCTGAAGGGTTCTCTACCATCTTCCTCTGCATATGCTGCGCCTGCTCCAGATCGGGCGCGAAGAGCGAAAGCTCCATCAGCACTACCCCGCTGTCATGCACTATGCACTTCACTACGCAGCCCTTGTCCGTTTCCTCTATTTCCGTCTTTACGCTCTGCTCGTTCTTTATTTTTGCGAACAGGCGCAGTCCCGAGGCGAGTATGCGGTCGCGCACGCTTTTGGGCACAAGCCGCTTGAAGCTCTCTGCTCCCGCTCTGCCTTTCTCTGAGAGCACATAGTACTCCGCGCCGTCGCGTTCTTCGCATAGTATCGTCCCCGATTCCAGCATCTCTTTCACCGCTTGAGTATAGAGAAAATAGTCCACTATCCCCTCCCCCGTCGCGATCTCCATAAGCTGCAAAGGTGTGCAGTCCTGCTCTGTCTGGTTCAGAAAATACGCCAGCAGCAGCTTTACCTCGTACACCTCACGCGGATTAAGCACATCGGGATTTATATCAGGATACTGATACATTTCACCGCTCCTCTCAATATACCTTTACACATCAATTCTTATAGCCCCCGCTTCCGCTCAGGCTTCGTCCTTTTCGTCGCCGGCATCGGGGGTGATCAAAAATTTGGATACTGCAACATATGGTTCAGCAGCGCTATGTTCACCGCCGCCTCTACGCATGGTACAGCTCTGGGCACTACGCAGGGGTCGTGCCTGCCCTTTATCTCTATCGTTTCGTTGGTGCGGTTCTTCATGTCGATGGTCTGCTGCGGCTGGGCTATCGAGGGCGTAGGCTTGAATGCCACCCTCAGCGTTATAGGCATGCCCGTAGATATTCCGCCCAGTATTCCGCCCGCAAAGTTCGAGCGCGTTACCACATGGCCCTTGTCGTCAACGTAAAATTCGTCGTTGTTCTCACTGCCCAGCATCTTGCTTGCGTTAAAGCCCGCGCCGAATTCAAGACCCTTTACCGCAGGTATGCCGAATATCAGCTGCGCTATGCTGTTCTCTAATCCGTCGAATATAGGAGAACCGATGCCCGCTGGCACGTTCACGGCTATGCACTCTACCACGCCGCCTACGCTGTCCATCGACATTCTAGCCTTTTCTATATCGCGCTTCATGCGCTTGCCCTTTTCGTCGTTTATAACGGGGAATGCTTTTTCGCGTATGCGCATGATGTCCTCGCGCGAGGTAACTACCGAGTCAAACGAATCGTCCTTTATTTTGTGTATCTCGGCGATGTGCGCGCCTACATAAATGCCGCGCTTTTCAAGTATCTGTCCGCATACCGCGCCCGCAAAGCAAAGCGGCGCTGTAAGTCTGCCCGAGAAATGTCCGCCGCCACGAACGTCGTTGAATCCGCGGTATCTCAGCGCGCCAGTATAGTCGGCATGGCCGGGGCGCACGAGGGTGTCCAGCTTCGACTTCATATAGTCCTGCGAATGCTGGTCGGTATTCTGTATAAACGCGCAGAGCGGCGTGCCGGTAGTTTTGCCGTTCAGAAAGCCAGACATTATCTGCGGCAGGTCTTTCTCGCGGCGCTGAGTAGAGGTCGCGTCCTTCTTAGGTGCGCGGCGCGCCATGAATTGCAGCAGCTTATCCATATCTATCGATTCTCCGGGCGGCACGTTGTCCATTACCACGCCGATAGCGGGGCCGTGGCTCTCGCCGAATACGGAAAATGAAATATTATTGCTCCATGTTGATGCCATTGTCAAATTCCTCCTTATACGCCCTCAGCAGCCCGCCGCGAACGTACATTATATAAAACGCCCTAGCTAGGGTGTCATATTCTCTCTATATCCGCGCCGAGCGATTCGTACACCTCAAAGAAATCGGGGTACGATTTGCTGACGCACTGCGCGCCCAGTATAGTTATCGGCGCATCGCTGCGGGTAGCCGCCATCGCCATAGCCATAGGTATGCGGTGGTCGTTAAAGTCGGGCACTATGCCGCCTGTAAGCCTGCTCACGCCATCTATTATCAGCCCGTCCTCGCGCTCGGTGACCTTTCCGCCCACGGCGTTCAGGCTGCGGGTTATCGCCGCCAGTCGGTCGCACTCTTTTATGCGCAGGCGCGCGGCGTTGGTGATATACGACGTGCCCTCGCAAAAGCTCGCGAGCACCGCCAATATCGGCACAAGGTCAGGTATGTCTGAGCAGTCGGCGGTAAAGGGCGCAAGCTTGCCGTTTTCGCGGCGGCAGCCCTCTATTATCCGCACTATCTCTTTATCGCCCTGAAATGAATTTTCGTTCAGCCCGCCTATCTCGATGTCAGAGCCGAGCGCTTTCGCAACGTAGAAAAACGCCGCCTGCGAATAATCGCCCTCTACCGCTCCGCTGAAAGGCTCGTACTGCTGACCGCCTTTCACAAAATAGCCGTTTTCCGCAGTCTGCACCTCGCAGCCGTAGTCTTTCAGCGTGCCGATGGTTATGTCGACATACGGCTTCGACTCCAGATGCGAAGTCAAGATTATCTCGCTGTCGCCATCCAGCATAGGCAGCGCCAACAGCAGACCTGTTATGAACTGCGAGGATATTCCCCCGCTGATGTAAAATTTACCGCCCGTAAGCTTGCCGCTTACAGAAAAAGGCATAGTGTTGTTGTAGTCGAAAGTCACCCCGTGCTTCGGGAACTCCTCCAAATAGGGTGTTATCGGGCGCTCGGGCAGTCTGCCGCTGCCGATGAACGTGGTATCTACGCCCAGTGCGCACGCCACAGGTATCAGAAAGCGCAGCGTAGAGCCGCTCTCGCAGCAGTCAAGCGTCGCCTTTTCCGGCAGCTTTTCTATGCCCTTTATCACCGCGGTGCTGCCGCTGAGCTTCACCTGCGCGCCCAGCGCTTCAAGGCAGCCGAGGGTCGCTAGTATGTCCTTTGAGGGGTATACCTTTTCGATGACCGACTCGCCCTTTGCGAGCGCCGCCGCCGTCATCATTCTGTGCGCCACGCTCTTTGAGGGGGGCACTGTTACCGCGCCCGAAAGCAGATTCGGCGTTATTTTTATATCCATATATTTACTCCAAATGCTTTTACATTTCGTCTAAAACAGCCGCTATCTCTTCCTCGGCTATCGGCTTTGCGTACACGTTCTCGCCGAACTGCATTACTTCGCCGATCTCCTTTTGGAAAACAAAGCGCAGCTTGCCGTTTCTGACCTTTTTATCGGTGTAAAGCTTTTTCACAAGCTCGGCGCGGTTGATGTAATCGGGTATCCCTACCGGCAGTCTTGCCGCCTTGTAAAGATCTATCACGCGCTGCATATTCTCCTGCGAGATGTAGCCCAGCTTGTTGCCGAGGCGCACCTGCGCCGCCATGCCTATCGCGACAGCTTCGCCGTGAAGCAGTCTGTAACCGCTGAGCGTTTCTATCGCCCTGCCGACGGTGTGGCCGAGATTGAGCGTTTCGCGCAGACCAGATTCACGTTCGTCAAGCATAACTACTTTATACTTCACTGCGCAGTTGTGCTCGGCTATGTATTCGCAGGCGGCTCTATCGCCCGCAAAGATCTTGTCCACGTTCTTTTCCAGATATTCAAAAAGCTCAAGGTCGCCGAGGCAGCCGTGCTTTATGGTTTCGCTAAGGCCGCTCGCCACCTGCTCGATGGGCAGAGTTTTCCATGCGTCAATGTCTATATACACCTTTTTAGGCTGGTTGAAAATACCTATCAGATTTGTCGCTAGGGGGGTATCTACCGCCGTTTTTCCGCCGACGGAAGCGTCAGCCGCCGCAAGCAGAGTGGTAGCGTAATTTGCAAAAGGCACTCCCCTGCCGTATGTGCCCGCCACAAAGCCCGCGAGGTCGGTAACTACACCGCCGCCCACCGCGAGCACCGCGCAGTCGCGCCTAAAGCCCGCCGCGAGCATAGAGTCCTCAACGAACTCTTTCATCTCGCGCGTTTTGCTCTCTTCGCCCGCGGGTATCGTGAAAAGTTTGGCTTCAAAGCCCGCGTTTTCCAGCCGCGCGCGTATGCCCTCGGCGTAAAGGTCGAGAACGTTTGAATCGGTGACAACGGCTATCCTGCGCACACTGCCGAAAAGCCCGTTTTCGATGTCGCCCACGCATTTATCCTGAAGCGCGCCGCTGATCTCTATATCATAAGAATCGTCAACTACTCTTTTTAGCTCAACGTTAAATTTCATATTGCCGTTCCTTTCATCATAAATTGACACACATTTATTATACACTATTTTCGGCGCGATTTCAAGTATTTTTTATAAATTCCGATATTATTTGTCGGAATTTAAGACCGATCTTCGCGCTGCTGTTTCAGCCGCTCGTGTTCCTCGCGTTCGCGCTTTGAGAACACACATCCGCAGTAATCCTGCCGATAAAGCGAATACACCGCTGAAAGCTCTATCGAGCGCTTGTATCCGCCGCGCTTTTTGAGGTCGCAGGGCAGGTTTTTCACGCCGCAGATACCGCTCAGTTCCGCCGCTATCTCGTTCAGTTTGGCGGCGTTTTTGTAAGGCGAGATGGAAAGCGTAGTCGTGAAGTAGTCGAAGCCCAATTTTTTGGCAAGATACGCAGTCTTTTCCAATCGCTGGCGATAGCAGGCAAAACAGCGTTCGCCGCCCTCAGGGATATTTTCCAGACCTTTCACCGCCGCGTAAAAATCCTGCGGCTTATACTCGCCCTCTATGAAGCTGACGGGATTTTTCACCGGAAGCTGCGAGATGAGCCGTTTCTGCTCGGCAACGCGCTTGCGAAACTCCTCTTCGGGCGAGATGTTCGGGTTGTAGTAAAAAATCGTTATTGAAAAATACTGCGTAAGATATTCCAGCGTGTACGAAGAACATGGCGCACAGCAGCTATGCAGCAAAAGCGTAGGCGTTTCGCCCGCCGGTATGCTTTTTATCAGCTTGTCAAGTTCCAGCTGATAATTTATTTTACTGTCCATTTTTCAGACCTCTTTCGGTATAGTGTACATTTTTTTGGATAGATTATAAACTAACGAATGTAAAAAGGGAGTGCATATTTTTTGAAACAAACTCACATTTTTAAAGACCCGCCAGGCGTTATCGCCTCAGCCGCTGTCGGCGGAAAAATGGAGGGCGAAGGGCCTATGGGCGAATATTTCGATAAGATAAACGACGACCCCTATATGTCAGCCGATACCTTTGAAAAGGGCGAAAGCAAGCTGCAAAAGCAGGCGCTGCTGCATATGCTCGAAAAAGCGGGGCTGAAGGAAGCCGAGATAGACCTGCTTTTCGGCGGCGACCTGCTGAACCAGTGCTCGGGCACGACATACGGCATACGCGAATTCGGCATACCCTTCCTCGGGCTGTACGGCGCTTGCTCGACTATGGCAGAGGGGCTGCTGATGGCTTCGGCATTCACGGCGGCGGGGTACGCAAAGCGCGCGGCGGCGGTGACCTCTTCGCACTTTTGCTCGGCGGAAAGGCAGTACCGCTACCCTCTTAACTACGGCGGACAGCGCCCGCCTACCGCCCAGTGGACGGCTACCGCGGGCGGAGCACTATGTGTTTCCGCCGAGGGCAGGTCGCCCTACGTTCGTGGATTTACCGTCGGCAAGATAGAGGATCTCGGCGTTACCGACGCGAGCAACATGGGCGCGGCTATGGCGCCCGCAGCGTGGTCGACTATCTCGGCGTTTTTCAAAGACACGGGCAAGTCGCCCGCCGATTTCGACATAGTGCTAACGGGCGACCTCGGAAAAGTAGGCAGCCGTCTGCTCTGCGAACTTGCCGAGCGCGATGGTCACAACCTGCGCAACGTTCACAAAGACTGCGGAACGATGCTCTACTCATTCGACGAGCAGGACGTTCACGCGGGCGGAAGCGGCTGCGGCTGCTGCGCGGGCGTGCTCTGCGGGTATATTCTTCCCCGCATACGCACCGGCGAGTTTCAAAACGTGCTTTTTGCCGCAACAGGCGCGCTGATGTCGCCGACCCTCAATCAGCAGGGCGAGAGCATACCCTCTATCTCGCACGCCGTTTGGCTCTCGCACCGCCGCGGCTGTCCGAAAAATTAGTTTACGGAGGATATGACATGGAATATTTATGGGCATTTTTAGCAGGCGGCTGCATCTGCGCGGTGGGGCAGCTTCTTATAGACCTCACGAAGCTCACGCCCGCGCGAATACTGACGAGCTACGTCGTGGCAGGCGTGCTGCTCGGCGCGGTCGGGATATATAAGCCTTTCGCCGAAAAAGCGGGGGCGGGGGCAGCAGTACCGCTCACGGGCTTCGGCAATTTGATAGCTGAGGGCGTAAAAAAAGCGGTGGACGAGCAGGGTGCGCTCGGCATACTGACAGGCTCGCTGACGACGGGCGCTGCGGGCATAACCGCCGCGCTCGTGCTGGGTCTACTGGCTTCGCTCTTTGCGAAAAGCTCGGCAAGAAGCTAATATTGCAAAAAAGGCGGATACTCTCCGCCTTTAAGGCAATACCGCACAACTATTGTGTGCAGATTGCGTCATCAGATTTTTCGTCAGATTGCCTAAAGCCGACGACGCTTAACTCGCGTTAAGCTAGGAGGTTTTGGGTGATATGACGGAAAATATGCAAGCAAGATGTGCACAAAGCCGCTAGGCGGTAGTTGTGCGGTGTTGCCTTAATTATTCTTCAAAAATAGAGTCTGCCGCGGGGATATATTCCTGCGCAACGTCCTCGATATTTCCGGCGTCGCAAAGCGCGGCTATCTCGGGTATCATGGGTATCTTGCCCAGCACCTCGATACCGTTTTCTGCCGCTATCTCGTCGATATGGCTCTCGCCGAACACCTTTATCTGCTTGCCGCAGTCGGGACATTTAACATAGCTCATATTTTCGACGATGCCGAGCACGGGTATGCGCATGAGCTTCGCCATATTCAGCGCCTTGGCGACTATCATCGAAACAAGCTCCTGCGGCGAGGTCACAACAATTATGCCCTCTATCGGAAGCTGCTGGAAGACCGTCAGCGGCACATCGCCCGTTCCGGGAGGCATATCTACGAACATATAGTCAACGTCGCCCCAAATAACGTCCGTCCAAAACTGGGTGACTGCTCCCGCGATGACGGGGCCGCGCCAAATAACGGGGTCAGTTTCATTATCTGTAAGCAGATTCAGCGACATCACCGAAACGCCACCCTTGCTCTTGCATGGAAAAAGCGCGTTTTCCGTAGCCTGCGCCCTGCCGTTTATGCCGAAAACTTTCGGTATAGAAGGGCCTGTAATATCGGCGTCGAGCACGGCTGCTTTAAATCCGCGGCGCTGAGCGTTCACCGCCATCAGCGAGGTAACGAGGGATTTTCCGACGCCGCCTTTGCCGCTTACCACGGCGATAACTTTCTTTATATGAGAACCTTCGTGCGGTCTGGCGATCTCAGGGCCGTGCGCCTCGCCGCATTTCTGACTGCATGAACTGCAGTCGTGAGTACATTCGCTCATTTTTATCCGTTCCTTTCAAAATTAGATTAAGTTTATTATAACACGTTTTGCGGCAATAGTCAACCGTGCGCACAAAAAAGTCCCCCGCCCGAAAGCGGAGGACCTTATGTTATTTAACTAAACAGTTGATTTTAGGATCAAGCCAGCTCAGCGAAATACTTGATGGTTCTAACCATCTGGCTGGTGTAGCTGTTCTCGTTGTCGTACCAGGAAACTACCTGTACTTCATAGAGATCGTCAGCGATCTTGGAAACCATGGTCTGAGTAGCGTCGAACAGCGAACCGTATCTCATGCCGATAACGTCGGAAGAAACGATAGGATCGGTGTTGTAGCCGAAGGACTCAGAAGCAGCAGCCTTCATAGCAGCGTTGATTCCGTCAACGGTAACGTCAGCACCCTTTACAACAGCGGTAAGGATGGTGGTAGAACCGGTAGGAACAGGAACTCTCTGAGCGGAGCCGATGAGCTTGCCGTTCAGCTCAGGGATAACGAGGCCGATAGCCTTAGCAGCGCCGGTGGAGTTAGGAACGATGTTAGCAGCACCTGCTCTAGCTCTTCTCAGGTCGCCCTTTCTGTGAGGACCGTCGAGGATCATCTGGTCGCCGGTGTAAGCATGGATAGTGCTCATGATACCGCTCTGGATAGGAGCATAATCGTTAAGAGCCTTAGCCATAGGAGCGAGGCAGTTGGTGGTGCAGGAAGCAGCCGAGATGATGGTGTCATCAGCGGTAAGAGTGCCCTCATTTACAGAGTAAACGATGGTCTTGAGGTCATTGCCTGCGGGAGCAGAGATAACAACCTTCTTAGCGCCTGCGTCGATGTGAGCCTGGCTCTTAGCCTTAGAGGTGTAGAAACCGGTGCACTCGAGAACTACGTCTACGCCGATCTCGCCCCAAGGAAGCTCAGCAGCGTTAGCCTTAGCATAGATGGTAAGGGTCTTGCCGTCTACGGTGATGGTGCCTGCTTCGTCGTCAGCAGATACGGTGTGAAGATTCTCACCGATCTTGCCGCAGTAACCGCCCTGAGCGGTATCGTACTTGAGAAGATCTGCAAGCATCGAAGGCTTGGTAAGATCGTTGATAGCTACAACTTCGTAGCCCTCTGCACCAAACATCTGTCTGAATGCAAGACGGCCTATACGGCCGAAACCATTGATAGCAACTTTAACTGACATAGAAATTTTACCTCCTAAAATTATTGTTCAGTCTTTCGGCGCCGCGAAGTACATCGCAGGCAACCTATGGTTTTATTATACTACACCTTGAGATTTTTTGCAAGTGTTTTTTAAAAAATATTGTGATTTTTTCATAAACAATTATAAAATCGGCGTAAAATTAACCTTTTGTTCATATACGTTATCATATCGAGTAGTTTTTCCGCAGATACCTCAGCATATCGTTCGGCGAAAGTGCAAGCTGCGCGCCGTCCTCCAGCAGCGCCGTCTGACCTTTAAAAGAGGGGCTGAAAATGTCGTGCGGCGGCAGTACGAAAAGCTCTTTGCCCTGATCTGCGGCGTGCCCCGCGCTGTTTAGCGAACCGCTCCGCTCGCCCGCCTCCGCGACCAGCACGCAGTCCGCCAGACCCGTTATCAGACGGTTGCGAACCTTGAAATTCTCCGCCAGCGGCGAAGAGGTCGGCAGGTATTCCGAAATGACCGCGCCCCGCTGCGCTATCTCAGCCTTACGCCGCATAGTTCCGCGCGGGTAATCGTGCAAAATGCCGCAGCCCAGCACCGCAACAGTGCTGCCCTCTACCGCGAGCGCGCCCTCGTGCGCCGCCGTGTCGATGCCCCTCGCGAATCCGCTGACCACGCACACTCCGCGCGCAGCCAATTCTGACGAAAACCAGCCCGCCGCCTTTGCCGAATACTCGCAGCAGTCGCGCGCGCCGACCACCGCCGCCGTAGGCGTATCGTTCAGCACGCTTACATCGCCCAATACGAACAGCAGTGCGGGCGGATCGTCGATCTCGCGCAGACGTTCGGGGTAATCATCGTCCGAAAGCGTGACAACCGAAATATTATGCCGCTCGCAGCACTCGAATATCATGTCAAGCTGATCGCTTGTCACTCTTTTGAACGCCCGAACGTGCGGCTCGTTTTGCAAAGTTGAGCTGCTTGACAGCATTTCAAAACTTTCAAGGGGGTAATCGGGGTCGATAAACCGCCACATCTTGCTGTTTGAAGCACCGAATGCGCACACCAGCCGCAGCCAGTCCCTTTTAGAAAGCTGCATTTTCAGACCTCCAAAAGCTTGGCGATAGTCCGAGCCAGCCGCGCCATCGGCAGACCCACGACGTTGTTATAATCGCCCGTGATCTTCTCGACCAGCAGTCCGCCGAGCCCTTGTATGCCGTAAGCGCCCGCCTTGTCCATCGGCTCGCCCGTCGCGATGTACGCGCGAAGCTGCTCGTCGTCGGCGGGATAAAAAGTCACCGCGGTTTTCTCTGTAAAGCTTTTGACCTTGCCGGCAATACTTACGCACACTCCGCTGCACACCCAGCTTTGCGCGCCTTGCAGACTTTTCAACATTCTCAGCGCGTCGGCTTCGTCGCGCGGTTTGCCCATCAGTTCGCCTTCGGGACTTATCACCACCGTGTCACAGCCTATCACAACGGCATTGCCGTCAAGCTTTTCGGCTATACACATACATTTACGCCGCGCTATCATCTCAGCGGCTTCAAACGCGCCGCTGCCCTCCGCGCTCTCGTCGATGTCGGCGGGAATGATCTCAAAATCATCGGTCAGCAGCTTCATCAGCTCACGGCGGCGGGGCGAAGCGGATGCAAGCACCACACGTCTGCCGTCAAGCATATTCCATACATTTACAGACATTCTATCCTCCCAAAAAAAGGGACTGCCTTTTGAGCAGTCCGCGTGATCATCTTTCCAATTTCTTGCCGCAGCTTGGACAAAAATCCGAGCCGCTCATGTCGTGGAATCCGCAGTTTGTACAAAAAACACCCGTGCGTATCTCTTCCTGCGGCGCACTTTCCGTCTGCGGACGCGCAAAAGCGCTCATGTCCTGCTTTGCAGTATTGGGTACAGGCTGAGGCTCGGGCTGTGGCTGCGCGCTCTGCACATTCTGATACTGCGAGTTCGGCTGCTGATACGCCTGCTGGAAATTCTGCTACGCGGGGTCGTTGCGAGTACCGCAGTTCGGGCAGAAAACCGAGTTTTGCGGCAACTCCATACCGCAGTTCACGCAGTGGCGTATGCCCTTTACCGCCTGTAACTGCGCGGCGAGCTGCTCGTTGCGCGCTATGTAGGCGTCTATCTGCGCGGCGATCTTAAGCGCTTCAGGGTCTTTTATCTCGTTTATAAGGCGTGATTTTACATAAAGTCCAAGATTTTTCATCAGCTTGTCGATCTCCGCGCTGTTTGCCGAGATCTCGCCGTTTATCCTGGCAGTTTCAGTCATTTTCTTCGTCTGCGCAGATACCTTATTTGCGCCGCTTGATATTTTTCTGCCGATCTCATCTATAAATGCCATATATATCTTCCTTTCGATCTTTACGGCTGCGAAGAGTTCTCCTCGGGCGCTTGTTCCGCGCTGCTTTCGGTGCTCTGCTCAGGCTCGGGCGTGTCGGCAGGTATGCCCCTCTGCACTGCCTTTGCGTTCTCGTCTGAGAGCGCCAGCGAGGTGTTGAGGTAATAGTGCCGCAATATCTGGTCGTAAGTCCAGCCGTGCTTCGCGTACAGGCAAGCCCCCCACTGCGACATTCCTACGCCGTGGCCCCAACCGAACGAGTTGAACAAAAACTCACCGTTGTCATAGCTTACGGTAAATGCCTGCGATTTGAGGTCGAATATCTCCTGCATCGTGCGCGCCGTGATGGTCTTTTGCCCGTCGATATTGACATAGCCTATGTACTTCCCGCTGTAAACGTCCTCCATCGAGAACCAGTTTTTCACATTATCTGAAAGCGTCAGCCCAAGCTTTTCCTGCAAGATCGAGCGCACTTCGTCTTCCGTAAATTTATATTCCAGCCCGTAATTCGGGTCTTCGTTGTCATATTCGCTCACTACCGCCCGCAGATACGGGTAGTATACTTCCCATATGCGCTCGCTTTCGATGGAATAGCCGGCGGTCGAAGCCGAATACACAGCGTTTATGATCTCGCCGTCGTAATAAACAGCCTGCCCCTCTACTGCCGAAACGCATTTTTCTATTTTTTCCGGATAATTCTGTTTCAGACCCACGGTGGGCACTCTGTCAATAGAGTCATTGAACCGCAGATACGAATACGCCGCTACAACCTGCGCCTTTATGGCGTTCTCGTCCCAATCGCTGCCTATCTCGCTGTAGACAGCCTGACACAGCAGCTCGTGCGCATTAAGCGTCACCTGATTGCCCGAGATGATGTCATCTACTGTATAGTATTCGTCCTTTACACTTCGCGTGTCGGTAAAATTCAGCGCATCGGGGTGCGGGTCGTAGATAGTCGTGGTGTCAAGTTCGTAAACTGCGTCAAATTTATTTTCCGCGTCCTTTTCCGCCTGCGACTTTTTCTTATCGATCTTTAGCAGCATTCTGTAATCTTCCAGCTTTGCCTTTTTATACTTGCGGGCTTTGGGGAGCTGGAGAGCCGTAACGGTGCGCGCCGACATATTTTCCGCGTACTCAACGGCTGATACAAGCTTCTGCACGCCCTGCGGAGAAGTCTGAGCCGCCGCAGTTTCCTGCGCGTAAACGGGCGCGGCATGAGTGATATTCGGAGTATTTTGTGTAAAAACAAAAGCGCCGTACCCTGCGATAGCGCCTGCGCCGATCACAAACGAGCTTATCTGCGCCGTTATTCTTTTCGCAATGACCTTCATGTTTTATCCTCATCTGGTCTGGCGGCGCAAATATTGCTATTTTCAGCCGCTGTTTTTATTATATCATAAAATGCCAAAAAGTCAAGGTAAAAAACTTTCTGCCCTGACTTTTCGTTATTCTTCACAAATCCTGCCAAATCGAAGTATGCAACTCCAACAAGGCAAGGTACTTACTTGAAGTATCTCTGACCGTCCACTTCGAGGCAGAAGGTAAGAGTTTCAAACCACGCCGCGGTAGAGCCGCTGCAGTACTGCGGTGCGTAGTAGTAGATAGCGCCGTTGGAATTATCCTCTCCGCCGAGGGCGCGTCTTGCGCACTCTATAGTGTTTTCGGAAGGCGTATTATATCCGTTGTAGTAATTATAAATAGCCGTAAACTGGTCTGCCTGAGTGAGCACGCCCGAGATGCTGTCGGGAAAAGCGCTCGACTTTACACGGTTGATGATAACGTTCGCTACGGCTATCTTGCTCTCTTCCGAGCAGTCGCCGACCTCGCCCTGAAGCACATAGCAGAGCATATCGAACTCATCGTCGGTGTACGAAATAACATCGGCGGCGGGCGTTTCGGGCTTGCTTTCATCAGCGTATCTCTTCATGCAGTAGCCGGTCTTGCCGTCAGCCTTTATCCTGTACCAATCTGAGGTATAGCCTGTAACGGTGATCTCGGTATTCTCAGAGAGTATCGTGATTATATCATCGTCAAGCGTAGGACCTTTACGCATATTCACCTTGTCGTTGGTGTACATGGTAACAGCCGCGCAGGGTTTTACTTCCTCAGCCGCAGGTGCTTCCTGCTTCTCAGCCTCAGTAGTTACCTGCTCGGTAACGGCGGTAGCAGCCGCAGTGGTAACTGCCTCGGTCTTTGCCGATGTATTTTCGGTAGTCTTAGCCGTCTTTTCAGCGGTCTTTGCCGACTTGGCAGCAGTCTTGCTCTTAGCGGTCTCGGTAGCCTTTACCGTTTCGATAACGAGGTCGTACTCCTCTATGCCAGCCTTTTTCCAAGTTTCTGCAGCCTGCGAAACGCTTGTCTGCGTTTCCTCAGCAGAAGATGTGTCTGCCGCCGATACAGTCTTTACCGCAGCCGTGCCCTTAACGCTATCCGCCTTAGGTATGCTGCTGCCGCCGATAAATGCGTAAACGCCTACCACGCCTACCGCAAGTATCGCGAGAGCGCCTGCGCCAAGCACTGAGCCTGCGCGGCGTACTAAAGTAACTGCGTCGGAAGCGTCTTCATTCTTATTGACCGCTTCAAACTTTCTGAACTTCATCAAAATCACATTGCCTTTCCGGCAGCTTTGCGCCGCCTATCTCTGCTCAAAAAATTCGGGAAATACTATGCAGAGATGTTCGCCTTGCGGACAGTTTTTTTAATAGCTCCAGCCGAGATATTTCTTCGAGTTGCCCCAGACATTCCGCCATACCTGAGGGAAGTAAATATCCTTATCTTTTTTCTCTTTATAGGAGGCGAGTATCGCTTCCTTATCGTCGTCCTTATCAAGTTTTTTCGCAACTATTACCCAGCGCATATTCGCAACTTCGTTCGAGCAGGTCGAAAGGGTGATGTAGTCATCATCGGGGTCGCACTGTATGTCGCAGGAATACCAAGAAGATTTTTCGACGTTATCGATCCATGTTTCAAACTTGTAATCCTGATCGTCGAAATTTCTGTATCTCCAGTAATCGAAGAGGTGGCCGTTATCCTGAGATTCGTTTACCGCCGCCACAAAGCAGCTGAAAATAACGTACTCCTCGTTGGTATCGTAAATAGTGTTGAACTCGATTATCGGGTATTTCTTGAGCATTTTTACGCCGCTCTTGTACTCCGCCAGATGCGTGAACGAAGTGCCGAGCTTTCTCATGTGGTGACCGTATATCGTGATGTTATCGGCCTGTCCGTTTTTATCTATCGGCACTACATAATCGGCGTAAATGCTGCCCGATTCGTAAGGCTGGTTGTCGATATTGTGGGTAAGGTAATAATCGTTATCGCTGTGCTGGAGCACGGGATAATTTATGTATTCCTTTCCCTCAGAGTTAGTAAAGCCGGGTATCTTTATCCAGCCGACTACCTCCTTGTTGCGTTTCAGCAGCTTTTTCGCCCAAGCCTGCACCTTGCGCTGCTTAGCTTCGGGGCTGCTGTTCTCGCCGTCGTCCGCCTTTACCTGGTCGAAATTTATATCGTCAGTAAAATCAGGCTCCAGCGACTGTATCTGCGCGGTGTATTCCAGCGTGTCCTTATCCGTTTCAAGGAAGTCGGTAAGCTGGTTCACTGACGAGCAGAACAAAGCTATCGAGCCGATGAAGATCACCTTGCGGACGACCTCCGCGGCGTGGTCCCCTTTCCAGGGAATAAAATATTTAAAAAATCTGACAAAGAAATTTGTGTTGTCATTTTCTTTGTCGATATGGAGCGTTTCATTCGCCATAGACATTTTGCCGATCAATCCTTTCTCTTCTCTATCGCGCCGCCGTCGCTCAGCAGCATCTCTGACAGCATTTGCAGCATACGCGCTACCGTCAGTCTGCGGATCTCTCTTCTGTCTAACTTTTCATATCCGTTTTCATTGTAGAGCATCAGATCCCGCGTCACCTCGTTATGCGGGCCGCGTACCGAAACGTACACCGTACCGACAGGCTTTTCAGCCGTGCCGCCCGAAGGCCCTGCGATACCCGTGACCGCCGCAGCGTAATCTGTTTCAAATACCCTAGCCGCGCCCGCGCTCATCTCCCGCGCAGTTTCGGCAGAGTAAACTGTGTACCGCCGCAAAGTTTCGGGCGATACGCCCAGCAGCTTTACCTTAATCTCTTCGGTATAAGTCACCGCGCCGCCGTGAAAGACGTTTGAAGCGCCCGGCACTGCGGTAACAGCCGCCGCGAACAGCCCGCCCGTGCAGCTTTCAGCCGCAGACAGGGTAAGCCTGTGCTCTGTCATATATTTTACAACATTCTCCGCCAGACTGTCAATAGTTTCTGTAACCAATTTGTTATCTTCGTGAATTTCCATAAACCTATCCCCCGTCTTTATAGCCACTTTGCACATAGATTTTCACATTAAATCATGTAATTTATGAATTTGATAATATCTTTTAACATATAACTTTTCCGTGTGAAAGGCAATAAGTTACGGAAAAGTAACCTGTCAAATCCATCATCGCGCGATTTTCAGAGCGTCGCCGAAAAGCCGTTTCAGCCTTTATTTTCCCGAATTTGCGACCCATATCGACCGTTTTCGAGCGGTGCTTGAAGTACAAATAAACGTACTCAAAAGTTACAGCGCGTAACCGGATTAACCGTATCGTAACCCTTTTAACTGTACGAATTTTGAAACAGTTACAAACCTGTATGCGTCTGTAAAGCGAGCCGCTTGACATTGCACATATTTGTTAATTCTGTTTATCTCATACATTGTAAATATCTTGCTGGCTATATCTGTAATAAATTATGCTGTAAAGTATCAGAGGTTTACAGTGCGTTCTCCGCAGCGGATAAGCTTGAATTTGGTGTTTTCCACCGCTTCAGCTATCATCGGCTCGAAATCGAATTGGTTCTGACCGTCGATAACGTCCTGAAGAACGGGGCGAGTGCGGGGGTGCTTAGGCGTGAAGACCGTGCAGCAGTCCTCGTACGGCAGTATCGAGGTGTCGAAAGTGTCGATCTTGCGGGCTATCTCGACTATCTCAGATTTATCCATTCCGATGCAGGGACGGAACACGGGCATACGGCAGGCGGCGTCGGTGCAGACTATCGCGCCCATCGTCTGGCTCGCGACCTGTCCGAGGCTCTCACCCGTGATAAGGCATGAGCAGTTTTCGCGTTCGCAGATGCGCTGAGCGATCTCCATCATCAGTCGGCGCATGATTATCGTGAAAAGCTCCTCGGGGCAGTTATCGCGAATGGCGACCTGAATGTCGGTGAATGGCACGCAGTGGAACGCGATGTCGCCGCAGTATTCCGAGATCTCTTCCGCCAGCTTTTCGACTTTAAGGCGCGCACGCTCGGAGGTGTAAGGCGGTGCTTCAAAGTGTATCGCCTGTATCTGCATACCGCGCTTCGCGAGCATATATCCCGCAACGGGCGAGTCGATACCGCCGGAGAGGAGAAGCATTCCCCTGCCGCTCGTGCCGATGGGCAGTCCGCCCGCTCCGTCGAACTTCATCGCGTTGACGAAAGCGTGCTTTTCGCGTATCTCGACGAAAACGGTAACGTCAGGCTCGTGCACATCTACCGAGAGGTGCGGGAATTTTTCGAGTATAACGTGCCCCAGTTCGGCGCATATCTCGGGCGATTTGTGCGGGAATTTTTTGTCGGCGCGCTTGGCTTCGACCTTGAAAGTCTGCGCGTCCTCAAGCGCGTCGGCGAGGTAGTCGAGCGTGTCGCCGAGGATAGCCTCCATAGTTTTGTCGACTTCGAGCGCCTTGTACATCTTCACGATGCCGAAAATCTTGCCAACAGCTTCCAGCACCTCGTCCATGTCGATGCTATCCTCCAGCGGCGAGATGTAAAGCGTTGACTGCGAACGCCAGTAATCGAACTTTCCAAAACGGCGCAGACGGCGCTTGACGTTTTTCACGAGGGTGCTTTCAAACGAAGATTTGTTAAGACCTTTCAGCGCGATCTCGCCGTATTTGCATAAGATGATCTCTTTCAAAATTTTCAGATCCTTTCATGTAGTTTTTTATCGAAATTGGTCGCTTATATATTATAAATAGTATAAAACATTTGTTCCGCTTATTTTACGCTCAAAAGAGTAGACTGCGCCGCCTTTAGAGCGTCAATCAGCTCGTCTATCTGCGCGGTGGTGTTCTCGGCGCAAAAGCTTATGCGCAAGGTAGAATCTGCCGCTCGGTCGGGCACACCGTATTCGGAAAGAACGGAGCTTTTTTTGCCCTTTGAGCAAGCCGAGCCGCTTGAAACATAGATCTCGCGTTCCTCCAGAAAATGGAGCATTATTTCTGACCGCAGACCGTCAACGTAAATGCTGTTGACATAAGGCGAACCGTCCGCACGCGAATTTAAGTGCAGACCCTCAGTCTGTTCGATCCTTTCACGCAGATAGTCAGAGAGTGACCGGACATATGTTGATCTACTGTCCATATTTTTGTACAGTTTATCGACCGCCGCACCAAACGCCGCGATTAGCGGTACAGACTCAGTTCCCGAACGGAAGCCGCGCTCCTGTCCGCCGCCGTAGACCAGCCCGCGAATGTGCACGCCTTTCCTGATATACAGCGCGCCGATACCCTTTAAAGCGTGGACTTTATGACCGCTTATCGAGATCATGTCAGCGCCGAGATCTTTAGCTTTGAATGGCAGTTTTAGGTAACCCTGCACCATATCGCAGTGGGTCAGCACGCGCGGAAAGCGCTTTTTTATCTGTCGAAACGCCCTGCCGATCGGCAAAATATCGCCCGTTTCGTTGTTGCAAAGCATACAGCTGACCAGACAAGTATTGTCATCGACAGCGGAAATTATATCCTCCGCGGCAAACGTGCCATCACGCGGCGAAATACGCACGATCTCGTAGCCCTCGCTCTCGAGCACCTTCATCGGCTCAGCGATCGCGGGATGCTCGACGGTGGTCGTGACAATGCGCTTCTTTCGTTTGCCTAGCGAGTAAGCTGCTCCAAAAACCGCAGTGTTGTCCGCCTCGGTCGCGCCAGACGTGAAAAAGATCTCGTTTTCGCTCACCCCAAGCGAAGCTGCAACGCTCTTGCGCGCCGCCGAAACGATCTGCGAAGCGTTCAGCCCAAGCTTATGCAGCGAGGACGGATTGCCAAAATTCTCTATTGCATTGACCGCGGCGGCAGCAGCGCAGGGCAGCGGCTGAGTTGTCGCGGCGTTATCAAAATAGACCATAAAAACATCTCCTAAACTCTTATCTTTTTATTATAACATATTTTGCGAAAAAAAGCAATTAAGCGCGTATTAAATTTGCTGAAAAGGGCAAAATAGTGTCATAAAATATTTTGGTACAATATTTTGTACAGCTGTTATTGTACAGTTATTTACCCTCTTTATTTTTACAGCAAAAACTATCTTAAAGGAGTATAAATATATGAAGCTTGGAAGAAGAGCCATGATACGGCTCGTAAGCCTGACCGCAGCAGCGATCACAGCGCTCAGCGCCAGAAATATCATCCTAATGCGTGAGAACAGAAACAAGGATATTCTTATCAGCAACGGCTATGTGCGCGCTTTGGAAGATCTCTCAGCGGCGGCGGACAACATAAGCAGCACGCTTGAAAAGCAGCTTTACGCCGGCACACCCGAACAGCGATCGAAGCTTGCAGACAAGCTTTTTAATGAAGCATCCTCCGCAAAATCAGCAATGCTCCAACTTCCCGTGCAGGAATTATCGCTTGAAAACACATACAAATTTCTTTCGCAGGTCGGCAACTATGCGCAGTCAATAGCGAAAAAATCAGCGGCAGGCGAAGAAATCTCAGAAGATGAATATAATAATTTGAAATCGCTCAGGAAATACGCTGAAACGCTTTCGTCAGATCTGTGGTCGCTGGAAAAGTCGGTTTCAAGTGGGGAAATAAATATAACTGATATTTCAAATCATGATAATCCCAACTATATCGAAGTCACCGAGGGCTTCACGGAATTTGAAGAAAGCTTTGAATCATATCCGCGTCTGATATACGATGGTCCGTTCTCCGACCACATCATGGAGAAAGAACCACAAATGTTAAAAAGCAAGAATAAAGTCAGCAAATCAAAGGCTTTAGAGCGCGCATCAATGACGTTGAACGTTTCTGCAAACGACCTTACAAACGTTACCGAGCGCGGCGGCGATCTTCCCGCATGGATATTCTCCGACAGTGAGAACGGCGTGTCATGCGCTGTAACAAAGCAAGGGGGAGTGGTTTCATATTTTATAAAATCGCGTCAGCCTGAAAATGTGTCGCTTTCCATGAAAGAAGCTGTCAAAAATGCTGAGGAGTATATTGCTAACTCGTCATACGATAATATGAAAGTGACGTATTACGAAAAGCAGGACAATGTTGTTACCGTAAATTTCGCGTATTACATCGACGGGATCACCTGCTACACCGACCTTATCAAAGTTTCCGTTGCATTGGACAACGGCGAGATACTCGGTTTTGAAGCGAGCGGATATATCGTAAATCATCAGAAAAGAGCTTTCCCCGACGAGGAGTTTTCTATTCGCGACTGCCGTGAAAAGCTCTCGCCCATGCTGAAATGTATCGGTGAAAATCGTGCGCTGATACCGTCCGCCGGCGGCAGCGAAGTCTACTGCTATGAGTACAAGTGCACATCTGAGGGCGGCAGAAACGTGCTCGTCTACTTCAACGCGCAGACGGGCGTTGAGGAGCAGATCTTGATATTATTAGAAAATGAAAGTGGAACATTGACGATATAAATTGGAGGTATTTTTATGAGTACAAATTTTAGCACAAGTGAAACCAGACTGAATTTAATGCGTGCGTTCGCCGGAGAGAGCCAAGCGCGCAGCCGTTACACCCTCGCGCAGGAAAAAGCGCTGCAGCAGGGGCAGTACGTCCTCTCGGCGCTCTTCAAATTCACTGCCGATCAGGAAAAGGCTCACGCAAAAGTTTTTTACGAGCACCTTTCCGAGCTTTCGGGCAGCACGATCAAGGTCGATGGCGGCTATCCTGTTGACATTTCTAGCCGGTTATGTGATCTTTTGAAGATGGCGGCGCACAACGAAGATCAAGAGGCAGACGATGTTTACCCTGCATTTGCCGAAACAGCGCGCGCCGAGGGCTTCGCCAAGGTCGCGCAGGACTTTGAAAACATCGCGCAGATCGAGCGTTCGCACTCGGCGCGATTCAAAAAATTTCACGACCTCTGCACCTCGGGCAGGCTTTTTTCCTCAGACAAGCCCGAGCGCTGGGTCTGCATGAACTGCGGATTTATCCTCGAAAGCGAGCAGGCACCGCAGAAATGTCCCGTCTGCGGGGTCGATCAGGGCTACTATATCCGCCTCGAGATGGCAGCGTGGGGACTTTGACCGAAGAAAGCGGGCGGCCTTTCAGCCGTCCGCTACATATGCAATATAAAAATATGAAATCAATATTCGTACTTGCTGCCGCCGATAAACTCGCGCACCATGCTGCTTTCGCTAATCTCTTCCGCCTTTACGCTGTCGAGGTCTTTTATCGCGTTTTCCATCGGAGAAAAGCGCAAAAAGCTGTCATAGCTGTATTTCAGCGAGTCTATATCCCCCGCCAAATAATTTTTATAAACGCTCGCTTCATAACCAAGAAACGTATCCAGCTCTAAATTAGCCAAATGTTTATACGGCGCTATATAAAGATTTTCACCTTGCTGAACGCTGTCATACATATCCAGCGTTTCCGCAGGCGTGCGGTTTCGGAAATTTCTGTCGCGGATAATTCGCCGCATCAAACGTATCATCTGAGGGTGCAGCAGTTCACCGTTCGCAAGCTGTATTCGCGTGCGCACGCTGACGTACAGGCGGTTCGAGATGTCCTCGTATCCCGTCACTTCGGGGTTCAGCGCGTGTATTCCCTCAAAAAGTATCATCTCGCCGCGCTTGCGCTTGAGCTTTTTGCCCTGCACGCGCTGCTGGTTCGGAAAGTCAAATGCAGGTATATCTACCTCTTCATACCGCGCAAGGCGGTGCATATGCTCCTGCAAAAGAGCGATGTCGATGCGGTACGGCGACTCGTAATCCACCTTCTCGCCGTCAGCAAGTTCCGGCATTTTCTCCTTTGGCAGGAAATAATCGTCCATCGAGATCGTGTGCGTTTCTACCCCCATGTTATCTAGATAGGCTTCGATTTTCAGCGCCGTTGTAGTCTTTCCCGAGCCGGAGGGGCCCGAAAGCAGTATAAGCGGGCGCTCGTGCCGCATTTTCGCGATCTTTTCCGCAGCGTGTTTGCAGCTGTTCTCGTATTCCGCGTCGCAGGCGGCGATAAACTCCCCCTCCCCGTTCTCGATCTGCTTATTTATCTCGCTGAAATGTATTATCTTCATTCCATTTTCTCCTCAAAAAGGGTATTATTTCTGCTCCCACTTCGCGCAGAGGTTGTTGAGCGTGTCCGTCATCGCCGCAAGCTCCTTGTTTGTCAGACCCGACGACATCTTCACCAGCTGCTGAAGTCGGTCGGCGGCGGCTTTCAGACGTATGTAAGGCGTGCTCTCGCGCTCGGTGTGAACGGCGGGCATCGGCTTCGCGTTTACAAAATCTCCGGTCAGCAGGTCAAGCTCCGCGCCGCTGTACGGGCAATGCGAATCAAGCCCGAAATCGTCGTGCAAATGCGCCGTGTAGCTCTCCGCCGACTCCGCTTCGCCGTGAATTACGAATACTTGCGGCTTATCAAGAACGCTGATCCAGCGGTCTAATCCCGCCTTGTCAGCGTGTCCGCTCATGCCGGGCAGCACAAGTATCTTCGCCGCGACGTTTATATCTTCGCCGAAAAGCTTCACGTTCTTCGCGCCTTCGACCAATTTTCTGCCCAGCGTGCCGACTGCCTGATAGCCGACGAACAGTACCGTGCACTCGCTGCGCCAAAGGTTGTGTTTCAAATGGTGCTTTATTCTGCCCGCTTCGCACATTCCGCTGGCGGATATTATAACTTTAGGCGTTTTGTTGAAGTTTATCGCGCGCGATTCGTCCGAAGTTACCGCGATGTTCAGACCTTTGAACGAGATCGGGTTCACGCCCTTGCGCACAAATCCCACCGCTTCCTCATCGTAACATGAGTCCTCGTTGCGGTTGAAAACAGCCGTCGCCTCTATCGCGAGTGGCGAGTCTACATACACGGGGAAATCGGGGAAACTCTTCACCAGCCCCGCCTGTTTGATTTGGCGGAAATAGTAAAGCAGCTCCTGCGTTCTGCCGACCGCAAAAGACGGTATCACCACGTTGCCGCCGCGCGCGAAAGTTTCGTCGATGACCTTTGCGAGCGCCGTCGGGTAATCGGCCGGCTTTTCATGAAATCGGTTGCCGTAGGTAGATTCCATAACGGCATAATCGGCGTGCGAAAAATACTGCGGGTCGCGGATAAGCGGGATATCCGTGTTGCCGATGTCGCCTGAAAAGATTATAGTCCGCGTCTGCCCCTCTTCTGTCAGCGTTACCTCTATGCCCGAAGAGCCTAGCAGATGCCCCGCGTCACGGAAAAGCGCGCTTATGCCCTCGCCAAGCTTCACAGGCTGCTCATATTCGTGCGGACAAAGCGCGCGTATCACAAGCTCGGCGTCGCTCATCGTGTAAAGCGGCTCTACCTCCTGCTTGCCCTTTCGCTTGCCCTTACGGCTGCGCCATTCGGCTTCAAATTCCTGTATATGCGCCGAGTCGCGAAGCATTATCGAGCATAGGTTCGCCGTAGCGCTCTGGCAATGTATCTGCCCCTTGAAACCGCCCGCGCAGAGCAGCGGCAGCAGCCCCGAATGGTCGATGTGCGCGTGTGTGAGCAGCACAAAATCTATCTCGCCGGGCGCGCACGGCACTTTCACATTGTCGAAAGCGTTCAAGCCCTGCTCCATGCCGAAATCTACCAAAAATCTCTTTCCGCAAGCCTCTATGTATGTGCAGCTTCCCGTAACCTCGTGCGTCGCGCCGATAAACATTACTTTCATGAAATTTCACATCTCCTTTGCATCAAACGATCTCCGCGCAAGCTGTGCGTATCGTCCTAAATATAACTTGATTATATTGTAACATATTTCACATACTTTTTCAAGTCTTGCGTCGAATTTTTATGCAGATTTTTCTCGATAAACTCATTTTGTCGCAAAAAAAGACCTCTCCATGATGTATATGAAGAGGTCTTTTAAATTATTCTGTTTTGCCCGCTAAAATTACGGTACTAAAGAGGAATCCTCAGCCTTAGAATCCGCTGCGGAAGAATCAGCCGCGCTCTCGTCAGCAGCCGAAGATGGATCAGCAGCCGCAGCCGCTCCGGATGAACCGTCGGGCAGCTCGGTAACAGTTCCCTCTTCCTTGAGGGTCTTCAGCAGCTTCTTGAGATTTGTGTCGCCAACGGTGTTGAAGTAATCGTCGGCGCTCAGTTCCTCGTTGTAAGCGCTGCAAAGCTTGCCGTCTGCTACCATAATGTTGCTGTCATAGATGTAAACATAAGCGGTAGCCTTTTTCTTGTCCTTGAGGGTCATGCTGATCTCGTAGATCCTGCCGTAGTAATTGTAAGTGCTGTCAGCGATAGATCCGCTTTCAAATCCTTCAGGATTGATAACGTACTGACCTATCTCCTTCATATCGTCAACGGTCTTTACGCTGTCATCGAGCGAGATGCCGCCGGTGAGGTAGGAACCGCTGATGTTGTCCTTGTAATCCTCAGCCTTTGACTTGAATATCTCGTCTGCCGAGGTGGTGTCAGCCTTGGTCGAGGTGGAAGAGAGGTACTTAGGCGCGGTAGCTTCGTCGATGGTGTATTCCTTAACGTAGTAACCGTCGCTGTTGGTCTCGCCCTTCAGCTTGTAACCTGCCTCTGCAAGTGAGCTGTAAGCGTAGCAGGTAACGGTGAATGTATCGCCCGCCTTGTAATTTCTGTCATAATCGTAGTTTTCGATAGAGTAGCTTACATAATCCTTGATCTTGGAATCATCAGCAGCCGAAGCGCCTCCAACGTGCAGGTAAGGCAGCGCGCCGCTGTAATCAATGGTGAATGTGCCCTCTGCAAAAGGATCTATCTCGTTAAGACCCTGAAGTCCTTCTACCTTGTAATCTTTAGTAGCTTTATCCTCAAAAGGCCAAATGTAGCACTTAGTCTTGGTCTTGCCGTCCTTATCCTTTACCGCTTCGCCGTTTTCGTCATACTGGGTCTCCTCGAACCAAAAGCCCTTAGACTTATCATCTTCGTCGAAATAATGCTCGTCGTAAGAATAAATGCTTGCAGTAACGGTATATGTATCGCCGTTCTTGAGGTCAGCGCTGTAAGAATAATCGTAATCATAGCTTACGAGGTCGCGGTACTTAGCGCTCTCAGTATCTACATTTACGTTCACATCGCCCTCGTAGCCCTCGAAAGTAACGTTAACGCCCTCGAAAGGATCAATAGTTTCAGCCTCATCAAGACCCTTTACCTCTACCTCAAACTCGGTGTTGGTAAGCTTTACGTTAGCCTCTTTAAGGTTATCCTCGTCGTACTCTACGGTGATCTTTACCTTATCGCCGTTTTTCAGACCCTCGGTCTTAGAAGCCTTTACTTTGATAGCGTATTCTTTGTCTGCGCCATAGTTAAAATAATCGTCGCCATAAGACTCATCGTCTTTTACCTTCTTGGTATCCAGGATAGCGTCGCGCATATCCTTAGCGTCGCCGTAATCGTCCTTAGCCTTTTCGTAAGCCTTTTTCAGTGTCTTTTTATCGCCGCTGAGATACTTGCTGTACTTCTTAGCATCGCTGTCCTTGCTCTTTGAAGAGCTTGCAGCTTCGTCATCATTTTTATAAACATATTCCTTGTAAGCTTCCGGCATACGAACATTTTCCCCATATACCAGATCGGGGTCTACGTTTAAGAAAGCCGAGCACTCGCCGTAGCCCTCAGGGCCTGAGAAATCAATGTAAACAAGATCCTTAGCGTCGATTTTCTCGTACTTAGTTACCTGCTTTACTATAATAGCAGCCACAATTATGACCGCTGCCGCCGCCGCTGCTGCGACTGCTATCTTTACTACGTTCTTGTTTCCGCCGCTTACCGAAGCGCCGCCGTTATTGAAAGCGGGCGCGCTCTGGGGCATCGACTGGGGCTGCTCGTAAGTGTGTGTTTCTACGCTTGCCGCCTGTGCCTGGGGCTGTTCCTGAGCAGGAACTGGATTTTCGCTCTGTACCTCAGCCGCGTTTGCCGCAGGCTCTGAATTTACCGCCGCGCCACAGTTACCGCAGAATATTTCGTTATCTCCGAGCTGTGCGCCGCAATTACCGCAAAACTTTGCCATTATATTTACCTCCATGATAATTACATTTAGTTTACTAAACTTATCATTGAATATTATAATATATATTTAAAAAAATGTCAATAGTTAAAACAACAAATATTTCAATATATTATGCCATTATGCTGTAAGTTTGACGAAAGGCAAAAGCGCGTTTTGTCAACCTCAGGCTGACAAAAACGCGCCATGCTCACAGCACATATTTTCAATATATCTGCGCAGACTAAAATACGCTGCGAAAATGCGGTATCTGGCTCTCATAGACCAGAAACGCCCAAAAACGTATCGAGCGCAGCTCGGAAACAAATTCTTCGCTCTCCTCGTCTAGCAGCGGCTCTAATTTCGCCACCGAATAAGAAATATCGTCCAGCGTGGAAGAGCGGGTAAGGAACGAAACTTTCACATAATATTCGCCCCAGTATTCCTGCAAGCGCTCCACGCTTTCGTATACGCCGTCTGAGCCTGCCTCATACTGCGCCATGCAGTCGTCTATCCGCTCATAAAGCCCGCTGTTGCACCGCTTTAGCATATAGAGCGAGCCGCAGGAGAGCGCTATCAGCGCCGCGAATATCCCGCAGCAGAGGATAATTCTTTTCATAAGCTATATCTCCTTGCGTATCAGCGTGTAGTTTTTATCCGCGCCGCAGGTCATTATGAACACCTGCGCGAGGGTGCAGCCCTCTTTTTTCAGCACGCCCTCAAGCCACTCGCTGTCCGCGCCCACCGACTGCATAGCGTGCTCGAGCGGCTCGCCGTCGTTGACTATCAGCATAGGCGGGTCGGCGGCGGGCTTGTTCCTGCCGATGTCTTTTACCGTGGCGGGCTGTTCGGCGGGCTTGACGTATGCCGAGATCTGCCCCGTGGTTTCCACCACCGCCAGCTGCACCTGCGAAATATCGAATATCCCCTGCCCGCGCAGCGCTTCAAAAATGTCGTCCACCGTAAAGCGCAGCTTTTTCATAACGCGCTGGTCGAGCACACCGCCCGAGATTATTATTTTCGGCGAGCCGCAAAGCACCCGCCTGAACCCGCGCGAGCAGAGCGAAAGGTATGAGAAAAAAACGTCGATGCACACTATCGTGAATATCGGCACAAGCCCCATCAGCACCGGCAGGTTTATATCCTCTATCGGCAAAGTGGCTATGTTTGAAAGCATTATCGTGACTACCAGCTCGCTGGGCTGAAGCTCGCCAAGCTGCTTTTTGCCCATCAGCCGTATGCAGAAAATTATCACTATATAAAGTATCACCGCGCGAAACAGTACTATCAGCATATCGTAAACGCACCTCCGCTGATATTTTTGCCCGCCGCGCCCGCGAATATTCGCCGCGGAAATGTTTATAATATCATCATTACAAAATTTCGACAAAAAGGAGGACTGCGGCGATATGCAGATCTCATACGAAAATTTCGAGGACGTGCATTTGGCGTCTTCGGTCAGCGAAAACATACTCGCCCTGCGCACCCTGCTGGGCAACACTATGGATTTAAACGTCATGGATATTGAGATAAACGGCGTGCCCTGCGCGCTGATCACGATAGAAAATATGGTATCTGCCAGCGCGATGAGCGAGCTTATCTTCCGCCCGATGATGGGCTTAGAGGGCGGCGAAGCCGACACGCACGAAAAGATAATGGACTTTATCACCAGCCGCAGCCTTATGACCGCAGAGCGCATAATGGTGTACACCTTTGGCGAAACGGTGCTGCAGCTTTTCTCGGGCTTCGCGCTGATATTCGTAGAGGGCGAGAACACCGCCGCCGCGCTGGGCATACAGGGCTACGATAAAAAGTCGATCTCCTCGCCCACCAGCGAAAACAACGTGATGGGCTCGCAGGAAGCTTTCGCCGAGGTGATACGCACAAATATCTCGCTGATACGCCGCCGCATAAAACACCCCGCTCTGCGCTTTGAGATGACGCAGACGGGCAAGCTGAGCAATACGGATGTCTGCATAGCGTATATCCGCGGCAAGGCTGACGAGAAAATGCTCGCCGAGATACGCCGCCGCATAAGCTCTATCAAGCTCGACAGCGTTTTCGGCGCAGGCTACATCCGTCCATTTTTAGAGGACGACGCGGCTAAGCGGCTGTTCTCGGAGATAGGCGTTACCGAGCGCCCGGACAAGCTTTGCGCGAGCCTTATCGAGGGAAGGATAGCCGTATTGGTAGACGGCACGCCCTTTATTATGATATGTCCGTACACTTTCGCGCAGTATTTCAGCAGCATGGACGATTACGCGAGCAAGAGCTTTTTCGCGTGGTTCTTGAAATTCATACGCTATTTTGCATTTCTGCTCGCCACCGCTTTCCCCGGTATTTACCTCGCAGCGGTGAATTACAATCCAGAAATGCTCAACATGAAGCTGCTGGCAAACCTTTCCGCAAGCGAAAAAACTACGATACTGCCGCTATTCAGCGAGCTTATAATAATAATGCTCCTGCTCGAGATCATGCGCGAAGCGAGCATACGCCTGCCCTCAGCGGTAGGAACGGCGATGTCGATAGCGGGCGGACTAATCATCGGCGACTCGGCGGTAAAGAGCGGCATAATCTCTTCACCCCTGCTGATAATCGTCGGCGTTACCGCCACGGCTTCATTCGTGCTGCCCTCATTCAATCAGCAGACAACGGCGCTGCGGCTGGCTTTCATAATGGCGGGCGGCTTTGCGGGATTTTTCGGGATAACGGTATGCACTGTCATGAGCGTTGCGAACGTCTGCTCACAAAGCTTTTCCAACGTAGTCTTCACCGCTCCCGCCTCGCCGCTGATAAAAGATCAGCTTCCCAACGCCTTTGGCAGAAAGTCCTTTATGCGAATGGCGCGCGACGACACTAAAATGAGCGACCTGACCTCGCCCGAAACACCGCGCCGCAGCGGAGGTAGATAACGAATGAAAAGCATTTCAGCATACCAATTCGCCGGCGCTATGATAGTAGTCCGCATACTCGCGCTGGCGCTCTATATACCCTCTGAAGGCGAAAATCCCGTGGTCACGGCGCTCGCCCTGCCGATACTTGCGCTGGCGAAATACGCACTGCTTGCGCTCACGATCCGCGCTTACGAAAAGCAGACTTTTACACGCGGAGCGGCTGTTTGCTCGGCGATATTGGCGGGGGCACTGCTGATAAGCATTTGCGGCGCTTTCTCACAGTCTGTCGAGACCGTATACCCCGACCGTTTCAGCAGGCTGGGGATAACGGCGGTATTCTTCATCATCGGCGCATACGTTGCTTCTATGGGTGCGGCGGGCACGGTGCGCACGGCGGGAATATTTCTATTCGCGGCGGCGATATTCAGCGCGACACTGCTCTTTCAGACGCGCGGAAGCATGCTCACCGACCGCATAACGCTTTACAGCCCCTCGCCTCTGCGCGACCTTGAAAGCGCTCTGCGAAACCTCACGGCGTACTCGGCAGACGTTTTCATCTTCGCGATGATGCTGCCGTATGTGCGCAGTTCGCCGAAAAAAGCGGCAGGGATATACCTCACCGCAGATGTTCTGATATGGCTTGTCTTCGCAATGGCTTACGCCGCGATAATGGGCAGGCTTTACCCGCGCTCGGGCTACTCGTTTTTCGCGATAGCTTACTGCACTCAAGGCTTGCTCATCGACCGCGCGGACGGGATATTTTTCTGCGTAGTTTCAGCCGCGGCGATCATCGTATGCGCACTGCTGACAGGCATTCTAAAAAACGCCATGAAGTATGTTTTTACATCTATTCGCAGTGACGAAAAGACCTACCTCTCGGCGGCGGGCGTGCTGACGGCTGCCGCTATCTCGCTGAGCGGCTTTGGTATAGAGCTTAGCAAGTACGCAGGCGTGCTTGCAGCGGCAGTCTGGATAGCCCTTGCTGTATACGCGCTGACGGGAATATTTTCGCGGAAATACCGCGCGGCAAAAAATACGGAAGCCGAAAAGGAGGGCGAATGATGAAACGTAAATACTATTTTCTGATAATAATGCTGCTGTCTGTCGTCTACTTTACAGGCACGCAGCCGCCCGAGATCGCCGATAGGATAATGGTGCACGCCATTGGTATAGACGTCGAGGAGGAAGGCTACCGCGTTACCATGCAGACTTTCACGCCGGAATCCAGCGGCTCCGAGACCTCGATAGACCCATCGCAGCCGAACGTCAGCATAGTTTCCGACAGCGGCAGAACGGTCGGCGAGGCGATACGAATCTGTTTCAACCGCTTAGGCGGCAACATTTTCATCGGTCAGAACCAAATACTGCTGTTCGGGCGCGGCGTTGACCTTTCGCAAAAGGAAGACCTCTTCGGTTACTTCCTTTCGTCCTCCGAAACATTTCTGAATGTCGACTGTGCTTCAGCTGAGAACACGGCGGAGGAGATACTGCGCACGCCGATCACGGGCAACGCGATAACCTCAGACAAGTACCCCGAGATGATACGCTCCGCTTCGGACAACGGCAGGTGCGTAGAAGTCAGCTTCACCGAGCTGCTTGACAGAATAAATTCGCACGAAAAGACGCTGGTGCTGCCGACATTTTCGCTATCTCAGCAGACTTCGAGCGATTCAGAGGGTGGCGAAAGCTCGAGATGTGAAGAGAAGAGCGATAAACTCGAAGAGCGCAGGCTGAAGATCAGCAGCGGGGCGGTATACGCCGACGGAAAATTCCGCGCCGAGATCTCCGCCGAGCAGATGGGGATTTACGGCATGATCTGCGGCAGCGGCGAAAACGTGCACGCCGAGATCAGCGGCGGCGGACGAAAATACAGCGAAACTTACCGGATCAGCAGCCGCGCGGTGACAGCTTCGTCCGAAGGCGAAGAGATAGTTTTCTGCATAAGCGCCCGCGCGATACCATTAGACTCGCAGATGTTTGAAGCTATTTCCGACCGCACCGATTCTGAAACGGCGGCGAAGCGCGAGATAGAAAAGAAGGCTGCGGCTTTCGCCGAAGCGATGTGCGCGGAGTTCACGCCCGAGATATTCGGCGCAGATTATTTCCTCATGCGCCACTATCCGCAGGTCTACCGTCTGTATGCCGACGACCCCGAAGAGCTGTACCGCCATGTGCGGATAGCAGTTGAGATAGAATAAAAAAAGACCGCTCACAAATCGTGAACGGTCTGATTTTTTTTGGAGGCGCCACCCAGACTTGAACTGGGGATCAGGGAGTTGCAGTCCCACGCCTTACCACTTGGCTATAGCGCCTAAAAAAGAGCGGATTACGAGGCTCGAACTCGCTACCTCCACCTTGGCAAGGTGGCGCTCTA
>NZ_JAJCLZ010000027.1 GCF_020559915.1 Ruminococcus sp. 210702-SL.1.03
TCGAGTCCAACTTGGGGAGCGCTAGTCCGTAAACATTTCGTTTGCGGACTTTTTTATTTTTTGTAGAATAATATTCAAATCCGGTCAAGCTTCTGATATTGTTGCTATTCTTTCTAAGTATGATGATGAAGCAATTGTTGCGATAAATAAGATTTTGGATAAAGACGCTGTTGCAGCTTTGATAAGAGACTATGGTGATGATGGCTTTAAAGTTGCTGTTAAGGGCGGCGATTATCTTGTCAAGGCAATTAATAACCTTGATGACGACGTAGCGGAATTGTTTGTAAAAACTGCTTCAAAGCAGAGTGACGAATTTTTTGAGATTCTAAAAAATAGTGACGAATACTTAGACGATACAATTAAATATGTAGCTAATGGTGAAGAAAATGCATCATTTGTTTTGCAATATTCGAAATCAGGATTAGCTATAAAAGGTGATAATATTGTTATTGCATCAAATGGTAAAGGATTGCCGATTGCAGAATTTAAAAGATATAGAGAAAGCTCAATCCATAATCCATCAAGTGATACAATGACACTTGGACGTTTTGATGGCGGAGGAGAAAATTCATATATAACTAAGGCTGGAAATACGACATATTTCAGTTTAGGCGATGATTGGGGTATGCTCCAAGATGAGTGACACAGATTTATTTGATTTGTTTAATAAGCCAGCCTTGGATGATGCAGTGTCCGCAGGTAAAACAATTCGTTTTTCACATGATCCAAGAAATTTTACAGGAACATCGCTATATAATGAATGGGAGTATTTAAAAAATAAATACGGATATATTGATTTACTACCAGTAGGAGATTTTTGGTATGGAATTAGATGAAAAATTTAATTTACTTATAACATTAACTCAAAAAATACGTAGTTATGACAAGCATTTAATAGATACAGTTTCTTTTTATGACAATAAAATGTCTTCTATTGTTTATGATTATTATCCATTTGAGGTTGAAATTAGAGATAACAACTTATATTTTTTTATCATAACAAATCGCAGTGAAAAGAAAATGCTATTTTCGTCATCGCTTAATACCGACTTTGATAAGCTTTGTGACAGTTTGATAAAATGTATAATGACAGATGTAAAAAAGCAGATTCCCAAGAAATTTTTAAAAGCAAAGGGGTTTTTATAATGAATGAAAATCGAGCAGAAATAAAAGCCAAAATAGTGGAAACTGAAATGAAAAAATATTTTGGTAGTTTAGTTTCGAATTTTAATTTGATAGACGCTTTTTACGGCAATGGACATGAAGAATTTAGTTTGGGATTCAAGTATTGTGACTATTTTGATATGCGTTTTAATTATGGTCAAGGTGCTTGCGGATGCTGCATATGTTATGATTGGGGTGATAATAATGAGGCTATACTTATTAAAACCTCAATTGATGGTTGGTGGGAAAAAATTTCAATTCAATGGAAAGAATATTTTCATGAACTTAAAAAAGAACTGGATTTGCGTATTCCCGATGATTATTTAAAAGAATTTTATATAAATCCTAATACCGAAACAAATGTAGTGTGAACTAATGCGAATGCTACGGAACATATGGGGAAGTATGTTGGTCGATTTGGTGAAACAAGTTTTTCAATTGATGTTAGAAAGTTATGTATCTGCTTTAGATCAAGCAATGGGAGAACTTGCAAGCAAACCTTTAGGCAGATATGAAGATCTTAACTTTGGCGGTTGGGTGTTCGGAATTGACACTAAAGAAGGAGTAGTTTTCCATGCATTTTATGAAGGATAGGTGATCATATGAAAATTAAATATATTTCAGATGATTATGAATTATATCTTATACAACAACGATATAGTTTTCAATATGATTTGATTATTGACTGTATAAGTAAAAAAGATAATTTCACAATGTATAAAGTTCAGAAAACATGTCGAAGTGATCCTAGTGATATTATTTATCATGCCTTTTACTATGATCATCAAAGAAAGCATACACCATTAGATATAGCAGTAAACAGTAGAACTAATATTATTGAATATATATCATTTTTTGTTTCAGATTCAATGAAGATAAACAGTAATCAGCTTGATTCATTATTTATTGATAAAAATGAATACTGCTTATTTAGTATGATTGAATGCAATGATACTCATAGGTATTTTAAAATTGAAAATGAAAAGGATAATTTTGTTTATTTTTATGAAAATAATTCTATTTTCTACCTAAACAATAGACATCCTTGTAGCCTGAATATGTATTGCATTTGTGATTTTTGTTGGCTGTTGATCGGTGAAGATGATGAAATTTATGGAGTTAAAGTGAAACTGTAAATTTTTGCTCTCACAACTTCGATAATTTATCATGCTGTTGATTTTTGGCTGGATAGTTTAAAGTTATACAGATTAGTGATGGACGGCAACACTGCTGCGGCAGAACAACTTGCTGCACGAACTAAAATGGACTGCATAACGCATACAATTTTTCTTGCTGACGGAGCATTTTTAGAGCCGATAGCTAACGTATTCATGTGAATTATATCAGAGATATCTCTTAAAGCAATACGCTAAAGAAGAGGTTGCAAAGGTATGCGGATATGAGGTTTCCAAAAAGATATCTCCTGAGTTGCTTGACTCAATATTCAAATCCGGTCAAGCTTCTGATATTGTTGCTATTCTTTCTAAGTATGATGATGAAGCAATTGTTGCGATAAATAAGATTTTGGATAAAGACGCTGTTGCAGCTTTGATAAGAGACCATGGTGATGATGGCGTTAGAATTGCTGCTAAAGGTGGGAATAATCTCGTCGGGGCTTTGGCAAAGCTTGATGATGCGGCATTAGAAAGGTTTATGGAGATTGCTTCTAAGCAAGACAGAGAGTCTTTCAAGTTATTTGAAAATTGTGATAGATTTACAGATGATTTGATTAGTCTTGTCAATAAAAAAGTTGGAATAAATTTTAACGAGGTTGAAATTCATGGCATTATTAATACAGAAATTGATGAGATAGATTTTGCTACGAAAGTGATATACGAAGATAAAAATGCGAAAGGATTATATATAGAAAATCCAGATGTTCCACAAACTGAAACTCAATGAGCAAATAAGCAAATCTTAAAAAAAGGTGAGAATAGAATAAAGGCACTTTCTCAGAATGAATTTAGCGTTTATATTGATGGTGAAGAATATAGTTTTTTATCTAGTGAGTTAAAAGATGTCAGGAGTTACGTATTTAGAATTAATGCAGATACACCTGAATTGAGAATAGCCGTTGAGGATTGTCTGGAACAACTTAGAATTCTTTATCCAGATTATAATTTTTCAGCTGTTTATGGAGGTTGATAGTAGTGTCTGTTGGTTTATATCGATATAGTGGGGATATTAATGATAAAAACACTGAACTTATTTTCAGTGAAAATATATCATCTGAGGTTTTCTATCAACGTTATTGGGTTAAGGCAATATGTGAATCCAAAGTTAAACTGTTTAAAGATGGATGCGATTTTGATGTGGGCGATTTAAATATTATTATGTCAGAATTAAATGCATTAGGGGCTTGGGCTACTGAGAATTTATCGGGAATAGATCTTAAATATATGAGTGAAAGAATAGAAAATTTAAAATCAGTTTTACCTCAAGCTTGTAAATGTAAAGGCGGAAAATTTTATATTTTTTAAATACAATAGAAAAATCTTATTCGGATGACGATAACACCTAAATACTTATCGCTTTGCTTCGAGGTAAGTTTCTTCTTATCTTGAAAGCTTGGTGCTGGAACAGTTACTTGGGCTAATGTTTCTTCAACTGGAGCTATAAATATATTTACTGAACTTGAACCTTGCTCAAGCTGCCGAAGCGTTATTAAACAATTCAATAGAGCATACCCCGGAATAGTTGTTAATGTGTATTGGAAATAATAGAAAGGATAGCACTTATGAATGATTATTTAGAGCCATATGAAGATATGTCTGCTTATTCTTTTGCAGTTGCGGAGAAATTTGTTGAACCGATAACGAATGCACTTTGTAAAACCATGGGTTTTGTTTTTGACAGAAAAGAAAAACGCAAGTCTTTTCCAAATCATTATTTTAAAGGTGATGAGAAATTTATTTTTTACAAAAGCAAAAATGATGAGCGTGCGTTTATGATTGCTTGTGAGGGTTGTCAGGGTTTTTGGGGAATTTCGGTCAAATGTAAAACCGAGGATAAAAAGCTTTTTTATGACACAATTAAATCTGATCTGTTTGAAAATAGTGATTATACCGGTATTCCTTTTTTTGAGATAGATGATTTTCAAGATCAATTAAGGGGGAATTTTACTAAAAGACAGGTGAACCTTATTTATAATGATTTAAAATACGCCGGACTAATATGATCATTTTGTAGATCAGGACATACATAACAAAACAAACCATACCGGCGGTCGCAAGATTTGGGGCGGCGGTTCAGATGCACGTTAAGGAGGAAATAATAGAAAGGATAACACTTATGAATGATTACTTGGAGCCATATGAAGATATGTCTGCTTATTCTTTTGCAGTTGCGGAGGAATTTGTTGAACCGATAACAAATGCACTTTGTAAAACTATGGGTTTTGTTTTTGACAGAAAAGAAAATCTAAAAGTTTTTCCTAACAGTAGTTTTAAGGGCAACGAGGTGTTTTGCTTTTACAAAAGCAAAAATGATGAACGTGCTTTTATGATTGCTGTCCAAGGAAACAGTGTATACTGGGGAATTTCAATAAAATGCAAAGCAGAAGATAAGTTATTATTTTACAATACAATAAAAAAATATCTTGAAGATAACAGCGACTATACCGGCATACCGTTTTTGCAGATTGATGAATTTGAAGATCAACTCAGAAAGAACTACTCAAAAATACAGCAAAATCTTTTTGAGAATGATTTAAGGGACGCCGGACTAATATGATCATTTTGTAGATCAGGACATACATAACAAAACAAACCAAACCATACCGGCGGTCGCAAGATTTGGGGCGGCGATTATCTTGTCAAGGCAATTAATAACCTTGATGACGACGCAGCGGAATTGTTTGTAAAAACTGCTTCTAAACAAGGAGATAGTTTTTATGATTATTTAAAATCTTTAGATGAAAGCTATTTAAACGAGCTTGTTTCAAGTTCTAAGGCTGACATAGATAAAATCAGCAAATGGAATAAGCAACCTAACTACGAATTATATGTAAGGGATAAATCTGTTTATGATAATCCTAAATATTTTGAACAAACTACGGGAAAAACAATTTGGCCAACAGAGGACGGTTTTAAAGACGGAATAATACCCCAACCTCAAGTAATATCTGAAGGAACTTGTTTTAAAAGATATGGTGATAGTAGCGGTTCTTTTTTAGGTAATACTACGGATTCATTTGAAACACGTTCACTAGCGCCATATACTGATGAAACAAATGTACACTACTATAGATTAAAAAAGATTATGAATTTACTGTGGGTAAAGCAGAACCTTGGTTTGGTCAGCCAGGCGGAGCTGAACAGTTTGTTGTGTATAAGTATGATATTTATGGCGATATCATAAAAAACGGTGATGAGTATATGCGATACACCATTAATGATCTTATGAGTGATGATATAGGTGTATTAGAAGATATAACTGATAAAGTGTTGAAGGGAGAGATAGTTTTTGAATGGTATAATCAGTACATTTAATGACTTGTATTATAAAATTCAAATATCTCATAATATTTGTTTGGCTGATGTAAGAAATATATGTTTGAAATCTTATAATAATTCTGTTGTCTGCGATGTTGATGGTGGCGCCCCGGAAATATATTACGAAATATTAGAGAGGGATTGTGGGCATTTTGCTGTTTTGAAAATAGAGCGAAACAGTCACGAGATTATATATGAAAGTGTTAATGCTGATTTCGCAGCAATTGCTCTTTTCCTCTTTCTTTCACGTCATCAAATAAAAAAAACTGATAATGATATTGAGATAGAAGAATTTATAAAAAAAGAAATTGCACACGGGAATATAGATTTGGCTAGACAGGTGATTGCAGAAAATTTTGGAGAAAAAACAATTTCGTTTGAAAAAAACGTATTCGATAAAATTTCTGTTATTACTTTGTCTACAAATAAAATTGACATTTTTTATCATGGCAATACAATTTTATTTTGTTCAGAATTTAATAAACCAGATCTTGAACGTGGATATTTAATTGCATTTAATAAATGCCGTATGATTAATATTTATCATAAAATAATGGTGAATATTACAAATATTATTCCCGATGTTAATGAAAACGAAAATAGAAAACTTAAATATCTATTTTTAGTTGGGGCTATGGAAAAATAAGTATATCAAGTATAATAACGCATTTATTCAGTTGATGAACTTAAAAAGTTTGGCTATATCGTTGAAGTTGAATAGAGAATAGGATTAAATGATGAATATTAATGAAGTTAGAAAGCTTATTTATAAACACGGAGAGAAGATTGGTTTGCCCTATGATTCCAAATTGTATCCGATTTTCTCTTCGACGGGGAATGTTTTTAGCGATGGGGGGACAATATATATTTCAAATAATGAATATCATTATGTTATAATGGAGAGGGGCAAAGAAAATAAACATTATCGAAGCTTGGATATTAATGATATATTATATCCATTATTTGAAGGTATAACATTTTCATTAGCGTCGAAATATGAATTAAAGAACAGAAACGAAAAGGAAGATCCTAGGAAATTGCTGTGGAGTAAGCAGCTTGAGTTATTAGGAAAAATTGATCCGCTTTTTAAAGAAAGGTGTCAAAAAGAAATCGACAGCATTTTGAAAATTGCACCTTATAAAAAGTGTAATTGACAAAAAATAGATGTATACGGGGGTAATTGTCAATATAATTCAAATCCTATATTATTATCAGAAAGCGTAAATATGCTACTTGTAAGTTGTGGTGATGTTAAGCCTTTGGGCAGAACAGTTAAGGAAGGATTCAATGCAATCTTAGGAGACGTATAGTGTTCAATCACCATACTGGGTGAGCTTTTTTTGCTCTGTATTCTTGGATTTGCGTATATAGTAGCGACGCAATCTATTATATGCTTAGAAATTCGAGGTGCGTAAACAAATATCCAAAAAAGTACTGAAATGTATTTCAAAGCTAGATAAAGAATTGCAATATGCAGTAATAGACGGTCTTGAAAAGGGCGGCGATGATCTTGTAAGGGCGGTTAAGAATCTTGACGATGATGCAGCTGAATCGTTCATAAAAAACTGCTTCTAAACAGGATGATGAATTTTTTGTTTTGAGGTCAAAATATGATGATATTCCTTCTTGGGCATGTTCTGATGTAATTGATTTTAATTCAGCTGAAAACGTAAATGAAATTTTAAAACAAAATGGATATACAAATCCCCCTTATAAGCCGGGAACTAATGTAACAACTATCGAATTAACTGAAGATACCACATTTGTTAGAGTGTATACTAAAAACATAACAAGTGCAAAGGGCCAGTGGGTAATGAACTATGAAGAGATTCAAGGATTGTCTTCAAAGCAAATTAAAGATAAGTTTGCATTACCATATGAACAAACACATATTTGTGATGTAGAACTACCGGCTGGTACAGAGGTACGTTTTGGTATAGCAAATGAAGTTTCAGAATGGGGTTTGGGAGTGGGATTACAATTTGATTTAATGGGTCAATATTTTAATTCATTTGGCAATTTCAGACCACTATAAAAGGAGAAGATTTTATGTTACCGATAGTTGAAACGAATGGAAAAACTCTTTACATTAATTCTAATAAAGTAACTTTTCCGTACAAAATTTAACAAGTTTTAATTTTAAAATCTCAAATATTGATCTTACTGGATAGTTGCATAAAAAATGAATGTGATAACGTCTATTCGGTAAACTTTGACGGAACAATAGGTTGGCGTGTTCAAAGCAGAAAATACTTATCAAGGGAATATGAAAATAAAAAATTAACCTCATATGTTGGTATGTATGTCAGGAAAGAAACTAATCTGCTTCAGTTAAATGATTGGTGGGGCGGAAGATACATTTTTGATCTTAATGACGGGCATATAGTGGGAAGAGATGAAAGTGGGCGTGATTGGTAATAGTTCCAATAAGAATAGAGGAATTTTATAATTAAAGATCGCTATCATGATGAGGAATATAGTATGGTATTAAGAATGATAATATCTGAAAAATGGATTCATATAAATAGTTATGATGTTTGCTTTGATTATAATGTTAAGTCTGTAATAATTTTAAAACAAAAGATAATTGTACAGCTAGAAATCGGAGATTTATATGCTGTTGATATGGCAGGTAACATTATTGAAAAAAATAATAAGCCTTTTCAAAGATCAGACTTAGATAAAGATTTTATAGTAGAAATTAATCAGAATAATCTATATTTTAATGACTCTGCCATTTATTTCGAACATAACATTTATTCTTTTGTTTTATTTGATGATAGGATAATTGTACAATTAAATGAACTGGATGCGTCTGCAAAATCTGATGAAATCGACAACGTATATGCTGTTGATATGGAAGGAAATATTATCTGGCGAATTCAGAATAAAGAAAGGGTATGTCCGGAATATAAGTTTATTTCGCCGTATGTAATGATTAATTATATTGATGGTGAATTAATTGTAAATGATTTCAACGGATTCAGATTTGTGTTTTCACCTGACGACGGAACTTTTGTTAAACGAATTCAAAGTTTAAGACCTTGGTAATCAATTTGTAATTCAGATCTTTAGGGCGACACCGCACAACTACCGCCTAACGGCTTTGTGTACGTCTAGCTTGCCAATTTTTCGTTATCTTGCACAGAAACTCCTTGAAGGACGCAAGTATTCCTGCGTCGTTTCTATACAATCGAGCTTAAAGGCATTTGGGATAGTAATTCTAAATCTATTATTCTGAAAAAATTCAAATACGGAAGATATTCTGTATCTCAGCACGGGCATAAGAATACGGATAGTATAAGGCTTGTTTACGAAAGCGGATGCCTTTTCAGCGAGTACATTTTTCTTTACATTCCCGAATTCGGGTCAAAGACAAGCATTCATATTTCTCGGGAAGATGTTGATTCGTTGTTGGCTGTTTATGATAGGCTTGGCATTTTGAAAAGTGTTCATGTCACTAAGGGCGGCAAAGAATACCTTATGTACATAAATTTTAAGACCGAAGCGGAAATAAAGAAAAGAATATGCGATTTTGCCGAGAATGAATCAATTAGGGTGACCGATGAGATAAATAAGATCAGTGAACCGATTTCCGCAGTTGTTATAAGACATTATTATGACGGGCTTTCGGTCGGCTATTCTTTCATGATAAAAACGACAGATGCAAACAGCAAAAATATTATGGAAGAATACATAGACGGCGAGGATCATGATTTTAATGTGCTTTTAAGCTGCGTAAGCGATAATAAGAGAGATAAATATTTTTCAATGGGTGATACCGAATTTACGGATAAAATGAAAAGGCTTATGTCGGAACACGTGAATAAGTTTGAGTTCGAGTTACTGGTCGAAGAGATTGATTAAAAAATAGTTTTTTAAGAAAATTTTATAGGCCAAATAAAGTTGGAATGAATTTTTTAGTATAGTAAATAATTGTACAAAGCCACGAATATGAAAAAAACGGATAAAAACAGACGATATATACAACAAAAATTAGAAAATGCGGTTGTTAACCGCAGCTTCGTTGCTTCGGATTTGGAGGTGCACTATGCAGATAAGTAAAACAGTGCGAGATATTCGCGTGAATTGGGCGATCGGCGACCGCGAACGCGATAAGGGGCTTGCAACGCCCGATGAGATTCGCCGCTTTGACGATATTTCTTACGGTCCTCACGGTCAGGCTAATTTGCTTGACGTGTACGTTCGCAATGACGCCGAGGGGCTTCAGCCGACGATCGTTAATGTTCACGGCGGCGGTTGGGTCTACGGAAATAAGGAGATCTATCAGCATTATTGTATGCGGCTCGCGCTGCGTGGTTTTGCTGTCGTGAATATCAACTACCGCCTTGCGCCTGAAAACCGCTTTCCCGCGGCGGTCGAGGACATAAACGCCGCCATGCAGTTTGTCGCGAATCACGGCGCGGAATATCTGATCGACAAGGATAGGCTGGTCATGGTCGGCGATTCGGCGGGCGGGCAGCTTGTCAGCCACTACGCCGCACTGCTGACCGACCCGACTTTCGCAGCGCTTTTTGATTTTGACGTTCCCGATGTTCATGTTCGTGCTCTTGGTCTGAATTGCGGCGCTTACGACGGCAAAAAGCTCGCGCTGGAACGAAAAGATGAAGTCTTTTTGGAATATCTGGGCATTATAGACTGCGAACCGTCTGAAAAACTGCTGCAAATGGTCGATACGGTAAGACATATCACGCCGAACTACCCGCCATCTTTTGTCATGTCGAGCTACGCTGATTTCCTGCTGCCGGCCGCCAAGCCGATGTATGATCTGCTCAAAAGCCGCGGCGTTCCTGCTGAAATGAAGATCTACGGCAGTCCCAAGCGGCAGGAGATCGGTCACGTTTTCCACGTCAACTGCCGACTTGACGAAGCGAAGATCTGCAACGACGACGAGTGCGCGTTTTTCAAAAGGTATGTTTCAGACTAAAATACTGCAAAAATGCGCCGAAATTTGTACAAAATCACGAAAATTATCTGCTCCCCCTTGACTGGGGAGCTTTTTCATTGTATAATATAACAGTTCTATATAACAGCGTTATAAAGGGAGTTAGAAATGAACGATGGCGAAATAACCACGCTGGAGCTTATCCACAGCGCGGCGAAGGCGGAGTTTCTCAGCAAAGGCTTCAAGTCGGCGTCGCTGAGAAATATTGTAAAGACTGCGGGCGTTACCACGGGTGCATTTTATGGATATTTTTCCAGTAAGGCGGAGCTGTTTGAAGCGCTCGTCAGCGAAGCGTACAATTTTGTGATAGATTCGTACAAGGCGGCGCTGCGCGAATTTGCCGATCTGCCGATGGAAAAACAGCCCGAGGTGATGGGTTCGATCTCGCAGAAGTGCCTTGACCAGGTGCTCGACTACATGGCGACCCACCGCGAGGAATTTTTGCTGCTTCTGCAATGTTCGGAGGGTACGCGGTTCGCTTCGATGACCGATGAGCTTGTCGAGCTGGAGGTTCAGGCGACACACGATTATTACCTTGTTCTCAAAAACTGGGCTACAGCGCGCCGGACGTTGACCCAACGCTCGAGCACATTTTGGTGACGGGCATGATGAACGCTTATTTTGAAATGGCGATCCATGAAATGCCGCTCGAAAAATCAAAGCGCTATCTGAAAGAGCTGCACAATTTTTACACGGCGGGCTGGCGCGAACTGATGGGTACGTAATAGGGGCGAGCGCCCCTTTGATTTTGGTCTATGGTTAGCCAACGCTAACATTATAAAGGAGGTCTTTTGTTTGAAAAAACGATCAAATCTGCAAAGGCTGCTCAGCTATGCAGGCAACCGCAAGCCGCTGACCTACATTTCGTGGGTGCTTTCGGCAGCGAGCGCGCTGACTTCGCTGCTGCCTTTCTGGTACATATGGAAGATACTAGACGAAGTTATCAGCGTAGCGCCCGACTTCGATAAGGCAAAAAACATCACTCATTACGGCTGGCTCGCGGTGCTTTTCGCGGTGCTGACGATCTTTGTGTACATTTGCGGACTGATGTGTTCACACCTTTCGGCGTTTCGCATCGCTACGAATATCCGAATCGCGCTGACTAAGCATATCACCACGCTGCCGCTCGGCAAGATCGAGGAATTCGGCAGCGGTAAACTGCGACGCACTATCAGCGAGACCTCGGGCGCGGCAGAGGGTTACCTCGCGCACCAACTGCCCGACAAAGCGAAAGCAATCGCGAGCATAATCGGCCTGCTGGCGATGGATTTCTTTTTCGACTGGCGGCTCGGACTCCTCAGTCTTGTGCCCGTTTTGATCGGCTTCATCATCATGATGAGCTCGATGGCCGGCCCCAGCCTGCAAAAAAGCATGACCGAGTACCAAAACGCCCTTGCTGAAATGTCGAATGAAGCGGTCGAGTACGTTCGCGGGATCCCCGTTGTCAAGACGTTCGGCCAGTCGGTTTTCTCCTTCAAAAAATTCAAGAGCACGATCGACAACTACGAAAAGTGGACGACTGACTACACGCTCAATATGCGCATCCCGATGACACTCTACACTCTTGCGATAAACAGCATTTTCGCGTTCCTCATCATTGGTGCATTTTGGTTCTCGCACGGCAATATCACGGGCGATTTCCTCCTCGATATGCTTTTCTACATCATAATCACACCTGTAATCACAGTCGTACTTACCAAAATAATGTACATGAATGAGAATGAAATGATGGTAAAGGACGCTATAGACCGTATCGACAGTGTACTTAATATGGAGTCGCTGACTGATCCTGCCAAGCCGAGCCATCCTGCGGACAACTCCGTTGAGCTGCGCGGGGTAACGTTCAGCTACGATGGCACGAAAAATGCGCTTTCCGATATTTCGCTCAAAATTTCCGCAGGTCAGACGGCGGCTTTTGTCGGCCCATCGGGCGGCGGTAAATCTACCCTTGCGAGCATCGTCGCGAGATTTTTCGACCCGCAGCAGGGTAAAGTGCTCGTCGGCGGCGTTGACGTTAAGGACATCGGCAAAGAGGAACTTATGAACACAGTTTCCTTTGTATTCCAAAACAGCAAACTGATAAAGGCTTCTATCCTCGATAACGCGCGTCTGGGTAAGCCGAACGCCACCGAAGCTGAGGTCATGCAGGCGCTCAAAGCTGCACAGTGCATGGATATAATAGAAAAATTCCCAAATGGCATAAACACCATGATCGGCAGCGAGGGCGTTTACCTCTCGGGCGGAGAAGTGCAGCGTATCGCCATCGCGCGAGCGGTGCTCAAAAATTCGCCGATAATCATTCTCGACGAAGCTACCGCTTTTGCCGACCCAGATAACGAAGCGAAGGTTCAGGCGGCTTTCAATGAACTGGCGCGCGGCAAGACGGTCATAATGATCGCGCACAGACTTTCGACTGTGGTCAACGCCGACCGCATTTTCGTTCTGCGCGAAGGCAAGCTTGCGGAGAACGGCACGTTTGACGAACTTTTAAAGAACGGCGGTACATTCGCTAATATGTGGCACGAATACCAGCGTTCGATCGAATGGAAAGTTGAAAAGGAGGCTGAAGCGTTATGATCGAAAAATTACAAAGAAGATTTGCGCTTTCGCGAAAAGGCGCGATGGACACAATAAAAGGCAGCATTTTGAGCGCGCTCCAGAACATTTCGTTCATGCTGCCCGTGGCTATGCTTTACAATTTAGTAAAGGATATGCTTGACGACAATCTCACGTCCGCCCGCATTCCATTTTACGTCATTGGCAGCCTTGCCTGCGCGGCGGTCATAATCGTTGCCACGCTTTTCCAGTACAACAGCACCTTCCTCGCGACCTACGTCGAAACTGGCGTGCGCCGCGTCACGCTGGCGGAAAGACTTCGCCTGATACCCCTCTCATTCTTCGGCAAAAAAGACCTTGCCGATCTCACCTCGTCGATAATGGGCGATTGCGCGATGCTCGAAACGGCGCAGTCACACTTCGTTTGCCCGCTCGCCGGCGCGATGATCTCGACAGTTATCATAGCGATCTCGCTGCTTTTCTTCAACTGGCAGATGGCGATAGCGGCGATATGGGTTCTGCCCGTCGCTTTCCTGATCGTCGGCATGGCCTCGCGCGTGCAGAAAAGCCTGGCGAATAAGTCGATGGGCGCAAAGATCGCCTGCGAGGACGGAATTCAGGAGTGCATGGAAGCGATGAACGACCTGCGTTCAAACAACGCCGAAAAGCGCTATCTCGATACGCTGATCGCCAAAATTTGCGGTTACGAGAGCCGCCTTATCATCACCGAGCTGGGCACGGCTTCGTTCGTGATGACCGCGAATCTCGTGCTGCGCCTCGGCATCGCGACCACAGCGCTCGTCGGCTCGTACCAACTTATAAGCGGCAAGCTCGACATTCTCACATTCTTCATGTTCCTGCTGGTGGTTTCGCGCCTGTACGACCCGCTCGAAGGCTCGCTCCAGAATCTCGCGGCGATAATCTCGACGAGCACCAACATCGAGCGTATGAACCAGATCATGGACACTGAAGTACAGTCGGGCAGCGACAAGCTAACAAATAAAGGCTGCGACATCAAGTTCGACCATGTTGGATTTGCCTATGATGGCGGCGAAACGGTGCTGAATGACGTTTCGTTCACTGCCGAGCAGGGCAAGATTACCGCCCTTGTCGGCCCATCTGGCGGCGGCAAGACTACGGTTTCTCGTCTGGCGGCGCGCTTCTGGGACATCAGCAAGGGCAAGATCACCGTCGGCGGCATGGATATTTCCAAGGCCGACCCCGAAACGCTCATGTCGCTCTACTCCATAGTTTTCCAGGATGTCACGCTTTTTGACAACACCGTCATGGAGAATATCCGCCTCGGCAAAAAGGGCGCTGCTGATGAGGAGGTCATTGCGGCGGCAAAGATGGCGAACGTTGCGGACTTCGTTGAGAAGCTGCCCGATAAATATCAGACCAACATAGGCGAAAATGGCTGCGAGCTTTCGGGCGGCGAGCGCCAGCGTATCTCTATCGCACGCGCGTTTTTGAAAGACGCTCCGATAATCCTGCTTGACGAAGCAACCGCCAGCCTTGATGTCGAGAACGAAACGGCTATCCAAACGGCGCTTTCGCGGCTCATCAAGAACAAGACCGTGCTGATAATCGCCCACCGTATGCGCACTGTTTCGAGCGCGGATAAGATCGTTGTTTTGAAAGACGGCAGCGTCGCGGAGCAGGGAAGCCCCGAAAAGCTGCTCACCACCGACGGAATTTTCGCGCACATGGTAGATCTACAGACCGAAAATCAGAGCTGGAAACTCGAAAAAGCTTAAACCTCATACATATAAAAGGGCAGTCGGCTGCAAACGCGGTCGGCTGTCTTTTTAGTTCTTATCTCTTCCAAATTCTAAACTCACTAGAAATAATAGTATTTGCACTATCATCAGTATGATGCGCTCGCCATCTGACTCGATCTTTACAATAGGGTAGAGCATCGCGAGTCCTGCGAAAAGAAATATTATCTGCATAAGCACTTTCCAAGGCTTCACGGGCTTTGTGATGTCCGCCTTGATCTTTGGCTTGCTGCTATGTTTGGATCTTGATATATCTTTGTATATCTCGTATCCTATTATTTTGTCGCCCAAGTCTTTTCTGCCATTGCCATTCCAATCCATCATCGTGTCTGCTCCTTTCATGATTGTTCTTTTTTTACATTATATCACATTTATTCATGTCTGTCAACAAAAAAATCCCGCCCACGGCGCAAACCGTGAGCGGGATTTTTATTTATTCAGTTTTATCTGAATCAAATCATCTCTGGGAGATAGCAGCCTGAGCAGCAGCCAGTCTTGCGATCGGCACGCGGAAAGGCGAGCAAGATACATAGTCAAGACCGATCTTGTTGCAGAACTCTACAGAAGAAGGATCTCCGCCGTGCTCACCGCAGATACCGCAGTGCAGCTTAGCGTTTACGGGCTTGCCGAGGTCGAGAGCCATCTTCATCAGCTTGCCAACGCCGGTGGTGTCCAGCTTAGCAAACGGATCGTTCTCGTAGATCTTAGCGTCGTAGTAAGCTCCGAGGAACTTGCCAGCGTCATCTCTCGAGAAGCCGAAGGTCATCTGGGTCAGGTCGTTAGTACCGAAGCAGAAGAAGTCAGCCTCAGCAGCGATCTCGTCAGCAGTCAGAGCAGCTCTCGGGATCTCGATCATAGTACCAACTTCGTACTTGAGGTCAGAACCGGCCTCAGCGATAAGAGCGTCAGCAGTTTCAACTACGATCTTCTTAACGAACTTGAACTCCTTAACTTCGCCGACCAGCGGGATCATGATCTCGGGCTCAACGTTCCAGTCAGGATGATTCTTCTTAACGTTGATAGCAGCCTTGATCACAGCAGCAGTCTGCATCTTGGCGATCTCGGGATAAGTAACGGTCAGACGGCAGCCGCGGTGACCCATCATCGGGTTGAACTCGTGGAGGGAAGCGATGATAGCCTTGATGTCCTCAACGCTCTTGCCCTGTGCGTCAGCCAGTGCCTTGATGTCGTCCTCTTCGGTAGGTACGAACTCGTGGAGAGGAGGATCGAGGAATCTGATGGTTACAGGATTGCCTTCAAGTGCCTCATAAAGAGCCTCAAAGTCGCCCTGCTGCATAGGCTCGATCTTAGCAAGTGCAGCTTCTCTCTCTTCAACGGTGTCAGCGCAGATCATTTCTCTGAAAGCAGCGATTCTGCTGGGCTCAAAGAACATGTGCTCGGTACGGCAAAGACCGATACCCTCAGCGCCGAGCTCTCTAGCCTTCTTAGCGTCAGCAGGAGTATCAGCGTTGGTTCTTACCTTCATAGTTCTGTACTTGTCAGCCCAGCTCATAACTCTGCCGAATTCGCCTGCGATGGAAGCGTCAACGGTAGGAATGATGCCGTCGTAGATGTTACCGGTAGAACCGTCGATAGAGATGTAATCTCCCTCGTGGAACTCCTTGCCTGCAAGTGTGAACTTCTTGTTTTCTTCGTCCATGTTGATCTCAGAGCAGCCGGAAACGCAGCAGGTACCCATTCCGCGGGCAACTACGGCAGCGTGCGAGGTCATACCGCCGCGAACGGTGAGTATACCCTGCGAAGCCTTCATACCGGTGATGTCCTCAGGAGAAGTCTCAAGACGAACGAGAACTACCTTTTCGCCCTTAGCGTTCCAAGCCTCAGCGTCGTCAGCGGTGAATACGATCTTACCGCAGGCAGCTCCGGGAGAAGCGCCCAGACCCTTGCCCATAGGAGTAGCAGCCTTAAGAGCCTTGGTGTCGAACTGGGGGTGAAGCAGAGTGTCGAGGTTTCTGGGGTCGATCATCAGAACAGCCTCTTCCTCGGTTCTCATGCCTTCGTCAACGAGGTCGCAAGCGATCTTCAGAGCAGCCTGAGCGGTTCTCTTACCGTTTCTGGTCTGAAGCATGAAGAGTTTGCCGTGCTCTACGGTGAACTCCATGTCCTGCATATCTCTGTAGTGGTTTTCGAGGGTCTTGCAAACTTCCTTGAACTGTGCGAATGCTTCAGGGAACTTGCTCTCCATCTCTGTGATGTGCATAGGAGTACGAACGCCTGCAACAACGTCCTCGCCCTGTGCGTTTGTAAGGAATTCGCCGAAGAGGCCCTTAGCGCCGGTAGCAGGGTCGCGGGTGAACGCAACACCGGTACCGCAGTCGTCGCCCATGTTACCGAAAGCCATGCTCTGTACGTTTACAGCGGTACCCCAGGAATAAGGAATATCGTTGTCGCGGCGGTAAACGTTAGCTCTGGGGTTGTCCCAGCTGCGGAATACAGCCTTGATAGCGCCCATCAGCTGCTCCTTAGGATCAGTCGGGAAGTCTGCGCCGATCTTTTCCTTGTACTCAGCCTTGAACTGGTTAGCCAGCTCCTTGAGGTCGTCAGCGTCAAGCTCTACGTCCTGAGTTACGCCCTTCTTAGCCTTCATCTGGTCGATAAGCTCTTCAAAATACTTCTTGCCTACTTCCATAACTACGTCGGAATACATCTGGATGAATCTTCTGTAGCAGTCCCATGCCCAGCGAGCATTTCCGGACTTTTCAGCAATTACGTTTACAACTTCTTCGTTAAGACCCAGGTTCAGGATGGTATCCATCATTCCGGGCATGGAAGCTCTCGCGCCCGAACGTACGGAAACGAGCAGGGGGTTTTCCTTATCGCCGAACTTCTTGCCGGTGATCTCTTCCATTTTTACGATGTACTCGTTGATCTCAGCCATGATGTCAGGGTTGATCTCGCGGTTGTCCTCATAGTACTGAGTGCAGGCCTCGGTAGTGATGGTGAAGCCCTGGGGAACAGGAAGACCGATGTTGGTCATTTCTGCCAGGTTAGCACCCTTACCGCCGAGAAGCTCTCTCATGTTAGCGTTGCCTTCAGAGAAAAGGTAACAATACTTCTTTGCCATTGGTGAATTACCTCCAATAAAAATTTTTGACATCTTTTAGTGGTGCGGGATTTCCCGCCGCCTGCGCCGCATTATGCAGCAGATTTTTACATTTGCCGATGGGCGCTCTGTCACATATATATTATAACAGATTTTAAAACAAATTTCCATAGTTTTAAGTGAATTTTATGCTTATGATTCTGCACAATTTTTCGCTCAACATTTTATGCACTTTTCACAACATTCAGCGGAACATATCGTAATCGTAAAGCTCGTCAGGGCGTATAACGCCGTAGCGAAGCAGTATTCCCAGCCTGTCAGTAAGGCTTATCGAGCGTATCTTTTTGCGCACGGGCAGTACCTGAGAGGGCGAAACGGAAAGCTCATCTATGCCCATAGCGAGGTAAAGCTCGGTCAGCGAAAGCTCTGCGCCCAGCTCGCCGCATATGCCTATCCATTTGCCGTAGCGGTGCGCGCTGTCGCAGGCCATCTTTATCATTCTCAGCACAGCTAGGTGGTGCGGCTTGCAGTATTTTTCCAGGCGACTGTCCTGCCTGTCGAGCGCTAAGGCGTACTGCTCCAAGTCGTTTGTGCCTACGCTGAAAAAGTCTACCTCGCGCGCCAGCTCGTCGCTCAGCATCACCGCCGCGGGCGTTTCTATCATTATGCCTATCTCAACCTTGTCGGAGTATGGCACGCCCTCGGCGTCCAGTTCGTCCTTTACGTCCTGTATTATCGCCTTTACCGCGATTATCTCTTCAGGGTCGATTATCATGGGGAAAAGTATCGCCAACGAGCCGTAGACCGAGGCGCGGTAGAGAGCGCGCAGCTGCGTGCGAAATATCTCCGGCTTCTCGAAGCATATCCGTATCGAGCGCATACCCAGCGCGGGGTTTTCCTCCATGTCGCTGCTCAGGTAGTCGGGGTTTTTGTCCGCGCCGATGTCCAGCGTGCGCACTATTACTTTCTTGCCGTTCATCTTCTCCAGTATGCGGCGGTAGGTGTAAAACTGCAATTCCTCGTCGGGAAAGTCGTCGTTTTGCAGATACAGAAATTCGCTGCGGAAAAGCCCTATGCCGCCAGCGTCGTTTTCCTCGACGTACTTCACGTCCATCAGCCCGCTGATGTTCGCGTATACTTGTATCTCAGTGCCGTCTAGGGTGATGTTTCGTCTGCCGCGCAGGCGCTTCAGCAGCTCGTGCTTTCTGCCTTCTTCTTCGCGCTTTTCGAGCATTTTGCGAATGGTATCCTTGTCCGGCTCGATGTAAAGCGTGCCCGAGTAGCAGTCCGCTATGGCGCGCTTGCCGTTGCATTCTTCTGTAAGCTGCTTGCCGAAAGCGACTATCATAGGTATGTTCATAGTGCGCGCGAGTATTGCGGAGTGCGAATTTGCCGAGCCGTAGCAGGTACAGACCGCCGTCACCTTGTGCTTATCAAGCGCTACCGTTTCGCTCGGCTCTATGTCGAAGCAGCAGAGTATCGAGTTTTTCTCGAAGTTCATCTCCTGCTCAGATTTGTTCTGTATGTGCCGTATCAGCCTGCGCGAAACGTCCTTTACGTCTGCGGTGCGCGCGCGTATGTATTCGTCCTCGGCGTGGCCCAGCTCGCCCGCCACCTGCGAAGCCGCCAGCTGCACGGCGTAGTCTGCGCAGCACTCGTCCTCCAGTATCGACTTTTCTATCTTCTCGACAAATGATTCGTCCTCCAGCAGCATACGGTGTATCATGAAAATATCCGCGTGGTCTTTGCCGATGTTTTTTATCTCGCGCTCGTAAAGTGCGTCAAGCTCGTTGATAGCTCTGTCGCGCGCATATTCGTAGCGCTGAAGCTCCAGCTGCGGATTTCCCACCTTGCGTTTTTTCACGACCTGCTCGTCGCGCTGATAAAATACCAGCTTGCCGAAAATTATCCCGCCCATTACGGCTCTGCCTTTAAGTTTTTCCATAGTAAGAATCCACACCTTTCTGATCTGAATTTCTATATATAATGTATAGTTTTTATCTTTTTTATCGTATAACTACATTATAAATCTTTTGCGGCGGTTTGTCAAATATTCGGCAATTTTTTTCGCGGCAAAAAAGGGAAGGCTTCTCCCCATCAGCAGGAAAAGCCTTCATATATCCGTCTGAAATTATCTCTCGATATTATTGATAGCCGAAACCAGCGCCCTTACGCTCGAAACTATTATGTCCGAGTGTCTGCCTGCGCCCCAGTATGTCTTGCCGCCGTATACTATCGAAACGTAAGATACCGCTTCGCTCGTAGTGTGGCGGTCGAGGGCGTGCTCTTCGTAAGTTTCCAGCGTGAACTGTATGCCAAGCGCGTCCTTTACGGCGTTCGCTACTGCGTCAAGTCTGCCGTTGCCGTTTGCTTCGTATATCTTTATCTCGCCGCTCGGCTTCATCATAGCCGTGATCTTCGCCGTGATGCTTCCGTCCTTATTCTGAACGTAGTGCGTTTCGGTGATGTCGCAGGGCTCGGTCTTGTTCATGTAGCGCTCGCGGAATATATCGTAGATCTCGTTCGGCATAAGCTCGGCATGCTTGTGGTCTGATACGCTCTTTACCGCGTAGCCGAAATCCTCCGCCATCTTCTTGGGCAGGCTGTAGCCGTACTGCTTCTGAAGCAGGAAGCCTATTCCGCCCTTGCCCGACTGCGAGTTTATTCTTATAACGTCGCCGTCGTACTCTCTGCCAACGTCCTTCGGGTCGATAGGCAGGTAAGGTACGTTCCAGTGCTCGGGGTCTTTCTCCTCGCGCCACTTCATGCCCTTTGCGATAGCGTCCTGATGCGAGCCGGAGAACGCCGCGAATACCAAGCTGCCCGCGTAAGGAGTTCTCTCGTAAACTTTCATGCGGGTAACGCGCTCGTAGATCTCTACCAGCGAGGGCATATCCGAGAAGTCGAGCTGCGGGTCTACGCCCTGCGAATACATATTCATAGCCAGCGTTACTATGTCAACGTTGCCCGTTCTCTCGCCGTTGCCGAAGCAAGTACCCTCTATTCTGTCAGCGCCCGCCAGCAGACCCATCTCGCTGTCTGCCACCGCGCAGCCGCGGTCGTTGTGGGGGTGCAGCGAAACTATTACGTTCTCGCGGCAGTTCAGATTGTCGCACATATACTCTACCTGCTGAGCGTAAACGTGCGGCATCGACATTTCTACGGTAACTGGCAGGTTGATTATCACCTTGTCCTCAGCGGTAGGCTGCCAGATGTCGATAACTGCGTTGCATATCTCCAGCGCGAACTCAGGCTCAGTGCCGGTGAAGCTTTCGGGCGAGTACTCGAAGATTATGTTGCCCTTAGACTTTTGCTTGTACTCGCTGCAGAGCTTTGCGCCTGTAACGGCTATGTCGATTATCTCCTGCTTGCTCTTGCGGAAAACCTGCTCTCTCTGCGCCACGGAGGTGGAGTTGTAGAGGTGCACTACCGCGTTTTTTGCGCCGTCGATGGCTTCAAATGTCTTTTTGATTATGTGTTCTCTCGACTGCGTGAGCACCTGTATGCGCACGTCGTCTGGTATCATGTTCTGCTCGATGAGCGTGCGGCAGAACTCGTACTCGGTCTCGCTCGCCGCAGGGAAGCCTATCTCGATCTCCTTAAAGCCTATCTCCACCAGCTTTTTGAAAAACTCGAGCTTTTCTTCGAGGCTCATTGGTATTATCAGCGCCTGATTGCCGTCGCGAAGGTCTACCGAGCACCACATGGGCGGCTTATCGATGTATTCCTTTTCTGTCCACTTCATGCACTTTACGGGCGGCATAAAGTAGCCGCGTGTGTACTTTTCAGAATTTTTCATGTTTGCCATAGTTTTTTCCTCCAATTAGTTACAGATCTCTCAAACCAACCAAATCAAAAAAGCCCGCCTCTTGTTATACGCAAGAGACGAGCGAAAAACCCGTGTTACCACTCTCATTCGCATACAACTCACGCTGTATGCCTCAGCCGCGTCTATCAACGCGCCGCTCTTTAACGGGAGCATTCCGTGCTCAGCTACTTTGCGCCGCGCGCTTTCGCCAAGCCTGCTAAAGGACGAGCTATCACATAAGACCCATGCCGCTTTCCACCCTGCGCGGCTCTCTGCAAAGGGATCATCATGCTTTTTTTCCTAATCATCGCATTTGATCGTTTGATGTTAATTTATATATTACATTATACAGCACCCATCGGCGATTGTCAAGGGCGTTCTGTACAATTCACAATTTTTTAAGAATATTTGCGTGTATCCAGCAATATCTGCGGCGCGCACTTTTCGGGGTCGGCGGAAAGTTCCGAGAGCTTACCCTCGAATATCGGCGTAAGCTCGCTAAGCTCGGCTATGTCCCGCGGGTGATAGAGCGAAGCGGGCTTTTTTAGCTTCGCAATACGGTAGCGCGAGAGCAGCTCCGCCACGAACTGCGAGCAGAAGTATTTATTTTTCACGCGTATCGGCAGCCCGAAAAAGCAGAATACGGGGCCGAGATAGTGGTAGCCGTAGCGCTTTTTGTTAAGGTACATTTTTTGCAGATGCGCCCACAGATCTTCGTAAGCCTGCTCGGTGACGTTTACTCGGTATACGGCGCATGGCGCGTTCGGGTTTAGGCTGAGCAGCCCCGTTTTAGTGCTCTCGCGCACAAAGCCTGCGGGTATCGGCAGCAGAGTATGTATCCGCGCGAAGCTGTAAAGGCAGCTGCACTGCGAGTCGAAGCCGATGGAGGCGTGAGTATACTTGGTGCGCGTGAAAAGCGAGATGATATTTGAGAATACGGAATTTGTCCGCACGAGAAAGATATACACCGTGCGCGTTTTCAAGCGGCTTTCTAAACTTATCTGAGTCATTTTGTGTTTCCTTTACGGTTCTTTTTTTTACGACTTTTCTATTATAACATATTTTTAACACAATTGCAATGGCTTCATAACCAATTCATAAAAAACTTTTCGACATGAAAGAAAAATATCAGCTCTGGATCTGTGAGCTTATCTATGTTCAAAAAACATTTGCCAATCACCAAAAAATATGTTATAATATAATTACTGTCATATCTTGCTGACAAAACTAAAAAATTTTTTATCGGAGGGGTAATTGTGGATAATATCGTTTCCGTCAGCGGGAATATAAATGCTTCCATAAATTTCGCTATGCAGCAAAATTATGTTCCCGTTATCAGAGATCTCGTAGTTGCTAACGAGTCTGACGCCGCCCTTGAAAATATAGACCTAAAGATCAGCTTTGAGCCTGAGTTCGCCAAGACCTTTACTTACCATGTAGAGAATATTCCGGCAAATGGCTCCGTCGAGATCTCGCCCGTCAAGATCGCGACTAATACCGATTTTCTTTTCTCGCTTACCGAAAAAATGATCGGCAATATCACCGTCGATGTGCTTCGCGGCGATGAAAATATCTTCACTTATCAAGATCAGATCGAGCTGCTCGCTTACGATCAGTGGAGCGGGCTTGCCGTTATGCCTGAGATTATCGCCGCTTTCGTTACGCCTAACCACCCCGCTGTTTCCGCGGTGGTGCACGACGCTTCGCTATTCCTCAAAAAGTGGAAGGACGACCCCGCGTTTACAGGCTACCAGACCCAAAATCCAAATAACGTAAAGCTGCAAATGGCGGCGATATACGCGGCGCTGGCGCAGCAGAAAATTATTTATAACAACCCGCCCGCGAGCTACGAAATGTCGGGTCAGCGCGTGCGCCTGCCGCATAGCGTGCTTGAGCAGAAGCTGGGCACTTGCCTTGACCTCGCGCTGCTTTACGCTTCCTGCCTAGAGGCGGTGGGTCTGCACCCGCTGCTCGTTTTCCTCAAAGGTCACGCTTTCTGCGGCTGCTGGCTGGAGAGCGAAACTTTCGCCGACTGCTGCGTTGACGATATTTCCGCCCTCGAAAAACGTATCGCGGCGGACGCTGAAGAGATATTGCTTGTCGAGTGTACCGACTTCGTTGACGGCAGAACAGCCGATTTTGACCGCGCGCTTAAACACGGCAAAGACCACCTCAACGATGTTTCAAATTTCAACTGCGTGGTGGATATTCAGCGCAGCAGGGGCAGCGGTATCCGCCCTATCCCGCTGCGCCCCGAGCTTTCCTGCTCCGGCATACAGCTTGCGGAGGAGAACGATAAGCCGCGGGAGGTCAGAGCGCCCTCAGAGCTGAGCAGCTCGATGCTCGGCAGGGTAGCCGAGGGCAGCGACAAGCCCGTTACCAAGATAAATATCTGGGAGCGCAAGCTGCTCGATTTCAGCCTGCGCAACTCGCTGCTGAATTTCCGCGTTACCAAAAGCACGATGCAGATCATGACCGCCGACCTCGCGAAGCTTGAGGACGAGCTGGCTAGCGGCAGCGATCTCCGCATAATGGAGATACCCTCTGAGTGGACGGTATCGGTGCGCGACGCAAAGATATTTGAGATAGAAAATGAAAAAGACCTCATCACGAACATAGCGGAAGCCGAGTTCAAAAACAAGCGCATACGCACTTTTCTCAGCGAAAAAGACCTTGACGCCGCGCTGAAAAACCTCTACCGCTCGGCGAAAGTCAGCATGGAGGAAAACGGCAGCAACACGCTTTTCCTCTCGCTGGGTCTGCTGCGCTGGTTTGAAAGCGACATCTCTGAAAGACCCCGCTACGCGCCGCTTGTGCTTATCCCGATCGACATCGTGCGAAACAGCCGCAACAAGGGCTACGTTATAAGGAGCCGTCAGGAGGAAACGCAGATAAACGTCACCCTGCTGGAGTACCTGCGGCAGGATCACGGGATCAAGATCACGGGGCTTGACCCCTTGCCGCTCGACGAACAGGGCATAGATCTGCCGCTGGTGTTCAACACGATTCGTCAGGCGATAATGGGCAAAAAGCGCTGGAATATCGAGGAATACGCGTTCATCGGGCTGTTTTCGTTCAGCCAGTTCGTTATGTGGAACGACCTGCGCAACCGCGCCGATGAGCTGAAAGAAAACAAGGTGGTTTCCAGCCTTATCGAGGGCAGGCTGACCTATTCGCCCGAGGATATCGACCTCACGCCCGAAAATATCGACTCCGCGCCCGACCTCGCGAACATGGCTGTACCGATGAGCGCCGACTCTTCTCAGCTCGCTGCCATCGCCGCTGCGGGCAGGGGGCAGAGCTTCGTTCTGCACGGCCCTCCCGGCACAGGCAAGTCGCAGACCATCACGAACATGATCGCGAACGCGCTGTATAACGACAAGACGGTGCTCTTCGTCGCCGAGAAAATGGCGGCGCTCAACGTGGTACAGAAGCGCCTTGAAAACTTAGGTCTTGACCCGTTCTGTCTGGAACTTCATTCCAACAAGACCAATAAATCCACCGTGCTCGCCGAGCTGAACAAGGCGCTCGAGGTCGGCAGGATAAAATCGCCCGAGGATTACGCCGCCGAAGCGGACAAGCTGAGCGGGCAGAAGCGTAAACTGAACGATACGATAACCGCTCTGCACGAAAAGCGCGCCTGCGGCATGAGCCTTTTTGACGTGATCTCGGCATACGAGCGCGCCGCCGACGAGCAGGGCAAGATAAGCTTTTCGCACGCCGCCCCCGCCGAGCTTACGAAAGATCAGCTTGCGCTTTACGCCGAGCTGGTGCACAAATATTCGGTCGCGATCGCCGAAACGGGCAGATTTTCAGAATTCCCGCTGAGCGGCGTTGGCGTTACGGCGTATTCGATAGATCAGCGCGACAGATTCCGTGCGCTGGCAGATGAATTGTCTGAAAAAACGAACGCTGCGGCTCGCCATGCGCACACCCTCGCCGAAGCTTACGGCTATCACGGCGCGCTCGATAAGCACTCGGTAAAAATGCTCGCGGAGATATTTGCGGCAGCGCACATGGAGGGCGAACTTTTGCCTGCGCTGCTCGCCGCGCCGCATTATGATGTGCTTTTCGAGAAGATAACGCAGACAGTCGCGCTCGGCAAACAGTACAGCGCCCTATGCGCGGAGATCGGCGCAAGCTTTGAGAAAAGCGTGTTCGATTACCCCGCGGCAGAGGCAAGACAGCGCCGCAAACAGGCTGAAGCTTCGTGGTTTTTGCCGAAAGCGCTTGGGCTGAGCAAGCTTGTGAAAGCGCTGAAACTGCACGCTAAAGATCCCGCCGCGGTGAAAAAGACCGACCTCGCCGTCATACTCGATAAGCTGTGCGCGGCGAGCGAGATGCGGGAAACTCTGCGCAGCCTGCCGAGCGACGTCGCGGCGACCATGACGGGGCTGTACATGAACGAGCAGACTGACTGGAACGCGCTGGAAAAAGCGTCCGCAAAGACCGCCGCCGTGATGTCTGCGATAAGGGCTAAGGGCGGAGTTTTGCCTGCTGAGATCGCTGGAAAGCTTGCGGCGGCGAACTGCGATGACGATGGCGCGGCGCTGGCGGACTGTCTGGAAAAACTGGCGGCCTTTGAAAAAGAATTTGCTGTTAATATCAGCGAGCTAGACGGTCAGAGCGATTGGCTGAGCGCGGCGGCGGACAGGCTTCGCGTTTACGCCGATAATGCCGACAAACTGAGGTACGCGGCGGAATTCAACACCGCCGACAAAGCTCTTGCGGACAGCGGACTTGCCTGCGTAAGCGAGAGCTACCACGCGGGAAATGTCGGCAGCGAAAACGTTGAAACGGCGTTTTCGTGCGCACTGCATTACCAGCTCGCGCTCGCGATGATACACGCCGACGAACGGCTGAAAGGCTTTAGCAGCAACAGCCTGAACGATCTGATAGTGCAGTTCAAACTGGAAACGGAGCGTTTTTCGCGGCTGACGGTGCAGGAGCTTGCGGCGCGGCTCTCGGCAAAAATACCCGTTGCGGGCAGCGCCTGCTCCGCCGCTTCTGAGATGGGCATACTCAAACGCGCGATAAAGAGCGGCGGCAGAATGATATCTCTGCGCAGCCTTTTCGACAAGATACCTACTCTGCTGCGCCGACTTTGCCCGTGTATGCTGATGAGCCCGATCTCGGTGGCGCAGTACATCGACCCCTCGTTCCCGAAATTCGACCTCGTTATCTTCGACGAAGCTTCGCAGCTTCCGACGGCTGAGGCGGCGGGAACTATCGCGCGCGGCGAGAATGTTGTGATAGTCGGCGACCCGAAACAGCTTCCGCCGACCAATTTCTTCTCCTCAAACAGGATCGACGAAGAGAACAGCGATAAGGAAGACCTCGAGAGCTTGCTTGACGACTGTTTGGCGATCTCGATGCCGCAGGAGTATCTGAAATGGCACTACCGTTCGCGCCACGAGAGCCTTATCGCGTACAGCAATATGAAGTATTACGACAACAAACTGCTGACTTTCCCCTCGAACAACGACCTGATCTCAAAAGTTTCCATCGTGCACCCCGAGGGCTTTTACGATAAGGGCAAGACCAAACAGAACAAGGCGGAAGCGCGGGCAGTGGTGGACGAGATCATCCGCCGGCTGAGCGACGAAAAACTGCGCGGCGAGAGCATAGGCGTGGTAACTTTCAGCTCGGTACAGCAAAATCTCATCGACGATATGCTCTGCGAAGAGTGGGAGAAGCACCCCGAACTGGAGGAACTTGACCAGAGATCCGACGAGCCGATATTCATCAAGAATTTGGAGAACGTGCAGGGCGATGAGCGCGACGTTATACTTTTCTCGGTCGGCTATGGCCCTGATCAAAGCGGAAACGTTTCGATGAATTTCGGTCCTCTCAACCGTGAGGGCGGCTGGCGCAGACTGAACGTCGCCATCTCGCGCGCGAGAAAAGCGATGATCGTTTACTCGGTGCTTCGTCCCGAGCAGATCGACTTTTCAAGAACGCGGTCTGAGGGCGTTGCGGGTCTGAAGGGCTTCTTAGAATTTGCAGAAAAAGGCAGGCTTGCGGTGATACAGCACGATTCTGCCGCGCCCTCCGCTGACAGCACAGTGGCTGAGAGCATCGCGAAAGCCATCACCGAGATGGGCTACGATGTGAAGTGCGCGATCGGTTCGTCGGAATTCAAGGTGGACATCGGTGTTATCGCCCCCGAAAACGAGGAGGAGTACATACTCGGCATACTGCTCGACGGCAGTGCGGAAAACTCCACCGCTCAGGACAAATTCGTGCTCCAGCCCGGCGTGCTGAAAGGCCTCGGCTGGAACCTCATCAGAATATGGACGCTCGACTGGTTCGACGACAGACAGCGCGTTTTGCGCAGCATAAAGGCGGCGATCGAGAACGTGCCAAAGCAGGAGAAATCTGTAAAAGTGCGTGTAAAGCCTACGGTATTTGCGGCTGCGACGTTTGAAAAAGAGGACATATCGAAGCTCGCGGCCACGGCGCGCGAAGATTATGTAACGGCGGAGATCGGCGTTATCGGCACATCGGACGAATACTATCTGCCGCAGAACAAGCGCAGGATAAAAGAGATCGTGGAGAAGATCATCGCGGTGGAAGCGCCGATAAGCCGCAAACTGCTGATGAAAAAGGTGCTGAGCGCGTGGTCGATCACGCGAGGCGGCGCGCGCGTTGAGAGTATTTTCACGGACGTGATGAGCAGCGTCCCTGCAACGGCAACGCAGGACGAAGACCGCGTTTTCATTTGGCGCGATGGTCAGCGCCCCGAGGAGTATTCGGCGTATCGCGCTGACAGCGAATCGGCGAAGCGCACGGCGGACAACATCCCCTCGGAGGAGATACTCTGCGCCGCGAGCGAGGTGCTCAGCGAGCAGATCAGCCTATCCGAGCCCGACCTGATAAAGGAAACGGCGAAGAAATTTGGCTTTGCCCGAGCAGGCGGCGTGATCGAGAGCACGATCGGCTACGCGGTAAGAAAGGGCATCGAGAGCGGAAAGCTTGCTAAGTCGGATAAGGGGAGAGTGACGGCGGTGTGAGTATTTTTCATCGCTGAAGCAAAGATAAAAAAATAGAAACACCGTCAGATACCTCACAAAAAGGGTCGTCTGACGGTGTTTTTTGATGTGGAGGGCGACTAATGATTTTGCTACAAAAAATTAAACCAGGAACGATTTAAACTCACGCGCTCACGTGGAGCGCGACGCAAGCCGCGAGTAGATGTTCGCACATCTCGCGGCATTTCAACTCACGCGCTCACGTGGAGCGCGACTAACGCTTTATTTTACTGCGATCCGCCGTATCACATTTCAACTCACGCGCTCACGTGGAGCGCGACTATAAACAGATTGAAATGGCAATCAAAATGGTAGATTTCAACTCACGCGCTCACGTGGAGCGCGACGGACAAGACCGCCGACACAATGGCCCAGATCACCATTTCAACTCACGCGCTCACGTGGAGCGCGACGCTACACGAAAAGCGGCAAGCCTATAAATTTTGAGGATTTCAACTCACGCGCTCACGTGGAGCGCGACTTGGAGACTGGTTCGGAGATAGATGGGGCGATATTATTTCAACTCACGCGCTCACGTGGAGCGCGACCATAACAGGAAGCACTTCCAATTCACAACGGAAGATTTCAACTCACGCGCTCACGTGGAGCGCGACTTGTGCGCCTCGGCGAAACAGCCGCCGAACCCTATATTTCAACTCACGCGCTCACGTGGAGCGCGACACGGGCAATTCGTATATCAAGACCCTTGTGACCGATTTCAACTCACGCGCTCACGTGGAGCGCGACCTCAGATAGAGCGCCGCCATCACAATTCGGTATAGTATTTCAACTCACGCGCTCACGTGGAGCGCGACCAGCCTATTCAGATGAACACATAGCTCATGAAGCAATTTCAACTCACGCGCTCACGTGGAGCGCGACATTATTCTGTTATCCTGTGCCGCCCTGCGCCACAGTTCATTTCAACTCACGCGCTCACGTGGAGCGCGACTCCAAGATAGTGCTTATAGGGACAACTCAAATAGATTTCAACTCACGCGCTCACGTGGAGCGCGACGCGTGCCCAAGGACAACGGCACGCCCGAAGAAAATTTCAACTCACGCGCTCACGTGGAGCGCGACGAAGAGTGGCTGTCTACGCTGCGTTTTGGTGACATTTCAACTCACGCGCTCACGTGGAGCGCGACGATGGACGACGTCGCAACGTTTGTCGGCGGCATCATTTCAACTCACGCGCTCACGTGGAGCGCGACGATGGACGACGTCGCAACGTTT
>NZ_JAJCLZ010000028.1 GCF_020559915.1 Ruminococcus sp. 210702-SL.1.03
GCTTTTGAAAATGAGTATCAGAGCGTGAGGATATCGCTTTCTAAGGTTATGGAAAGTGATGAACTGTTCGGGATCTACGGCAAGGACTGCTATACAAGCATTCGTTTCGGGCTATTCGCCGCAGAAGATATTACTGCCGCTGACGGTTCTGCTATTCCTGCGGACGGACTGCTTTCAGAGGTTTCACTTGATGAGGATATGGCCGCAAAATTTGATGTACAGATACCTTTCGGCAGGTATTATGTCAAAGAAATTTCTACTGATGAACACTATGTTCTTAACGGTGAAAAGTATCTTGTGAATTTTGAATATATGGGACAGGATATTCAGAATGTGGATATTGACTGCGGACAGTTTGTAAATCTTCTCAAGCGTGGCAGGATAGAGGGACATAAGACCGATGACAAGAGCGAACCCCTTGAAAATGCGGTGTTCGGGCTGTTTACTGCCGACTGCGTGAAGTTCAGCAGAGATACTGCAATAATGACTGCCGCCTCAGATGAGAATGGCTGTTTTGAGTTTACAGATGTTCCTTTCGGACAGTATATCGTTCGTGAGATAGAAAGTCCAAGGGGGTATATTCTTAGTGACAAGGAATATGCTGTCAGCATTGCAGAGGACGGGGAAGTTATTGAGATAACTGCGGAAAACAAACCTATTACTGTTGAGATCTCCAAACGTGATGTGTACGGAAACGAACTTGTGGGTGCTGAAATGGTGCTTGAAAATGCTGACGGTGAGACAGTTGATAAGTGGACTTCAGACGGCACAAATCACATCGTTTCAAAGCTTGGTGCAGGTGAATATGTGCTTAAAGAAATTGCCGCACCCGACGGTTATATTATTGCGACAGACATTAAGTTCAACGTTGATGTTTACGGCAATGTTACCGTAGAAAACGTTGATTCAACAGCCGTTTCAGATAACGGCTATCCGCTTATCGTTATGGTGGATGATACCACTAAGGTTCGTATTTCAAAGCGGGACATTACAACAGGTGAGGAACTGCCTGGTGCAACGCTCCAAATCATTGACGAGGACGGAAATGTTGTTGAGGAATGGGTATCCACGGACGAGGCTCACTTCATCGAAGGAAAGCTGATCGCAGGCAAGGAGTACACGCTTCGTGAAACTATCGCTCCCGACGGTTACGAGATTGCAAATGAAATCAAGTTCACGGTAAACGCTGACGGCAGCGTGACCGAAGTCGTTATGTATGACGAGCTTACACCTAAAACCACTACTCCGTATACAGGCGATAACCACAGTGATTTTGCGGCATTTGCACTTATGGGCGCTTCGCTCATAATCTTTCTTGTGCTGATCATTAGCAGAAAGAAAAATGATGACAAGGAGCCTGAAGATCATTCAGCTCTTTGCCCCGAATTTATTGAAATTGATGAGGATTGATCTATGACTAAGAAAACCAAAGCTATTCGCACTATTGCGGCTGTGACCGCAGCCGCCCTCCTCGGAGGGGGAATTTATCTTCTGGTGAAAAACGACGTGGCTCAGAAAATCAATTGGCAGGATATTCTGATCTATGCTCCTACCCCGATAGCGAGAGAAACGCTTGATGAGGCAGTCAACAATAGTTCTGACAAGCCATCGGCGGACAGAGTTCCCGAAGATACAAAAAAGGAGCTTACAGCACAGGTACGGCAGCTTTCCAACGAGCATAGTGACTCCGTGGCCTGGCTGTATATCCCCGGTACAAATATCGATTACCCGGTCATGCAGTCGGAAGATAATGAATATTACGCTCACAGGGCGGCGGACGGAAGCTATCTCTATGCAGGCTCGCTGTTTATGGACTACCGCTGTTCAAGTGATTTTTCGGACTTCAACAGCGTTATTTATGGTCACAATATGGGCAATGGAACGATGTTTGCAGATATTCCGAATTACGAAAACGAGGAATATTTCATGGAACACAGCTACGGCTGGCTGACTACCGATGACAATGTTCGGTTGATAGATTTCTTTGCGGTTGCAAGAACTACAGACACAAGCGGACTTTATCTTGCTGATCCGACCTTTGAAGAGTGGGATTTACAGCTCAGAAACTGCGCGAGTATTTACAAGGAGATCGGCATTTCCGAAGAAGATAACCTGATAACGCTGTCAACTTGTACTTCTGCAGAGGGTAACAGCCGCACAATTCTGGTAGGGAAAATTATCGAAAACAGAGAGGATGATGTGTAATGAGATCAAAAAAGAAAATCATTGCGGCGGCAGTAAGCGCATTTTGTTTTGTGCAGATGATGTCAATAACCGCTTATGCTTCGGGCGATGTTGCGGGGGCGGTGACAAGCACTTGGACTACAGCAAGAGCACAGGTCGTTTCAGTCGTAAACAATGTGGTGTTTCCCGTGATAGACGTTATACTTGCAGTTCTGCTGTTTGTGAAGATAACACTCGCATACCTCGATTATCGCAAACACGGTCAGCTTGAATGGACGCCGATCGCTATCATTTTCGGCTGTTTGATCTTTTCCCTGACCTGTCCGCTGTACATCTGGAGCATAATCTGATAGGGGGGAAAATGAATATGAAAGCAAAAGCATTGACTGCAATTTTAGCAGCGTTTATGCTGACAATGACAGCTTGCGGAACGATCAGTCCGCCGATCCAGAATGCTGTTACGGAAACAACTACTACAACCACAGCCGAGTCCATACACGACTCGGCTGCCTCTTCAGGGGCTGAAAGCAGTTTAGAGGATGAAAAGATAAAGACGGACACCTTTATTGCCGAATTTTTCGATTCCGATATATCCTTTGTGGATACAAGTGAATTGGTAGCGGAAGCTATGAAAGGCTGTTCTTTTGATAATGAAATCGATGATTCAAATGGTGTGCAGAAGATAACGCTTAAAGGCACAAACGGAGGTGGTTCTGTTGAGGTGATGTGTATTGATCTGAGTAAAAGCGGTCTTTCTTACGATATGGAATATATCCTTGAAAATTTAGGGGATCATTACTTCAGGCAGACTGCTGCTCAGATGAACGGTATCACAGCGGACGATTTTGTGTCCGATTACAGAATGACAAGCAGCGTTGTATCAAAGGGAAAATATCAGCGTTATGCGTCAGTCCAGAAAACTGATGGAATGGCGTCGCAGTTTGGATACACTGAGACCTACGCTGTTCTTAGTGAAAACAAGCTGACCGTTGCGTCGGGTGCTTTTCTCAGTTCGGATATGATGGAGAGGCAGAGTTTTTCGCAGCTGATGAGTAAGTTTGCGGAGAATGTCAAGTATTAAGGCGGTGATAAAGTGCCATATATCCCATTTACAGACGAACAAAAAGTCCTTGCCAACAGCGTAGACCTTGAGCAGTTTCTCAGAATGCGAGGAGAAAAGCTTGAACGTGTTGGCAGAGAGCATAAGCTCATTTACTGTGACAGCTCCGGCAGGCACGACAGTATAACTATCCGTGGATCAAAATGGTTCGACCATAAAAATCAGACAGGCGGCGGAGCAATAAAGTTTATGCAGGAGTTTTATGGTATGGACTTTCAGACTGCGGTTCAGGAACTGCTTGGTCGGAGCATATCTCCGCTGTCTAACAGCCCACCGAAAGCGGATAAACAAGAGCAAAAAACAAGAGAATTTAAACTTCCAGAACCGAACAGCGATATGCACAGGGTATACGCCTACCTCATAAAACAGCGGTTTATCTCGGCTGACATCATCACACACTTTGCCAAACAGCATACCCTCTATGAGGATAAAACCCACCACAACGCAGTATTTGTCGGACTTAATGAAAATGGCGAGCCTAAGCAGGCACATAAGCGGTCAACAAACAGCGTTGGAGGTACGTTTCGTATCACTTGCGGCGGTTCTGATACCCGTTACAGCTTTGCACATTTCGGAGAAAATGAACGACTTTATGTATTTGAAGCTCCCATAGATATGCTGAGTTTTCTTACGCTTTATCCGAAAGATTGGCAGAAACACAGCTACATCGCTATGAACGGAGTTTATGAAAATGCTGTTTTGACGGCTTTAAAAAACCATTCTAACCTGTCAGAAGTCATTCTCTGCGTTGATAATGACGAGGGCGGTATCGAGGCTGTTGACCGTTTAAAGGATATTCTAAATGAGAACGGATATTCAAACGTAAAACGCCTTGCGCCTCCGTACAAAGATTGGAACGAGGTACTAAAAGCAAAGAATGGCGTTTATGCTCTTCCTGCTGTCCCTAACCAACATAAAGAAGAATATCATCGTCAGTCGAAAAATTTGCAGTATCTCAAATGCCGTCCGGATAAGCTGACGTCTCAGATCTATGCCACCTTCAAGAACGAACAATACAAATATCTCGCTGAGTATGCGCTGGCTGGCTCGGCATTTTTCATGCCCAAAAGTGAGCGAATTAACAGCGAATGTAAAGCATTTGAAAGGCTCCAACACAAACTCAAGGGTAGTTACAAGCCTTACACCGACAAGGGCAAAAAATCACAGAAACAGAGGAATTTGCAGGAGTGTGTTCAGACAGTGCTAAAGGACTTGCGACAGACCGCCCGTACCCGTGAGCAGTCGGTAAATACGGCAAAATTGCTGTATCAGCTCGCCGACAGCGCTGTAAGACTGTCTGTTGAGGAAACTTTAAATGCTCCTATGCAAGAGAATATTGAATCAGAAGATATAGTTTCAGAACCCGAACCTTGTATGGAATTCAGCTGATCAAGTTTTTTGGTTTTGTAAAGCAAAATTGAGGACATTGTCCTCAAAGAAAAACTTGCAGCAATAGCCGTTTGCGGCTATTGCTATACCCTCCGCCTCACAGCGCAATACCTTGAAGATAACAAACTAACTATCTTATTAAATACAAAAGATAGAATATTCTATGATTGGAAGTGAAAAATTGAATGAAAAACAAATGATTTTAATAGGCGTGCTTGCAGTGATTTTTGTTGCATTTTTAGTAGTTGTAAATCTGCTTGACAACAAGTCGCTTAACGGAATTAAGGCGAAAAAGGTCGGCAACGGACAGCACGGAACTGCAAGGTGGGCGACGAAAACGGAGATAAAGAGAACTTTTATCCCTCTGCCATTCGAGCCTGAACTCTGGCGGCAGGGTAAGAATCTGCCGACTGTACAAGGCACAGTTGTTGGTTGCAGAGGTTCAGGGAAGAAAACCATAGCTCTTGTGGATGACGGAGATGTTCATACTCTTATGATAGGAGCGGCAGGAGTCGGCAAGACTGCATACTTTTTGTATCCGAACATAGAGCTTGCCTGTGCTTCGGGAATGTCATTTATCTCAACTGATACAAAAGGCGACGTTGCACGAAACTACGGAACTATCGCCAAAAAGTATTATGACTACAATGTTTCTGTGCTTGATCTGCGTAACCCTACACGCTCAGACGAAAACAATATCCTGCACCTTGTAAACAAGTATATGGATATTTATCTGTCCGATAAAAACAATCTTTCAGCGAAAGCAAAGGCTGAGAAATATGCTAAGATCACAGCAAAAACAATTATCAATATCGGCGACGGTGACATCCACAACTACGGACAAAACGCTTTTTTCTACGATGCGGCTGAGGGTCTGCTCGCCTCGGTCATACTGCTTTTAGCGGAGTTTGGCGATAAAAATGAACGGCATATAGTTTCCGTTTTCAAGCTTATTCAGGACTTGCTCGCTAAGTATCAGCCAGACCCGAAAGTAAAACCTAAAATGTATTTTTCAAAGCTTATGGACAAACTTCCAAGCGAACACAAAGCAAAATGGCTTGCAGGAGCGGCTCTGAATGCGTCTGACCAGTCTATGCTGTCGGTAATGTCGACTGCACTTTCAAGGCTCAACAGTTTTCTAGATTCTGAACTTGAACAAATGCTGTGTTTTGGAACGGCGATAGACGCTGAGAAGTTCTGCAATGAAAAGTCTGCTATCTTTATCGTTCTTCCCGAAGAAGATACAAGCAAGTACTTTATGGTCAGCCTGCTTATCCAACAGTTATATCGTGAGATATTAGTCATTGCAGACGAAAACGGCGGCAAGCTTAAAAACAGAGTTATGTTCTACTGCGACGAGTTTGGAACTTTTCCTAAGATAGAGGGCGCTGAATCTATGTTCTCCGCAGGACGTTCAAGAAAAATATCCATTGTGGCGATAATACAGTCCTTGGCACAGCTTGAGCAGAACTATGGCAAACAGGGTATGGAGATAATAACCGACAACACTCAGCTTACTGTGTTCGGCGGATTTGCACCAAACAGCCAGAGTGCAGAGGTGCTTTCAAAAGCTTTGGGCGAACAGACTGTATTGAGCGGTTCTATATCAAACGGCAGGGATAAAAGCCAGTCATTGCAGATGATAGGCAGACCGCTTATGACTGTGGACGAGCTGAAATCTATGCCGAAAGGACAGTTTATCGTTATGAAAACAGGAACACACCCGATGATTAGCAAGCTGAAGCTGTTCTTCAAATGGGGGATAAAATTTGAAGAAGAATACAAACTTCCCGATAAGACCGCTCGTGCCGTTTCATACAAAGAGCGTGATGAACTTATCCGTGACGTTGAAGTGAAATATCCGCAGAAGGAAAAAGAGAGCACGTTAGAATATGAGGAGCTGACGGCAAAGAAAAAGACAACTGTTAAAACGTAAAAGGAGCTGATGCATATTGATATTTCCAAGAAGGATCTACGACTTAGGGCTAAGCCACAAGGCTGTGGCTGTGTACTGCTATCTGGCAAACCGTGCGGACAAAAACGGAGAATGTTTTCCCTCTGTACGCAGGATAGCAGAAGATCTGAGTATACACAAAAGCACGGTGTATCGTGCATTTACGGAACTTGAAAACCGTGGATTGTTAGAACGGATACCTCGCTATCATATCCAAGGCGGACGCCGCAGCTCGCTGTACAAGATAAAGGGAGAGATAACAAAGGCAGGAGGTGGTGTGGATGTTTGATTGGATCTCAGACGCTATTGACTGGATAAGCGACGGTATCTCATCGCTTTGGGACAACACAGTTGGTGCTGCCGCCGATGCGATAAGCGACGCTATTTGGGATATTATGTTTGAATGGATATTCAATAAGGTGTATGGTCTGATAGCGGAATTATTCACATTTATTAACGAGACTGCAACGGATATTTTCGCTTTGTCCTGGGTACAGGTGTTCGTTGGACTGTTTGGCAGTTTTGCGTGGATGCTTTTTGTCTGCGGACTTATCGTAGCTGTGTTCGATACGGCTGTCGCTTATGAATCGGGGCAGGCAAACATCAAGAACACCTGCATAAATGTACTGAAAGGTTTTATGGCAGCAAGTCTTGTGACGGTCGTTCCGCAAAGGCTTTATTCATTCTGCGTCAATATGCAGGGTACCTTTGCAACTGAACTGCTTGGAAATTTCATATCCGGAACGAGCGACACGATGGCGGACACCGGACTTGCGGTCATATTTGCCCTTGCTTCAGATATTTCGCTGTTCAGTCTATTTTTTATGATCTTATTCGGTTACTGCACGGTGAAAGTTGTGTTTGCAAACATCAAACGAGGCGGCATAATGCTTTGCCAGATAGCTGTTGGGAGCTTGTATATGTTCGGAGTTCCGAGGGGCTACACCGACGGCTTTTACAGCTGGTGCAAGCAGGTCATAGCAACCTGCCTGACGGCTTTCTTGCAGACAACGATCTTGTATATCGGACTTCTGACTTACACTCAGCACCCATTGCTTGCGGTAGGGATATGTCTGTCGGCTAACGAAGTGCCGAGGATAGCTCAGATGTACGGGCTTGATACCAGCGTTAGAGTCAATATGATGAGTGTTAGTCATACTGTTTCTATGGGGGCTAAGGCGGTGAATATGATCAAGGGAAAAGCTTGATTTTACGTTAAACGTATGATATAATGACATTATTATTTCAAAACAAAAAGTGGTGTACACTATGTTATTTGTTCAGCAAATTGAAATTGAATACAGAAAAAACGTCAGGTATGCAAATTTTGCACAAGCAAGAAATGCCATAAAGTTCTATCCTGTAAGAATCAATCCTGATGAAATACAACAAAATGTATTGTTTCATTCTGCTTTTTTTATCAGGATACTAACGGGATGCACAATAGAGGTACAAAAAGTCGGCAGTTTACAGAAAGTCAGCTGTATGATGGAAAATTCAATCGTTCTCCCTTTGGTAAAAAGATAGGGGTGAAACCGATCGGTGATAATCAGTACGAAGTTCATTTTTATGGAGGATTTGATAAAACTGCTTTTGTTTTGAGAAAAGATCAATATGGACGGATTGTTTTTAATGAAAGAAACACCTATTATGACACGGGTGAGTGGTACTATCAGTTTTTCGTTTTCAACATTGTCTGTTGTGAAAAAGATAATTTCAAAGAAAAAATCTTCTTCAATAAGAATCCGGACTATGAATTTAATGGTATGAAATATTTAAGATACTGCTAATACAGTCAAGCTAAAGTTTGGCTGTATTTTTATACCCCAAAGGAGGTTTGATAAAAATGAAAACCTACATCTACCCCGAAAACCTGAGAGCAAACGTAAAGCTGTGGTTCTGGAGCGTTCGGGATTTTATCATAATCTGCGGCGGAATAATTCTGTCGGTTGTGATTCTGGTGAACTTCTGGAACGTCCTGCCCTTTGCTGCGACCGCCTGCTTTGCGTTTCTCTCTCTTCGGGTCGACGAAACTTCGATCATAGACTATATTTTTAACGCTGTGAAGTTTTTTCTGACTTCGCAGCAATTGTATTTATGGAGGAAATTTTAAATGACAAAGAACAAAAACAGCGTTCAGGGTCTTATCTGTCTTGAACGCTTTACTCGTTTCGGTGTAAAGACCGACAAAGTCGAGATCGTTTTTTTCAGTGTAGAACCTACCAATATTTCCGTGCTGTCAGCAGCTAATATCGACGTCAAAATACATCATCTTATGATGTTATTGAGTACCATACCTGACCTAGAAATACTGGCATTGGATTCCTGCGAGTGTTTTGACAGCAACAAAAATCATCTTAGGAAAAGGCTTGAAAAAGAGCAGAACGAATCGGTCAGAAAACTGCTGAAAGCGGACTATGATTTTCTTGACGAGATACAAATTGAGATGTCAACAGCGAGGCAGTTTATGTTTGCTGTGCGTTTCAGACGTGAAAAGGACGAGCAGATATTCAGTACGCTGAATCGTGTGGATAAGGCAATATCGGAGCACGGTTTTGCGGCTAGGAGAATGACTAAGCCTCAGATCAAGCGTATGCTGGCTTTGTACTTCGGGACAAGTATTTCTGGAGAAGATATCCCTGATATTGAGGGAGAAACGGAATTGGATTTGGAGGGAAAAACAGATGAGAAGTAGAAAGCAAAAGAAAAAAGAACTGTCAGAAGAACAGCTTGAGGTCATCGATACAAAGAACTTTTTTGACCGCATTGCACCGGGCATTATACGCTTTTATACAGATCACTACATCTGCGGAAACAGTTTCAGATGCGTCTGGGCTGTGACTGAGTATCCGCCGAGCACAGAAGAAACTGCTATACTTGCTCACCTTGCGGACAGAAACGGCGTTACGCTGAGGATATATGACAGACTTGTTACCGCCGCAGAACAGCGAAAGATCGTGCAGCAGGCAATGAGGAAAAATCATATGATGACGACTGTAAATGATGTGAACGAGAGCATAAAGGCTCAGGATAACATAAATGATGTGGTGGAGCTGATAAGCGAACTACGCAGAAACAAAGAACCGCTACTGCATACGGCTGTGTTTATTGAGTTGAAAGCAAGCTCTGAGGATAAGCTGAAAGAACTGCAGGCCGATGTTCAAATGGAGCTGACACGTTCCAAAATATCTGTTGACCGTTTGCTTTTGCGGCAGAAAGAGGGATTCTTGTCTGTTCATCCTGCGGGCAATAACGTATTCGCAAGTCAGTTTGAACGTGTTCTTCCTGCAAGCTCGGTGGCTGATCTTTATCCCTTGAATTACAGCGGCAAGACCGATGAGAGCGGCTTTTATGTTGGAAGAGATAAGTACGGCACGAATATTCTTGTTGACTTTGACAAGCGAACTGAGGACAAAACAAACTCCAACATTCTTATACTCGGCAACAGCGGTCAGGGCAAGTCTTATCTTATGAAACTGCTGTTGTGCAATCAGCGTGAATCAGGCAAATCTATACTTTGCTTAGACCCTGAACACGAATATGAGGATCTGTGCAATAACCTTGGCGGCACTTACATTGATATGATGTCGGGTGAGTTTATGATAAATCCGCTTGAGCCAAAAGCGTGGTCAGAAAATTCTCGCTTTGGAAATCAAGAAAAGGAAACCGATGACAGCCCTGAAACATTCCGAAAAGTAACCCGTTTAAGTCAGCACATCAGCTATTTGAAAGACTTTTTCAGAGCGTACAAGGATTTTAGTGACGCCGAAGTCGATACGATAGAAATTATGCTGATGAAGCTGTACGCAAGATTCGGTATTGATGACTTCACGGATTTCAGTACGCAGAAAAACGAGGATTATCCGATTATGAGCGATCTATACGAACTCATAGAAAAGGAATTTATGGCATTCGATCACGAGAAGAAACATCTCTATACCGAAGAAATGTTACAGAACATCTGTCTTGGACTGCACAGTATGTGCAAAGGAGCAGAGTCGAAGTACTTCAACGGATGCACCAACATCAAGAACGGCGAGTTTATCTGTTTTGGAGTGAAAGGTCTTATGGACACGAACAAAAGGCTGAAAGATACTCTGTTGTTTAATATTCTGTCGTATATGAGCAATCAGCTTTTAGGGTGCGGAAATACTGTTGCGGCAGTTGATGAGCTGTATTTATTCCTCACTAATATGACGGCGATAGAATATATTCGTAACGGTATGAAACGTGTGCGTAAGAAAGAGTCCTCGTTTATTCTGGCAAGTCAGAATATCGAGGACTTTCTGCTGCCTGAGATAAAGGAGTTCACCAAGCCGCTGTTTTCTATTCCGGCACATCATTTTCTGTTCAATCCCGGTAATATCTCTCCGACTGCATTTATTGATACCCTACAGTTGGAGGAATCGGAGTACAGTCTTATCAAGTATCCTGAAAGAGGAACTTGTCTGTATCGGTGTGGTAATGAGAGGTATCTTTTGCAGGTCATTGCTCCTGCCTACAAGGCGGCACTGTTTGGTTCGGCGGGAGGAAGGTGATGTAATGTCGGCGACAGTTGCGGCGGCTCTTAAAAAGGCAGCCGTATATATTCTTGGTGATGAAAAAAAGCGAGGCAAGCTTGTGACTGTGGTGCTTAGTGCTGCGGTGGGTTTGCTCCTTTTGCTGTGTGCTCCTGCGGTGATGCTTTCTTCTCTTGGGGAGGTCGGCGAGGAAGCTCAAGTGCCTGAACTTCACATTAATGCCGATGATTTTTACAGCTCTCTTGACAGTGAAAGCAGGCAAAGGCTCGATGATATCCGATCAGCAGGTAATGACATTGCAAACGCTATGGACGAAAAGGGTGTCAAGGTTCAGACCATAAAGGCTCAGCTGATATATATGTCTTACTTTGAAGATGTTCAGAATTTTAATGCTGAGTCATACGCAAATTTGTTCGCTAATGCTCCGAATGACAGCGATTTGATTGCGGCGATAAACTCGACTTACAATTTGGATATTGACTATGATGAGTTTATTCGCACATACACTTTTGTGATGAACAGCACCATAAATGCGTTTATGTTTTCTGATACAAGCACGAAAAACTGTGCTGATCTTGCGGCTTGGGCTGATAATGCTTACATCTCGGGCTGGGGATATATGAATGGTTTTATTGGTGAAAGAAGCGAAACTGACAGGATACGTTATGCGGATAACGCAGGGCTTGTGCTTGGGTATCTAAACTACGATCCTATGGAAAAGGTGTTTGATTCTGCTTACAGCACATTGGTTTATACCGAACAAGGTGGTCTTGATACCATGCCGGAAGTCGCAGGCGTGGGACTGTTCGATGGCAGTAAACACGGGATTTATATCGGCAATAATGAAATGATTTACAGTTCGGAGGCTGTTGGATATATTACAAAAGACTTTGTTTCAAACGGCGGTTGGTCAAGCTGGTGTACCTATGAGGGAGTGGATTATCCGCAGGAGGTGACTGACGCTATTGAAAGTTTGAATGAGGACAGCTCATCAGAAAATTAATTTTATTGGAGTGTGATAGGTTGAAAAAATCAGTTACGGTAAGTGTAAACGAGAAAAAGCTCTCTGCGATAGAGATGTATCTGGAGCAGAAAAACACAACTCTTGCGGCGGAGCTTGAAAAGTATGTGGATCAGCTTTACGGCAAGGTCGTTCCGCAGAATGTGAGAGATTTTATTGATATGATGTCGGACAGAAAGCCTGCGAGAAAGCAGAAGATCACTGCTCCTGCCGAAACGGAAAAGCTGTCCGAGCAGTAACTCGCCACGGTTCGCACCGTGTGCCCTCGTGTGGCGTTTTCAGAGCATGGGTGGGGTAACTTTACCCTAAAGGCAGCTGGGGCGAATTTGGGGCATTTTGTTGCAAAGTTTGAGAATGGCAGGGATCAGATGATTTCGGGTGGGTTTGAGGGAAATTTAATATATTGCAGGTTAAAATTTTGGCGTCAAAGCCGCCAAAATGCTCACAACGGACGAGCAAAGCTCGCCGTGTTTGCGAGAGTTTTGAGAGATCTGAAAAATGGAGTCAGAAAGCGAAGGTTGAGTTTTTTATGGAGTCAAAGAACAGAAGATCAGCAGAAAATAGCGAACGTTCAGGCGTTTGTGATGATGTCAAGGTGAAATTTCCGCTTTATGTTTTCCCAGAGACGATGCAGAAAATTGATATGCTTTATGAGGCTGACAACTGCAAGTCGAAGACGGAGTTTATAGAGAAGGCGATACGTTTTTACTGTGGGTATCTGCTTAACAAGGACAGTGTGGCAGCGGAATATGCCGCTCCTCAGATCACTGCAATAACTGAGGGCATAGTAAAAGGCACGGAGCAGAGGCTGTCCCGTGCCTTATTTAAGGTTGCTGTCGAACTTGGTGCAGTATCACATATGCTTGCGGCGATCAATGATATTGATGATGAAACGATGGTGAAGCTTAGGGCTATGTGTACTGACGAGGTCAGGAAGATAAATGGGGTTATTAATTTTGAAAGGGCGGTGAGGTATCAACGGGCGGACTTATGAATATCATTATAGTTTTATCACAGAATTCGCCAAACGTTTTTCGTTGCCGATTTCTGTAGTATAGTATCGTTGTTCAATTCCGTATATTAATTCTTTTAATTCTTTTTCCGAACCTATGTCAAATGTGTTTTTATCCTCATTTGTTTTAAGATTCTTGCAGTATTTAGAAATGTACTTAACGATTTGTTTCTTTTCTTTCGGATTAAATTTCTTAAGTGTCTCTAATGCCATTGTAATACGTTTTCTATTTGCGGTTTTAACTTCTAAAGTTGAGTATCCACTCGTCAGATTAATAAATGACGAATTGAGGAATTCAGTTGTTTCTTCATCCGTTGCTTCACGATATAGTTCCTCTATACCTTTAAATATTTTCTTTAATTTTGATAGGCTTTGAAAATAAAGTGTGTCATTATTTTTCTGATATATTGCGTCTGGAGTCACATTAATATTAATGCTTTTACTGTTTTCTTCATAAGTAAAATCATCTCCTATATGTATAAATCTACGAGGTTTTAAGTTTGCTTTGCTTATATTTTGAAAATAGAAAATGTCATCTTGTATTGAGCAAAGATAATCAATAGAATCAACTTCAGATTTGCTGAGCTTTTCATAATTAACTGATGAGAAGTCTTCTTTTAGAAGCTCAATACAAAATGTGGTTTTTGAAAATGAAGTAATCATATACCATTCATTTTCTTCGTGTAATGTTGATGACGAATATTCAATTGCATCATCTAAATTAGACGGAAACGAGTATACATCTTTTCCACTAATCATTTTTTTGTAAGTTGGTGTTCTTTTTCTGTCCTTTACTTTAACGATTAGGCATTTCATTTTGTTCCTCCAAATTCTATAAAAGCAGTATCACTAAGTCGCTTAAGATTTTCAGTTTGTAATTCTTTAGCGTTTCGATATGTTTGTCTAGAAATAATCATTATTTTTGTTCCTTTGTCGGTTGTTATGTAATAGTATTTGTAGCCAATTAGTAAAAGCATTGGATTAAAAAACTGTGTCTGTGATGCGAATGTAAATATAAATACGATTATGTATATACAAACTATAGTATTAATTACGATGCACGCCGATCCGGCAATGGCTCCTGGATATGATGAATGGGGAGGAACTCATACGTACATGAAAGAGTTGCTAGATGAGTTCGGAAAAAGAAAAATTAGGTGTCTGATGTTTACAAGAAGATCCATGCAGTACCTTCCTTACGAAGAACAGTATAATGAATATTGCACAGTCTATCGTTTAACAAATGGTGACAATGAACCAATGAGTAAAACGCTTTTAAAGAAATATCATTCTCAAAACGTGGAACAAATTCTTGAAATAATAAAGAAGCAGGGTAGACTGCCTGAAAAGCTTCATAGTGTATATTGGAACAGTGGAAGAATCGCAGCTGATTTAAGTGAAAAATTAGAAATTCCTTTTGTTCATAGCATCATATCTAATTCAAGGGGAAGAGTAAAGCGTGGAGCTTATGAACCAATGCCCGAGCGTGAATTTTATGAGCAAGAAATTTACGATAAAGCACAATGGCTTATTTGCGTTTCCGATGATGAGGCAGCGGATCTTATGACCCTGTATAATGTTGATAAAGATAAGATCGTAGTTGCGGGACAGTATATTCATGAATCATTTGTTATGCCCTCCCATGATCCAAATGATTTCCCTAGACTCAACTCTACGATTTCACGCGGCAGTCAAATAGCAGCGGCTGAGAAATATAATAAAATTGCTCAGCCCAAATCATACGATACATTCTGGGCGCAAAAAGCGTTTACATATATCGGAAGAATGGATAGGAATAAGGGGTTGAAACACATTTTTTCCTCTTGGAATATGCTGTATAATAAGTATAAAAATCTTTGCCCGCCATTATGGCTAGCTGGAGGTAGTTTGCCGGAAATTGAAATGATCAGAAGTGATTTCAAAGAAATAAATCCTGATTTAACAATACTGGAACAATACGGAAAAATCGTTTGGTGGGGCTGTATTGATCCTTATGGATTAAGTACTGTTCTTCTCAGAACATCGGTATTACTGACACATTCACTGTACGAACCCGGCGGACGTGTTGCTGTTGAAGCGATGTGTGAAGGTGTTCCCGTTATAGGGACACCAAACGGGTTTGCCAAAGATACTATAACCGACTGGTATAATGGTTTTCTTGTTAAATTCGGTGACGTAGCGGAATTAAGCGCTCGCATGGAACATTTCATAAGGCAACCATATTTAAGCAATACATTAGGACAAAATGCGATAGCTGCTGCAAAAGAACTAATGGGTTCATGGCGGTTTATTGAAAAACATTTAAAGTGCTACTTTGATTGTGAATCATCGCCTAAAGATGAAAATAATGCAAAACCTGTACTATCACACAAGAAAATTAATCTTTACCCTTATTGCATCAGCAGATATTCTGATGAAACAATAAAACAGTTTTTCCATAAATGCAGTGGCTGTACTGCAGAACAGCTACATATACTAACAAACCAAAACAACTCGTCAGATGTTTATATGGTAAAATGCAATAACAATCAATATGTTATAAAAAGGACTTACACCCGCCTTGCAATAAGTCCTATGTATAATCCTGTTCGTAAAAATGAGTATGCTCGTAATGCCGGTAAAATGTTTAAAACTGAATTACAGGCTTATAAGAGAATCAATAGCCCATTATTGGTAGGATATGATGAGTTTCATGCTCTTCTCCTGCTAAAAAAAGCAGAACCTTTCTATGTATCAAGTGTTGACAGACTTAAGTTGTGCATAAAAAATGTCCTGAACAACTGTCAGATAAGCAAAGATGAACGAGAAAAATACATTGACATAATATTATTGAATGATACTCCCGACAAAACAATTGAGAAGCTGAACAATGAAATTGAAGATTTCTTTTTTGACCCTTCTTGCCGTTTCTCAGGTAAATTATGTTGGCAAACTGCAGCAGAAATGCTTAATTATAATAGATCAAGCATACCAAGCTGTATCTTCATGGTCTTAATTGATTGCGTAAAACATTTTTCCTCAACTGATGAAGAAAACACTTTGGAAAGGCTATGTGCTGTGAATACCGATCTGACATTTGACCATGTTTATTTCTTCGATGGACAAATCTGCATGATAGATCATGAAAAAACAGCGGTTGGCGAACCCGAAGCCGGTGTAGCCAGGTTAATCCATGATTTTATTATACAGCAAAAATTAGAGAAATCAATGCTGCCGGAATTATTTCTTGCGATGAACGAAATAGATGGGTTAAGAGTCAGAAATTTAATTTCATTTGTTGCTTTTGGCTTTTTTCATGATATAATAGAAAAAAATGTAATCTATTGTACCAATGATACTGAAAATCTCAAAATTTTGCAGGAACTTATGAGGTTGTAAAAATGAATCTTCTTGTAATTGCTCCACATCAAGATGATGAGATTCTAAGCGCATTTTTACTGATGCATAATGTGCTGGAGAAAAATGGAACTGTAAACATACTGTATGCGACAAACGGAGATTACAGGGGAATAGACTATGCATATACACGTTATTATGAAAGTTTGAATGCGCTGTCATTACTTGGTATATGTGAAGATCATATGCTGTACTTAGGATATGCAGATACCGGAATGAGCAAAGAAAAAAGCTTTCTAATGCGCTTAAGAAGCACTCCTGAACAGCAAAATTCTCCTGTATCATCTTGTACATATCATCCGGCGAATAAGGAAACTGTCCATTCTTTGCATACGGAAACTCAAGCTGAATACACAAGTCAGAATTTCCTTGACGACTTGGTATACGCAATAAGATCATGTTCGCCGAGTTTAATCGCAGCCCCGTCAATATTTGATTTGCATGGGGATCATTATGCCTGTGCAATGTATTTATATGATGCACTAAGAATCATTAATCATCCCATAAAAGTTCTTTCTTATTTGATACATACTGAAAATGAAGATGTTTGGCCAAATAGAAAAAGTGATATTTTCCAACCGCCTAAAAATCTTACCACTTTTCACTGGATCTATGTTTATGGAAACAAAGAAGCTGTTTCCGCCAAAAGAAACGCTATTTCAGCTTTTTCTTCTCAATCACCTTCGGCTGATAACTGCTTTTTGTATTCATTTGCAAAGCAAAACGAGCTTTTCCTTTTAGAATCTATCCAATAATAAAAATATCTCCATTATAAATATAAATGCTTTTCAGTTCAAGCTGTTCGTGATGATTAATGAGCTGATTTATTGTCTTGAGGTAATGTTTTTTTATTTTGTCAGGAAATCTGAATTCATCAGCTATTTTTTCAGCCGAGATATAATCTGCTCTTTGACTTGCTTTTGTGTCAAATAATAGCTGGCTGCACTTGCCTACAACAAGAAGCACCAGGTATTCCCTACTGGAGATAAAATCATCACATGATTCAATTAGGTTTTGAACTTTTGTAATTAATCCGGATTTAAAAATGCTGTACGCATCGTATAGCATTTTTATTAATTCTTCTTTGTTTCCAGAAGTGATAAAATAGTTTACATAATTTAGTTTGCTACGCCAACTATAGTGCTTATATCCTGAATACTCCATTATTTCTGTCGCTTCTTTAAAGCATTTTACAGCTTCCGATACTTTGTCAGCCAGTAAAAAAGCGCAGCCTTTTATATTAAGTATTCTTCCAACTTCATCAAATACGCCGTGCGATTCAGCATATTTGATGCCAAGGTCAGAATGAGAGACGGCCTTATTAACCTCTTTCAAAAGCACTTTGCACATAGCCTTGTCCCCATATTCGTGAAAGGGGAAGCAGTAGAAGGTTTGGCTGTTGTTTACTTTTTCTATTATTTTACTGTAATATTCATATGACTTTTGGGGTTCGTATGACAATGAAATGCAGGCAAGATGACTGAGATGTTCAATATACAGGGTCTGGGAATTAGGTAAAGCCTTCAAAGCTGCACCAAAAACTTCCAGTGCCGCAGAATTGCCCTTGGTTTCTTTTATGTAGATTGCGTAATTGCTGCACACCTTTCCAAGATAATCATCCGGATTATCTTTCATTAATCCATCTATGCAGTTTTTAAAGTACTTATAATGTTCATTCAGAAGATCATCTGAAAATGCATAGTCTTTGAGTGCGATAGTACCCTTAAAATAGCAGATTGCTAATTCTGAATAGGATTCATCAAGTAAGTCCAACTGTCCCGAATTCACCAATGTTTGCAAGTGGTCTAATGTCAATCTTGCCTTGTCCAACATAAGTGATTTAATGATTGCATATACTTCAAGCTTTTTTATTAAATAGTTTGACAGTGCGTGAGCATTTTTGTTATTTTCAGAAATAGTTATTGCAAGTTCAATGAATTCCAACATTAACGTGAAATTGCGCTTTTGACCAAGTTCTTTGATTAACAAATCTATTTCTTTTGTAGCTTCCTCCAGTTTGCCTGCGTAAAATAAGCCATATATTATGACATCTTTATATTTTCCAGGATTATGGGTACAGAAATCTAAAATCAATTCGGAAATATTTTGCTCATTTACCAAATCAGACGTTTCTTTCATTACAGCCTGTTTAACAAATTCATTTGAGACAAATATATAGCGATCCTCTCTGACGATGATTCCTTCTTTTAAAAGTGAACTGTATGATAAATTCAAATATGAACACAAATCAATGGGAATGCGACAGTTCAACATTTTTAGCAGATAAAATAGTTTTTTATCTTTTTTCTTACAAGAGTTGATTATTTGCGATGTTATATCGGACAGATCGTTTGGTGTCAACATATCCAATAATTCCATTGCTTTTTCGAAGTTTGGCGTATGCATTCTTCTTTTTAGATTTTGGGAAATGAATTTTATATTATAAAATCGCGTACCTACTCTTTTTACAATTTGATTCGCAGTTTTTTCTGTGATATTCAATTCCTGGATAAACCAAGTTTTTGCTTGCTCTTCAGTGAGAGTGGCAATATCTATAATGGCATATTTATTAATTATTTTGTTATAAGCCATCAGGTTCTGCTTTTGCAGGTCATATTCTGATAAATCATATTCAATTATACATGGAATGTCTTTTTCCGAAAAAAGATTGATCAAATATACAAAGAAATCATTAACTTCCTGATTAGCGGAATGAAAATTATCAAAATATACAACGTACTTTGTTTTAGGATAATGGCGTTTCATTATACATACTAAATATTCACATAATATATAGTTTGCCTCTATTTTTATAGAAAGAGAGGTTTGGTTTAATATGTATTTTATAAATTTACAAGTTTCCATAGAATAATTGTCATTGATAGTACGAGTTATGTAATCAATATCGTCTTCCTCAAACATACCTAAAAAACTATTGTCCGGTAATCCCCAAATATTGCGAATCAAATGAAGAATGACTTGTTCCTGATTCTGACACACATCCGCATTTAACCTTATACACATACAGTCGACAGTGTTTAATATTTTTCTTACAAAAGCACTTTTGCCCATGCCAATATAGCCTTGAACAATAAAGCTTTTATTATTTTTGAGTAGTGAAACGGCTCTATTAAGCTCATTTGAATAAACCTGTGCAATAAAATCTGATTCTTTATTATCAGAATTAACTTGTGGTTTTTCAATAATCTGCTTGCATATATTTTCGGAATCAGTGTTTAAAACAAGTGATGATATATGTTTGTTTTTTCTGCTTTTATTATTATCTTTTAAAAGCTCAGCCAACTCTGTACTTACAGGTATATTGTTATTCTGGATGACATTTTCAATATCTGATCCTATTAATACTTTTATATTCAATTGACTTGAATCTCTAAAACGCAATAATTGTTCTTCAAGTTGTGGAGTGAAATACTGATTAATCATAAAAACTAAGCTGTCGGTACAATTGTTATAGGCAATAATGACGTTCGCTGCAATATCTCGTAAGTTAACATTTTTCCCTCGGAGTTTGCATTCGAATAATACGCTGTACTGTTTATTTTTATATTTTATTGTTGCATCAATATCATATCCTCCATCTTTTGATGGCTGCGTTTTTTTTATTTTATTCAATGAATTTCCTAAAAGTTTTTTAACTATTTTTAAACACAGATCTTCAAAGTTACTTGAATTTTTTTGGAAATCAGACATTTTATTTCTCCTAAGTTGATAATAAAGAGTTATCCTTCAATAACCCTCGTCACATATAACACCATATCACACTTTCCTAAAAAAGTCAATCAACTTTTGAAAACTTTGTAAAAATTCACAAATCGTCTAAATTTGTCGAACTCAAACAACTCTGATATAATATAAGGTAGGTTTAAAAGCAAATTTATTCGTAAGCATTTGTGCTTTTGTGAATGTTGACCAAATTGCTTTGCCTAAGTATTTTTAAGGAGCTGTTTTGATGTTTGAATATAGACCTTTTGTAGACCAATTTCTCGATTACTGCCGTTACCATAAAAAGCTTAGCGAAAAAACTGTGCGTGCATACAAAATCGACCTTTCGCAGTATGCACTGTTTTCCGATACGCTTTCAAAACAAGCATTGTGGGATTATATCGAGTGCCTGAATAAAAAGTACAAGCCGAAAACCGTAAAGCGTAAGCTTGCTACGCTAAAAGCTTTTATCCATTTTCTCCTGTTGCAAGACTACATAGATTTTAACCCATTCGATAAGCTTGAAACTTCGATCAGAGAGCCTGTGCTGCTGCCCAAAACGATACCTCTCGACGTGATCGCTAAGATAATTTCCTTTTCTTATCAGCAGATAGGTTCAGCCCAAAGTGCCTACCAAATGAAATGTGCCGTCAGAAATGCCGCTGTAATTGAATTGCTTTTTGCTACAGGTGCAAGGATAGCTGAGATATGTACTCTTAAACCGGAAAATGTTGATCTTTTAGGACGATCCGTTAAGTTTTACGGCAAAGGTTCAAAAGAACGCCTTATACCCGTGGAAAATATGGCTGTTCTCAGCATACTTAAAAGGTACAGACTTCTTTTTGAAGATAATATCTCCGTGTCAGGGTACTTCTTCGTCAATAAGCTCGGCAGAAGAATGACAGAGCAATCGGTACGAAATATGCTGAGTTCATATTGCAATCAATGCGGTGTTGAAATGCACATAACGCCACATATGTTCCGTCACTCGTTTGCGACTCTGCTTTTGGAAGAGGACGTGGACATTCGTTACATACAAAGAATGTTGGGCCACAGCTCGATAACCACGACTCAGATCTACACGCACGTCACATCATCAAAGCAAAAGGAGATCTTAAAGACTAAGCACCCAAGAAACAAAATGGACTTTCAGTGATATGTTATAACTAATAATATTATATCATATAAGAATACATCGTGCTGTGAAATGTCAAAATTATTTGGTGAAATGTAACTTTGTGGTGCTTATTATCATAAGGAAGGTGTAAAATGTCGCAGCTTATCGTTACGAGCCGTTATCTGAAAAGCGGAAATCAGAAAAATAAAACAAAACGCAGAAATTATACAAAGTATATTGCTACCCGTGAAACTGTCGAGATACGAAGTCAAAAATTTGTTGACAGAAATGCCAATGCAACTAAAAATCAAGAGCAGCTTATTAACGACCTGATAAACGACTTTCCTGAATCCAAAAGATACCTTGAGTATGAGGACTATGAAAGAGAGCCGACCATTGAGAATGCCGGTGAATTGATAAGCACGATAGTAGAACGCAATGCAGACGTGGTTGGAAACCGACAGAATTTTGTCGGATATATGGCTATGCGTCCGGGCGTTGAAAAGAGAGGTTCGCACGGCTTGTTTAACGAAAAGAACGAGCCTATAATTCTGAATCAAGCGGCAAATGAGATAGCTGAACATAAAGGCAATGTTTGGTCACACGTTGTTTCACTTCGCCGTGAAGATGCAGTAAGGCTTGGCTATGATAATTCGGACGCTTGGCGTGAGCTTGTCAAAAGGCATATCTCAGATATTGCAAAAGCACAGAATATCCCTCTTTGCAATTTGAAGTGGTACGCCGCTTACCACGATACTACTCATCATCCTCATATCCATTTGCTTGTTTATTCAACAAATCCAAAGCAAGGATTTCTGACAAAGGCGGGTATAGATAAGATACGTTCAGCATTTGCAAATGATATTTTTCACGATGATCTGCAAAGCATTTATCAGGAACAGACAGTAAGCCGTGATGAATTGAAAGCGGTTTCCAAAAACGAATTTGAAAGCATTGTAAATAGGATCGCAAGTAATGATCATACAGATCCACAGCTTGGAGAACTTATCAGAAAACTATATATCCAGTTACAGAATGTGAAAGGCAAAAAAGTTTACGGCTATCTTCCAAAGGAGATAAAGGAAACCGTCAATAAAATATTTTCAGAGCTTGCAAAAGATGAGAACATACGGCAGCTCTATGACAAATGGTGCAGCTTGGAGCGGTTGAAGTGCAAGACTTATACGCAAAAGGAAAAAGAACTGCCTTCGCTTACCGACAATAAGGTTTTTCAGCCTGTCCGGAATATGATAATTCGTACAGTACTTAATATGAAACCCTTTGATGTAAATACTGAAATTGAAGGTTCTGAACCAAATGATGAATACATTGATAATACGCCTCAGAATGTGTTACCTCTGTTTGATGAAGCAGAACCGTTGGAAGAGAAAGAAATAGACGAATCGGCTGCGGCAATAAAATACTATATCAAATGGAATGATCAATACAAAAAAGCCTGCAAGCTTATCTATGGTAAAGACGCTAAGCTCAATGATTTTAAGAAAGCTGAACAGCTTTTGTTATCTGAATCACAGCGTGGGAATGTTTTGGCTGATTACGATCTTGGAAAGCTTTATTCTACCGACAAACTTGGCGAAAGAAACGAAGAAACGTCTATTGCGAAATACACACGGGCTTTGCAGGGCTTTTTGCAAATAGAACCAAACTCAAAGAAATTAAAGCCATATGTTCAGTATCGTATTGGTAAAATGTTTTGTTATGGTCTTGGTACGGAGCAGGATTATGAAAAAGCCTTTGAGTGGTTTGAAAGATCGGCAAAACAGAAAAACAAGTTTGCTCAGTTCAGCCTTGCAAATCTGTATTACTATGGCAGCGGTATAGAGAAAGATCTGTCGCAGGCTTTTTTGTGGTATCAGAAATCATCTTCGCAGGGACAGCCTTATGCGGCTTATTCTATCGCTCAAATGTACAGATATGGAGAGTATGTAACCAAAGATAACGATACAGCACAGAGATATTACCAACAAGCTTTGTCGGGATTTTTGAAAATCGAAAACAATGATATGGCGAACGACGATCTCTTTTACAAATTGGGACAGATGTTCAAGCTTGGACTTGGAACAAACTCAGACGTTACAAAAGCGATCGAATACTTCAGACGTTCAGCTGAAATGAATAACAAGAACGGCTTGTTTGAGTATGGCAAAGCACTTTTGATAGGTGAACACATTCCGCAGAATACAGATAGTGCAGTAAAATTGCTTGAGAAAGCTGTCAAACTTAAAAACAGCAATGCAAAAAGATTTCTTGCCCTTGAATATATTTCAGGAGAGCATTTGGAACAGGACATTGAAAAAGGAATAGCCTTGCTTACCGAGTGTGCGGACAGCGGGGATGTCATTGCTAGTTACAGATGATATAGTATAATAAAACTTGACACTCCAACCTCAAAGAAGTAAAATAGAAA
>NZ_JAJCLZ010000029.1 GCF_020559915.1 Ruminococcus sp. 210702-SL.1.03
TGCGTCAGGTCGCTCCTCAGCGTTGCCCTGTTTGGCTGCAATTTTAGTATTGTCAGAAATTTGGCGATTATTGCGTTTACACAGTTTATTATTCGAAACCGCATTGCCCTTTTTTTCTTTAGAAAAAATCAGTTCAATTGTTTTTGCAGCCATTGAAGGCGATACAGATCATCAAATAAAGTGTCTGCTTTGTACTGCTCCCTAAAACTATAATTTCATCATACGATACCCAATACCGATATGTGTTTGTATCAGCGCCTGACTGCTGTCACTCAGCTTTTTTCGCAGGGTAGCCATAAATACACGCAGGGAGGCTTCGCTGTTATCCGCAGGAGTTCCCCATACACTTTGGATAATGTACTTATGCGTCAGCACCTTGCCGACATTCTTGGCAAGCAGGCAAAGCAGCTTGTATTCTATCGGTGTCAGGTGAAGTTCTTCATCATCAAGGTGAACACAGCCCGAAGCATAGTCTATCCGTAATCTGCCATTGACAAACTCCGTGACCGAGATGTTTTCGGACTTCATAAGCCGCCTTTGTATCACCCTGAGCCTTGCGAGAAGTTCATCAACAGAGAAAGGCTTTGTCAGGTAATCATCTGCACCTTTGTCAAGGGCTGTTATCTTGTCCCTGTCCTCGCTCCTTGCACTGACTATGATGATAGGAACATCGCTCCAAGTGCGTATATGCTCTATCACCTCAACGCCGTCAATATCAGGCAGTCCAAGGTCAAGTATGATAATATCAGGCTTATGCGAGGCGCTGAGCATGATCGCTTCATTGCCCCTGACAGCAGTAATAAAGCGATAGTCGTTCATTTTAAGAGTAGTTGTAATAAGATTTCTGATAGGCTTGTCGTCCTCCACCACCAGAACTAGATATTCATTCATTCAAATCGACCTCTCCTATTGGCAGAGTAAAGCTGACAACTGTACCGTTTGGTATGTTGTCGCTGACAGATATAGTACCGCCGTGTGAAGTTATAATTGACCTGCAAAGTGCAAGTCCCAGCCCCAGACTTCTTCTGCTGTCTGAGGAACGGCTGCCGCCCGTATAGAACATATCAAATACCTTTTCTTTTTCTTCATCGGAGATACCAGTGCCGTGATCGGACACGGATATCACAGCATACGCATTTTCTCGGCGCACACTGACGGTAACATCAGAATCCTCATCACTGTACTTGACAGCATTATCCATAAGATTGACTATGACCTGTACGATAAGGTTCGCATCTGCCATAACGGGGATTATCTCGTCATACATATCAACGATGATATTTCGCTTTGGGTGAGTGCGTTTGGTGTGTCTGACAGCCTCCTGAACAATGTCATCAAGTATCTCTACCGAGATATTGAGCTGCATTCTGCCGTCCTCAATTCGTGTAGCGTATAAAAGATTTTCCACCATTTCGATAAGCCACATTGATTCGGAATAAATATCCGTGTATATCTGCTGACGTGCTGATTCATCAAGCGTATCGCCGCCGGAAATGAGCGTACTGGCATTGCCTGATATGGAGGTCAGCGGTGTTCTGAGATCATGGGATATGGAACGGAGCATATCAGCTCTAAGCTGTTCATTCTGCGCCAGAAGTGCCGCCTCCTCCTTTTCACGGGCATTCTGCTCGGCGATCAGGATATTGCGTTTCAGCTTATTGGCAAGCGTTCCTGCAATGAACGCTGTAATAAACATCATCACAAATGTGACAGGATAGCCTGCATCGTGAGCTGAAAGAGAAAACTCAGGATATGTGAAGAAGCAGTTGAAAAGCATTACTCCTACTAATGATGATATCAGGCAGAAATACATCTTTGATGTAAAAATGGATATCACAAGCACAGCAATAATATACAGCATGATAATGTCCGCATCGGCAAGTTGAAAGGCTTTGAATGCGTATCCGGCAAGTGTTGCGGCTGTCAGCACCACAAGACATATAGCGGAGTCTTTGAACACAGAAAATGCTTTAGAGCTCTTTATAGAATTAACAGTCATAAGAATCACCCTTGTTATTATAACATATCACTTCTGTGTTCGTCAACATCATCTTCTGACAGGTTGTGTCCACGGCTGCTCTTTTGTATCTCCTCGATGAATTCATCTCCTAAATTCTGAAACATTTCTGGATATCCCGAACCTCACCTATGACAAATGCGATGTCATCAGTTTCAATTACAGTGTCCGGTGCAGGGATAAATACCTCTTCTCCGCGTTTGATCGTCAGAATATTGATCTTGAATTTCTTTCGTATATCGATCTGTGAAAGCGACTTTCCGAACCAGTCCTTCGGTACTTTCAGTTCGTAGATCGAGTAATTGTTATCCAGATGAATAAAGTCGAGTATGCTGTCTGATGCATATTTTGTAGCGATGCGAAGTGCCATCTGCATCTCAGGATAGACAACCTCATCGGCTCCATTTTTAAGCAGGAATTTCATTTGTACATCATTTGTCGCACGGGATATGACTTTCTTTGCCCCCAGCTCCTTGAGCAAAGACGTTGTTTCCAGAGAGGACTGAAACAGGCTGCCGAGGGCAACGATACAAACATCATAGTTTCCTACACCAAGCGAACGGAGAAATTCCTCATTGGTGCTGTCACCGATCCTTGCGTTGGTCACATAGGGCAGGATATCGTTGATATGCTCATCATTTTTATCTACTGCCATGACCTCACACCGAAGCTCCTTCATGCGTCTGGCAATATGACTGCCGAATTGACCTACTCCGATAATTAAAATTGTTTTAATATATAAGACTCCTTATCCTACGGATATTTTTTCAAGCGGTAAGCGTGAATTCTTACTGTCAGTCGACGGCAGAGCTGCATAAATGAGTGTCAGTCCGCCGACTCTCCCAAAAAACATAAGTATCATCAGTATCACACGAGATACAGCAGACAGACCGCTTGTAATGCCGAGTGACAGCCCTACAGTACCGATAGCTGAGCTTGTTTCAAACAGACAGGTCAGCAGCGGCAGATTTTCCACTCTGCTGATAATGATACCGCTTGTAAAGAACAATACAAGATACATAAACAAAACAGCGCCTGCACTGCGGACAGCTTCGTCTGATATTCTTCTTTTGAAGCACTGCACATCATTTCTGCGGCATAACACTGTGATCGCAGAAAGGAACAGAACAGCAAAAGTCGCTGTTTTCATACCGCCTGCGGTGGAACCGGGAGAACCGCCTATAAGCATAAGAATGATCATAATGGCTGTACCTGATTCATCCATAGCAGCGAGATCAGTTGTGTTAAAGCCTGCGGTTCGTGTTGTGACAGACTGAAACAGTGAATGGATCGTCCGGTCATGGATAGTCTCACTGTCATATTCATAAAAAAAGAAATACAGCGCAGGCAGAACGATCAAGACAGCAGATGTCATCAGTACGACCTTGCTTTGCAGAGAGAAGCGCCTGATCCTGTACTTGTGTGTTCCGATATCGCCCCAGACGAGAAAGCCGATGCCTCCCGTAATAATTAGCAGTATGATGACGATATTGAGATAGATGTTGCTGTGGTAAAAGGTCAGCGATGAGAACGGTTCTTTTATGCCGAACAGATCAAAGCCTGCATTGCAAAAAGCCGATATGCTGTGAAACAAGGAATACCACAGTCCCTTAGCGATACCAAGATCATTGCAGAAAACGGGTGCAAGCAAAGCCGCACCGATCATCTCTATGATAAGTGATGTTTTAAGGATAAAGCCTGTCAGCTTTACAATACCGCCTACCTGCGGTGCGGAGATAGATTCCTGCATCGTACTGCGCTGCCACAGACCGATTTTCCGCCCTGATGCTCTAATGATCGCAAGCCCGACGGTGATAACGCCCATACCCCCGATCTGTATTAGCATCAGAATGACCGCCTGCCCGAACAGAGACCAGTATGTAGCAGTATCCTTTACAACAAGCCCAGTCACACAGGTAGCTGAAACGGCTGTGAACATTGCATCAGGGAATGAAGTCACACACCGCTGCCTTGATGAGATCGGCAGCATCAGAAGCAGCGTACCTACCAGAATTAGGCAAAAGAAACTGATAATGATGACCTGAAATGAAGTCATATGAGTTTTGTTTTTTACTCTATTTTTATGTAACATCGTACACCTCTCGTTCAAATGATAGCTTTATTATATCACAAGAGCGGTTAAGGTGCTGTTAAGATTACGGTTACGGTGTTAAGATTTCGTTAAGGCACAATATTGATGTGTGCTACTTGCCCGTAGTCTATTGGCACAACCATAATCCGTTCCGTACAAGCCCATTCTCCGCATAAAGTCTCTGCCCGTGATGTTCTTGGACTTCCATTCCCCATAGAGCTGACCGAACCTTGTCCAGTCGATCTCAATCGGCTTTCTGCCTGTGTATTTTCCCTGTGCCTTAGCGATCTCGATGCCCTCACGCTGACGTTGTTTGAACTGCTCTCTTTCAAGCTGAGAGAGTGCAGCGAACACGGTGAGCATAAACTTTCCTGACGGAGTATCGGTGTCGATGTTTTCCTTGTGGCTGATACTCTCGATGTAGAGGGTGTCACCCTCACGCACATAGTCCAGCATAGCTTTAAGCTGAGGGCGGTCTGCGCTCGCTCCCGAAATCTTCTCGGAAGAAGATGCGGTCAACCTGATAGTCGCGGATACCTCATCTCTTAAAAATATTAACAAAATCTCAAAAAAATATAAACAGATCATTCCTTATATAGTTGTATTATTAAACTATATGGACAACATGACCGTGCGCCACGCTGTCGGAAATAATGGAGGAGAAGAATATGACTTACAACGAATTTTTACCAAGCTACTCTATCGGCGACGACTGTTACAAAGAGATACCATATGTTACCCGACGTTATGGAAAAAAGGCAGTCGTTATCGGCGGAAAGACCGCTATGGAAAAGGCTAAGCCTGAACTGCTTGCGGCGCTGAAAGGCTCTGATATCGAGCTTGCCGATTTTATCTGGTACGGCGGCGACTCGAATTATGAGAACATTGAAATGCTCAAGGCTATGCCGGAAGTGCAGAACGCGGATATGGTTTTCGGTGTTGGCGGCGGACGTGCAGTTGATACTGTAAAGACCCTCTGCGACCGCATGGACAAGCCGTTTTTTACTTTCCCGACCCTTGCTTCAAACTGCGCTTCATGCACAGCTATCTCGGTAATTTACAATGCCGACGGGACTTTTAAAGAATATGCCTACCTAAAAGCACCCGCCCTGCACACTTTCATCAACACAAAGATAATCGCAGAGTCGCCCGAAAAGCTTTTCTGGGCAGGTATCGGCGATGCTCTAAGCAAGGAATATGAAGTTGTTTTTGCCTGCCGCGAAAAGGATATGATACACACTCCGCTGCTGGGCAGGGTGCTTGCTGCCGCCTGCACAGAGCCGCTTATCTCTTACGGAAAGAAAGCACTGGAGGATTGCAGTAACAACATCTCCTCAAAAGACATCGAGCAGGTGGCGCTTGATATAATCATCACAGCGGGACTTGTTTCAAACTTTACAGTTCATCAGAACAACCCCGACCCGAAGGACGATTACTATTACAATTCGTCGCTTGCACACTGCGTATATTACGGTGCGTCGCTTTTCCCGAAGTGCGAGCATAATCATCTTCACGGCGAGATAGTTTCATTCGGCGTGCTTTGCCTGCTGACCTATGATGGACAGCTTGAAGAGCGCAAGCGTATATTTGAATTTAATCACAGCATTGGTCTGCCATGCACTTTGGGCGAGATAGACCTTGCAGAAGAGGACGTTGCGGCTATCGCACACAAGGCGGCAAGCGTAGTAGAGTGGACTTATGTTCCGGGCAAACCGACTGAGGAGAAGTTTGTAAAGGCGATACTTGATACCGATAAGGCTGGAAGAGAATTTCTTGCAAAGGCGTGATACTGATGGAACAGTTAGCGTATAATTAAAACAAGCTGACAGAGCCTAACGGCTTTATCATAAAATTTTTGAATAGGAGAGTGCTTTTTGAACAAGTACAATACACCGGAGATTGCAGCGTAAACGGGAGGTTTACGGCAGTCTTTCAAACCTCCCGCTGAGAAGCAGTTGAGTTTAACAACATTTGGGAGGTATAACAATGAATAAAAATATCGTGATACGTTTAGAGAAAAAGGAAGAACACCGCGAGGTAGAGAACCTTGTCAGAGAAAGCTTTTGGAACGTCTATCGTCCGGGCTGTCTGGAGCATTTTGTGCTTCATGAGCTGAGGAACGACGCGGATTTTGTGCCGCAGCTTGATCTTGTAATGCTGCTTGACGGCAGGATAATAGGGCAGAATGTGTTCGTGCGTGCGGCGATAAAGTCGGACAGCGGAGAAGACCTGCCGATAATGACAATGGGGCCTATCTGCACAGCGCCCGAGTTCAAGCGGCAGGGCTACGGAAAGATACTGCTCGACTATTCCCTCGAAAGGGCGAAAGAAATGGGCTGCGGAGCGGTGTGCTTTGAGGGCAGCATCGGCTTTTACGGCAAGAGCGGCTTCACATATGCAAGCGAATTCGGCATAAGATACCACGGCTTGCCCGAGGGTGCGGATCAGTCGTTTTTCCTCTGCAAAGAGCTTGCCGCAGGCTATCTTGACGGCGTGACTGGCGAATACTCAACGCCCGCAGGCTATTTTGTTGACGGGGCGGCGGCTGAGGAGTTTGACAAGCGGTTCCCGTCGAAAGAGAAGCTAAAGCTCTATGGGCAGATATTCTGATAATCTGATATTCTGAACTAAAACGATAAAATGACAAAGGCTCTCTGCCAAATGCGGTGGAGAGCTTTTTTGCTGTGCGATCGACATTTCAGCGTGAGCGTGATCTGTTTGATCTGTTCAAGGCGGGGTGATTGCTCGGCTGTTTTTTATTGACAGAAAGGCGCGAAATGTGTTATAATTATGACAGAGAAAATGTCCGCGGAGGGATAAATATGCTGAATTACCGAAAAATAGAGCCTGCCGACGACAAGGCGCTTGCCGAGCTGATACGCGCCAACTTGGAGTACTACCATCTTGACATTGCGGGCACGGTGTATTTTGACCCGGAGCTTGACCACATGAGCGGATTTTACAATGCCGACCCGCAGAAGCGCGTGTATTTCACGGCGCTGGACGAAGCGGGAAACGTGATCGGCGGAGCGGGCGTTGCGGAGTTTAGCGGCATAGCGGACTGTGCGGAGCTGCAAAAGCTGTATCTGAGCAGCACGGTTCGCGGCATGGGCTACGGAAAAGAGCTGCTGCGGCTGGCGGAGAGTTGGGCGCGGTCGGCGGGGTACAAAAACCTGTATCTCGAAACGCACACAAATCTGGCGGTGGCGATAAAATTGTACGAGCGGGAGGGTTTTCGGCAGATAGAGAAGCCGGCGTCGGCAGTGCACGGCGGGATGGACAGGTTTTATTTGAAGGGGCTTTAAGCTGAAACGATTGCCTATTATAAAAGGTATACTGGAAAATCGGCAGACGCAAGATGTAACGAACTCATCGGCAAATCATGAAGAAAACGTCAGAAGTGTTTAAAACAGCGCACGGATGGGGTTTTCGCGGGTGTAAAATCTATAAAATATAAAGTCGAAAAGCGCGCAGTTTAGTCAAAATTCATGAATTCCAAAAAATTGATTACTTTATCGCATTAAAGCCGTTGACAGATTGACGTTAAAATGGTATAATGGTTAATGAAATATTTTTGAATTATTTGTGAGTATTAGGTTGATAAATGGTGAGAATTGTTGAAATGCGGGAGGAAAAGTGGATAGAGATATGGTATAAGTTTTGCTGCTGAATAAAATGGTTTGGCAGCTTTTTTTTGTAAATCTAATTTAATGATAATTGTATGAGATTACGAAAAAGATTTGTAAAATCGCGGTACGGGTACAGAACGTGTGTCTGTTAATGTCTACCTCAAACTTTCAGTTGAGGTCTGATGGTCTACGGTGGAGTGAAAAACACACTAAATATAACTGATTTTCTGGAGTAGACCTGTCCTGATGGAGATACGGTTGCTGGCTGATAGGGGTATGACAATAAGGGTCAACACTTTAGGAGAATAGAGAAATAGTTGGAAGGATTATGACGAAAAGACCCAGCACTTTCCCGCGAGGTGGAGCAGTACGGGCGAGTACGAGAAACAGTGCCTATATGTGACACCCGGACTGAGCTGCTACTGGCAGATCGCCCCGCATCGTAATGACCTCTCTTTTGAGGGATGGATCTGGATGCGAAATATGTGAAGGGGCGCAGCTTTTGGGTGGACTGGAAGATTATTTTTAAGATGCTTAAGGTGTGCCTGTTGGGACATGGAGAGTAAAAGGCTTACATAAATTTGCAGAAAGAAAAAGGACGAGGAGTATTTGAGGGATGAGGAAGAATAAAATCAGAATATTGCATGTGGCGCAGGCCGCAGGTGGCGTGGATCGCTACATCCGAATGCTTCTCAAGTATTTGGACAAGAAGAAGTTTGAGAATATATTGGTTTGCTCACAAGATTTCCATGAAGAAGACTATAGAGATTTGGTGGATTCATTTGAACAGGTCGAGATGACCAGAGCTATTGGAGTAAATGACTTAAAGGCGATTAAAGGGGTCAGAGCACTGATAAAAAAACATAACCCCGATATTGTATATGCCCATTCCAGCAAAGCTGGAGCAATTGCTCGTGTTGCAGATATTGGTTTGAAAAATCACTGTGTATACAATCCACATGGGTGGGCATTTAATATGCGATGTTCTGCAAAGAAAAAGACAATATACACAGCTATTGAAAAGGTAGCTGCGCCATTCTGCGATAAGATTATCTGCATTTCAGATGCGGAGAAACAGTCGGCATTGGATAAGAAAATATGCAAAGAGGACAAGTTACAGGTCATTTTTAACGGTGTGGACATCGAAGCCTATGAGAATGGAGTACATGGTGCAGTTAAAAGGAGAGAGCTGAACGTTCCAGAAAACGCATTTGTTGTTGGTATGGTTGGACGAATGACTCCTCAAAAAGCACCAGATGTGTTTATTAAGATGGCAAAGCAAGTGAAAGATAAGATTTCCAATGCACATTTTATTATTGTTGGAAACGGAAATCAGGAAGACGAAATCAGAAAGTACGCGGCTGATAATGGATTTGCAGATAGGCTACATATTACAGGCTGGGTTGATAATCCAATTAGTTATGTAGAGCTTTTTGATATTGCATGTTTACTGAGTCGCTGGGAGGGCTTTGGTTTGGCTCTGCCTGAGTATATGATGGCAGGCAAGCCCATTGTAGCGAGCAGAGTGGATGCCATTCCCAATATAATCCGGGATGGAGAAAATGGTCTGCTTGTAGAAGCTGACGATGATATAGGAGCAAGTAAGGCAGTGCTACGGATCTATTGGGAAGATGGACTAAGGGATAGATTGGTAGCACAGGGCATGGAAGATGTACATAACAGATTTAATGCTCGGAGAGTTTCTGAGGAACATGGAAAATTGTTTGAGAGATTATAAATGACGGAGAATAACATGAGGGAGACCAGATTAAAAGTATTAGTAGTTTCTTAAGGAGCATGGAGCATTATATTGTAGAGAGTTAGGAAAGAAATTATGAAAATTGGTATATTAACATGGCTACATAACGGAAATTACGGAAGCATTTTACAGGCTTATGCACTTCAAAAAGCTTTACGTAATCAAGGATATCCGACAGAAAATATTGATTATGCACCTTCTACTGTGAAAAAAGTAGAAAATCTGATTAAGAATAAAAATTCCTTGAAGTTATTTTTAGAAAAATGGGATGCCTATTGCGCGAAAAAAGTAGCTGGATCACCAAGAGAACTCAGTGAAAAACAAAAGAAATTTGATGACTTTCGTGAGAACCATATTAATATTACACAACGATATTCTTCTCCGAAAGAAGTAGCTACTATAGACGGTGAGTTTGATGCATATATATGCGGAAGTGATCAGATATGGTCGCCTGTTTTATTGAATCCCGTATTTTATTTTGATTTTTTAAGCGAAACGGAAAGAAAAATTGCATATGCGTGTAGTTTCGGTGTCTCATCAATAAAGGGAAAGAAAGCAACAAAGATAACGAATTATTTAAATCGTTTTGATTATATCTCAGTTAGAGAAAGTAGCGGATGTGAGATTGTAAAAAATTTAACAGGTAAAGTAGTACCGGTTATGCCGGATCCTACCTTGTTGTTGCAAAAAACGGATTGGGACAAAGTTTCTAAATATAATTTAAATCTTAACAATTATATATTTTGCTATTTTTTGTCTTGGAATGAAGACCATTGGAAATATGTTGAGAATGTATCGCAGCAGTTAGAATATCAAATCGTAATTGTTCCGTCAGTAAAACAGACTTATCAGGTTAATGCGAAAATATTAAAGAATATAGGTCCAGAAGAATGGGTTGGGTTAATAAAAAATGCGAGTTATGTGATTACGGATTCTTTTCATGGGACAGTATTTTCGATTATTTATAATAAGCCATTTACTGTATTAAAAAGATTTTCTGATAATAATCCAGGATCTCAGAACTCAAGAATATATACTCTATTAGAACATTATAATCTTACTAATCGGCTTGGAACAACTACAGACATTTTTAATCTTCAAGAATACACTAAGGTTAATTCTCAAGTAGAATATGATAGAAGATATGCGTTGGAATGGCTTAATAGTGTATTAAAAGTTAAGAAAGTAGAAGATATTCCTCATGTAAACTGTAATGGTTGTGGATTGTGTAGCGTAGTATGTCCAAAGCAATGTATAGAAATGAAAGAAAAACATGATGGATTTCTTTATCCTCATGTAAACAAGAGGGATTGCATTGGATGTGGTCTTTGCATAAAGAATTGTCCTGAATATAGTTTTATTGCTAGAGAAAAAGTAAAACAAGTTTATGCAGCGAAGACACGTGATAGAAAATTAATTACCAAAAGTACATCTGGTGGTGTATTTGGTGAATTAGCCAAGTCGATTATTGATGCTGGCGGAGTAGTATATGGTGCAGCATACATAGATGTAGATGTTGTGCGTCATCAAAGAATTTCTAATCTATCTGAGCTGTATAAATTGAGCGGCTCTAAATATGTGCAATCAGAGATATCCTTAGTATACCCAATGATAAAGGAGGATTTGTTGTCTGCTAAAAATGTTCTTTTTAGTGGAACAGGATGTCAAATTGCAGCAATTAGAAACTATCTAGCAAAAGATTTTAATAATTTAATTTGTGTAGAAGTAGTTTGCCATGGTGTTCCAGCGCCAGGACTATTTAGAAAATATATACAGTGGTTATCTCAAAAAGGAAATACTCCTGTACTTAAGTATCAATTTCGTAGTAAATGCGAACGACCAACGGGAGAACATTCTAAATATTATTATGAAACTTCAAATGGGCTTAATTCAGGATATTCCTATGAAGACCCATACTATGGATCATTTTTATGCGGATCTATTCTTAGAAATAGTTGTTATAAGTGTAGTTTTAAGGGAAGATTACGCTCAGGTGATATAACTATTGGAGATTTCTGGGGAATTGAAAAAACTAACTCTAAAATCAATACTGACTCAGGAATTTCTTTGGTTATGATTAACACAGAGAAAGGAAATAGGATGTTTGAGCCTTTAAAAAATAGACTGGATCTTTATGAGAGTAGTTTTGAAGAGGCTCAAAAATTTAATCCCAGCATTAGTCATTCAACGGCGTCGAAAAAAAGAATATCCATAGATTGCACCAAAGAAGATGTTATAGATACACAACTATCGGTGACCTGTTCTATAAAGAATAAAATTAAAAATCGTTTGCCATGGAGAGTAAAAAAAATATTGAAACGAATACTATGATTATACGAGGAGGTTTGAAATGAAGCCTAAGGTTTCGATAATAACAATTTCATATAACAGTGAGGATACAATTGAAAAAACTATTCAAAGCGTTTTATCTCAGACATATGATAATGTAGAGTATGTTGTGATAGACGCTGCTTCAACAGATCGGACTGTGGAAATTGTAAATCGATACAAAGATAAAATTGCATATTTTATATCAGAGCCAGACAAAGGAATTAGTGATGGATTTAATAAAGGTATAACTGCTGCGACAGGTGATATCATTGGTATTTGTAATTCCAATGATATTTTGCTATCAGATGCTGTGCAAAAAATAGTAGATGCCTATGAAGAAAACGTTGAAATGTATCGGGCATCTGAGCTTGTAAGAAATTTTGATACTGGATATGAGTATATACTTCACCCGACGATGACTTTTAAAAAGATACCAACGCTGTTTCATGTTTGCCATATGGGATGCTATATTAAGAAAACGGCATTCGATAAATATGGTTTATATGATGTAGCATTTAAGAATTCTATGGATTTGGAACTATTGTTTAGGTTTCATAGAAAAGGTGCGATCATGAAAGAGGTTGATGCTGTTGTTGGTATTTTTCGATTAGGTGGTGTATCACAGGCTGGCGAAAAAGTTAAAAGAAATGAGTGCCGAGAAATAATACGTCGTAATGGCGGAAGTGTGTTCGATGAATATTATTTTCTAACATATTTGTGGATAAAAGGAAAAATTAAGAAAGTTTTAACTTTATTTGGTAAGGATATAGCCAGTAAAGTTCGATTTGGGGTAAAAAAATGATGAAAGATAAAAAAGTAGCGATTGTTTCTTGCTATTTTCAACATAATTATGGTAGTCAACTGCAGGCATTTGCGACACAACAAATGTTGGATGATTTAGGAATAAATAATTATACAATAGATAATTCAGGTTTAGACGCTAGTGTGAAAGGAGCAAAAGTAAAGTACTATTTGTCTCATATTACAGATTATAGAATATTTGCAAATAAGATGGGGTATGTATTTTCTCGTCTATATCAGAAGATTAATAAGTCTTATGGTAGAAAGGCAGCAAAGCGAGCAAAGGCATTTAATTCATATATTAAAAAGTTTAGACTGACGAGCAAATGTAGTTCTTACAAAGAGCTTGCCGATTATGTGGAACGTGAATTCACAGATATTCTTGTGGGAAGTGATCAGTTATGGTTACCATCTAATATTGACGCAGACTACTACACATTAAATTGGGTTCCAAAAGAAATTAATAAAATATCTTATTCCACAAGCTTTGGTGTTGGTAGCCTTACAGATGCTTACATAGCCAAAACCAAAGCATTTCTATCAAGATTCCAGTATATTTCGGTTCGGGAAGTATCTGCAGTTACTATTGTTGAGAAAGCTATAGGGCAGAAACCTGAAATGGTTTGTGATCCAACACTTTTATTAGATGGAAATCGATGGGCAACAATTGTAGCAGATCAAGAACTAATAAATAAGCCATACATACTGTGTTATTTGATTGGAAATAATCAAGAGCATAGGAAGTTTGCTAGAATGTTAGCTGAGAAAACTGGATGCATCATTGTGTCGCTACCTCATATGGGAAAGTATAAAAAGGTTGATAAAAACTATTCTGATATAGAGGAGTTTGATGCAGGCCCAGAAGAATTCGTAAATTTGATTAAGCATGCGAATTATATATGCACAGATTCCTTCCATGCGACAGTGTTTTCAATACTTAATCATAAAGAGTTTTTTACTTTTATGAGATTCAAAGAAGGAAAAGAATCTACGAATACTCGAATTGATAGTTTGTTTGATATAATTGATTTTGATAAAAGGCTTGTATCTGACTTTGGAGATATTGATAAATACTTGAAAAATCCTATTCCATATGACAAAATCGATACTAGACTAAGCCTTTATAGGGAAGCATCTATTGATTTTTTAAAGAAAGCATTAGGTAAAAATGATAGAAATTAATGATAAGAGTAAATGCTGTGGATGCACGGCATGTATGAGTATATGTCCGCTAAGATGTATTTCTATGACTAGCGACGATGAAGGATTTTTATACCCGTCTGTTGACAAGAATAAGTGTGTACAATGTGGTGCTTGCGATAAAGTATGTCCTATACAAAATGTTGTAGAGGAAACTTCGTTCGAGCAAAAGGCTTATATTGTTAGGAACAAGAACAGGGAGATAAAAAAAGCTAGTGCAGCAGGTGGGTTCTTTTATAATCTAGGAAGTTATGTGATAAAAAGCGGTGGAGTTGTTTGTGGAGTCGTTTTAGATGAAGCTTTTCATGCAGTGCATATTTCAACTGATTTAGAAGAAGATTTAATTAGATTTGCAGGAAGCAAATATATGCAAAGCATTGTTGGAAATAAAACGTTTGCACATATTAAGACAAATCTTGATAAAGGTAAACAAGTATTATTCAGCGGAACTCCATGTCAGGTGGAAGGACTTTTATCCTTTTTAAAAGAGGACTATAGTAATCTAATAACTGTTGATATTGTCTGCCATTCTGTTCCGTCTCCGATGATTTTTGATAAGTATTTAGAGTATGTTTCTAAAAAATATCATGATACGATTATAGATGTTCATTTCAGAGACAAAAAATATAGTTACAATTTTCCGACAATGAAACTTGTCGGGAGGAAAAAGGGAGAATTTTATCATTGTGGCATGGAAGCAGATCCGTTTCTTAGAGCTTTCTTTGCAAATATTTGCGATAGACCTTCGTGCTATAATTGTCATTTTAGAAAGCAGTACAGAAGAAGTGATTTCACAATTTGGGATTGCAATACAGTCGCAAAAGATGCACCAGAATTCAATGATGGACTTGGGGCAACAAAGATCCTTATCCATACAGAAAAAGGGTGCAATATTATAAAAGAAATCGGAAATTCCTATGATCTTATTGAAATGCAAACAGAGCAAATAATAAATAGAAATTCAGCAATGTTTAAGTCTAACATGAAGAGCAATCACAGAGCGGAGTTTTTTAAAGATGCTACGGTTTTAGATGGTTATTCATTGATGCAAAAGTGGTTCCCGATTACTTGGAAACATATTTTAACGCACAAAATTCGAATTTTTCTGCAAGTTATCGGTTTACAAGATTTTATGCGTTTATTAAAGCATAAGATTAAGACAAAATAATGTGAGTTATAGAGCAAAGTTAGAAGAAATCCGAATTGTATAAATTCATACATACAGTAAGTAAAAAGAAAGGAAAGAGTGATAATTAACTATCTAATTATCACACAAAGAGATAAAGATGATTGAACTGATTATGCGATCTGGTTTAGGCAATCAAATGTTTGAGTATGCTTATACCAGAAAGATTCAAGAAAAATATTCTGGCGAACAGATTGTCATTAATACGGAATATATGCATCGCAATGATTTTCGAGAGTACTCTTTAAATCATTGTAGATTAAATAGCAATGTTTCTGTGCTTAGAGAAACAGACGCTGTAAAAGAATTAAAAAAATTTTATTTTGCAATACCATTTGCGTTTGGAATTGATTTTCTTGGATGGCGTTTATTGAAGAAACAGGCAATTGGTGAGAAGAAATATTTAAAACGAAGTAAAAGAGGAATGTACTATGCTCATAGAGCAAGTGAATCATATTCTATTGTGAAATCGAATCGAAAGAATAAGTATGTTTTTGGTTTTTTTCAAAATGCAAATACTGTCGAAGGAATTGAAGACATTCTTAGAGATGAATTGGAAATCATCACTCCTGCATCTGAAAGAAATATCGAAAAATTGACAGAAATAGAAGCAGTAAATGCTGTCTGTGTGCATATTCGTCGTGGTGATTACCTAGACGAAAAATGGAAAGCATTACAGGTTTGTGATTTTGAATACTATAATAAAGCGATTGAGGAAGCTAAATCTAAATTAATAAATCCAGTGTTTTTTGTTTTCTCAACGGGACACGATGATATTGAATGGATAAAAGAAAACTATCATTTTAATGCAAATATTCAATATGTTGATCTTGATAATCCAGATTATGAAGAACTTAGACTTATGAAAGCTTGTAAACATTTCATTATATCAAATAGTACTTTTAGTTGGTGGGCAGCATTTCTTGCAAGAAATACAACAAAAAATGTATGGGTGCCATCAGTTTGGAGAAAGGATCAACCAGAAGCAAATGACATAATTCCAAAAGAGTGGAGAAAAATTGAAGTATGATAGTAGAGACTGGTTTCCGTAGGGTTAGAATTGCACTATTCTTCTTAGGATTAATTGGAACTTTAATTTGTTGGTTAAAAGGAAGTCCTGAACCAGCGGTACATTGTTATTGGCTACTACCGCTGGTATTTGGTTTTTTACACCTGTTAATCAAAAAAATTTACAAATATGAAGCTGGAATGGGATTACTCATATTTGAGATAATCGCTTTCCTTCGCTATGTAGTGACTCCGGTAGTTACGTGTATAATACATAAGTATGATGGTCATGTATGGGCAACGACAAATCTTTATACGGAATCAGTGTTTTATATGATTTTTGAATTGGTTGTAGTGTATTTGGTGATGTATTTCCTTATTCCGTATGTAAATAAAAAAAGGATTATAGAGCACGATTCGGAAAATAATGTCATTTATCTTGGAAAATTTGGTGTTATAAAGGCTATTATTGTAGTTTGTTTTGCATTAATTTTAATTTCTAATGTTCCCATTCGAGATATGTTGTTTAATTTTAATGTTACTTCTGAAGATGTTTCCAGTATTACGTATACTCTATCCGAATATAGAAGTCAGATTCCAGGAGAATATCTTATTATTTATTATATTGGATTGGTTATTATATATGTACAGATTCTTAAAATTATAAAAGAAAATAGAATGCTTTCGTATTGGATGAAATTTGTATTTGTGATAATTGCTTCGATGGCATATGTATCATGTGGATGGTCCAATGGAAAAAGCGTTTCACGCTGGAGTATTTTAGTAGCAGTATTGGCAATGGTTTATGTCCTTTTGTATTTCTTTCCGAAACAAAGAAAGATTATAATCATCAGTGGTTCTGTAACCGTAATATTTGCACTTTTATTAGGAACTTTTTATAAAAGAATTGCCCATGGTATGTCATTGTCATTTTGGAAAGCATTTGAGACATATTTAACACCAAGTGCTTTGAATGAATATTTTGCAGGGGTGTTTCCAGTAGGTAATGGTATTAACTCTGTTATGCAATGCACGGATGGAAGAATATCAACATTTTTGTATGATACGGTAGCCAATATCCCCAAGTTATTATCAATGTTGGGAATTGTAGGTGAATCTACGGCAACATTTTTTGGCCAGAACACTGGACATATAGAGCTCATTATTCCCAATATTGCCATGTCATATTATGTTTTTAGTTTTTTGGGTTTTTTTGTTTATACAGCTGTATTAGCCTGGCTGATGATAGTGGCGCAAACCAAGATGAAAACAAGTTTTAGTTTGTATAAAAGATTGATGTTATTCCAAATCGTTTTTTGGTGCGCATTGTCTATGGCAGTTAACGTGCAGATTATTCAGACTAATTGCTGGAAATATGTAATTGGCTTAATTCTGATTACTATGGATGAAAGGATAAGTATTAGATTGAGGACTAGAAGGAGTTAGTGATATGAGTTGTATGAGAATAATGTGGACTGTATTTGTTACGTTCCCTGAAGTTGCAGATAAGGTTGGGAAAAAAGCGGAATATGCATGTACATGGGCTCGTGCACTGGCAGATCAGTTAAGGAATAGGGAAGATATTCACCTAGCTATTGTATCAGTAGCAAATAGCGAAGAAATACAGAAGTATTGTGTTAATAACATTGATTTTTATTTTCTTCCAGATGAGAAGAAGATGAAGTCTAATGGGGGTGGAGAAAATGCAAGAAAAAATTGGAACCAGATAATCAATGATTTTAAACCCGATCTCATCCATATTCATGGAAGTGAATCTATGGTTCCGTATGAACTTATTAAAATGAAACCTAACATACCACTTTATTTGACGTTGCAGGGAATTTTAGCTAATTATTTTAAGGATTATACCGCTGGAATTATCTACGATGAAATAAAGAAGAATGTCACGATTCGAGATCTGTTACGCGGATCTGGAATTCTTGGTGATCAAAGAAGTGCAGTACATAGAAGTCGATTTGAGCAGGAAATGCTAAAGGGAGTCCACTATTTGGGTGGACGCACTACATGGGATAAGGTATCTTCGCTTGCTATAAATCCTAATGCAAAATATTTATTTGCGCCTGAAATGATTAGACCAGAGTTTTATGAAGCAAAACGTTGGGAATTGAAGAATATAAAAAGACATAGAATATTCATGCATCAGGGATTTAAGCCAATTAAAGGCTTACATATTCTTCTTGAGGCAATGTATCATCTAAAAATTAGATATCCAGATATTGAGTTGCATATGTCTGGAAAAAATATAATGAAGAATCAAACAATTAAAGATCAGATTCTTCAATCTGGTTATGTGAAATTGTTGTTTAGAAAAATTAAAGAATATGGGCTACAAGATTGTATACACTTTACAGGAGTATTGAATGCTGAAGAGATTGTAGAGGAGCTAAAAAAAGCACACGTGATGGTTCTTCCATCTTCAATTGAGAATAGCCCTAATTCTCTTTGTGAAGCTCAGTTAGTTGGTATCCCGACAGTAGCTAGTTATGTCGGTGGTGTTCCAGAAATGCTTCGAGATGGTAAAGATGGTTATCTGTATACATTTAATGAACCTTTGATGCTTGCGGAATATATCTCTCGTATTTTTGACTCAGATCAACTTGCAGAGAGTTTTTCAGAATCTTCTTATAATTGGATTCGAGAGAGACAAGGACAGGAACTTGTTGTGAATCAAACTATTGAGAACTACAGAATAATGATTGAAGAATGTAGGAAATTATGAAGGAATTAAGGAAAAGAAATAATCAAATTGATGTAGCACGTGGAATAGCGATTTTAATTGTTATATTAGGCCATAGCTTTTATTCATTAGATGCACCTTTAAATAGAATTATACTCAGCTTTCATATGCCGCTATTTTTCTTCTTGTCTGGACTGTTAGGCAAAACAGCAGCTGAAACTAGAATGAGTTTTGGTGCATTTTTTATAAAAAAAATAAGGACTATATTATTACCACAGATTTTGCTTGGGGTAATATCGTATTGTTATTATGCAGTATTTACTATAGTGATTAAAGGTGGAAATATTTATGATATAGATTTGATGTATCAGTTTTGGAGGTATTGGTTCTTACAAGTACTTTTTGTTACTGAAATAGTGTTTTTTATATTATCTAAATTTATAAATGTCAAAAAGATATTATCAACAGTAGTTATTATTGTAATCTGCATGATATGCACAATGATCATTGTTGATTTTGCTTTTTTCCCAGATGAATCTCCATTTTATTTGAATGTTACACCTATGGCTTTGATGTTTTATTCTTCTGGCTTTGCTCTGAAACCTGTTCTTGTAAAGGAGGATATTGGCAGAAGAGCGTCTTTATTTGGAAAACTTGTCATTATAATTTTAACCTCGTGTCTGTTGGCAGTAGTTGCGTTGCATAATTCAAGTGTAACTATGTATAACAATAATTATGGGAATATATTTTTATTTTTTATCTCTAGTTTTTGCGGAATAGCAACAGTATGGTTTGTTAGTGATTTATTACGTAATTCAAAGGCACTAATATGGTGTGGAAAGAATTCTATAGTGATTTATGTTTGGCAATTTTCATTAACTCAGTTTTTTAAAAATATAGTAGAAATGATATTTGTTCGGATGGCAATACATATTTCTGAGTTTTTTATGACATTATTTGTTTTTATAGTATGCGTTTTGGTGGTGATTCCTATTGTCATATTTAGTAATCGCTTTATTCCAGAACTATATGGTAAGAAGAGAATTAACTGATTTGAGGATATAAGGATGAATGATATATATGATTTGATTCAAGCGGAGTATGAGAAATATAATTATAAGATTGAATACAATAGCTGTAAGAACGGATTAGCATATATTTATTGCTCTAGTAATGCTTTGTATGAAAAAGATAATCTTCAGTCATTTGAAGATAAAATAATCAAAGAAGATCGTTATGAATGGTCTAATTTGCGAGCGGATTGCAAACCTGAAATAGAGATATTTATTCGTGATATTTGGTTGTCCTGGTATGTTAAGGGAATCAATAGTAGGATTAATACTTATGATAAGCTGATTGATTTTATTAGAAGTATAACGAAGGGATACACTATTCGATGTGTAGGGGCTTCATCAGGTGGATTTATAGGTACAATTCTTGCAATGGAATTAAATGCAGAAATATCCTATTCTTTCGCTGGGCAGTTTTCATTAAGTCACCATTTTGATCATTTAAAACAAAACCCGTACCTTAAAGAATACTGCACTACTGGGGAAAAGAAATACATTGAATATTACACTCGAATTCCAGACTCATCAACGAATATCTTTTATATGTTTCCAAATCGTTCCAAGCAGAATCAAGAACAGTATGAGTTGGTTAAAACAATGGATCAATTACATACGATAAAAATAGATATAGATGAACACGGAGTTGCAATATATCCGTTTGCGCTTCCGAAATATCTTTCCTATAATCTTCATCAAATTGAAAAATTAGCGGGGGGCAGCATGTCCAAAATGAATGCCTCAATAAAAATTGGAGGATGGTCAAATTTCATTAGGTGGGCGACAAAAAAGATATTAAAGATGATTAAGAGGTAAAAGGTTATTTATGGGAAGAAAAGAGAAGTCTATTGGAGTCAATGCATTACTGAATGGATTGAAAACAATATTATCAGTTATATTTCCGCTTATAACATATCCTTATGCTGCACGTGTTTTGCAAGTCGAGAATATGGGAAAAGTGGATTTTTCAAATTCTGTTGTGAGTTATTTTGTGCTGATTGCAGGTTTGGGAATAGCAACATATGCAATCAGAGAAGGAGCAAGAGTTCGAGATAGCAAAGAGAATCTCGAAGTATTTTCCAGTGAAATGTTTTCAATCAATATAATATCTGTTGTGATTTCAATTATTGCTCTTGTTATTGTGGTCGTTGCTGTTCCTAAGTTTCACTCGTATATACCTTTGATTGCCATTCAAAGCTTAGCGATATTTGGTAATATGATTGGTGTGACATGGCTTTATTCGATTGTCGAAGATTATGCATATATTACGGTGCGTTCTCTCGTGGTACATATTATTGCTTTAGTGTTACTGTTTTTGTTTGTTCATAATGAGGCCGATTATGTTATATATGCAGCAACAACAGTTGTTGCTAATGCGGGTGCCAATATTTTTAATTTTTTTCATGCAAAAAAATATGTAAAAATACGTTTCACAAGAAATCTTAACTTAAAAAAGCATTTCAAGCCGATCATGGTAATTTTTGCATCTACTGTTACAACGACAATATATGTTAACTCAGATAAAACAATACTTGGATTCTTGTCTGATGAATTTCATGTGGGCTTATATTCAACCTCTGTTAATATTTATACTGTGCTGAAAAGCTGTATAGCGGCAGTTATTCTCGTGGCTTTACCGAGATTATCCAATTTTCTTGCGACAAATCACAAGAAAGAGTATGAAAAAACAGCAATTGATATTTTTAAGATGTTCATGATGATATTGCTTCCGGTGATGGTTGGAATATTTGTTACATCTGATGCTGTAATTGAAATTATCGCTGGAGCATCATATGCAGAAGCTGCAACATCTTTAAAAATTTTAAGTCTGAGTTTGGCGTTTTCAATGATTGCAACGTATTACACTAATGCTGTTTTACTGCCAATGAAAAAAGAAACAGTCGTTTTAAAAGGAACTATAATGAGCGCTGTTTTGAATATTGTTTTGAATTTTGCTTTAATTGGAACTTTTAAACAAAACGGAGCTGCATTTACGACTCTTTTGGCTGAAGTACTTATGTGTGTTTATCAATATTTTTATGTTAGGAAAGTATTAAGAATAAAGGTTTCTTTGCGCTATGTGATAAGTCTACTCATGGGATGCATTGGGATTATTATTGTTTCTGCTGTTTGTAATGTTTTTTTGACTGCATTTATCGTAAATCTTATTATGAAAATTTTAATGTCGATTATAGTTTACATAACTGCACTCTTGGCATTAAAAAATGATGCAGCACTTTCTATGGTTAATGGATTTTTGATAAAGATAAAAAAAATGAAATTGTCAAGAAAAGTGCAGTCAGAAAACACCCAAAATCTGAAATAGGCAGATATCAGGCGGCGTGATGAGAAAGCTCTCTGGAAGATCTGAGAGCCACAGGTGGGAGTCCGCCTTCATTAAAGCTGTTGACTCTCTGGGTGTTGTAATAACCGAAGATGTATCTGAAGATAATGGTTTTTACTTCATCACGCTTCATTTTGTATATCGGCATCTGATACAGCTTCTCCTTTTTCAATGTAGCGAAAAAGCTCTCCATACGAGCATTATCATAGCAATGAGCAGTTCCGCTGAGGCTCTGGACAAGCCCTGCTGATACAAGGGAACGACGGAAGGCATAGCTTGTATACTGGCAGCCCCGGTCGCTGTGCAGGATCGTTCCGTCGAGTCTGCCGTACTTCTCACGAAGCTGTTTAACGGTATCTATGCAAAGTTCCTTCTTCATATTATCACGCATTTCAAGTGCAATTATTTCACCGTTGAAACAATCAAGAACAGGCGAAATATAGAGCTTTCCGTCAGAACACTGCACTTCGGTGATATCAGTCAGGAGCTTGTTCAGCGGCTTCTCTGCACTGAAATCTCTCTTTATCAGATTCTCTCTGTCCTGTGCTGCTGTGTCAGCCTTTGTAATACCGTGAGGTCTGCGATGCCTGTGGACAAGTCCTGCTTCGCTCATAGTTCTGTATACAGTCCTGAGACTTACATGAGTTCCACGCTGCGATAATGCTGTCTGCATTCTTCTGACACCGTAATTCCTGTTATCCGAATGCTCTGATAATATGCCCTGTATTTTGACCAGAAGAAGCTGTCGTGCACCGGGTTTGTTCTGATTTCTGAGCCAGCGATAATAGCCTGATTCACTTATCTTCAGAAACCTGCATATCGCCTTTACGCCGTACTTACAGCGAAATTCGTTGACGAACAGGTGCC
>NZ_JAJCLZ010000003.1 GCF_020559915.1 Ruminococcus sp. 210702-SL.1.03
CAGAGAGCAAGCCTGCGCCCGCTAAGGAAGAAAAGCCCGCTAAGACCGAGCCTGCTAAGGAAGAAAAGCCCGCGGCTAAGGCTGAAAAGCCTAAGAAGAAGCCTGCCGCAAAGGCTGATAAGGCGGAAAAGGCTGAGCCTGCAAAGGCGGAGAAGCCCAAGGCTGAGAACAAGCCCGCACCCAAGGCAGAGAGCAAGCCTGCGCCCGCTAAGGAAGAAAAGCCCGCTAAGACCGAGCCTGCAAAGGCAGAGAAGCCTGCGCAGACCGCGCAGCCTAAGGCTGAGCCTGTCGCTGAAAAGGCTGACAAGAAGAATAAAAAGCAGGAAAAAGCTAAGAAGCAGGAGCACGGCGAGAAGAAAACGCTGGTAGGAAAATCCTCTGACTCGGCTTCCGATAAGGGCTACACCGTTTCGGAAAACAGCTCGCAGAATTACCGCACGGTAGATACCCGCGGCAGCTATGTAGAGCTTGACAAATATAACGAAAAGTACGATAACCTCGCTATCTCGAAGCAGGGCGGCGGCAAGAAGCGTGACAACTTCACCAAAAAGCAGAAGATAACTCAGAAGTCGCAGCAGCACAAGAAGCAGCAGTTCTCACACAAGAGAGAGACCGAGGCTGAAAAGCTGCGCCGCCTAGAGCTTGAGCGCGCGAGAAAGCAGCAGCTCAAGGTAATGATACCCGACGAGATAGTAGTTTCAGAGCTGGCGAGCAGACTGAAAGTTACCGCTACCGAGGTCATCAAGAAGCTGATGGGTCTGGGCGTAATGGCTACCCTCAACGAAACTATCGACTTCGACACCGCTTCGCTCGTTGCGGAAGAGCTGGGCGCTAAGGTAGAGAAGGAAGTTATCGTAACGATAGAAGACCGCCTTATCACCGACGAAGAGGACGCTCCCGAAACGCTGAAAGAGCGCTGCCCCGTAGTAGTAGTAATGGGCCACGTTGACCACGGCAAGACCTCTATACTCGATAGGATAAGAAACGCGCATATCGCTGACGGCGAGGCGGGCGGCATAACTCAGCACATAGGAGCGTATCAGGTATACCACAATAACCGCAAGATAACCTTCCTCGATACCCCGGGCCATGAAGCTTTCACATCTATGAGAGCACGCGGAGCTAACATCACCGATATTGCGGTGCTGGTAGTAGCGGCGGACGACGGTATCATGCCGCAGACCATAGAATCTATCAACCACGCAAAGGCTGCGGGCGTACAGGTAATAGTTGCTATAAACAAGATGGATAAAGAGGGCGCGAACCCCGAGCGCATAAAGCAGCAGCTCACCGAGCACGACCTCGTAGTAGAAGAGTGGGGCGGCGACGTTATCTGCGTTCCCGTATCCGCTAAGACCGGCATGGGCATAGACGACCTGCTCGAGAATATACTGCTCGTTGCAGATTTTCAGGAGCTTAAAGCCAACCCCGACAAGCTCGCAAAGGGCGCGGTTATCGAAGCGCGCCTCGATAAGGGCAAAGGCCCCGTTGCAACCGTACTGGTACAGGCGGGTACTCTGCACAAGGGCGACGTTATCATAGCGGGCACGGCTGTCGGCAGAGTAAGAACTATGATCAACGATAAGGGACGCTCTATCGACAAGGCGGGCCCCTCGACCCCTGTTGAGATAACGGGTCTGGCGGAAGTGCCGGGCGCAGGCGACCAGTTCAACGCCGTAGAGGACGAAAAGCTGGCGCGCGAGCTGGTAGAGCAGAGAAAGCAGCAGGCTAAGGAAGAGCAGTTCAGCCACTACACTAAGGTAACGCTCGACAACCTCTTCAGCCAGATCTCTGAGGGCGAGATGAAGGAGCTGCCGATAATCGTAAAGGCAGACGTACAGGGCTCGGTAGAGGCTGTAAAGCAGTCGCTCGAAAAGCTCTCTAACGAAGAAGTTCGCGTAAAGGTCATTCACGGCGCGGTAGGCGCGGTAAGCGAGTCGGACGTAATGCTGGCTAACGCTTCAAACGCTATAATCGTAGGCTTTAACGTTCGCCCCGACCCCGTAGCTAAGGAATCGGCAGAGCGCGACGGAGTAGATATACGCCTTTACAGAATAATCTACGACGCTATCGAAGAGATAGAAACAGCTATGAAGGGTATGCTCGCGCCCAAGTACCGCGAGGTAGACACCGCACGCGTAGAAGTGCGCCAGGTATACAAGATCTCGGGCGTAGGCGCGGTAGCAGGCGCGTATGTACAGAGCGGTAAGATAGGCAGAAACGACCTTATCCGCGTAGTGCGCGACGGCATAATCATTGCGGACGACAAGATGAGCAGCCTGAAGCGCTTTAAGGACGACGCTAAGGAAGTAGCAGAGGGATTTGAGTGCGGTATAACGCTCGAAAAATTCGCAGACTTCCGCGAGGGCGACGTATTTGAAGCTTATATAATGGAAGAGTACAGAGATTAAGATTTTTTGGTATGCGCCTGCACGGCTGCGGCTGTGCAGCGGGCATATTTATAGATGAAAGGGATAAGAAATGCCAAGTTATAAAGCCGGACGAATGAGCGAGGATATTCGCAGGATCGTCTTTGCAAAAATGAGAGAGCTGAAAGACCCCAGAGTAGGCGGCGGCGAATCGCTCACCGTTACTCGCTGCGAGGTATCTCACGACGGCTCTTACTGCAAGGTCTATATATCTTCGATAGACGGCGCGCAGCGCGCTGAAACGGCGGTAAAGGGCCTTACCAGCGCCACGGGTATATTTAAGCGCGAAATATCTAACGTGCTGGGACTGAGAAAGTGCCCCGACCTGAAATTCATAGCGGATAACTCGGGCGAAAGCTCTATGAGGATATTCGACAAGCTCAAGACCATAAAGCGCGAGCTGGACGAAAAGGACGCCGCCGAGGCTGAAAACGCCGAAGCTGACAACGAGTAAAACGGCTTTGCACAAAGAGGGGAGCTGGCTTCAACCACAATGGAATTTAAAGAACTGAAGAAATTTTTTGAAGAGCACGATAATTACCTTATCCTCACCCACAAAAGCCCCGACGGCGATACGCTGGGCAGCGGCTTTGCGCTCTGCGGAGTGCTGAGGGATATGGGCAAAAAGGCGAACGTAGTAAATAACGAGAACCTGCCCGTAAGGTATAATTTTCTCTACGACGGTTACTATGTGCAGGAGTTTGAGATAGAAACGGTGGTAGCGGTGGACATTGCCGACGAAAAGCTGCTCGGCTCGCGCTTTGCGAAGTACGAGGGCAAGATAGACCTCTGTATAGACCACCATATCTCAAACACCCACTACGCCAAAGAGCTTGTGCTAGACGCTAAGGCTTCGGCGGCGGCGCTTGTGCTGTTTGAATTTTTCAAATCGCAGGGCATCGCTATAAGCGACCAGCAGGCACGCTGCCTTTACACCGGCATAGCTACCGATACCGGCTGCTTTAAGTACGAAAACACTACGCCGAAAGCGCACATGGCGGCGGCGGAGCTTATGCAGTACAACATAAACTTTTCGCAGATAAACCGCAAAATGTTCGATATAAAGAGCAAGCAGCGGCTGAAAGTGGAAGAGATGATGATCTCGGAAATGGAGTATTATTTCGACGACCGCTGCTCTATGATATGCCTCACCTCGCAGATGATGCAGGAAAGCGGCGCTGAGCCTGCCGAATTTGACGGACTGGCTTCAATACCGCTGACGGTAGAGGGCGTAGTTATCGGCATAACGATAAAGCAACGCCACGAAAACGTGTTCAAACTCTCGGTGCGCACTACTGAGGAGATGGACGCTTCGACATTCTGCTGCAAATTCGGCGGCGGCGGACATATCCGCGCGGCGGGCTGCGAGATAGAGGGCACGCTGGAGGAAGTAAAGCAAAAGGTGATAGCCGCAGTAAGCGAAGCGCTTGAGGAAAGCGCACGGTGAGCGGCGTGAACGGTGCTTGCGAACTCAGCGGAGTTATACCCGTGTACAAACCGCAGGGCTGGACGTCTTTCGACGTGATAGCGAAGTTGCGGGGAGTGCTGCATATAAAGCGGCTGGGCCACGCGGGAACGCTCGACCCTATGGCGGTAGGCGTGCTGCCTGTGTTTGTGGGCAAGGCGGCGCGCTGCTGCGATATACTGCCCGATAAGCGGAAAAGCTACCGCGCGGGCTTTAAGCTGGGTATATCTACCGATACGCAGGATACTACGGGCAAGGTGCTCGAAAGCAGCGATATGCCCGTTAGCGGCGATGAGCTGAAAGCGGCTGCGGAAAAATTCGTGGGCGATATAATGCAGCTTCCGCCGATGTATTCGGCTGTAAAAATAAACGGCAAAAAGCTTTACGAGCTTGCCCGCGAGGGTAAAAGCGCAGAGCGAAAGCCCCGACCCGCGCAGGTGGCGCGCATAGAGGTCACCGACTACTCGCCTGAAAAACGCGAGGGCGTTATGGAGATCGACTGCGGGCAGGGCACTTATGTACGCACGATAATAAACGATATAGGCGAAGCGCTCGGCTGCGGCGGGGCTATGACCTCGCTGATACGCACGCGCTCCGGCGCATACACGCTTGAGGACTGCCTGACGATAGAGCAGATAGCCGAAAGCTGCGCCGAGGGGCGTTTGGCGGATATACTGCTGCCTACCGACGGCGTTTTTGCCTGCTGGCCGCAGGTGAAGCTGGGCGTGCGCGAAACGGCGCTTTACCGCAACGGTGTGAAGCTGCGCCCCGAGCAGGTGCAGGCTGAGCAGACCGCCGACACCTACCGTGTGTACGCCGCCGACGAAGCTTTTATAGGGCTTGGCGGCTTTAAGGACGGCGCATTTGCCGTGATAAAAAATTTCTGATCTGAGCACGGAGTTGAAATTTTGATCTGTATTGATAAAAACAAAGTTTTAGATAAAGGTACGGCTGCGGCGCTGGGCGTTTTCGACGGGCTGCATCTGGGGCACCAAAAGGTGCTCGGCGGCGCGCTGGCGGCGGCTGAGGAGCTTGGCTGCGCGCCCGCGGTGTTTACATTTCGCAGCGGCAGCGTTACCTCAAAAGATATAGCGGGCACGCTGACTACCGAGGCGGATAAGCTGAAAATGCTCGGCGGCATGGGCTTTGGATACGCGCTGACTGCGGATTTTGCCGAGCTGAAAGACATGAGCGCGGAGGATTTTGTAAAGCAGGTGCTTAAAGGCAGGCTGAATACGCGCTGCGTGGTCTGCGGCGAAGATTTTCGCTTCGGCAGGGGCGGCGCGGGCGATGTGAACGCCCTGCGCGAGATCTGCGGCGGACTGGGTATAGAGGTGCGCGCGGTGAAAAAGCTATCGCTCGGCGGGGCGGAGGTAAGCTCTACCCGCATACGCGCGCTGATAGAGCGCGGCGAGATAGCGGCGGCGAACGAGCTGCTCGGCAGGCGCTACGGCTACACCATAAAAGTAGAGCACGGCGCGCAGCTTGGCAGAACGTGGAATTTCCCGACTATAAATCAACCGCTGCCCGAGGGGCTGGTGCTCCCGCGGTTCGGCGTTTACGCGGCTAAGGTGCTGGTAGACGGCGAGTGGCTGGCGGGCGTGACGAACATCGGTGTAAAGCCCACCGTAAGCAAGTCAGCGCCGCCGCTTGCGGAGACTTTTATAATCGGCTGCCATGAAAACCTCTATGGCAAGGCCCTGCCGATAGAGCTGTACGAGTTTGTGCGCCCCGAAAGGGTTTTCGCAAACTTCGGCGAGCTGCGTGACGAGATAGCGCGCAACACCGAACAGGTGAAGGAGTATTTTAAACATAGCTAAGGCGGCACGGCTCGTGCTGTCGGCAAAAAATACAGCGTATCCATCACCGAAAGGATAAGACTTATATTTGAAAGGAATGTATATAAATGAACAAAGTCAGAACCAGATTTGCACCCTCACCTACGGGATATATGCACATCGGAAACCTAAGAACTGCACTTTTCACTTACCTTATAGCGAAACAGCGCGGCGGAGATTTTATCCTCAGAATAGAGGACACCGACCGTGAGCGCCTTGTAGAGGGCGCTACGCAGGTAATATACGACACCCTGCGCGACGTAGGTCTTAACTGGGACGAAGGCCCTGATATCGGCGGCCCCGTAGGCCCTTACATCCAGTCGGAAAGAATGGGTATGTTCAAGCAGTACGCCGAGCAGCTCGTAGAAAAGGGCGAGGCTTACTACTGCTTCTGCGATAAGGAGCGCCTTGAGGAAGTACGCGCTATACAGGAAGCCAGCGGAATAATGCCGATGTATGACCGCCACTGCCGCGACCTGCCTAAGGAAGAGGTAGAGGCAAAGCTCGCTGCGGGCGTGCCCTACGTTATCCGCCAGAAAGTTCCTACCGAGGGCGAGGTAACTTTCCACGACGAGCTTTACGGCGATATTACCACCCCCTGCGAAGTTCTCGACGACCAGATACTTATAAAGACCGACGGTATGCCTACCTACAATTTTGCGAACGTAGTAGACGACCACCTTATGGGCATCACCCATGTTGTAAGAGGAAACGAGTACCTCTCCTCCGCGCCGAAATATTCGCTGCTTTACAAAGCTTTCGGCTGGGAAGAGCCGGTGTATATCCACGTTGAGCACATCATGAAGGACAAGCAGCACAAGCTTGCGAAGCGCGACGGCGACGCTTCTTATCAGGACCTCATCAAAAAGGGCTATCTGAAAGAGGCTGTAATAAACTACATCGCTCTGCTGGGCTGGGCGCCTAAGGGCGAGGAAGAGATATTCTCGCTGCAGGAGCTGATAAAGGAATTTGACATCCACGGAATTTCCAAGTCGCCCGCGATATTCGACCCGATGAAGCTCAAGGCTATAAACGCTAAGTACATCAAGATGCTCACTCCCGAAGCTTTTTACGAGCACGCTCTGCCTTACCTCAAAGAGGGCATCAAGCGCGAGGATATCGACCTCAGCTACGTTGCAAGCCTGCTTCAGGCGCGCACCGAGGTGTTTACCGAGATACCAGAGATGGTAGACTTCATCGACGAGCTGCCCGATTACGATAAGGCGCTTTACGTTCACAAGAAGTCAAAGACCAATGAGGAGATAGCTCTCGATACCTTAAAGAGCGTGCTTCCCGTGCTCGAGGGTCTGGAGGACTGGAGCGCAGACGCTATCCACGACGCGCTCTTTACGCTGATAGCCGAAAAGGGCTGCAAGAACGCGATAGTACTTTACCCCCTGCGCGTGGCAGTATCAGGCAAGGCTTTCACCCCCGGCGGCGGTATCGAGATCTGCTATATGCTAGGCAAAGACGACGCGCTGGCAAGGATCCGCAAAGGTATTGAAAAGCTTTCGTGATAACGTCACAATACTATCACATCAATGCGTTAAAATAAACGTTGGAGTTTCTTAGGACAAGTAGGCAATATCGCACAACTACCGCCTAGCGGCTTTGTGCACGTCTTGCTTGCGTTTTTGCGAAGCCAAAACAATTTTCCGTCATATCACCCAAAACCTCCTAGCTTAACGCGAGTTAAGCGTCGTCGGCTTTAGGCAATCTGACGAAAAATCTGACTGCGCAATCCGTACACAATAGTTGTACGATATTGCCTACGGGACAGACTCTCTCTGCCCCGCTTTGTCCTGCAATTTGGATTTGCGGAAAGGCGTGAATTTTCAAAATGATAGAGGTGCAGAACCTTTCAAAGCATTACGGCGACAAAGCCGCTGTAAATAACATATCGTTCACGGCGAACGATGGCGAGATACTGGGTTTCTTAGGCCCTAACGGCGCGGGAAAATCTACCACCATGAATATGCTCACGGGGTACATTTCTTCCACATCCGGCAAGGCGCTGATAAACGGTATCGACATACTGGAAGACCCCATAAAGGCGAAGAAGAACATAGGCTACCTGCCCGAACTTCCTCCGCTGTATATGGATATGACGGTAAAAGAATACTTAAATTTCATCTACGATCTGAAAAAGTGCAAGCTGCCAAGAGTTTCGCACTTGAAAGACATATGCGGGCTGGTAAAGATAGACCACGTTTACAACCGCGTTATACGAAATCTTTCAAAAGGTTATCGGCAGAGAGTAGGCGTGGCGCAGGCGCTGGTGGGAAATCCCCCCGTGCTGATACTCGACGAGCCTACCGTAGGCCTTGACCCGAAGCAGATAATAGAGATACGCACGCTGATAAAAAAGCTGGGCAAAAACCACACTGTTATACTCTCCTCCCACATACTTTCCGAAGTGCAGGCGGTATGCGATAAGATAATAGTTATCAACGAGGGCAGGATAGTAGCCGACGATACCGAAACGAACCTTTCAGACAAGCTCATCGGCTCGCACATACTCACCGCTAAGATAGAGGGCGAGTACGAGAGCGTAGCGAAAAAGGTGCTCGCGATAGAGGGCGTAGAGGTATGCCGACAGGTAAACGAAAACGAAGGCGTGATAGAGTACCGCATAGAAACGGAAGAGGGCAGAGATATTCGCCGTGAGCTTTTCAACGCTATGGCGGAAAACGGCACGCCTATACTCGAGCTGCGCTCGGCTGAGCTTTCGCTGGAAGATATATTCCTGCGGCTAACCATCGGCGAAGCGCCCGCAGCAATAAACGGAGGCGAAGAATAATATGGGAGCAATTTTCAGACGCGAGGTACAGTCATACTTTATCTCGCCTATCGGTTACATATTCTTAGCGGCGTTTTACGCTTTTTCGGCGTTTTTCTTCGCTACTTCTTCGCTGGCGCAGGGCAGCACCAAGATGAACACTATGTTCTCTCAGCTTATGATAATACTCGTGGTGCTGATACCTATCCTTACCATGCGTACCATGTCGGAGGATAAAAAATCAAAGACAGATCAGTGCCTGCTGACCGCACCCGTAAGTCTGGGCGGCATAGTAGCGGGCAAATTCTTAGCCGCGCTGCTAGTATACACCTGCGCGGTAGCCATCACCGTAGTATACGCAGTTATCCTTTCGGCATACGCCGAGATGGACTGGCTCGTTATCATCGGCAATATAGTGGGATTAGAGCTTTTCGGAGCTTCGTTCATAGCGGTAGGGATCTTTTGCAGCTCGCTCACCGAAAATCAGGTGGTAGCGGCGGTAATAAGCTTTATAAGCATACTGGCGCTGAATATGCTCTCGCTCATAGGCAATCTTGTACCTTGGAACTGGCTGGAAACGGTATGCACAAAGCTTTCCTTCTACGAGAGGTACAGCGGCTTTACCTACGGACTTTTTGACCTTTCAAACGTGCTTTTCTTCATCAGCGCGATAGTGGTATTTTTGTTCCTCACCGTGCGCGTGCTTGAAAAGCGCCGCTGGTCGTGACGCAAAGGGGGCTTGAGATAATATGAGCAATAAGAATAACGAAAATTTAGAGCCTCAGAAAGAGGGCGCGGGCGAGGAGTACGTTACCTCTACCGACTCTGCTAAGCTGCTTTCAGACGTGCTGGCAGACGAGAAAAAAGAGGCTGAAGACACCCCCGCCGCCGAGCAGGAAGCCGCCGATAAAGCCGAAGCGGAAGATACCGAAGAGGAAAGCGGCAAGAGCGCTAAGGGCAAAAAGAAGAGCAAGCACGAGATGAAAAAGCTGAAACACGGTATGCTTTCGGGCGTTTACATCGTGGTATTCATAGCCGTAATCGTGCTGGTGAACGTTATCTGCGGAATACTTTTTGATAAGTACCCGATAACTTTCGACCTTACCAAAAACAGCATCTACTCTATCTCGAAAGAGTCGGAGGAGTATGTGAAGAGCGTAGATACCGAAGTTACCTTCAAGGTGTTCGCTACCGAGGACAGCTTTTCGGCTATCAACGATTACAGCAAGCAGGCTGATGAAGTGCTTCAAAATTACAGAAAATACAATAACAAGATAAGCGTAGAGTACATTGACCTCGACTCCAACCCCGACGTTGTGAGCGATTATTCCGACCAGAACCTCGCCGCTTACGACATCATCGCCGAGTCTACATCTAAGGATAAGAACGGCAATATAATCAAGGATGATAACGGCGACCCGCTGAAACGCATACGCAAGATCTCGCTGCTCGAGCTTGTAAATTTCACCGATGATTTTGAAACTCAGGCGCAGCAGACCTACGGCTTATCCGCAAGCGACTATCTGCTTCAGTATTTCGGTACTGAGGCTACGGCTTTCGCAAACGTCGGCAGCGCGGGCGTGGTAGAGTCCTCAAACGCAGATCAGGCGTTCGTTTCCGCTCTTATGGCGGTAACCGACCCCGACCCCGTTACCGTTACTTTCCTCACCGGCAGAAATGAGAGCGACGACCTTTCGTACTTCCAGACCCTGCTTGAGGCTAACGGCTACACTGTAAACAGTGTCGATATCAGAACCGAGGATATACCCGAGGACACCGACCTCTGCGTGCTCGCAGCGCCGCAGACCGACTACCTCGATACCGAGATACAGAAGATCTCCGACTTCCTCGATAATGACGGCAAGCTCAAGAAAAACATGATCTACATGGCTTCCGCGCAGCAGGCAAGCACCCCGAATCTCGATGAATTCCTAGCTGAATATTACATCGAGATCGGCGACGGAATAATTTTCGACAACGATCAGCAGCACACCTATCAGAACAGCATGACGGGCGAGATACTCTCTATGGCGGACGATATAAACGACGGCTTTACGCAGGATATATCCTCCGACACTATACAGATAGCTTCCAGCTACTCGCGCCCGATAAAGATACTGGCTGAGGAAAAGGGCAAGCATTCGGCTACTGCCTATGTAAGCTCTACCGACAGCGCAAGCGTTATGGATACCTCTACGGGCAAGGCTACCGAAAACGGCAAGCAGATATACGCAGCCCTCGCTTCAAAGGCAGTATTTAATGACGACGGCACTACTGATTACTCAAACATCTTCGTATGCGGCTCATACACTATGTTCTCAGATACCTACTTGATGTATGAGCAGTTCCAGAACAGAGAGTATCTGCTCAGCGTAGTAAACGGCATGACCGGCAAGACGACCAGCGGCATCACCATAGAGCCTAAGGTGATAACCGGCAATATCTTCGACGTAGACGCCGCGGCTGTAAAGCGCCTGAAGATAATCTTCATCGGCGTTATACCCGTTGCCACACTGGTGATAGGTCTGACCATCTGGCTGAGAAGAAAGAATAGATGATAAATCTGTCATGTTGGCGATAAAGGAGAACGATACCCAATGAATTCAAAGGCAAAAGGCATAATCGTGTGCGCTGTGGTAGTGGTCTGCTTAGGCGGCACATTGGGAATACTGGAGCTTACAGGCGCCGATACGGGCGACAGCTCCTCGGCAGTTACCACCTCGGCAAGCACCTCTTCCGAAAAAGACGAATCGGTGAAGCTGGTGGATAAGCAGGCGGCGGACGTGGCAGAGCTAACCGCGGTGAACGAAAACGGCAGCTTTACCTACTACCGCGATACCGAAACGGGCAAGGAAACTACGGGTATCCGCGAGCTGGATGGCATAGAGCTTAACTCATCTATGGTGAGCGACCTTGCCGAGGACGCTTCGCAGCTTAAAGCTTACAAGCTGGTAGAGAGCGACTCGCAGGACCTTGCGAAATACGGCTTTGAAACGCCTTACGCCACATTTACGGTGAAGTTTACCGATGGCACCGAGCGTACTTTCATAGTCGGCGACAGCGCTCCTCAGAACCGTTACAGATACCTGCATGAAGACGGCTCGAACGACGTTTACATGATACTGGAATCTACTGTAAAATATTACGCTGAGCGCAAAGAGGCTTTCGCGGCTGCTACGCTGCTCACAAAGCCCTCTGACGAAGATATGCCCGCGTTCGGCACGCTGACGATAGAGCGCAGCGACATCGACTACAAGATGGTTTTCCGGCAGGACAGCGAAGAAGTAAACGAGAAAATGAGCGAAAACATGGCTTCGCAGCAGGTAATGACCGAGCCGATATTCTCGTACCTGAACGTAGATACCGCTACCGATACCCTTTACGGACTGTACGGACTCACCGCGCAGGAGGCGGAAGTAGTTTTCCCCGACAAGGCGGCTATGAAAAAATACGGCTTGGATAAGCCCCGCGCTGCCGTTACATACACGGGCGACGGCTATGATTACAAACTCACCATCGGCAACGAGTATCATGAAGTCAACGACGAAGGCGAGGAGCAGTCGGCTGTATCGGCTTACTACTGCTACTTCACCGGAGTAGACGGCAAGGACGCTATCTGGAAGATCGACGCTTCGGCGCTGCCTTGGGTAACGCTCGAGCCGGGCGATATAGTTTCCAGCATGATGACCTGGAACATGGTAGTAGACGTAGACAACATAAAGATGGAGGGCGAGCTGGACACGCAGTTTGACCTTACTTCCGAATCAGCAGACGGCGACGACAGCTCGGCTGACCTTACGAAGGCTGAGTGCGACGGCAAGGAGGTAAGCGTTGATACCTTCAAGAGCTTCTATATGTACGTTCTGACATGCCCGACTTCTGAGATAATCTTTGATCTGCCCGATGGCGAGCCTTACCAGAGCATCGAGATAAACTGCGCCGACGGCACATCTGACAGAATAGATTTCTATAAGGATACAGGCCGCCGCAGCATAGCGGTACTCAACGGCAAAACGCCTTACCGCATTGCCAGCTCTTGGGTAACGCGCCTTATCTCAAACGCGAAAGCCGTAAAGGACGGCGGCGAGGTAAGCAATACTTATTGACGCCGCGCGAACTGACATTTTTCGCAGGCTGAACGTGGTATGATTATAGATGTTCGCAAAAGAATGTGCAGAGCTTGTGATAAAATATCACGAAATTCTGAAAATGTGAAAAAAATCACAAAAAGGGGTTTTCAAAAGGGCAAAAATATGTTATAATTGTAACATAGCCGAAAAGCAAGCGATTTGATAAAATTTATTTCCCTAAACGCACCGCCGGCGCAGGGGGACTTGATATGCGAAATATACGGCGGAGAAAAGAGGCAGACACATGGCAGAAGATAAGAAAAGCTTTTTTACATACCGCGGAGTGCCGCTGGTACGAAAAGGAAACCTGATCTATTTTGGAAATATGTATGATGATTATGTAGTAATGATCGAGATACTGGGCACGGAGAAGCAGGGAGATCTTGACGTGGCGAACAAGGTGCGCATACGCAAGATGGCTACCGACCCTACCGTACCGCCGAAGGATCAGATAGTTAAAAAGGCAGAAAAAGAGAGCCTTTACGAGGCGCTCGATATAGCCTGCGCATGGCTGAAAATAAGCTGAATTTAACAAACAAGCGCCGCATATCGCGAAGATGTGCGGCGCTTTTATATGCGCAAAAAACCGCCCACGCAACGTGTTGGAAACTGCGGGGGCGGTTCTTTTTATATGATAAGGAGAGGTAGAAATAATCGTTTTTGCGAAATATCAGCCGTTTGCGGGGCAGCCGCAGTGCTTGCTGAGAACGCTGTGAAGCGCAGCGGCGCTGCTTGAGCGAACGCGCTCGACTTTTAACTTAGAGCGCTTAGCCTCCTGCGAGGCGCTTATGACCATTTTGTGGGAAACGGTGTTGGTAAAAAGCACTAGCAGGTCGGGGCTGCCGATCTTCTTTTTCAGTGCGCCGCTTTCTTTTGTAAATACCTTAGCCTTGCAGCCATAAGATTTGCAGATGCTCTCATACTGGCCCGCCATACATTCATTTCCGCCAACTATAACGATACTCATTAGATACTCCCTTCGACTTTCGTTAGCATAAGCTAACCGGTTACTGAAAAAACAGGCAAATGCGCACATAAAGCAGACATTATCCATCACCGCAAAAATATCAAGCGCCGCACTGCCGAAAAATACTTATTTGCCAGTTAGCCTTTGCTAACTGTAATCATATTATATCATACTGAGAAGCGGTGTGTCAACGAATATGAAAAAATTTATAGTTTGTTTTTGAAATGTTAAGAATATGTAGGGCTGTCTCTCCTCCACCCCCGATAAAACGCCGCGCCTGCCGCTGTGGTTATCACCTCGGTTATCGGGAAGGTCAGCCAGAACCAGTACAGCCCAAAGCGCGCGAATATCCAGCCCAGCGGCACGAAAAGCACTACCGTGCGCAGTATCGTCAGCAGCGAGCTTTTCGCAGGGGAGTTTATCGCTTGGAAGAAAACGGGGAATATCAGCGATGTTACCATCGGTATGAAGCTTACGCCGATGAAGCGGAAGCCGTGCGCGCCTATCGAGATGACCTCACGGCTGTCGGTGAAAACGCTCAGCATCTGCGTGGGGATAAGCTCGAAACACAGCGTGCCTATCGCCATCAGCGCGAAGCCAAGCAGCACCGCGTCTTTCAGCGTGCGGCGGCAGCGGTCGTAACGGCGCGCGGCGTAGTTGAAACTCAGCAGCGGGACTATGCAGGTCTGCATCGCACCGAGCGGTATAAAAAAGAAAGACTGCCATTTGTAGTAAAGCCCCAGCGCGGTGACGGCGTTGTCCGAAAAGCCTTTTAAAATAAGGTTCAGACCCAGTATGTAAAAAGTATACGCCGACTGCATGAGTATGTTTGGGAAGCCCAGCGTGTATATGCGCCTGATGTAACTGCGGTATTTCGCGAGCGCAGGCGAGCGCCGCAGACCTCCGCGCATTACTATCAGCGCCGTCGCTATCTGCCCCGTGACCGTCGCTATAGCTGCGCCAGATATCCCCAGCTTCGGGAAAAAGCCCAGCCCGAATATCAGCAGCGGGTCGAGCACGATGTTCACCACCGCGCCTATTATCTGCGCCGCCATCGGTCGCTTCATGTTGCCCTCAGCCTGCAAAACTTTCGTCCATATGCTCTCAAAAAACAGCCCAAAGCTGAAAACGCAGACTATCCTGCCGTAGGCGACGACGTCGCGCGCAACGTCTGCCGAGGGGGTGGACATCTTCGCGTAAAATGGCATTATCGCATAGCATATCGCGGCGAAGATCAGCCACATCGCCCCCGCTAGGAACACGCCCGTGCCCGCCGCTTCGTCGCTCTTGTGCCGCTTGCCGATGCCCATGTAGTGCGCCATAAGCGTGTTTATGCCGACCCCCGTGCCGACCGCTATGGCTATCATGAGAAGCTGGAGTGGGTAGATTATCGAAAGCGCGGTAAGCCCTGTGGCGGAGCATTTGCCGACGAAAAAGCTGTCTACTATGTTGTAGAGCGCCTGTATAAGCTGCGCCGCCATGACGGGCGGTGCGAGCCGCAGCAGTATGCGCATTACGCTGTCGCTGCCAAAATCTATATTTTCAGATGAACGTGCCATTTTATTTACCTGCCTTGAAATGTGAAAATGCTTCGACTAAATACTCAATTATATATTATAGCACCGAGCATGAGATTTTGCAATGTATTTTTTGTGTCGTGAAGATTATTTTGAAATAAAACGCGCTCACAATCCTGCCGATAAATTTATGTACGCTATTTTTGTGCAGAATTTTCAAAAATGCTGTTGCAATTTTGCTTTTTTTGTGGTATAATTAAGGTATTAACTGTGCATGGATACCCGTGTGACTATACACGGAACGCCGTGTTGAAAGGAATGGTAATATAATGAAAAAACTTATGCTGGGTAACGAGGCATTTGCACGCGGCCTTTTTGAAGCAGGCTGCGAGTTCGTTTCGTCTTACCCCGGCACTCCCTCGACCGAGGTCACGGAATATGCCGCTAAATATGACGAACTTTACGCTGAGTGGGCGCCTAACGAAAAGGTGGCTATGGAGGCCGCCCTCGGCGCTTCGATAGCGGGCAAGAGAAGCTTCTGCGGAATGAAGCACGTTGGTCTTAACGTTGCGGCTGACCCGCTCTATACAGCAGGCTACACCGGCGTAAACGGCGGTATGGTAATATGCGTCGCCGATGACCCCGGTCTGCATTCCTCGCAGAACGAGCAGGATTCCCGCCACCACGCCATCGCTTCCAAAGTAATGATGGTAGAGCCTTCTGATTCGCAGGAATGTAAGGATTTCACAATGGCGGCTTACGAGCTTTCCGAAAAGTTCGACACCCCCGTTATCGTGCGCCTTTCTACCAGAATAGCTCACTCGCAGTCGGCGGTAGAGCTGGGCGAGAGGGTAGTTCCCCCCACTAAGCCCTATGAGAAGAACCCCGCTAAGTTCGTAATGATGCCCGGCTTCGCTAAAAAGCGCCACACCGTGGTAGAGGCAAAGCTGGCTGAGGCCGCTAAGTACGCTGAAACTTCGCCGCTCAATAAGGTGGAGTACAACAGCACTGAGATAGGCGTTATCACCGCGGGCAACTGCTACCTTTACGCTAAGGAAGCACTAGGCGACAAAGCTTCTTACTTAAAGCTCGGCGTTATCAACCCCCTGCCGATAGATATTATCCGCGATTTCGCCGCTAAGTGCGAAAGAGTTTATGTTATAGAAGAGCTTGACGACATCATCGAGTCGCACTGCAAAAAGAACGGCGTAGATGTTATCGGCAAAGAGCTTTTCGGCTGGGAGGGCGAGATCTCGCAGGCTATCGTTCGCGAAAAGATACTCGGCGAAAAGGCTGAAACTATGGAGTTTGAAGAGCCGGTGCCTGTACGTCCGCCTGTAATGTGCGCAGGATGTCCTCACCGCGGACTTTTCTACTGCCTCTCGCAGCTCGGCGTTTACGTTTCGGGCGATATTGGCTGCTACACCCTCGGCGCTACCGCACCGCTTTCCGCTATGGATACCACCATCTGCATGGGCGCTTCCATCAGCGCACTTCACGGCTATAACAAGGCGCTGGGCAAAGAGGCTGAGAAGAAGAGCGTTGCAGTTATCGGCGACTCTACCTTCATGCACAGCGGTATGACAGGTCTGGTAAACATCGCTTACAACGCTACAAATTCTACCGTTATCATTCTGGATAACTCCATCACGGGCATGACGGGCCATCAGCAGAACCCCACCACGGGCAAAAACCTAAAGGGCGACCCCGCCGCGGCTGTAAACCTCGAAGACCTCTGCCACGCTATCGGCATAAAGAGCGTTCGCGTTGCAGACCCCTATAATATGGCGGAAACTAAGAAGATAATAGAGGAAGAGCTTGCTAAGGAAGAGCCTTCCGTAATAATCTCTCGCCGTCCCTGCGCTCTGCTGAAATATGTAAAGCACAACCCGCCCCTCAAGGCTGACCCCGAGAAGTGTGTAGGCTGCAAGCAGTGCCTAAAGATAGGATGTCCCGCAATATCCATTCACGACAAGAAGTGCGTCATCAACCACACTCAGTGCGTAGGCTGCGGAATATGCAAGGAAATGTGCAGACTCGACGCCATTAACTGATAAACTGATATTGATATGGATCTTTATTCGGTAGCTGCCGTGGCTTTGGGCGGAGCGCTTGGCGCGGCGGCAAGATATATGCTTACCCTGATACCATTCAAATGCGAACTGCCGCTCGCCACGCTGATAGCGAATCTGATCGGCGCGCTGGCGATAGGCTTTATCGCGGGGGCGGTATCGGTGCGCGGCGGAAACCTTGGCAACAAAAATTTCGTGCTCTTTTGCAAAACGGGTATCTGCGGAGGGTTCACCACCTTCTCGACCTTTTCGCTTGAAAGCGTAGGGCTGATAGAGGGCGGAAAGTACGGCATAGCGGCGGCGTACATAGCCGTCAGCCTTTTCGGCTGTCTGCTCGGCGTATTCGCGGGCAGCTTGCTTGCAAAGGCGCTGCTGAGGTAAGCGGCAAAAAAAAATAAATTACAGGAGAAATTTAATATGAACAAATTTGAGCAGAGAAACAGCTACGGCGGCTCGCACGGGCTGATGGATTCCATCGACACCAATACGGGCGAAACTGCGGCTTATGAAGCCCCTGAACAGTCGGAAGATTCTGCAAATACGGGCGCTGCTAACGGCATGGGCAACATGGATAATGTCGGCAACATGAACGGCATGAACGCGGGCATTTCCGATATGTACAGCCAACCTCAGCAGGGCGGTTATCAGCAAGGTGCTTACCAACAGGGTGCTTATCAACAGGGTAATTATCAACAGGGTAATTATCAACAGGGTGGTTATCAGCAAGGCGGCATGGGCGCTCCGCAGAGCGGTTACTACAATGCAAATGCGAACGCAGGCACTGCTGATATACCAAAGTACGATTCTTTCCGCCCCGCGCGCAACGTCGCTTCGCCTGAGCGGTACATACTCGGCATAATCGGCGCGCTGATAGGCTCGGCGCTGGGAATGGTAGTTTGGTGCATATTCGGTGCGCTCGGCTACATCTCTTGGATAGGCGGTCTGGCGCTCGCGGCAGGTGCTTTCTTCGGCTATCTGATCGGCGCAAAGACCATCGGCAAACTGGGCATGATGCTTATCGTGATAATTCTCGCAGGCTCGGTGTACGTCGGCAACAGGCTTAGCTACTCTATCGACCTTTACAGGGAATTTCAAGATTTTAAGGAAGAAGACGCGGGATTTTACGATTATTTCGATATGGATCCCAACGCCGGTATTCCAGAGATATTTATGAATTTCGACCAGTATTACGAAGGTCTTGGCGAAGTGTATGATTACATAAAGCTGTACAGCCCCGTAGAAGTAAAAGACCTTACCGACCCGAGAGCGGCGTACTACGGCGACCTTGTGAAGAGCTACGTTATGACAGGCGTGGCTTCGCTGGTGTTCTTCCTCGACAGACGGCGCAAGGGCATGATATAAAGCAAAAGTTTTCTCTCTCAAAAAAAATACAACGCGCATAATACGCGCATTTATCCGAAAGGAATGAATAAAATGGAAACTAGATCTATAATGATAGTAGGAGTAGGCGGACAGGGTACGCTGCTAGCTTCGAGAATACTGGGCAGCGTTTTCCTCGCACAGGGCTACGACGTAAAGGTGAGCGAAGTGCACGGAATGAGCCAGCGCGGCGGCTCGGTAGTTACATATGTAAAGTACGGCGATAAGGTCTACTCGCCCGTAGTAGAAAAAGGCGAGGCTGACGTTATCATCAGCTTTGAGCAGCTCGAGTCGGCAAGATGGCTGCCATACCTCAAAAAGGGCGGTAAGCTTGTAACTTCCGACCAGATGCTCGACCCCATGCCCGTTATAACCGGTATGGCGGTATACCCGGAAAACATTATCGGCAAGATAAAGGATATGGGCGTTGAAGTTACCTCGGTAGACGCTCTCGACCTCGCCGAGCAGGCGGGTACGGCTAAGGCTGCGAACGTAGTGCTCATGGGCGTGGTATCCAAAAAGCTGCCTTTTGAAGAAAGCGTATGGCAGGAGGCGCTCGAGCAGTGCGTTCCCGCAAAGTTCCTCGAGCTGAACAAAAAGGCTTTCGAGCTGGGCAGAGAAGAGGTTTGACATGAACGAGATAAACGCGCTTATCATAAAAATGACCGAGTATTATCGCGGCGACCCTAAGCGGATACAGCATTTTATAAAGGTGCACGAGTTCGCGCGAGTGATCGGCAGGGCAGAGGGACTTGATGTACGCACCATGTACTGCCTTGACGTCGCTTCGGTAGTGCACGATATTGGCATAAAGTCTGCGGAGGAGAAGTACGGCGCGGGGCACTGCGGCGGCAAATTGCAGGAGCAGCTTGGCCCTGAGCCTGCACGAAAAATGCTGACGGAGCTTGATCTCGACTGCGATATTATCGACCGCGTGTGCTTTTTGATAGCCCATCACCACACATATGACGGCGTAGAGGGGCTTGACTGGCAGATATTGCTGGAAGCCGACTTTCTCGTAAACGCTTATGAGGACGGGCTTGGCAAAGATGCTGTGTGCAGCTTTCGTGATAAGGTGTTTACCACAAAAACAGGAATAAAGCTGGCGAACGATATGTTCGGGCTTTGACGATCGACAAAAATCAGTAAAAACAGGAGGTGTGTTCCAATGGGAAAATATTGGAACGAAGAGATCGAGTGTATGCCCCGTGAGCAGATGAAAAAGCTTCAGGACGAAAGACTCGCAGCGCAGGTAAAGCACGTTTGGGATAATGTGCCCTACTACCGCAAGATGATGGAAGAAAAAGGCGTTACGCCCGATGACATCAAGTCTACCGATGACCTGCATAAGCTGCCTTTTCTTACTAAGGCTGATCTGCGCGAGGCTTACCCCTACGGTCTGCTCGCTAAACCGCTCGATGAGTGCGTAAGGATACACTCCACCAGCGGCACTACGGGCAAGCGCGTAGTGGCTTTCTACACTCAGCACGATATTGACCTTTGGGACGACTGCTGCGCCAGAGCGATAACCGCTGCGGGCGGCACTAAGAGCGACGTTTGTCACATTGCCTACGGCTTCGGACTATTCACAGGCGGCGCGGGACTCAACGGCGGCTCGCACAAAGTAGGCTGCCTTACCCTGCCTATGTCTTCGGGCAACACCGAGCGCCAGATACAGTTTATGCAAGACCTCGGCTCTACCATTCTCTGCTGCACGCCATCCTACGCTGCGTACATCGGCGAAACGCTGAAAGAGATGGGCCTTACCCCCGACGATATAAAGCTGAAAGCCGGTATTTTCGGCGCTGAGCCTTGGACTGAGGAAATGCGCCGCGAGATCGAAAAGTCGCTCGGCATAAAGGCTTACGATATTTACGGACTTACCGAAACTAGCGGCCCGGGCGTGGCTTTCGAGTGCGAAGCGCAGCATGGTATGCACATCAACGAGGATAACTTTATCGCTGAGATAATCGATCCCGATACCGGCGAAGTGCTGCCCGAAGGCTCGAAGGGCGAGCTTGTTTTCACAAGCATAACTAAAGAAGCTTTCCCGCTGCTGAGATACCGCACCCGCGACATCTGCATACTCAGCCGTGAAAAATGCTCCTGCGGCAGAACGCTCGTCAAAATGACCAAGCCTATGGGCAGAAGCGACGATATGCTCATCATCAAGGGCGTAAACGTATTCCCCTCGCAGATAGAGTCGGTGCTGCTAAATATCAGCAAGGCTACGCCTAACTACCAGATAATAGTAGACCGCGTAGGCACTACCGATACTTTCGAGATACTGGTAGAGATCTCTGACGATATGTTCTCCGACACGGTAAAGACCATCGAAGAGCTTGCAAAGAAGATCTCGAACGACATACACTCTATACTGGGTATCCGCGCGAAGATCAAGCTGGTAGAGCCGAAGAGCATACCGCGCTCTGAAGGCAAGGCTGTACGCGTTATCGACAAGCGAAAGCTGGTGTAAATGGCTGCGCCGGGAGTGCTTTTCGCGGTGGACGCCCTCTGCATAGAGCGTCTGCGCGCGATGAAAACGGCTGAAAGACCGGAGTACATATCGCAAGATCTGGAAGAGCTTTACTTTGAGGAATACCCCGAGCGCACCTGCGAGCTGGAAGGTTCGTGGGAGGCAATGCACCGCGCATTCACGGGAGGGGATTTCACATTCGACGGCTTCGACAGCGAAAAGTGCCCGCTGGGCATGGCGATACTGGGCGGCGAGCTTTTATATTTCGACGGCGAAAAGTTTGACGATTACATAATATCGGCAAAAACGCCCGAGCAGGTAAAGGCTGTAAACAGCGCCATAAGCGCGCTGACGGAAGCTGATTTCAAAAAAATGTACAAAAAGATCGGCAGCGATTATGAAGATAAAAGCGCCGAGGATTACGAATACACGCTGGAGTTTTTGCAGGACAGCGTACCCTTCTGGCGCTTTGCGGCAGAGCACGGGCTGTATGTACTATTCACAGCGGAGACCTAATAAGTTCCACACAGGGATCTTAAATTAAAAAAGAAATGGGGTTATGAACATGACTGTAAAGCAGCTATCTATTTTTGTTGAAAACAGAGCGGGCAGACTTAGCGAGATAACTCGTCTGCTGGGCGATGCGGGCGTGAATATCCGCGCTATGAGCATTGCCGATACTAAGGATTTTGGCATACTGCGCCTTATCGTGAATGACAGCGAAAAGGCTCTTGAGGTGCTGAAAGCAAACAGCTTTGCCGTTACCATCACTTCGGTGCTGGCTATCCGCATCAGCGACAAGCCGGGCGGACTTGCCGAGGCTATGGAGTGCCTTTACAAGGACAACATCAGCGTAGAGTATATGTACGCGGCATTCCTTAACGAAACTGACGAGAGCGCGTATTTGGTGCTGCGCGTTGACAAGGCTGACGAGGCTATCCGCGCGCTGAACGAGGGCGGCTTCAAGCTGGTATCTGACGAAGAGCTCAAATCCATGTGATTTAACTGCATGAAAAAAACTAAAGCGGAGAACTTCTGAAAAATGGAGTTCTCCGCTTTTTTGTTTCGCAAATCATTTCTTGTCATCTGAGGATATTAGCTCGACCTCTACCGTCGGGTTGTTGTCCTCTGCATGACCATCGTCGATGGCGGGCAGGGTTATCAGCACGGTAGTGCCTACATTTTCCTCGCTGTTTATCGTCAGCGTACCGCCGTGGCGGGTGATTATCTCGTTCGCAACGGCAAGACCTATGCCCGAGCCGCGGCGCGTGTGGTTTGCCTTAAAGAACTTCGTCTTTACCTTAGGCAAGTCCTCTTTGGAAATGCCTATGCCCGTATCCGAGACCAGTATGCAGATGTCGCCTTTTTCTTCGTAAGCCTCTACCGAAACGGTGCCGCCCTTGTCGGAATACTTTATCGCGTTGTCCACGATGTTTATGAAAACCTGCCGCAGGCGGTTCTTATCGCCGTAAACGAAGGGCAGCATAGTAGGCTCGTAATAATTCAGCGTTATGCCGAGCGCGCGGGCGCGTTCCTGATAGATAAGCACTGTTTCTCCCAGTTCTGCCAAAATATCTATCTTATCCATTATCAGCGTCAGCCTGTTATCCTGTATGCGCGAGAAGTCAAGCAGCTCTTCCACCATCTGCGAAAGGCGCTCGGTTTCGGAAGTTATGACGCGCATGCCCTTTTTGAACGTATCGGGGTCGTCGATAGCGGTGAGCGTTTCGCTCCAGCCCTTTATCGCGGTCAGCGGCGTGCGCAGCTCGTGCGATACTGAGGAGATAAATTCGTTTTTCATCGACTCGGTATTTGAAAGCTCCTGCGCCATGTAGTTTATCGACTCGCAGAGGTCGCCGAGCTCATCGTCGCCCGTTTTCTCTATGCGCTCCGAGAAGTCGCCCTTAGCTATCTTTCGCGCTATCTGCCCGATCTTGATAACGGGGTAAACTATCGAGCGTATGAAAAATCTGCCCGAGAGGTAGATTATCAGTATTATGATGATAAAAACGGCGCACATCGCGGCCATTATCATAATTATCTGGTGGTCGATGTTTTTCATCGAGCTTACCATTCGCAGCGCCTTGTACTCGCAGCCGCTTATCGAGATCATCGCGGATACGGCGATGACTTTTTCGCCGCTCGGCAGGTCAAATACTGCGTAGGCCATGCCGCTTTCGGCGTTCTGTGCCTGGTCGAGGTCGGTCATTGGCGTGTCCTGCGAGGGCGAGAAACCAGAAGAGGTAACGTCTACGCTGCCGTCATTGTTTATCGCCATCAGCTCTATGCTGTCCTTTTCCTCGTAGCCCTCTACCAGCGAGCGTATCTGCGAGGAGTAGTTTACGCTGCCGTCGCGCACGCCGTTTTGCAGGGTGTTGGTGATTATGTTCATGCGCGAGGTCAGGTACTGGCGCGCCGAGCCGTAGTAGTAATTTTTCAGCAGCACGCCCAGCAGCACGCCGATAACTATCAGCACGGCTATTACCACGCCTAAGCTGTTGCGCAGCCAGTGAGTGGCTATGCTTCTGCGCCCAAACCTGTTTTTGCTGCCGTCTGAGGCGGGCAGTTTCGCTTTGCCCGACTTTTTCGCGGCGCTTTTGCCGTCAGCGCCTTTCTTAAAAAACAATAGCCTTTCACCGCCTTTGCCGAGTGATCAGTGAGTTTATCAGTTAGCCGACCACTTGTAGCCGAAGCCCCAAATGGTGAGTATGTACTTCGGGTTCGAGGGCTCGTCTTCTATCTTCATGCGTATTCTTCTGATATTTACGTCTACTATCTTGTCGTCGCCGAAGTAGTTTTCGCCCCAAATGTGGTTGAGTATACTGCTGCGGTCGAGGGCGGTGTTCTGATTTTTAAAGAAATACTCCATTATCTGGTATTCTACCTGCGTGAGGTCTATCTGCACACCGTTCTTGAAAACGGTGCGGCTCTTGAGGTTTAGGGTGAAAGGGCCGCTGTTGATAACGGAAGCCGTTTCAGCCTTTGAGTGCACCATGCTTACTCGGCGGCAAACTGCGTCTACTCGCGCGATAAGTTCTGAGATAGAGAAAGGCTTTGTTATGTAGTCGTCCGCGCCCATCATCAGCGAGGATATTTTATCCATCTCCTGTGATTTTGCGGAAAGCATTATTATGCCCATAGTTTCGTTTTGCTCGCGGAATTTCTTGCATACCTGCATACCGTCTATTCCGGGCATCATTATGTCGAGCAGCGCCACGTCAAAGCCGCCGTCCTCGTTTTCAAAAGCTTTCAGCGCGTCCTCGCCGCAGCATACGTCTACTACGTCGTAGCCGCTGCGCTTTAAATTTATCACAACGAAATCTCTGATAGACTCTTCGTCCTCGCATACAAGAACTTTTTTCATTTCAGCCATTCCTTTCTTTCAGTCAGTTTATGATATAAAAACTATTCTGCACCTCGTCGATGGTGAGTATAAGTTTTTCGCGTTTGTTTGTTGGCAGCTTTACCAGATAATCTATCTGTCCGCGCGAGGCGATGAGCTGGTAGCCGTCGTAGGTGTATTCGTCAGAAGCTTCTTTGGCGACAGTGCGTATACGCATAAGCTCGGTCATGTCGGCGTTTATGTTGCCCATGTATTTGTAAAAGACCGCCTCGCCCGTATCGGCGTCCAGCTTTACCGTTACCGCCTCCGACCAGCGCGACGGGAAGGCGAGTGTGTAGCCGTCGGCAACGGAATAATAGCCCGTTATCTTCGGCGAAAGCTCGTAGAAATCTTTATACTGGCACCATGTGGTCTTTAAAAGCTGCTCTTCCGAAACAGCGTCCTCGTAGCCCAGCATAGGCTTTGTAGTGGGTATCTCATAAACGCCGTCGCCGTCAACGTCGCTGCAATAGTACCCCGCGGGGCGCGTGCAGGTCGAGAGCATATCCGCGCTGCGTTGCGCTACGGGATTTTGCAGACCAGAGTAGCGGTAGAAGATTATCTCAGTCCTCAGCTGCCCGTCGGTATCCTGCTCGTCGATGTAAACTGCGTTGCCGCCGCCCGCCAGCCTGCCGCTGTAAGCCTGCAAATAGCTCTGCGTGCCCGCGCACATATCTATGCCGTCGTCCTTAGTGATCTTGCCGTTTTCGACGTGCAGCAGGTAAGCTTTTGCGGCGGCCGCGGCGTTTTCGGTATTCTGCGGTTTCTGAACAGTTATCAGCTCGTCAGAGCTGTCGGAATTTATATCCACAGCTTCCAGCAGCGAGTATGTGTCGGTGCCTATGCGCTGAAAGCTGCCATTATTAAAGGTATAGATCTCGAGGGTGTTGTCGCCCGCCATGTTTTGGTAGCCGACGAGTATGTCGCGCTCGCCGCCCATAGATGATATTATCACCTTGTCGATTTCAGAGCCAGCGCCCGCTATCTCTTTTACCGAGTACCATGTGCCGTCCTCTTTTTTATCCAGCAGATTTACCCGTATTCCCTCATTTTCAGAGCCTGAGTATTCGTAAAACACCAGAGCTTCGTCAGTAGGTTCGTCGTCGAGGTCGGCTATGACGTATGCCGAGCGGTAAGCGCCGTTTCGCGGATATTTCAGCGTAACGTTCCTGCCAACGGCGGAGATCAGCGCCTCGTGTATCTGCGACTGTTCTTCCGTAAGCTTAGGTGCGGCGAGCAGACCCTCAATGGTGAAATTCGCGCTTGAGCAGCCCGTACTGCCCGCAAAAACGAGTGCGGCGAGCGCCGAAGCGGCTATTTGTTTAAAAGCCAAGCCTGCCATGCCATCACATTCCTTTCTGAAAAAATATCCGCGGTGTTGTCATACACTTTATATTATAACACACGGCGAGAAAAAAATCAAGCGTTTTTTCGGTGCGAAACTGCTTTGCAAAATTCGTCTTGACAAACTGCTTGAATAGTAGTATAATAGTATAGGCAGCACCGCACAATAGTTGTGCGGTGTTGCATAATAGCGGTTCACTCTGAAACATGGGCGCGCCGCTCAAAAAACGCGCGGGTGCGCGGTATCTTTTGGGAGGAATTATAATGTCAAAGTTTTACATTACTACGCCGATCTATTACCCATCGGGTAATCCGCATATAGGTCACTGCTATACCACCGTTGCGTGCGACTCTATCGCGCGGTATAAACGAATGCAGGGCTACGATGTTATGTTCCTTACAGGTACCGATGAGCACGGTCAGAAGATCGAGGAAAAGGCAAAGGAAAAAGGCGTTACCCCGCAGCAGTACGTTGACGATATAGTAAAAGTATTCAAAAGCCTCTGGAGCTACATGAATATCAGCTACGACAGATACATCCGGACTACTGATGATTTCCACGTTCAAGCTGTACAGAAGATATTCAAAGAGCTGTATGACAGAGGTTATATATACAAGGGCGAGTACAAGGGCAAATACTGTACCCCCTGCGAGAGCTTTTGGACTCAGTCGCAGCTTGACGAAAATGGCTGCTGTCCTGAGTGCCACCGCGAGGTAAAGGAAGCTTCGGAAGAGGCGTATTTCTTCAAGATGTCGCCTTTCGCGGACAGGATAGAGAAGCTGCTCACCGAAACAGACTATCTTCAGCCAAAGACTCGCGCTACCGAGCTTATCAACAACTTCATCAAGCCCGGCCTTGAAGACCTCTGCGTTTCGAGAACATCGTTCACATGGGGCATACCTGTAACATTCGACCCTAAGCACGTCGTTTATGTATGGGTAGACGCGCTCTTTAATTATTGCACCGCGCTGGGATACATGAACGAGGCGCACGATGATTTCGCAAAGTTCTGGCCCGCAGACGTGCACATGGTGGCTAAGGACATCATGCGCTTCCACGCTATAATCTGGCCCGCGATGCTGATGGCTATGGATCTTCCTCTGCCGAAGCACCTCGCCGTACACGGCTGGATAACCTTTAACGGACAGAAAATGTCGAAGTCGCTGGGCAACGTGGTAGACCCCTTTATACTCGGCGAAAGATACGGCGCAGACGCTATCAGATACCATATACTGAGAGAGATGGCGCTGGGCGCTGACAGCTCGTTCTCTAACGAGATAATGATAAACAGAATAAATTCCGACCTTGCGAACGGCCTTGGAAACCTCGTATCGCGCACCGTGGCTATGGCTGCAAAGTATTTCGGCGGCACTCTGCCCGAAGAGCGCGAAGCCGGTGAGTTTGACGACGAGCTGATAGCGGAAGCTACCGCACTGCGCGGCAAGGTAGACGCTTTCATCGACCAGACTCAGATAAACAACGCGCTGGCTGAGATATTCAAGGTGGTTTCGCGCGCGAACAAGTACATCGACGAAACTACGCCATGGATACTGGGCAAGGACGAGAGCAAGAAAGCGCGCCTTGCGACAGTGCTTTACAACCTGCTCGAAACTATAAGAATAGTATCCACCCTGCTGAGCTGCTTTATGCCGACCACCATGCCTAAGGTATGGGAGCAGATAGGCGCGCAGGAGAGCGATATTAGCTACGAAAACGCAGGCAAATTCGGCGTTATGCCCGCAAACGTTACCGTTCATAAGGGCGATATAATCTTCCCGAGGATTGACGTTGAAAAAGAGATAGACGAGCTGAACAAGATAATCGGCGGTCAGAGCGGCGAAGCTGAAAAGGCGGACGACGGCTTTGAGCCTGCCGAGCTTGGCGAAGAGATAACCATAGACGATTTTGCGAAGAGCGACCTGCGAGTAGCGCTTGTAAAGGCGTGCGAAAAGGTCAAGAAGTCGAAGAAGCTGCTTTGCTTACAGCTCGACGACGGCTTCGGCGGCAGACAGGTAGTATCCGGCATCGCGCAGTGGTACAAGCCCGAAGACCTCATCGGTAAAAAGGTCATAATAGTAGCAAATCTAAAGCCCGTGAAGCTCTGCGGCGTAGAGTCTAACGGCATGATATGCGCGGCGGACGCTCCTGACGGCTCGGCGAAGGTCATCTTCCCCGATCAGGATCTGCCCTGCGGCTCTAAGATAAGATAATAAAAAAGCGGGGCGAAAGCTCCGCATATGCGCCCGTAGCTCAGCTGGATAGAGTGACAGACTCCGACTCTGTAGGCCATGCGTTCGAATCGCACCGGGCGTACCATATAAAAATTGACCCGTACTTTTTACAGTGCGGGTCTTTTTTTGCGTGTTTTTTTATGAAAGATGCAGAACGTTCAGCAGGAATATCCAGCTTGTGCCGTAGTAGGCTAACACAGCTGCAAGGATAGTTACAGCAAGCGAATGCGTGCGACACCACCATGCCCAGACCGAGCAGTATCAGCAGCCAAGGCAAATGCTTTCCAGCGCAGTGGAGCTGTCCGCTGTGATAAGGTCTTTGCGGTCGATAGCCCCGCTGAACACGTTGCTTTCATCGACAACGAAAAGGGTAGAGATGTTGTCGTTTTTGCGCGCCTGACTTACCAGTGCATTCATAGCCTGCTTTACCGACATATCCTCGCCGATGATCATGCAGTTGGTAGTCATGCGGCTGCCTATCTCGCCGTCGTCAAAAGACGCGATGAGCCGAAGCTCGGTGCGTATGACTTCGGAAATATCGCTGCCGTGGTAATCGTCGAGCCTGTTCATCATAGCCTTAGGCGAATCGTTTCCACTGATGATAGCCGCTATCTCATCGAGCGCGGTGATGTTTTTGAGTTCAGTATTCTTCATTGGTTTGTCCTCCGTTTCATTTTACTGACGTGAGGGACAAACGGGCATAAAAATACCCGTGCATGAGCAGGTCACGCACGGGCAGGCATATCAGATCACAGCGAACAAAATGGCAGCGCAAAGCGAAGCCCATCGGCTGTTTTCAAAAATACGCAATATCGCCAGTTAGACCCGCAATTGTCGCCTTTTGACAATTTGTCCACCTCCGTGTTGATTACTATCATTATTATAGCACGTTTCCGAGCGGTATTCAAGGTGGATTTTTGGGTTGAAATGTTACTGGGAAGTTAAATGTGGGGGGCGGCGTATTGTCAGCTTAAGCCGACGCGGAGAAACTTTTCGTGACAAAAAACGACAGTTCGTTACATTTTAGCCTTATCTTTATTGACTGCGTTAATTGATAGAGTTATAATAAACAATGTAGAGGATCATTATAATTTAGGCAATGTATTATCTTTTTTCTATATAAAGAAATGTCATATATAGCGAGTATGAACTGGCTTTTAAGCCATATGATGATAGAATGATCGCTTCTTTGGTTTGTCCGCATCGCGACGGATAAACAGGGTCAATGCCTTTTAATGGAGTGATAGTTGATGATAGTTAATCTTATAGAGCAGGATCAGATGTTTACCGTTAATCTGCCTTCCCGAGTTAAAGGTCAATTTTGGCTTTCTGACATCGACGACCACGGCAGAAAACGCGATCTTATAGGTATCGAAGCCGTAGACGGCCGCTGGCTGCTGAAAAGCAACCGCAGCGCTACTGTTCTCGACCATGATAACCGCCCTGTTTCAAATGAGTTGATCGTACATAACGGTTACTATAACGTAACGCTTTATGAAGTCGGCAAAAAGGCTTTTATTTTCGCTGAGGACGAAGCCTGCGGCGGTCTGAATTTCCGCAAATATGTGGCTACGCACGCCGTTTCGTTTTACATCGGAAGAAATCTCAATAATAATATTTTTGTCAATAATAAATTCGTTTCGGGCCGCCACGCTAAGCTTTCGTTCAACGGCGAGCGATGGTATGTTGCCGATATAAACAGCTCGAACGGAACGTATGTCAACGGCTACCGCGTTACTTCTCAAAATCTTCTCGCGGGCGACATGATATACATTATGGGGCTGAAAATAATAATCGGCAGCAGCTTTATCGCGATAAACGATCCCGATAATTCGCTGCATATCAATTCAGACAGCCTTGTGCCATACTCTCCGCAAAGTCCTTCCTGCGAAGCCGCGCCGCGCGCCGAGCTTCCGCCTGCGGACTATTTTTACAGATCTCCGCGCTTTTACAGCGAGGCTGAGCACAAGATAATAACCATAGACCCTCCCCCACAGCGTGCGAAGGACGATGGGCTGCCTATGGCTATGATGCTCGGCCCTTCTATGACTATGGGTCTTGCTTCCGCCAGCACGGGTGCTATCTCTATGACAAACGTTATAGTAAACGGCGGCTCGATGATGCAGGCACTGCCTATGGTGATAATGTCGGGAAGTATGCTGGTAGGAACGGTGCTTTGGCCTATACTTACCAAAAAACATGAGAAGAAAGTCAAAGCGCATAAAGAAGAAGAGCGCCAGAAAAAATACCTTGAATACCTCGAGCAGGTGCGCGATGAGATAAGGCGCGCGCTGAAAGAGCAGAGCGATTCGCTGAATACAAATCTCGCCGACCTAAATAAGTGCATTTCAAGGATAGCCGAGCGTAAACCCTCGCTTTGGGAACGTATGCCTTCTCACAGCGATTTTCTGCGTATCAGGATAGGCACGGGAAATATTCCGCTTGATGCGGAGGTGAAGTGTCAGGAAAAGCATTTTACTATGGACAGCGATAACTTGCAGGACGCTATGTACTCGCTTGCCGCAGAAAAGAAAATACTCATGAACGTGCCCATTGGTCTTGAGCTTACTAAGGATAACAAGCTGGGAATATTCGGCTCATTCGGGTTTTCGTTCAACTTTCTGAAAGTAATGCTTGTGCAGATATTTTCGCTCCACAGCTACGACGAAGTGAAGATAATGCTGCTTACCGACTCTTTTGACGAGAGGGAATGGAACTTTCTGAAATGGATACCCCACCTTTGGGACGATAACAAGCAGCAGCGATTTTTTGCTTCCGATGAAGAGTCGGCTAAGGAGCTTTCGGCGTACATCGAAAAAAATATCCTTACGCGTCCTGACAAAGAAAATCCGAACTATACGGCGTTTTCGCCATACTATATCATAATATCTACCAGCAAGATGCTCGCCGAAAAATGCGAGGGTCTGAAAAAGCTGATAACTTACAAAAATAATCCCGGATTCAGCGTTATAATGCTCGAAGAGGAACTTAAAGACCTGCCGAAGGAGATAAATTCGGTAATAGCGGTAACGAAAGACCGCACCAGGATATTCAATAAAAACGATACGTCTGATAAGGGCATAAGTTTTGAAAGAGATAAGATAAACGTTTCTATACTGTCCAGCCTTTCGGAGGACGCGGCAAATATTGAACTTGACCTGCGCGGCAGCGGATACACTTTGCCAGATATGATGACGTTTCTCGAGATGTTCAAGGTCGGCAAGATAGAATACCTGAACTCGCTGGTGCGCTGGAAAGAGAATAATCCGACCAAAAGTTTAAAGACCGTGATAGGCGTAGACTCTCACGGCGAGCCGTTTTACCTCGACCTGCATGAAAAATACCACGGCCCGCACGGACTTGTGGCGGGTATGACAGGCTCGGGCAAATCGGAATTTATAATTACATACATACTTTCGCTGGCAGTAAATTACCACCCGAACGAGGTAGCTTTCATACTTATCGACTACAAGGGCGGCGGACTTACGGGCGCTTTTGAAGACCCCGAGAGGGGGATAAAGCTGCCGCACTTGGCTGGAACTATCACGAATCTGGACGGCGCGGCGGTAAAAAGATCGCTGATCTCAATACAGAGCGAGCTGCGCAGAAGGCAGGCTATATTCAACCGCGCGAGGAGGATCTCGGGCGAGGGCACTATGGATATTTACAAATACCAGCAGCTTTTCCGCGATAAGATAGTGGATACGCCCGTGCCGCACCTTTTCATAATCTCAGACGAGTTTGCAGAGCTGAAAACGCAGCAGCCCGAATTTATGGAGCAGCTGATAAGCGCCGCGCGAATAGGCAGAAGCTTGGGCGTGCACCTTATCCTCGCAACGCAGAAGCCCAGCGGCGTGGTAGACGACCAGATCTGGAGCAACTCGCGTTTCAGAGTGTGCCTTAAAGTTCAGGAAAAAGCGGACAGCCAGGACATGATAAAGTGCCCCGACGCCGCCGAGCTTTCGCAGACCGGCCGCTTTTACTTGCAGGTCGGCTTCAACGAGCTTTTTGCATTGGGTCAGTCGGCGTGGTGCGGAGCGGATTATCTGCCTACCGACGAGATGGAAAAGCAGGAAGACCCCGCTATACAGGTAGTAGACAACCTCGGCAGAGTTGTCATGAACGTAAAGCAGGCGAAAAAGAATGAGAAAAAAGTGCACACCGCGAAGCAGGTGGTCGCGATAGTGAAGTACCTCTCAGACCTTGCCAAAGAAGAAAAGATCAACGAAAGACCTCTTTGGCTCAACCCGATACCCGCTAAGATCTACCTCGACGACATTGAAAAGAAATATCACCGCGGCAAAGACGGCATAAAGCTGGAGCCGGTGATAGGCGAGTACGACGACCCCTTCAACCAGCGGCAGAGCATACTAACCCTGCCGATCTCAGAGCTGGGCAACTGCCTTATCTACGGCGCGGCGGGCAGCGGAAAGACCACGCTTATGACCACCATCTGCTGCGGATTGATAAAGAACCACACGCCCGACGAGGTTAATATTTACATCATAGACTTCGGTTCGCAGACGCTGAAAGCCTTTGAAAAAGCCCCGCACGTCGGCGGAGTAGTGCTATCCTCTGATGAGGAAAAGCTGATAAATCTACTGAAAATGCTGCTGAAAGAAACTGAGCGCAGAAAGACGATGTTCTCAGAATACGGCGGCGATTTCAAGGCTTACTGCAAAAATTCGGGGCGCACGCTGCCGAATATACTGGTGGCGCTGAATAATTTCCCTGCCTTTGCCGAGCAGTACGAAGAGCTTGTTGAAACATTCAACCTGCTGACGAGGGACGGCATAAAGTACGGAATATACTTTCTCGCGGCGGTGGGAAGCGTGAACGGTATCCGCTACAAGACTGCGCAGAATTTCAAGCAGGTGCTGACATTGCAGCTAAACGACACGCTGGATTATTCAGTGGTGCTGGGAAAGACCGATGGACTTGTGCCGACTGCCTGCAAGGGCAGAGGACTTGTGCGGGCGGGCGGCTTGTACGAATTTCAAACGGCTTTCTGCACCGAAGCAGAGGACGAATTTGACTATATCAAAGATTTCTGCGAAAAGCAGGCTGAGCAGACGAAGCTTAGAGCCATGCCTATACCTATACTGCCGAAGACCGTTGACAGCGCAGCGGTAAGCGCGGCACTCGACGGACTACGCAGTCTGCCTGTCGGAATATCGAAGAAAACGCTCGATATTATGACGGTGAATCTGCAAACGCGCGTGCTTTTCGCGGCGGCAGCGGCGGATGCTATGCTGCTTTCGGGATTTGCGGCGGAGTTTGCAAAGCAGTGCTCGAAAGTTTGCAGCGTGTTCTTTATCGACGCTCACAGCAGCTTCGGCACTGAGGCGAATATCGACGGCGTTAACGAGATAAACAGCGGCTATGACGAATTCGCCGAAGAGCTTTTTGCCGAGATGGTAAAGCGAAACAATACATATAAAGACGCGGGAATGGATCTGCACTCGCTAGATGATCTTGACGAGAGGGTATACATAATATTCGGCGTGAAAAAATTCTTTGAGCGGCTGGGAACGGAAGCTTTGAAGCAGTTTAAGCTGCTTATCGAAAAGTGCGAACCCTGCTATAAGATAAAGTTTGTGATACTCGACGAAGCTTCCGCTTTCTCAAACTTCTCGTTCGACGAGTGGTATAAGCGGCATATCTCGGTATACGACGCACTTTGGGTAGGCGACGGCGTAACAGACCAGTATCTGTTTAAGATAAGCAAGCTTACCAACGAGCTGTATAAAGAGATCGGCGGCGAATACGGCTATCTGATAAACAGAGGAAAGCCGGTACTTATCAAACTGCTGACCGACGGCGAGAAAAGGGAGGAATGATCTTTTTGAAAAAGATACTTACCGAGATCTACGTTCCGGCTATCGGCAGAACGTTTGATATATTCATACCGTCTGAGCAGCCGATGTATATCATTCTCGACCTGATAAAAAAAGCGGTCTACGAGATCTCAGAGGGACTTTTCGTTCCCGACAAAAACACCGCAATCTGCTACCGCGACGACGGCACAATACTGAATATTGACAAGACAGTTTATGAGCTGCGTATAAGAAACGGCTCAAAACTGATGTTGATATAAAAACGGCAGACCTCACGCTTTTGGGTGACGGAATGTCAAAAAAACGCGCATTGCGCAAAAAAATATAGGAGGTAAACACAATGGCAAGAAACATTGAGGTAACACCGGAAATGCTCACCACCGCAGCAGCGAGCATAGAAAGCATGGCCGGAGATTACAAGACCCAGTACGAAACGCTTTACAAGGAAACATCGAGCATGGCTTCCACCTGGAGCGGAAAGGACAACCAGAGCTACATCAGCCAGATCGAGGGCTTTAAGGACGACCTTGAGAAGATGTACAAGCTGATGGGCGATTATGCTGAGTTTTTGAGGACCGCTGCTAAGGCATATCAGGATACTCAGGACGCTGTTACTACAGAAGCCAAGAATCTTTTGAACTAAAAAGGGGAGGTAAGTTTAAATGGCTGATTCTATCAAGATTTCGACACAAGTGCTCTTAGATACTGCTACTAAGGTAAGAAACTGCAACACAAATATGGACGCGAAGCTTCAGGACATCATGAAGACCATGAAAGACCTCGACGCTACATGGAAGAGCGACGCTGCTACCGCTATCATCGCTAACATGAACGCCCTTCAGCCCGAATTCGAGCGCTATAAGACAATAGTTGAATCCTACGCAAAATTCCTCGAAAAATCCGCTCAGTCTTACGAGCAGACCGAACAGAGCGTACAGACCTACGCTGACCAGTTCAAATAATCATAAGCAAAACAACTCTTGACTCGGGCGGCGTCCGAAAGAACGCTGCCCTGGCTTTGAAAAAAACTGACTTATATCAGATAATTATATATTTTACATACGAAATAAAAGATCATAGGACGGAGGTTTTTTATGAAAAAATTTGTGGCGGCGGCTACTGCTGCAGTACTCTCGTTTACTACCATGGCATCTCTGGCTGCCTGCGGGAAAAAGGACATTCAGAAGCTGACCAACGCTCAGTGGCTCAGCATGATAAACCAGTCTTTCGGCATGAGCGGCTACACTGAGGAAGAGCCGTATTTTGAGAATATCAGCAGCGACAGCCCTTATTTCAGCGACGTGCAGACGGCTACCGAGTGGAACGTTATAGACGCTTCCGAAGATTTCGACCCCGAGGACACGCTTTCGTGGGGCGAAGCTTATGTAACGCTTGTAAACGCGGGCGAATTTACAGACGAAAAAGCTTCTGATATGGATAAGATAAAGTACGGCATAGCCAACTTCGGCGTGGAGTCCAGAACTTACTGGAGAAACAGAGATATTAGCGCCGAGGACGCTATAAAGATGCTCAGCACCGCGCAGGAAAAGTGGGCGGGACATACTTACACCGACGATGAAAAGGTAGAAAAGGTGAAGTACTCAGAGGGCGTAGTTGACCTTACCACTGACGACAGCCCCGTTGAGCAGTATTCCATCAACGGAAATATAGTTTCCATTCCCTCGATGCAGGATCTCGGCGACGGAACTACTTCCACTGTTTCTCAGGAAGACCTAGGCATAAAGAGCGGCGACGTTTACGTTCTTCCCGCAAACGGCACATATCTTGGCGACACAGCCTGCCGTGCGGAAAACGTGTATGAGGAGAACGGCGAGATAAAGATAGAGAATTCCGAAGAGGATCTCGACCTTTACGACATCGCAGAAGAGATACAGCTAAAAGAAACGATGGAGCCTACCATGGAAAACTGCGTTGTGTACGACGGCAACGGCGAAGTTATCTCGGTAGGAAACAACATCTCGCCCGAAGTAACGGCAGAGATGAACAGCGCTCAGCCCACCCTTGACGATCTGACCAATAAAAACGACGGGAAGGATATGTTTGAGAGCACCGGCTTTGACGTTTCACATTCGTTCGATATGGGCGACGGCTGGAGCGTTGATCTGAAATACGGCGTGAACGGAAAGCTTGACCTAGCGGCAAATGTAAAATATAAAAAAGAGAGCGAAAGCAAAAAGCAGGCTTTCAATTTCAGCGCAGGTTCTGCACTGAACGATTTTAAAGTTACAACAGACGTAGACTATAAGTGGTTTTCGCTCAACTCGGCGGAAGTTAAGGTGGACTATAAGCAGACCCAGACCTATAAAGCTGATGTTTCAACAAGCGGAAAGTGGACGGGCGCGCCCGATAACAACAGAAACACCAATTTCCTCAAAAACTTAAAAAAGAGCATAGTAAAGGACATAAACGCCGACGGCGCAAAAACTATCGCCAGCCGCAAGACCCTGCACATTGCAAGCCTTGATATATATAACGCGGGCATTGCTAAGGTCTGCCTTGATGTAAACTTTGAGATAAAGGTAGACGGCTCGATAGAGCTTACGATAACTGAGGTCGGCAGCAAGGGCGTTTCTTACAAAAACGGCAAGCTCAGACTCATAAATACCTCTAATAAAGACCGCGCTTTTAAGGCTCAGGCGAGCGTAGAAGCTACTATGAAGATCGGCCCTGCGCTTTACGTTATGGGACTCAAAAAGAAGATACTCGGCTTTGACCTTAAAGTAGGCATAGGCGGAAAATACACAGGCGTTCTGCATATGGCAGACCCCGATATGGTATTGATAGAAGAAACGAGCGGTACAGACTTGCCGCCGACGGCTACGCCGCTGCTGGTCGGGCTGACTATCCCGTTCGACGCTTCGGCTATTGAAGACCTTGCAAGAATGAAAGGCGGAACGTATAACGGAAGCGGAACAGTTTCACTGCACATAGACTCTTGCAGCGAGGTAACGCTGTACTTTATCCTTGGCGTGGAATTCAGCACTGACTCATATGCAAGCGACCTTCTCGGTTCAAAGATCAGCTTCTCGGGCGAGATACTTTCGGAAAAGAATGCGAGATTTGCGACAGTGCATTGCGATAACGGAGTAATGTCGGGCGTAGTGCTGGGCAATGAGGGTACGAACCTTTGCACTCTCAAATATAAAGACTTCGACGGCAAGGACGCAGACAGCTCGGCCGACGACAGCAGTACCGACAGCAAGAGCAATGACAGCTCGGCTAAGAGCAGCTCTGACAGCGAGGATACCAGCAGCAACGAGATCGCGCACGGCGAGAAGCTCAATATAATGCAGCTCAAGACAATAATCGGTCCGGGCGAAACTACCGCTATCATAATCCAGCAGCTTCCTTACGGCTATGAGATGAGCGATATTCAGTTCTCTTCCGACGACCCAGATATTGTTACCGTAAACGGTTCAGGAGAGATAACGGCTGTCGCTTCGGGCAACGCGCTTATCACGATAAAGACTTCCGACGGTAAAAATATGGCGTATGCGGCAGTCACTGTAACTGATAGTCACAATACATCTGCGGCGTAATATTTAAAAATCATAACATAATATATGGAGCATCATATGAATAAGATCGATCTGGAATTTTTGAAAAAAGAAATTACTGGTGGTATGAACACCAAAGTACCGTTGTTTTTCATTATAGTTTTTGGTGTAGTGATAGCAATGATGCTGGTCGGCTCGGTCAATTCTCCGCACGACGTTAAGGTCGCGATATGGGGAATCAGCGCCGGGCTGGTACTGGTGTGCGTGGTGATATGCGGTATATTGCCGCTCCTCAGCCACAAGAAAAATTCAAACGAGCTTCGTCCCGAGAATATTAGGGTGAAAAAGCGTGTTGCGGTAGAAAAATATATCTCAAACGACGACCACTGGGTAGCCTTTAAAGGTGAGAAGAACGACCGCAGGGTAACGAACCAGCTTTATTACCGCGAGTTCGCACCCGGCCGCGAATTTTACATAATCAGCCGCGTGCAGATGAAAAATGGCAGAGAAACGGAAAAGCTGATAGGTATTTACCCCGCCGATGTTTACACCATCGACACTAACGAAATATTTGTTGAGAGGAGCTGATCTGAAATGGGGATAAACGTATCTGACGCATACGGGCGCGCTTACGATATTTCCCTTGAAACGGAAAGCCTGCGTGCGGTGCGCAGGGCGCTGGTTTCATACAGCGGCGATATTTCGGTCAGTTGGTCGGCTAGGGAAACGCAGTACATACTCGCCGCTCTGGAAAGCGCGATAAAAAAGCTTGACAGCGCCGCGGCTGAGATGGAAGGCATATGCTCAGACGTAAAAAGGGCGGCGCAGGATATACGTCAGGAAGAGATACAGCGCAAAAGGGAGCGGATAGCGGGCGCACGCAGGGCTTTGGATAACGCCGAGAACAGCGTTCGCACGCTTGAAGAGAAAAAAGATCTGCTCACGCAGGAGCTTGCGGCTTTGGCTGCCCAAAATGCAGATATATCGGCTATCACGGCGGAAATAGAAGCCGCCGACAGCGAGCTTACCGAAGCGAAACAGATAGAGGCAAGCTGCCGCACCGCTTATTACAATGCTCAGAGGAATGATTAAATTTGAACAAAATAAAACTGGAAAAGAAATCAAAAGGCACACGCATAATAATCTCGAGCCAAAAGGGGCAGCAGCTAAAGCAAAACGAGATAGACCTGATAAATCAAAACAAGCCTAACTGCCTGCTGAAAATGAGCGTTATCAAAAAGCCTTCAAAATTCAGGCTGATCTACGACGTTACGGGTTATGTAGACCTTGCGACCTATCTTTCAATGCCTGTGAACAAGATAAAATTTGCAGACATGATAAAGAAGATACTCGATAACAAGGAAAAGGTGCAGAAGGTCTGCTTCGACCTTAGCGGCATACTGCTCAGCCCGCAGTACATAATGGTGAACCCGCACACGCTCAGCATCAGCTTTACCTATGTTCCGATACAGTTTTTTGAGGGCTATTTTGACCTGCGCGGTTTTCTGCTCGGGCTGATAGACATCACCAATTTCGACCTCAATGAAGACAGCTCGTATATTCAGGAGTACATAAGGATACTGAATAAAGGAGCGGTTTTCTCGACATATGAGCTTCAGCAGTATGTCGAAAAGCTTCTCAGCGCGCAGAAGCCTGTGAACAAGCAGCTTGTATGCCCGCACTGCGGAATGAAAATATCTTCCGACTCAAACTATTGCGGCTCGTGCGGAAATAAGATAACGAACTGCGCTGAAAAAGATTCGGGAAGCACATATATCCCGCCGACCGACCATTTCAGCAGCGATAAGTCAGAAAAGAAGAGCGCGGTGCAGAAACAGAAGATAACCCCTCAGCCGCAGAATGTTCCGCAGCCGACTCCTCAGCCTGAATCTCAGCCAAAGCAGACCAAGAACCGCACCGTTGTGCCCGTTTCGATAAGACCTACGGTAAATTCGCGGACTATACTTGTAAATCCCGATATAGACCCGAATTATCAGCAGGGAATAGCGCCGATGCCGCAGCAAGAGCCTGATCTTGACGATGAAGAGATGGGAACGACCTTGCTCAAGAAAAATACGGCGGCAGAAATCACTGCGGCGTACCTTGTAAGAAAAAGCACCGGCGAGGAGATCTGCGTAGACAAGCAGGAATTTACCGTGGGTCACAGCAAGACTAACGATTACCGCATTACGGACAACACGGCTGTCAGCCGCCGACATCTGAAAATAGTGAATGAGGGCGGGGGTTTTTACGTTTACGACCTCGGCTCTACTAACGGCACGTTTATAAACGGCAAAAAGATAACGCCGAACCTGCCCGCTGAGATAACTGACGGCAGCACCGTTACCATTGCCGACGAAAACTATAAATTTGAGATCAGGTGAGGAGAGCGAAGATGAAATTCAGATTTGCATACTCTACCGATGTAGGAATAAGAAAAAAGACCAATCAGGACAGCCTTTGCATATCGGAAGCGAGCACGCCGCAGGGCGATGCAATAATGGCGGCGGTCTGCGACGGAATGGGCGGACTTATAAAAGGCGAGCTTGCCAGCAAGACGATAATCGAGGCGCTGGAAAGCTGGTTCGCCGATGAACTTCCGGAGATATTGAGAAAGAGCGACCCTGCCGAAGAAGCGCTGAACTCATGGTACGAGCTTATATGCAGGGAAAACGAGCGGATACTCAGCTACGGCAAAAAATACTCGATGCAGTTGGGCTCTACGGTAACGGTTATGATAATATTTCCCGACGGCAGGCTTGCTATGGCGCACGTCGGCGACAGCAGACTTTACCGAATGACCGACAGCGAGATAACTCAGCTTACCGAAGACCAGACATTCGTGGCGAGGGAGATAGCCGCAGGCAGAATGACGCCCGAAGAGGCGGAGAACGACCCGCGCAAAAATGTGCTTTTGCAGTGCGTGGGAGCTACGGAGAAAACTCTGCCGCAGTTTTTGATAAGCGAAGCAAAGGCGGGAGAAAGCTACCTTTTATGCTCTGACGGTTTCAGACACAAGATCAGCGAAGATGAGATGCGCGGGCTTCTCTCTCCGCGTTTCTGCATTTCAGAGGATAAAATGCGCGAGGGGCTTACAAAGCTGATAGAGCTGAATATGACGCGGCGCGAGAGCGACAACATAACAGCGCTGCTGGTAAATACTATATGATACATCAAGAAGGGTAAAATACACTATGGCTTCAATGGGCGAGATACTCGACGGAAAATACGAGATACTTACTGAGATAGGAAAGGGCGGAATGTCCAAAGTATACCTCGCAAGAGATATACGCCTTAATAAACAGTGGGCGGTAAAAGAAGTCGAGAAAAATGCTAGGGATAGGAACAACAAAATAGTAGTTCAAAGCGCCATCGGCGAAGCGAATATGCTGAAAAAGCTTGACCACCCCGCTCTGCCGAGAATCGTAGATATTATCGACAACGGCAAGGTGATATGCGTTGTAATGGACTACATAGAAGGCGTCCCGCTGAGCCGTGTGATAAAAGAAAAGGGCGCGCAGCCCGAGGACGCGGTCATCGACTGGGCAAAGCAGCTCTGCAACGTGCTCGACTACCTGCACACGCGCGAAAAGCCGATAATCTACCGTGATATGAAACCTGCGAACATAATGCTACAGACCGACCATTCGGATAAAGACCACCCCTACGGCAGGATAAAGCTTTTCGATTTCGGAATAGCGCGCGAGTATAAGGAAAACAAAACCGGCGACACCGAGTGCATGGGCACAAAGGAATATGCCGCCCCCGAGCAGTTCGGCGAGATGGGTCAGACCGATGCGCGCACCGATATTTACTGCCTTGGCGCTACGCTTTACCATTTGGTAACGGGGCATACATTCGTGGAAAATTTCAAGCCGATAAGAAGCTGGGACCCACAGCTCTCAGTGGGTTTTGACGAGATACTTACCAAATGCACTCAGCGCGAGAGGGAGAACAGGTATCAGTCCTGCGCAGAGCTGATGTACGCCCTCGACCACTACAAACAGTGGGGCAACGAATACCGCAGATCGCAGAAAAAGAAGTTGGGAGTATTCGCAGCGCTTTTCGCCTGCTCGATATTATCGCTGGGGCTGGGCTTCGGCAGTTTGGGTATGAGGACGCACACCAATAACCTCGACTATGAGCAGAACATGACCCGTGCGAAAAATGAAGCGCTGGTGGAAAATAAGATAGGGTATTACGAAAAGGCGATAGACATAAAACCTATGAATATCGAGCCATACATAAACATGATCGAGGCTTACAAAGAAGACGCCGATTTCAGTACCGATGAAGAGCAGCAGTTCAAAAGCTGCATAAACAGTAACCTCGTAGAGCTGAAAAAGCAGAGCGATTACTGGAAGGTGGCTTACGAAACGGGCAAGCTTTACTGGTACTACTACGGCTACGGCAAGACCGACGACTCGGATAATCAGATAACGCGAATGAAAGCGGCGGTAGAGTGGTTCAACGACGTGGTGCAGTACGGCGATAAAAACGGCGATGAATACAAAATATCGCTCATCTACCGCGACATAGGCATTTTCAACCGCGACATCACGCTAGACATCGAGGAAGCTTCCGACAAGGGCAAGTACGCGCCCTACTGGGAAAACCTGCGGTCTATGGCGGAGCAGGTGAACGGTGAAGATCAGGAGATAGTTCAGCTGGAGCTTTACCGACTGATAATGAACTCGATAGAGAATTACTCGAGAAAATTCAAGGCAGACGGCATAAAGCAAGACGATATGCTGGCGGTGTACGATACAGTATGCGAAAAGCTGGAAGCGCTGAATACCAATTCTGACAAGACGGACGAGCTGAAAGCGCAGCTTATCGGCAGAAAGCAGACCGTGCGGCAGTCGATAGACAGCGCATACAGAGATGGGGAGTAACGGAAGATTATGAGTGCTGAAACATGGTTTATTATCGCGATAGTGCTGTTCGTGATGGCGGGACTGCTGCTCGCGGCGGCGATAATAGTATTTTTCGCTTTAAAGATCCCCGATATAATCGGCGAGCTTTCGGGCAGAAATTATGCTAAGGAACTAAAGCGTATGCGCGAGGAAGCTGCTAACCCCGTTCCGAAATTCGTGGCTTTTGAGGGCGGTACTACGGAAACGAGCGGCTCTTTCAACCTGCAAAATATCTACACGAAAAACATGAAGAGCGGCGAGCCTGAAAGGCCGAACATAAGAAGAGAGCGCCGCGACGAGCCGAATTTTGAAGCTCCGCCTACCTCGGCGTATATGAATGAGGGCGCGGAGATAAGCAGTTATCCTCAAACTTCGCATATAGGCGATGCTGTTGAGGAGGCCGCGGCGTATGAGGATATGCCGCGCGGTACTGCGCATATCGGCAAGATAGGATCGGCGGGTGTAAATGCTGAGTACGTCGATGATGAACAGCCAACGGGCGTTCTTACTGACAATTCGCAGCAAGACGATGGCGAGCAGCTTACCAGCGTGCTTAGAGAAGACAGCGAACAGCTTACAGGCGTGCTGAATGAAAATCTGTATGATGAGGACGAGCAGCCTACCGATCTTTTGAGAGAGCCGGACGATATAACTTCTGAGCTTTCAAAACCGACCGACGGGGGGCAGGGCTTTACCGAGATATTTACAAGCACCGGCGACGATGCCGACGGCGGTTTCGTGATAACGAGGTCTGTAAAGGAAGTACATACCGAAGAGGTGATCGCGTAAATGAAGCTTTTTAAAAGCGCGCTCGTCTGCACGGTGATCTCTTCAGCCGCGATAGTGCTGATACCGCTGGAAGAGATCTCGAAAAGCTGGGAAAATGCCATGCGGTTTGCCGTGCCGATAATATTTTGGGCGGGGCTTGCGGCGGAGCAGATACTCTTCGGGATATGCCGAAAAAGCATAGGCGCTGCGGAAAAGCCAAAAAAGAACAAGGCTTTTACAGCGGCGTGCATAGCGTTTGCGGTACTGCTGGCGGCTTTCATCGTGATGTCGGCGGCAAATATCGGCGCGAATGCGGCGCAGTTTGTAGTTTTGTCACTTTTAGTGCTTTCGCTGAGGTGCATATTTATCTTCAGAGGAAAGTGCTTTAGATATTATTCTGAAATAAAAGATATGAAAAAATTCGGCAAGAGAGATCTCGCTGAAAAGGAAAGGGAAGTTGATGATATATGAGTTATTCAGCGAAAACGACGGCTTCTAGGGCTGCTGCGGGAACTATGGCGGCTATATTTGCGATGAGCGCTTTTTCGTTCGACCAAGCGTTTATTTCCGCTTCGGCGGAGAGCCTTGCCGCTTACACAGTAAAATTTACAAATTCAAACGGCGACTTGCAGGACGTTGACGGCGTAAAGGTAACTCTTACCTCCGCCGCCGACCCGAATGTAAAGGCGGAGAGCACCTCTGAGGACGGCAAAGCGGTATTTGAAAACTTTGCCGAAAGCGGCGCTGAGTATAACGGGACGTTTGATTTCACAGGCGTTTACGGCTTTAAGGAGCTGGAGAGCAGCACCATAACCGTCGACGGCGACAGCTGGTCGGCGGTGATAGAGGCTTTGCCGAAATACACTGTTTCGGGCAAGGTGGAGCTGAAAGATCTCGATAAGCTGGATAACAGCGTATCGCCGCTGATGAGCTACTGGGGCTACGGCCACGGCAATGCGGACGAGCCTGAAAAGGTAACTATCGGCAATGACGGCGGTTACAGCTACGAGGTCTACGGCGGATATGATTACAGCTTATCAGTATCGGCGGGCAAGGAATACGAATTTAAAACAGTAGTGAAAAACGTTTCGGCAGATACCGAGAATGACGATTACACGCTGGAGTTTGCCACATATTCGCTAAAGCGCGCGGTAAACGGCACAGGCGGCGGAATAACTTTTGACCTGAAGGACGATAAGGGCGAATATCAGCCGATAGAGGAGGACGATATTGCTGACGATACCATTTCGGTGAACGCTGCGAGCAGGGTGCGCGTGAACGTGAATGCCGATGATACATACGCTATAAAGTCGCTCAAGATCGGCGGCAGCGAGATAGCGGACGCTGAGGGCAAGAGCGAGTACACGGCAGAACTTTCGGGCATTTGCGATAACACCGAGATAGAGGTAGAGTTTCAGAAAAAGATATACACGGTGACGTATGTCATCGGCGAAAACGGCAAGCTTTTGAAGCAGGAGAGCGACGATGCCGCGAGCGGCTGGGTAGAGATAAAAAGCGGCGATAAGTCGGAGGAAGCAGGCTCTTCCGTAACGCTGAAAGCAGAAGCAGGCAGCAATTACCATATCGATGAGTTTAAGGTGGACGGCGCTGACCGGATCTCTGCTGACGACAGAGCGGAAAAGAATTCGCCAAAAACTTTTGAACATAAAATCGACAAAATCAAAAATAATGTTACGGTAGAAGTCAGCTTCGTTATAGATGAGTTTGACATCGCTATCGACAATGGCGAGGGCGGCAGCGTTAATGGCAGCACCGCCGCGAGCACGCTGACCGTTGATTATGACGCGTCACCCGTGCTGGAGATCACTCCCGATAGCGGAAAGCACATCGCGAGCGTAACTAAGAAATACACCGAGATAGTTCACAACGATGAAACCGGCACAGACGAAGAAAATGCCATCGAAGAGCCGCTGGAGTATACGGAAAATGATAAGTCATCTAATGGCTACACTCTTACACTGGAAAATGTAACGTATGATTTTACGGTAGAAGTTCGCTATGCGGACGATGAAACTAAGACCGAGGCTGAAATACCCGCGGGCGTATCCAGTAATCTGGAAGAGCTTGTTAAAAAGGGTCGCAAAGATGAGGCTGACAATACATACTATCTGCCAGCCGATGAAAATAACAGAGCGAAATTTTCTTACAGCAGAGATGACAGCGACGATGAGGTTTACGGCATTGCTGTAAATAAAAAGCTTAGCGATAGAAATTCTAAAGACGTGACCATAGAAAGCGGCACGGAGATAAAAACCATCTCGCTGTACTATGACCACCAGTGGCATAATTATGAGCTTGCAAAGCCGATAAAGATCGTTTATGACGGCGATGCGCCGACCATAGAAGCTAGAAGAGAGCCTGATAATGACTGGACTAGCGAGCAAAATGTCACCATCACAGCTACTATAACGGACAACGCCGGCGGCAGCGGCGTTAAGCCCGAGTCGGTGACGATAAAGGGCAATGGTGAAAACGATATTGTCGAGCCTATGACCCCTGATGGCGATAAGTGGACATTTGTAACATCTGATGAGCAGGATAAGACCTACACGATAACGGCAACGGACTATACCGGCAACTCTAATTCAAAAAATGTTACAGTAGGTATAGACAGAAAAGCTCCGACAATAGATGTCGCAAGCGTAACCAGTGTCAACGCCAACGATTCAATTGCTTACTGCGATGACTTTATCCAGTCAAGCGAGGCTGTAACTATAAATGTTAAAGCAAGCGACGCTGAGCCTTCGAGCGGTATCAAGGAAATTGCTCTTACCGCGGAGCTTGTCGGCGGTTCGGACAATGGCACAGAAATAGCTATTGGTACTGTTGATTATAATGAATCGGCAGCGTTTACAGTTGAACCTAAACTTTTTGATAAATATAATTACGACCACTGCAATTTCTATGCAGTTGCTCAGGACAATGCAGGCAATGTTTGCAAAAATACTTTGCTTGAGTTTGAAAATAGCGGAAAAACATATACTAATTTTATAATTTCGTCAAACAGCACTTTGAGTGTTGGAATTAAACCTAATTCTGCTGAAAAATGGTATAATGACAAAGAAACCGGCTTCACCTTCTGCACCTTTAGTTGGAAAGATGATAAATTCTATATCGAAGAAGTTTCAATAGATATAAATAATACTCCGATCAAGGGTAAAGTTGGCAACACAGAGAATGAAAAGTGGGACAAATTCCTTAAGGACTTTAATACTGCTTGTAAAGAAAACGAGCGGGGCGAACATCATGAGCTTACGCTTTCCGCCGATGCTTTGGTAAACAGCGGCTGTTTGAAAGACGGCGAAAATACCGTAACTATACGCGTTAAAAATGTAGTTAGCGACACCGAAAAAGTAGCGTCATATACATTCTGGATTGATAAAACAAAACCTGTCATAGAGGATATTAACATTGCTCCAAATGAGAATACGATCAAGAAAGCAATAAACGCGCTCTCGTTCGGATATTTCTTCAATAACACAGTTGATGTAACTGTATCTGTAAAAGACGAAAACGCTTCTTCGGGTATCAAATACGTTAAAATGACGTACACCGATACTAAAGGAAAATCAATTGAAAAAACTGCGGGTGTGAATGATGAAGGCGTGGCTGTTTTCACACTTCCCGAAGAGCAGATAAAAGACGAGAAGGTATATCTCAACAGTGGTCTGACATTTGTGGCTTATGATAATGTTGAAAATGAATCAGAACAACTTGCTCCTGAGAACGGCGATCTCATGATAGAGAACATCAAGCCTGAGATAACTGTTGATCTGCCTGAAGCATATGGGAATGCAAATGAAAATACTGACAAGGGCGGCAACTGGTACAACAGCGATGTTGAAATGAAAACTACCGTTAAGGATAAGAATTCCGGCATCAATTCGGTGAACGTTGAGCTTTTCAAGGGCAAGGCTGACGACAATGCAAAGGCGTTCAAAGCAAAAGAATACGCTGAAGCAAACGGCAAGGTCGCAAAGGTCGAAAAGAGCTATACTGAAAATATCGCTAAGACCGACGAGGACGGCGAGTATACGTTCAAGGTCAAGGCTTTGGACAATGCAGGAAATGAAAGCGTTTCGACCCACACTGTATATAAGGACACCAAGCCTGCCGAGATAACTGATTTTGAATTTATCACGAATGGATATAAGGACGGCTATGAGGACGGTCATACGCCTTTCAACGGCGTTATCCCCACGCTTTACGGCTACTATTTCAAGGAGGACGCTACTGTAAGGATAAAGGCTGAGGACAGCGGCTCGGGCGTAAATTTCATCTACTACAAGCTGGAAAATATCAACGATAAAGATCACCCCGAGGGCGGCTCTGCACCGGCAAACAAGGATGGATATATAGACATCACCGTAAAAGCGGGCTTTAAGGGACAGATCTCGGCATACGCTACCGATAACGCTGGCAACAACGAAGTAAACTACAAGACCCCGAACGGCACGGTAGTTGAAACTCAGCAGCAGCATGAGAACGAGGGCGCGCACATCGCGATCTCAAGACCCTCACCTGTTTCGACCACGAACAGCGGCGATCCGCTTTACGCAGGCTCGGTTCCCGTGACCATCACCGTAAGCGATATGAACTCGGGTATCAGAGATATAAACTGCACCATAAACGGAAGCCAGATAGGCACTTCGATACCCAACAGCATCGGCGAAGCAGAGTACGGCGGCTGGAAAGTGCTCGAAAGTCAGGACAACCTCATCTACAAGATGGAAAAGACCGTGACTGTAAGCGAGAACATAAACAATATCCCTGTAGTGGTAGAATTTACCGACCGCTGCGGAAACACCAGCCATTCCGAGGATTCTTTCAGCATCGACACTACAAAGCCGAGCATAGAGATAACTTGGGACAACACCCAGCCCGACTCGGATAACAAGGATTTTTACAACAAGAACCGCACGGCGACTATTACAGTTACCGACAGAAACTTCTCCGGCTCAGACCTTGTGCTGAATATCTCGAATACTGATTATTCCGTACCCTCGGCAGGTTCATGGACATCCAGCGGTGAGGGCGACAGCATGAAGCACACCACTACCGTTACATTCTCGGCAGACGGCGACTACAAATTCTCGGCGTACTGCTTTGACAGAGCGGGTAACAGATCTAACGAGGCGAAAACGCCCGACTTTACGGTAGATAAAACGCTCCCTGTTATCAGCGTTTCATACAGCAGCTCAGACGAGGACGCCACCGACTGTTTCTCAGCCGACAGAACGGCTACCATAACCGTTACCGAGCACAATTTCCAGGAGTCGAGAGTAAGTATAACCGGTACGGCGACCAATGGCGGCGCAAAGGTGAAGTTCCCCGAAGCTTCTAAGTGGAAGCAGTCGGGCGACAAGTACACCGCTACCATCAAGTACACCGACGAAGCGCTTTATTCGTTCGCGATAAGCGTAAAGGACAAAGCGGGCAACGAAAGCGCGAAGTACGAAAAGGACAGCTTCACAATCGACAAGACCGCTCCGCAGATAGTGTTCACAGGCGTAAAGGATAAGTCCGCAAACAACGGCGAAGTAGCCCCGATAATCACCATGACTGATACGAATTACGATGACAGCACGGTGCAGATCTCGCTCAGCGGCGCTAACAACGGCGAGGTTGAGTACCCCGGCAACTTTGGCAAGACAAAGGGCGGACAGGTATACACCTTTGAAAACTTTGAGAAGAAAAAAGAGATCGACGATATTTATACGCTTTCCGTAAGCGTTACCGACCTTGCGGGCAACACGGCTTCGGGAGCTATAAGCTTCTCGGCGAACCGTTTCGGGTCGGTATACACCATCGACGATTCTACTAAAGAGATACTGGGCAAATACATCAACGAGGAAAGAAACGTTATCGTGAAAGAAACCAACGTTGACGAGCTTGTTGACAGCAGCATCAACGTAAAAGTAATAAAGAACGGCTCGCCCTCAGATCTTGCAAAGGACAGCGGTTACACGCTGGGTCACGAAGGCGGCAACGGCGAATGGAGCGTTTACACCTACACGGTAAAGGCTTCGCAGTTCAAGAACGACGGCAGCTACGGTGTATCCATATTCTCAAACGACAAGGCGGATAACGAAAACGACACGGCTGAGGAAAAGAACAACGCTGAGATAGCTTTCGGTATCGACAAGACCGCGCCGATAATCGTGCCCGTAGACATCAAATCAGATGAAACGTACAGCGACGAAGTAAAGAACGTAAAGATAGAGATAAGCGACAACCTCGTGCTAGACACGGCTGAGGTAATGCTGAACGGCAAGAAAATAGACTGCGATATACAGGGCGACACCTTTGATCTGAAAGTACCCGAGAGCACTAAGCGCCAGAACATTTCGATAACGGCGACCGACTCAGCAGGAAACAAAGCGCAGATGAAGATCTCAAACTTCCTCGTATCCTCGAACGCATTTGTACGCTGGTACAACAACACGCCGCTCTTCATCGGAACGATAATCGGCGCAATAGTGCTGATAGCGGCGATAGTAATGCTTTTCGTATTCTTCAGAAAAAAGAAGCTTTAAGGCAAACAATAGCAGGGCGCACGCCCGGAAAGGAAAAAAACGATGTGGTATCCTGAATTTACAATAATATACATTCTGCTGTTTGTAGCAGCGGCGGTGGCGATTGCTTCGCTGGTGCTTGTGATAATCGTATTAAAGAAGCTCTCAGACGTAGAGATCACGCTGAGCACAATGAAAAAGTACAGAGATTTCAGCCCTGCAGCGCCCACTGCGCAGGGCGAGATCCCTCAGCCGCAGAACCGCAATGTGATATTCTGCAAAAACTGTGCTAACGAGTACGACGCTTCGCTTTCATTTTGCCCGAATTGCGGCGCACGCAGATAAGAGGCAGATATGGCGGCAAAGAAGGAGGCGAAGAAAATGGGCAGGATAAAGATAAACATAGGCAATGTTGTATCTGCATCGGCGAACGTAAAGAATGCAGGCAGCAGGCTAAGCTCTGTTCGCGGCTCATTAAACTTCACGAGCGGCAGCCTTGACTGGCAGATAAAGCAGCGGTACGGCATAGAGGGACGCATATCCTCAGCGGTGCGCAATGTAGCGGAAGCTGAGGATATACTGCGCCGAGTATCCGCGGTGATGGACAAGGCGGCGGAAAGGTATAATTTCACTGAGATAAAGTTGGTTCGGCTCACGGGGGATGTTAGGGTGAAGAGGTGATAAAAAGTGAGATGTAATAACTGCGGTAAAAATCTAAGCGCCGGCACAACGGTCTGCCCTGTATGCGGAAGCGCTGTTCAAGGGCAGAGCAGTACCCGTAAAGTGCAGACGCAGGATAATATGCCCAAACCGAAGAAAACCATAGATCCTGCATTAAGATCAGGCCATGCGCCAAAGCCGAAAAGTACTCCTAAAACAGCACCCGCTCCTGATCCTGCTTCGGTGCCGGAGTTTGTTGCGGAAACGGGTTCAGGCGGATTTTTAAAGCTTATCGCCCTTGCCGTAGTTGTAGTTATCGTTATAATGATAGTCAACGCACTGCGACCTATGGAAAAGAAAATACAAGGCACATGGGAAGAAGTCGGCTGGTATGATGATGATGGCGAATATAATGAAAAGGATTCTCCAAAGGAGTGGGAATTCAAGAGCAATAATAAATTGCTTATCGGCGGTGACGGCAAGACATACTCTATCGACGATGATATTCTTACAATAAAGAACGATGAATACAACGGCTTTCAAAACGGCTACGATACAAAGAATTATAGGATAATAAAATTGTCACATAAAAAACTTGTATTAGAAGATACAAAATATTCAGGCAGGCAAAAAGTATTTGAAAAACAGTAAAGAGGGTTGACCGAAAAATGAGATGTAGTAATTGCGGCAAAAACTTAGAGGAAGGCACAAAGTTTTGTCCTGTATGCGGAAATGCTGTGCCGGAACAAACACACACTATGCAAGAGCCGCCGCTTACTCCGCTAAGACCTCAAGCTGAAATGCATTTTTGTCCAAAATGCGGAAGCGTTGTACCTCTGAATGCAAGATTTTGCGCTGCCTGCGGAAATGAGCAGAGAGGTGTGCAGAATACTAATTCAGTGGTCTTGATATTGAGCAGATACAAAATGTATATAGCCATAGCGGCAGTTTTGCTTGTTGTGGTCATATTGGTGATCGCTATTGTTTCTAATAAAGATACAGAGAAAGACAGCGACGATAAAAGCGATACAATAGTCGGTACATGGGAGCTGGTCGGCGGTTATAATGACAACGAGTATGTAGAGCTTGATGAAGATGACAGAACTGAATGGGAATTCAAAAGCAACAATAAGCTTAGGATAGACGATCAGATAGGAACATACACCATCGATGATGATATTCTTACTATCAGTTCTAAAGATTATGATGATGAAGATTCATTCCGGATCGTTAAGGTCACGAGAAAGAAGCTGGTGCTGGAGAAGATCGGCGGTTTAGCTACGCAAGTTGTCTTTGAAAGACAGTAAAAGGAGAACGTAAAATGAAATGCCCAAGATGTAATTGCGAATTTGAATACAACTTTTCAAAGTGCCCTGAATGTGGCTATGAAATGTCGGATAGAGCAGATGCTGCACCGCAAAAGCCTAAAAAGACCAGCAAGGTGATAATAGCTGCGGCTTGCGCGGCTGTTGTGATATGCGCCGGTACTATTGTTTGGGCGATGGAAAAGAATCACGAAAATGTTTCAACTGATGAATCAAATGAAACGGTATCCATATCAGATTCTGTTTATTTGAATGAAAATGATTCTAAAACAAACTATACGGAAGATTTTGATTTAAAAAGTGAAAAGTTATTTGATAGTTCAGAAGAGCATGGTATATCAGAGAATAATAGTGATTCCATAGTTATAACGACATCAGATGGCGAATATGATTTAGGAACTTATTCGCAAATAACTACTTTGCCGTTTGATAAAATAGTTGATTTCTGTAAAACTTATGATGAAGTTATAATTAGTGATTCAGAAACCTATAAGACCAAAGATATATCAGATATTAGCGATGGAGATTCAATATCAATTTATGCATTTGATAACGATAATAATGCTCAGCAATCACTTAGAGATCTTGTTAGTGACTGTGGGTTAAATATCTTTAAAAATAATTATGCATTTAGTGACCAAGGAAGTACTATAACTGTGACTTATAGTTCGGATAATAACAATCCGTTTGCAGCGCATATTTCATCTCCGCTGTTTTATTATGAATCGCTCAGTTTAAGTAATCATAGTGATGATATGACATTTGAATATGATGCCGAGGTTATTAGTTTAACAAATGAAGAACTTGAAGCGTCATTAGCATATGATCTGGAAAGCAGTAAATTTGAAAATTCTCTTTATGGAGAAAATTATAGTGGCAAGGCTTACGATATACAAGAGTTTGTTGGTGAATATACAAATAAAAACGGTACAACCTTTTTGATTGCAAAAGATAGCAGAGATTATGAAAACAACAATGAAACAAAATCGTATGTAACAGGTTATAAAGCTTATTCGGTTAGTGACGGATTATTACATACGATAATGGTGACGAATACGCTTAGTCTTTCAGACAAGGCGAATGATCTCCCAAATGAAATAGACATGGTTTCAATTGATGAATTTAAAGAAATACTTGATTCATTCAGTACAAATTAAAACACAGGAGGAATAATTATGCTTCAACAGAAAGAATTTAACGGTGATTTTATAAATCAGGAGGATTTTAATACTACGCCGATATTCAGCGATACTGAAAAGCATCTTGCTTGCATTTTTGTGCTCGATACTTCCGGCTCGATGACTCTGCATAACGCTATCGACCAGCTTAACATGGGGCTGAAAATTTTTAAGGAGCAGACTATTCGGGATAATTCCACAATGGCGCAGGCTTGCATAGATATTGCTTTGATCTCTTTCGACAGCAAAGTACAAGTTATTCAGGATTTTACTCCTATTTCTCAAATGATAACGCCAAACCTTGAAGCATACGGACAAACTAAAATGGGCGAAGCGCTCGATACCGCTATGGATATGATCACCCGCAGAAAGAAAGCATATGTGGCGTCGGGAACGCCCTATTTCCGCCCGTGGCTTTTCTGCATTACCGACGGTCAGCCTACTGATGGCTATAAAGAAGCCGCCGAAAGACTGCAATGGATGGAAGAAAACAGAAAGCTTGTTTCCTACTGCATAGGCGTAGAGGGCTGCAATTATTCTGTTATGCAGGAGATCTTTGACCCTAACAGCATTTTCGGTCTGAAAGACTGCGATTTCGTAGGGCTTTTCAAATTCGTATCTGCCAGCATTACTCCTGTTATCAATAGTAAGGAAGGTACTCCTTCGGTAGATGTTGATATTCCATCAAGTATGTTCCGTATCCCGCTGAACTAATTTTTAGAGCAAAAATATAATTATTGAAAGCAGGTGGCAGTCATTGTTAGGCTTTTTTAAGATCTCGGCGATCGGTAAATCACATCTCGCAAAGTCTGATGGAGTTTGTCAGGACTATTCAGACGTTGTGCAGACAAACGAAGACATGATAATAGCCGCGATAGCTGACGGACTCGGCAGTGCTGAAAAGTCAGATATTGGCTCGCAGATAGCTGTAAAAACGGTATTAGATCATATAAGCGGAAGGATAAAGCCCTCGAAAAAGGCTGATCTTTATATCAATGCTCTTCATGAAGCATTTCAGTTTGCATATAGAACCGTTATAACGTATGCAAAAAATCAAAATGACGATCCAAAGATGTATAATACCACTCTTACTGTCGCTATATATAACGGCAAAGATCTGTATTACGGACAATGCGGCGACGGCGGTATTGTTGCGCTGACATATGACGGCGATTACATATGCGTGACCGACGTTATGAAAGGCGAGGAATTTAACGAAACGTTTCCTTTGCTTTGCGGCGAGGGATACTGGACTTTCGGCAAAGCAGACCTGCCGATCTGCGCATTTACGATGATGACCGACGGCATATATGATATTGTATGCTCGCCGCTTCTTGCAAATGAAAAACAAAAGATATATGTGCCTTTCATAAGGCGCTTTATGGACAGAAATGTTTTGAAAGCGAATGATCCCGAAGATTTCAGAAAATTGCAAGAGAGCATTTCTGCCTTTATTTCCGGCAACGGCATACCGGGTGTTACCGATGATAAAACGATTGTCGGCGTGATAAACACTAAGGTAGTTCCGAAGCTAAAAGACGAAGAATACTACCGCGAGCCTGATTGGAAAGCTTTAAAAAGAAAGCAGTATGAGATAATGGATAGGGAGTATAACACTTCTTCTGTCAGACCCCATGTCACTCCGCAAAAGAGCGCTGGTGTATCAGAAAACTATCGAGCGCAGATAGATGACTGCCAAAGAAAGCTTGCAGAAGAGAAGGCGAAGAATAAAAAGCTTGCAGATAAGCTGATGAAGGCTTTGTTCGTTGAATCTATCTTAATTCTGATTCTTATTGCGGCAATATTGCTTTTGGTATTCGGCTCAGAAAAAAAAAGCGGTCACGAGAAAAAAGCGGAGTCTGGCAGTTCATTCTCTGCTGCTGACTCCAAAAAGGAAAAAAAGAAAACTGAAAAAACGGACGATTTAAGTTCTCAGCCTGCCGTTACAAACATTATTTCAAAAATACCTGAGGATATAATCAGCAAAGTGCAGATAGCTGGCGAAGATGTAGTAGTTACTGATAGTACTGTTGATGAACCTCAGAGCGACGACATAAGCACTTCTGACGACGCCGATAACGAACCGCCCGCAGCGGAGTATGCCGAATAAAAACATAGGAGCTGTTGCATAAACATGGATATGACATATAAAAGCAATGACGGCGTTTCTTATACTTTGATCTCGCCTGCTCTGGCTTCAGGCGGCGAGGGCTGTATTTATGAGATCAAAAACCACCCCGATATTGTTGCGAAAATATATCATGAAGAAAAGTGTACAGAATCGCGCCATGATAAGATAAAGGCTATGCTTCTGACATCTTCAAGCAAGCTGCCGGAATGTGCGTGGCCGAAGGCGATACTGTATAAAGGCGGTCAGTTTTGCGGTTATATAATGGATAAAAAGAGCGGATACAGCGATCTTGCGGAGTTTTATTCGCCCCAGAGCCACGAAAATAACGTATGGTCAAAGTTTATTCTTGCAGCTGCAAATATATCGGCGGCTGTTTACAATATTCATGCATGTGGGCATATAATCGGCGATCTGAACCCCAACAATATTTTAGTCGATGTGAATAGCTGTAAAGTAGTTATAGTCGATACCGATTCTTTTCATATACGGCAAAACGGCGCGATAATGCCATGTACAGTTGTGACTCCTGAGTATATACCGAAAGAACTTCAAGGCAAGGATTTTAAGAAAAGCGAGGCGTGGAGATCATTCAGTGAATCTACCGATAATTTTGCTCTTGCGATAATCATATTCAGACTTTTGATGAATGGCGTTCATCCTTTTGCCTGCACTGCTGTAAGCGTTTCGGGAAGTCAGTTTCAGCCGGAGATGAATATTGCAAACGGCTACTGCGCATATTTCAGCGATACGAATCATAATGGAAATCTGCTGGTAACGATACGCTCGCCGTTTATATCCATATTTCCGGAAAAGATACAAAAGCTTTTTGCGCGCGCTTTTGTGGCAGACGCATCTCAGCGACCCTCTGCTTACGAGTGGTATGACGCAATGATGTGTTTGGCAGGCTCGCTGAAAAAATGCAGCGAGAATCCAATGCATATGTATTACTCGGGCAAACCCGTATGCTCGTGGTGCGAATACGAGCAAAGCATACCTGTAAGAAAAAAGTACATTATGGATAACATCAAGATAGATGAATATAAACCCAAGCCTAAACCCAAGTCTAAACCTAAGCCAAAGCCAAAGCCGAAACCTAAAGATGAGCCTACTCCAAAGCCGAAGCCTGCGCCCACACCTGTTCCGCTTCCTGAGGAGCACAAGGACACATCTTCCGAAGGCTTTTGGCTTGCGCTGTTCTTGATTTGTTTGATAATAGCTTTGGTCGTTGCATTTTCCAACGGATTGTTTCTCTAGATATACAATAAAAGGAGTATCGTAATATGCCAAACAGATGCGCAAAATGCGGAAAAATACTTAATGGAAGTAATATATGCCCAGTTTGCGGAAGCGCGGCGGTTAATTCTAATGTTCAAAAACAGCAAAGCGGATCTGAGAAGGTGATCTGCCGTAATTGCGGAAAGGTGTATCAGAATAAAAAACAGATATGCCCGGTATGCGGAGCTAAAAATGCAGCCTACGTTCCAAAAGCTAAGGTGAGCGCTGATGACCATTGCCCGAATTGCGGAAAGAAACTTGGCTCGGCTGAAATGATCTGCCCCGTATGCGGATATGTAAGGCAGGGTGAGCCTAAATCTAAGCCGAATCCGAAGCCTGTACCGCCTATTCCTGCGCCTGTTCCTCCAAAGCACCGCCGCTCATTCCTTCCACTCCTCCCCATAGCGGCCGTAGTTTCAGTAGCGGCGGTAATATACATCTACCGCTCTACATCGAGCAATATGCCCGAAACTGCCATTGCGAACGCCGACGCCGCAGCCGAACTTGTTACGGCTCAGCAGACGGTAGGCGAGGCGCTGAACGAGGTAATGTCTACCGACGAATTTGACAAAGCCGATATAGATACCCGCAAAGAGCTTGTGGGCGGCGCGCTTGACGATATGCAGAAGCAGGGATATATCCAAGAACCTGTTTACAACGCGGTGTCTGAGATTTATGAATATGATTATACAGCAGGCGGCAAAGGCGGCGTTATGATCGTCGAATTCAGCGACGATGTGAGCGGCATTGCCAAAGATTACGCCGATAAGGACAGCAGCGGCAAGGTGATAAACGTAAAAAATAAGCTTGAGTACGACGCTTCAAAGTACTCTTACAAAGAAAAAGACCTCTCTGCTAAGGTGATGTATGGTCTGGGGTATGATGAAATGCTCAGAGAACTGAAAAATCGTGATAACGTTTGGAACTCTGAGGGATTGAAAGCATATATCGACGAGGATTGCACCGTAGAAGATTTTGCAGACAGTTTAGGCGAATGTTCATTTTTAGATATACGCGAACATGGTATGATGTACCAAGAAACTCCCGTTATATGCACTATGGAGATAGTTACGGAAGATAATTTAATTAAGTATTTAGATGATGTATTAAACGACAGAGTTATACTGATCAACTTTGAAGATGACCCAAGTCATGCTAAATATGTCCTAATGCCTGATTTCTTCACCAAGCATTATCAAAACAATGAACTCAGCAACACTATAATATATATCGGTGCTTGTCATGCTTATCAAAATGACAAGCTTGTCAGCTCATTCAAAAAATCCGGTGCAAAAAGTGTTGTAGCCTGCACTGATACGGTTTATAGTTATTACAATTATTACATCGTAGACGCTTTTGTTTACAGCTTGCTGAGCGGCGATACCGTCAACGAGGCGCTGAAATATGCTGCCGATATGTGGGGCGGCGATGATATACAGTGGGCGAATAAATATTTTGCAAGCAATGCAGATATAAAGGCAGAGATAGCAGTGCCAAAAATTGCTTGCGGCGGCGATCAGCGGCTTGTTACCGTTGTGGAAAAGGAAGAAGCCAAAACGCCTGAGCTTGTTAAGGAAATAGTCAGCTGGACAGCCGACAAAGAACCCGGCGCGGGAGATACATGGATAGATACTTTTGAAATGTACGAAAGCTACCGCGATAAATATGGATTTGAGCAAAACGAAATGTGGTTTCAAGACCTTGACGGCGACGGTACGCCCGAACTCATCGTCGGCGGCTACGGAATGCGCGTAAACGAGCCTGAACAGCATTTCTTTGCGGTGTACAACAAGAGCGGGTCGGTAGAGGACGGGCTGACTACATTGTGGACTGCGCGCCGCGACTATGGTCATAAGGCGTTCACATTGCAGGCTTATAAAGACTCTTCGGGAAACCTCAGTTTTGCGGACGGAGAGCTTTATGAATACACAAGCTCAGGCCAGTCAAGCGGCGACGGCGCATACGGATTATACACTTTTACATTCGGCAATTCAGGCAACTGGACGAAATCAGAAGAAAAGTTCTACTTCACTAAAAGTTCAGACAACGGAAGCGAAGTTTACAACAGCTTTAAGGTAAGCGGAAGCAACGTTGAAGCAGGCAAATTCAAAAGCAGCTTCAACAGCTATTTCAGTGGAAAAACGCCGCTGAAAGCAAATGTGAAAACTATACTTCTGACCGACTACAAGAGCATGACGCAGGCGGAGCGCGAGCAGGCGCTCACCGAGTCGTACAATGCTTTCAGTTACAAAGAGGACAGCAGTATATCTGCACCGCTGAGCGATATGGTGAACAGCATTTCCGAAAAAGCGGAAGAGCCGAAAGCCGACAGCTCGTCTGAAAAGCCTTCGGACAATTCGCAGGAGCAGAAGCAAAATTCATCAGACCCGTTCGCAGTATACGCCGACAAGCTCGCAAAGCTTTATGCGGAAAAGAGCGGGCCTTCGCCGTATTACTATGTGGTAGACCTTGATCTTGACGGCAATTATGAGCTTGTGTGGATAGACGAGGGCGGGGCTTCTACATCTGAGGCAAGAGTTTTCAAGGCGGACAGCTCAGGAAATCTCGCCGACCTCGGAACATTCAACTGCGGAGGACGTGCGCAGCTGCTTTATTCCTCCTACTACGGCTGTTTCGTGACGGATTATCTCTCGACCGACGTCAATGACAATTACGAGAACATCGAGTTTATCAACAAAGTAAGCGTATCTTCGGGAAAAGTCAGCACTGAAAAGGTGGCTGAAACGTCGATGAGCGAGAGGGACGCTTATGGATTATCCTCGCCGACAGCGGGATACAGCTATGACGGAGGCGGCGCTGATGAAATCAAAGCGCTAGCCATGAGCAATCAATTCTGACAAATGGATATTTTTACGCCGCAGGGCTGATGGGTCATGGACTCGGAGGGACTGCGGCGTTTTTTTGGCCGCCTCTTGCCCAAACCCCGCGAATATGTTATAATAATCATACTCCCAAAAAACCTCAAAAAAGGACGACTCAAAAAATGACCCTACAACAATTAAAATACTTTACTGCCGTTGCGGAATGCGGCAATATCACTGAAGCGGCGGAAAAGCTATTCATCGCGCAGCCCAGCCTTACTTCGGCTATCCATAGTCTGGAAAATGAGATGGGCGTTACCGCTTTTATTCGCTCGAATAAGGGCGTTGAGCTTACACGCGATGGCGAGGTGCTGCTCTCTTACGCGCGTCAGCTGCTTGAACAGGCGGACGTTATGACCGAGCATTTTCGCGGCGAACATTCGCAAAAGCCGAGATTTAGCGTTTCCTGCCAGCATTATTCGTTTGCCGTGAACGCTTTTGTTGACGTTATCAGAAAATATAACGCCGATACTTACAGCTTCACCCTCCGCGAAACGCAGACTTACGAGATAATCGACGACGTTTCCGTTGGCAGAAGCGAGATCGGCATACTATACCTCAGCGAGCACAATGGATCAGTCCTCTCAAAGCTGATACGCAAGAATGACCTCACATTTCAGCAGCTTTACTGCGCACGCCCGCACGTCTTTATCTCCTGCGAACACCCCCTCGCCGCTAAGAACACGATAACCACCGCCGACCTCGAGCCTTACCCCTACCTCGTTTTCGAGCAGGGCAAGCATAACTCGTTCTACTTCTCAGAGGAATTTCTCAGCGCGCTGGAGCTGCCTAAAAACATCATGGTGCGCGACAGAGCCACCCTCTTCAACCTGCTCATCGGCTTGAACGGCTTCACCGTATGCTCGGGCATAATCGACTCTGGGCTGAACGGCGAAAATATAATCGCCCGCCCGCTCGACTCCGACTGCGAGATGCGCATAGGCATAGTAACCAAGAAAAACGCCGTGCTCAGCCGCTACGGAAAATGCTACCTTGAGCAGCTTAAAGTACATCTGTCGATAGATTGAAACTATGGACAATGCGCAGTTAAAAGTATTTTACTATCTGAATTATCCATGCTATAATATTATCACAGCAAACCGATAGGCATTATTTTATGGAAAGAGGTAGTAAAAATGAGCAATATCAAGTCACCATACCGCTACGATCACGTCGGCAGTTTTCTTCGTCCCGAAGAGCTGAAACAGGCGAGAAAGGACTTTAAGGCGGGCAAAGTCAGCAGGGAAGAGCTTACGGCGATCGAGGACAAGGCGATAACCGCGTTGGTGGAAAAGCAGAAAAAGGCAGGCTTTCACATCATCACCGACGGCGAGTACAGAAGAGAATTTTGGCACCTCGACTTTATGTGGGGATTTGAGGGCGTTGCTCACGAGAATACAGGCTCGGGCGTGCAGTTCAGCGGCGAGCTGGCGGCGCTTGACGACACATATCTGGTCGGCAAGATCAAGGCCGCCCCGCACCCGTTCGTTGAGTACTTCAAGTTCTTAAAGCGGTTTGAGGACGAGCAGACCGTTGCGAAATACACGATTCCCGCACCCGCGCAGACTTTCCAGCAGATGATAGTTCCGCAGAATATCGAGCAGACGAGGAAGTTTTACAGCACCAACGAGGAGCTTATTCAGGACATCGGCGCTGCTTATCAGGCGGTTATAAAGCAGTTTTACGATGCAGGCTGCCGCGATCTACAGCTCGACGACTGCACTTGGGGCGCGGTAGTGGGCGACGCCGCGAAGCAGAGATACGAGTCGCTCGGCATCGACATCGAGGACGTGAAAAAGCAGCTTTTGGAGGTAAATAACCTCGCGTTGGCGAACAAGCCCGCCGATATGGTGATAACTTCGCACATTTGCAGGGGCAATTATCACTCTACATATTTTACCAGCGGGCCGTATGACTCGGTAGCCGATTACGTTTTCGCGCACGAGAACGTTGACGCTCTGCTGTTGGAGTATGACGATGAGAGAAGCGGCGGCTTTGAACCCCTTGCAAAGGTTTCGCCCGACAAAAAGGTGGTACTCGGACTCATCACCTCGAAAACGCCCGAGCTTGAGGACAAGCAGGCGGTGATCGCGCGCATACACGAAGCGGCGAAGTTTATCCCCCTCGAAAGGCTCTGCCTCAGCCCGCAGTGCGGCTTCGCTTCCTGCGAGATCGGCAACAAGCTGACCGAGCAAGAGCAGTGGGCAAAGCTAGCGCTCGTAAAGGAGATAGCGGAAGAAGTTTGGAGATAACAGGCTAAAACATCTTTCAAATTTGGTGAATTACACGTTTTGAAAAAGGGCAGGGAAGAGATCTCTGCTCTTTTTCGTTTGCTGCTTGACTTTTGCGCATTGAAGTGATATAATATGAGTAAGCATATGCAAACTGCTTGACAGTCGGGAAATTTTATGCTTTGATACGGAGGTTTGAGAAAGATGAAAAAGAAGTTTTTTGAGATCGAAAAAGATGGTTTTTACGGTACATATTATGAAGATCCGAATGGCTCTGACTGCACTATGATAGGTCTTTTCGGCGACGACCCTAATGATTACATGGCGAAATGCGGTGCAAAATGGCTGCACAGCAGGGGCGTGAACGTTATGTGTATGTCGCCCGGCAAAAAGAATTACAGCCACGTCAATTTTCCGCTGGAGCGCATACAGACAGCCATTGACTGGCTCAAAAGCCACGGCTCGCGCAAGGTAGGCATAATGGGCATGAGCACCGCGGGCATGGATTCCATCGCCGCCGCTTCGCTGCTGCCCGACCTCACGCTGACTTTCGGCATCACCGCGAGCGATTTCGTTTGGCAGGGCTTCGAGCAGGGCAAAAAGGACGGCTGCGGAGAGTGGCCGATACCGAACGCTTCGACGCTTTCTTGGCAGGGCAAGCCGCTGCCGTATATGCCTTTTATTTACGAGCACCCCGTTTACTGGCAGAAAATAGAGGGAGAAACTAAAGGCTCGGGCGATATAGAGCGCAGCACCTGCCTTTTTATCGACTCAGAAAAGGCGCACCCGCTGACCGAGGAGCAGATGATAAAGGTCGAGAATATCAAGGGCAAGCTTATCCTCGTCGGCGCGGACGACGACTCGTTCTGGGAGGCTGGCAAGTACGTTCGCCGCATGGACAAGCGTTTGCAGGAGCGCCCGCACGAGTGCGAGTATGAAGCGCTGGCGTATGAGCACGGTACGCATTTCGTACTGCCCGAGTCGATGCTGCGGCTGGCGCTGCCTTTCGGTCTGAAATTCGTGATGCGCTTTATTTTCAAGGCGGCTAAGGATTTCCCCGACGAGTGCGAGCAGACCCGCAAGGACATCGACAGAAAGCTCTCCGCCGCCCTCAGACAGTGGGTAAAAGACTAAATCTAACGTTCATAAATAGCAAAAGCTCCGCTGCGGATATACCCGTGAACGGAGCTTTTTTGTCATTCAATCATTTTCTCTTGAAAAGCGAGAAGCCCTTTTTCTCGTAAGGCTCGCGCGCGGCGGATACGAAGGTGTAGCCTGTTTTCTCTACCGCGTCTTTCAGCTTTTCGTCGCTGATGTCCTCTTCGGCGATCATCACCGTTTCGCCATTGGCGTGCGAGGACGTTACTTTCTTTACGTTGAAATTCTGGCGCATGGTGTCGTTCATGTGTGATTCGCACATTCCGCACATCATGCCGTCGATCTTTACAGTTATTTTTGTCATGGAAAATCCCTCCTTAAATGCACGTTAGCGCATACTAACCTCATTTATATTATACCACACTGCTGGGCATTTGGCAAGGGGCAGCGTTGTAAAAAAATATAAGATAACAATTTAAGACAAAAAAGCGGGAGCCGAAAAAAGCTCCCGCAATACTTGCAGTTTATGCAGTTATCAGATGGAGGAGTGCTCCTTAACATACTTGATAACGTCGTCAACGGTGGTGAACGCCATAGAAACGCAGGTGTCAGCGCAGCCGTAGTAGATAGCGATCCTGCCGGTATCCTTGTCGCAGAGAGTAGCGCAGGGGAAGGTAACGTTCTGAACGTCGCCAACGCACTCGTAGATCTCCTGCGGGCTGATGAGGTATTCAGCACATCTGTACTTTACCTTCCAAGGTTCGTCGATGTCGAGGATGCAGGCGGAGAAGCTGTAAACAAAGCCGTTGCAGCTTTCGAGAACGCCGTGGTAGAAGCAGAGCCAGCCCTCAGAGGTCTCTATCGGGATCGGGCCTGCGCCTATCTTCTTGGACTCCCAAGCCTTGAGGGGGCCCATAACGTGTCTGTGCTCGCCCCAGTACTTCATATCAGGCGACTGAGAGATGTACATATCGCCGAAAGGAGTATGGCCGCTGTCGGAAGGACGCGAGAACATCAGATACTTGTCGTTTACCTTTCTGGGGAACATAACGCCGTTTCTGTTGAAAGGCAGGAATGCGTTTTCGCACTGATAGAAGGTCTTGAAGTCAAAGGTGTAGCCAACGCCGATGGTGGGCTTCCAGCCGTAAGCGTTGCACCAGGTCACCCAATATCTGTCCTCGATCCAGGTAACGCGGGGGTCGTAGCCGTAGCCCCACTGATTTACCTCTTCGGTAGACTTGTCAGCCTGTACGAACTCGATTCTTTCAGGATTTATCTTCCAGTTGATACCGTCCTCAGAGAAGCCTGCGTGCAGCTCCATGTTTCTGACCTTATCGTCTACACGGAAAACGCCTGCGAACTTGCCCTCGAAAGGAACAACAGCGCTGTTGAAGATAGAGTTGGAAGTGGGGAGAAGATTTCTGGGGATAATGGGGTTAGCATTGTATCTCCATACTACATCGTTGCAGCCCTCGGGCTTGTCCTGCCAGGGCATATTAGGAATTGACTGACCGTTGATGATTTCTACGCTCATTGATAAATTCCGCCTTTCATAAAGATTTTTTGTCCGCGCGCCGCGCCGCTAAAAAGCGCACCGCCGCGGTAATTTTCATAATTTTTCGGGCGTTTTTACCGCCTATAATATTAAACCACAAAATCACAAAAATTTCAAGCCCCTTATTTTTTTGAAAACGTTTTATTTCTGAATGTAAACGTATTCTTGACCGATTTAATAAAAAGTTTACAAATCGGTGCGGCGGGGCAATGCTTACTAATTAGCAAGTATGAATATATGAAACATTTATTTTCTTATCTGACCGTTTCCGTTTATCAGCCATTTCATGGTAGTCAGCTCGCGCAGACCCATAGGGCCTCTGGCGTGGAGCTTCTGGGTAGATATTCCTATCTCAGCGCCCAGACCGAATTCGTCGCCGTCGGTAAAGCGGGTAGAGCAATTGACGTACACCGCTGCCGAATCCACCCTTTTCTGGAACTCCTCAGCCGAGAAAAGGCTCTCGGTAACTATGCACTCGCTGTGGCCTGTGGAGTATTTCGCGATGTGCTCTATCGCTTCGCCAAGGCTGTCTACCACGCGGATAGAGATTATGTAGTCAAGAAATTCGGTAGCGAAATCTTCCTGCGTGGCGGGCTTTACGTTCTCCTCGCCGAGTATCATGCGGGTCAGCGCGCAGCCGCGAATCTCTACGTTGTGCTTGTCAAGGCGCGCTTTCAGCATCGGCAGAAAGTCCTCGGCTACGTCGCGGTGAACCAGGCAGCTCTCTACCGCGTTGCATACCGAGGGGCGCTGGGTCTTGCCGTTGTCTACGATGTCCACTGCCATGTCGAGATCGGCGGTCGCGTCAACGTAAACGTGGCAGTTGCCCGTACCTGTTTCAATCACGGGCACGGTCGCGTTCTTCACTACCGACTGTATCAGCTTAGCGCCGCCGCGAGGGATAAGCACGTCGATGCAGCCGTTGGCCTGCATCATCTCGAGCGCTATGCCGCGGTCGGTGTCTTCTACGAGCTGGATAATGTCCTCGGGGAAGCCTGCGAGGGCTACGGCTCTGCGCATTATCTTGATAAGCTCGATGTTTGAGTTTATAGCCTCTTTTCCGCCGCGGAGTATCACGGCGTTGCCGCTTTTAAGGCAGAGGGCTGCGGCGTCGGCGGTAACGTTCGGGCGCGCTTCGTAGATTATGCCGATAACGCCCATCGGCACGCGCACCTTGGTTATCCTCATGCCGTTCGGGCGCACCTCTCCGCCCATCACTTCGCCTATCGGGTCGGCGAGCGCGCAGAGCTTTTCGCAGGCGGCAGCCATGCCCTCTATACGCTTGTCGTCAAGGCGCAGGCGGTCTTGCATTGATTCGCTCATGCCGCGCGCAGCGGCGTTTTTAAGGTCGATCTCGTTCGCGCGCTTTATGTCGGCAGCGCCCCTGCGCAGGGCGTGCGCTATTTGCAGCAGCGCTTCGTTTTTCTGCGATGATGAGGCGTTCGCAAGCTCGCTCTTGCAGGCGCGCGCCTTTTCGCCCATTCTTTCGATGTAGTTCATCGTATCAGTCCCTTCTATACCTTTTATAATTATACGTCAGTTGGCGGTGAATTTCGTTCCCGTCGGTACGCCGTCGAATATCTTGTAGAGATTTTCAGGCTCGCGGCCGTTCACTATCACCATGTCTATGCCGTTTTTCGTCGCGATCTCCGCCGCGTTTATCTTCGTTATCATTCCGCCCGTGCCCAGCTTTGAGCCCGCGCCGCCCGCCAGCAGGCGTATCTCCTCGTTTATCTCGTCCACCTGCGGTATCAGCTTCGCGTCCGGGTGAGTGTGGGGGTCTTTATCGTAAAGTCCGTCGATGTCTGACATTATTATCAGCAGGTCGGCTTTCGCGATGGTAGCCACCGTCGCCGCCAGCGAATCGTTCTCACCGACTTCAAGCTCCAGCTCGTCTATCGCCACAGTATCGTTTTCGTTTACTATCGGTATAACGCCCATCTTTATCGTCTGCTCGAGGGCGTTCTCAACGTTCTTGCGCCTGTCCTCCAGCAGTACATATTTCGTCAGCAGCAGCTGCGCCACCGTTATCGAATATTCGGAAAACTGCTTGTCGTAAAGGTACATCAGCTCGCACTGACCCACCGCCGCGCACGCCTGCTTTGTCGGCGTGTCGCTGGGGCGCTCCAGCAGACCCAGTTTTGCCATGCCCAGCCCTATCGAGCCGCTGGATACCAATATCACCTGATTTCCCGCGTTTTGTATGTCGGCGATTATCTTCACCAGTTTTTCCACGCGGCGTATGTTCAGCCTGCCCGTTCTGTGCGTGAGCGTTGACGTGCCCAGCTTTATCACTACGCGCTTTCCCATTCTATTTTCCACAAAAATTCCTCTTTTCGTCAGCTATTCCTTTTCTTTCAGGCTTGGGTCGATCATGTCTGAATTAAATACCCGCACGCGGTCGTAAATGAAGTCGATAAATTCGCCGCGCTTGTACATCTCTTTCAGCTCGGCGGGCGTTACCAGCCGAAAATCTACCGTTTCGCTCTCCTGCAAGCGTATATCCGCCGCCGAGAAGTTGCCGTTGTATACATAATATTCCATTATCCCGTGCCAAGGGTCGCGCAGCAGCGTGCCGCAGTAGGTCAGCTCGCTCTCTTTCGCGCGCAGCCCCGTTTCCTCAAAAAGTTCGCGCACAGCGCCCTGCCGCGCCGTTTCGCCCGCCAGTACCGAGCCGCCTGAGATCTCCCAAAGCCCGCCGTGCGATTTCGCGGGGTGGCGCTTTGTTATCAGCAGCCTGCCCTCGGCGTTGACGGAGAGCACGTTCACCGCCAGGTGGTACTCCTCCGCGCCGAGCGTTTTTCCGCGCTCGATAGTTCTGCCGAGTGGGTGCTTCTCGCGGTCATACAAGTCCCATAATTCCATTTTTTATCCCATCTTTATAAATATATTAAACTAAGCTTTTCACTTGTTCACAACGTTTATCGGCTCGCCGTTTATCCAAGCTTTCAGATTTTCCGCTACCTTTTCCAGCAGCCTTACGCGCGTTTCTATCGGTGCCCAAGCGATGTGCGGCGTTATCGCGCAGTTTTTCGCTCCGCGCAGAGGGCAGTCCTCGCGCATAGGCTCGTAGGTCAGCGTGTCAAGACGCGCGCCGCCAAGTCTGCCGTCGTTGAGCGCTTCAGCAAGCGCCTGCTCATCGATAAGCCCGCCGCGCGCCGTATTTACCAGCAAAGCGTTAGGCTTCATGAGCGCGAGCGTTTCGGTGTTTATCATTTTGCCGTTCTCGGGGGTCAGCGGGCAGTGCAGCGATACGGTATCGGATATGCTCAGCAGCTCCTCTAGCGTGCAAACGCGCGTGCCGTCCGTCACCTTTTGCGGCGAGCGGGTGTATGTCACGACGTTCATGCCAAAGGCGCGCGCTATCTCGGCAGTCTTTCTGCCGATGTCGCCGTAGCCGATTATGCCGAGGGTAAGCCCCGCTATTTCGGTGGTAGGTATATAAAAATATGAAAACAGCTTGTAGTTCACCCAGTCGCCATCGGCAACTGTTTTTTTATACTCCGCGACCTTGTTGTAGTAGTCGAGTATAAGCGCAAAAGTGTGCTGTGCCACGGCGTTTGTCGAGTAGGCGGGCACATTGCAGACCACCGCTCCGCGCCTGCTTGCCGCCGCGAGGTCAACGTTATTGTAGCCCGTAGCAAAAAGTCCGATGTATTTCAAATTCGGGCATTTGTCAAAAACCTCCTGCGTGATAAGGCATTTGTTGCATATCACAGCGTCCGCGTCGCCGATAGCTTCGGCTACCTTTTCGTTCGGCGTGTATCCGAATACCGAGCTGTCCGCGAGCGCGGTGATGCCGTCGAGCGAAACGTCGCCGCGGGTAACGGTCTCCGAATCGAGTATCACAAGCCTGATATTTTTCATCTGCGCTCCGCCTTTCATTCGTCGTCTGCGTCGGAAAAAGCGTTGTCTACTATCTTTTTATCCTCTGCGGTCTGCGCTTTTTCGGCTGCCTTGCGGCGCTCTTCGGCTTCATCAAGCTCGGCGTTTTCGGCAGCTTTCATAGCTTTTTGCGCGCGGGTGAAGCTTACATACAGCACTATCGCCGCCGCGAGCACCGCCGCTTCGGCTATCGCAAGTATCCCCACCGCAGATGGCGACCGGCAGAGCGAGGTCTGCGTGATGAACGTTAGGTCAAAAGCTATCATGAGCATGAGGTAGTGCCAAGAACCGCGGCGGTAAAACTGCATGAGGTAGACCACCGTAGCGATTATGCAGAGAATGAAATGTATCTTGAGCGGCAGCGGCGTGTAAACGTTTTGCAGCCCCTCGGTAACTGTTGCGAATATCTGAGTCAAAATAAAAGACCTTCTTTCAAATCATATACTTTAATTATATAGCATAGTGCAGTGTTTGTCAAGAAAATTTTAACGGATAAAAAACGCCCGCAGAGCTTTTTGTGCCCTGCGGACGTGCATATCAGCTATTAAGTTATCTCGGCTGTCAAAGCTCGATTATTACCTTGCCGCCGCAGGAAGGATTAACTTTTACTTCCTTGTCGGTGTTGGCGATCTTAACGGTAAACGCCTTATCGGTATCGGTGTAGCTGCACTCGATTATATTGCCGCTGCGGGTAGCGGTAAGCTCGAATCCCTTGTTCGCTTCGGTATCGTAGATAGGCGCGGTAGCGGTCTTGCCGTCCTCCAGCTCGTAGATGGTGAATACCGCGTTGTTGAGGTAATCGTACTCTACGTCGCTGCCGAAGTCGCCGTATGCGATGATGCTGTTGGGCTTAGCGAGCGCGGGTATCTCGAAGTAGCTGCATTTGTGGGTGTACCACTTGCCGCCCTCGTATACCTTGCCGGTGATTATGTCTGTCCACTTGCCCTCGGGAACGTAGTACTGAGCTATGCCGTCTTCGTTGAGGATAGGCGCTACGAGTATGTTGTCGCCGAACATATACTGGCGGTCGAGGGTAAGGCAGCTCGGGTCGTCGGCAAAGTCGATGACCATAGCTCTCATTACAGGAACGCCTACGGTGTGGGTCTTTATAGCCTGCGCCCAGATGTAAGGCATCAGCTTGCCTTTCAGCTTAGCGAAGAAGCGCAGTACGTCGCAGGACTCTTCGTCAAAGAGCCACGGCACGCGGTAGCTCTGGTTGCCGTGCAGACGGCTGTGGGAGGAGAACATACCGAAAGCCGCCCATCTCTTGTAGATGTCGGGAGTAGCGGTAGCTTCAAATCCAGCCATATCGTGCGAGGTGTAGCCGAAGCCGGAGATGCAGAGCGAGAGGCAGCCTCTTACAACTTCTGCCATAGAGTTGTAGTTGCCCGAGCAGTCGCCGCCCCAGTGTACAGGGAACTGCTGACCGCCTGCGGTAGCCGAACGTGCGAACAGGCAAGCCTTGTTTTCGCCGTAGTACTCTTTAAGCACGTTGAATACGCACTGGTTGTAGAGGTAGGTGTAGAAGTTGTGCATCTTTATGGGGTCGCTGCCGTCGAAATACTTGATGCCGCGGGTAGGTATTCTTTCGCCAAAGTCGGTCTTGAAAGTATCTACGCCCATTTCGCAGAGCGCGCGGAGCTTGGAAGCGTACCACTCGCAGGCTGCGGGGTTGGTAAAGTCAACTATCGCCATGCCGGGCTGCCACTCGTCGCACTGGAAAACATCGCCGTTTTCTTTCATGATGAAGTAGCCGCCTGCTACGCCCTCGTCAAAGAGCTTTGAACGCTGACCGATGTATGGGTTTATCCATACGCAGGTGTGCAGGTTCTTATCCTTATGCAGTCTTTCGAGCATTGCGGGGGGATCGGGGAACTGGGTCTTGTCCCACTCGAAGTTGCACCACTCAAAGCCCTTCATCCAGAAGCAGTCGAAATGGAATACCTGAAGCGGAATGTCGCGCTCAGCCATGCCGTCGATGAAGGAGGTGATAGTTTCCTCATCGTAGGTGGTGGTGAACGAGGTGGTCAGCCACAGACCGAAGGAGAATGCGGGGGGCAGAGCGGGCTTTCCGGTAAGGGTGGTGTAGCCTGCCAGCGCGTCGCCGATGTTCTCGCCGCCGAATACGAAATATTCCATGCTCTCACCGGGAACGGTCATAGATACCTTAGAAACGGTGTCGGAGCAAACTTCGTAAGATACCTTATCGGTGCTGTTTACGAACACGCCGTATCCGCGGGAGGATACGAAGAAAGGTATAGACTTGTAAGACTGGTCGGAGCAAGTGCCGCCGTCGGCGTTCCAGATCTCTACGTTCGCGCCGTTTTTAACGAAAGGAGTGAACTTCTCGCCGAAGCCGTAGAAGTACTCGCCTACCGTGGTGTCAAACTGCTCTCTGATATATGTTCTGCTGGGGTCGGCAGGGTAGCTCCAGAATGTGTCGTCAGACTGTACCGCGAGCCTAGCCTGCTGTCTGAAAGCGCTCTCGAAAATAACGCCGGTAGATCTCCAAGCGCCGCCGGTGAGCCTTTTATCCTTGTAATAGAACTGGAAGCTCCAAGTTTCCTTAGAAACTACGAGCTTGGTGTCGCCCGTTACGAGCACCGCTTCCTTATCGGTGATGGTAACTTCAGGCTTGTAGCTGCCTTCATTGAGCGGGAAGTGCGGGCCGTGGTCTGCGCAGCCCTTGTGGTGGGCGATGCTAACTTTTACACAGTTTTCCTGAGTAGAAGTGTAGGCGATCTCAAGGTTCGCGCTGCCGAGCATCATAGCGCGGTTGTAAACTACGAAAGGAGTAGCTACAACGAGAAAACCGTTTTCGCAAGGCTCGATCTCAAAAGCCTGATTAGCGTAATTAACTTCGTAGCCTCTCTGATTGAGCCAGAATCCGTCTGCAAATTTCATAAGCTTTAATACCTCCGTATTTTTGTATTTGCCGCTCGATATAAAAATTTTAACGAACGGTATTGTTTTTTTATCTAAGCAGCATTTCTGCCGCTGTATATATTTTATATTAAAATCGTCTTAATTGCAATAGTAAAATAGTGATTTGTAGGTTGATTTTAATATATTGGCGAAAAATAAAGTAAACTTTTTATGAACGCACGAATTTGGCATATAAAAATATGAAATAACATTATTCTATTGACACATCGTTATCGCCGCCTGCGCCCGCCTATACTTTATGAGATAATTATACTACACACTCCGCCGCTTTGCAAGGGGGTTGCGGCTATCCGCACGCCCGCGCCGAACGATTTGTGCGGTTTTCACTAATTGCCGTGCCGATTTTTAAGCATATCGCACAGCCGCGCTTACGTCGCTCAGATCGCTCACATTTCGCCCGCTTGCCGCATATAATGGGTGTGAGGTGATAATTTTATGTGTGCAATTTCAGGAATTATCCGCTTCGGCGGACTAGATACCGAACCCGCAGCCGCCGCGCGCAAGATGGCAGCCGTGCTGAAACGCCGCGGGCCTGATGACGACGGCTATTACATCTCGCCGAAAAGCGAAGCGCTGCTGGTACATACCCGTCTTGCCGTTATCGACCCCGAAAACGGTGCTCAGCCTATGCTTTACGCCGAGGGCGGCAGAAGGCTCGCGCTGGTCTACAATGGCGAGCTTTACAATACCGCCGAGCTGCGCGCCCTGTTGGAAGCGCGCGGGCATAAATTCTCTACTAATACCGATACCGAAGCGGTGCTGCGCGCCTACGCCGAGTGGGGCGCTGACTGCCTTTCGCGCATGAACGGCATTTTCGCATTCGCCGTGTGGGACGAAGCCGCCCGCAGCCTTTTCATAGCCCGCGACCGTATCGGCGTGAAGCCTTTTTACTATACATTATATAATGGCGCGCTGTACTTCGCTTCCGAGATAAAGGGTCTGCTGAGCTGCGGCGTGCCTGCCGAGCTTGACGCCGAGGGCGTGCGCGAGATAATGCTGCTCGGCCCTGCTATACCTTGCGGAAGCGGCGTTTTCAAGGGCGTTTTTGAGCTGAAGCCCGCCGAGTGCGCGGTGTACGACGAGCGCGGTCTGCGCAAGCACATCTACTGGGATTACGGCTGTGAGGGCGGCACGAACGAGAGCTTTGACGAGGTAAAAGAGCACGTCCGCAGCCTGGTCACCGATGCGATAACGCGGCAGACGGTATCCGACGTGCCGCTTTGCACGTTTCTTTCGGGCGGGCTGGATTCCAGCTTAATATCTTCCGTAACGGCGCGCAGATTTGCCGAGCAGGGCAGGCGGCTGCACACTTTCTCGGTAGAGTACCGCGACAACGCTAAGTATTTCAAGGCGGGCAAATTTCAGCCGAACAGCGACGACGAGTATATACAGATAATGGCGAAATATCTCGGCACCGAGCACCACCGCGTTATTATCGACACTCCCGAGCTGGTGGAAGCGCTGTATACTTCCACCGAGGCGCGCGACCTGCCCGGCATGGCGGATGTAGACAGCTCGCTGCTGCTTTTCTGCAAAAAGGTGCGCGAATTTTCTACCGTTGCGCTTTCGGGCGAGTGCGCCGATGAGATTTTTGGCGGCTACCCGTGGTATCGCGATAAAGACATACGCATGACCGACGGCTTCCCGTGGTCGCAGTCTACCGTCTACCGCGCGGGGCTCACGCGGCGGGAATTTGTACCGAACGAAAATGCGGCGCAGGAGTACGTTTACGCGAAGTACCTCGACACCATCGGCAGGGCGGAGAGCGAGGGTCTGCCGCCGCTGGAAAAGCGTATGCGCGAGATGATGAGGCTGAATATGGAGTGGTTCATGCAGACGCTTCTGGTGCGCAAAGACAGAATGTCGATGTACTGGGGGCTTGAGGTGCGCGTGCCTTTCTGCGACCACCGCATAGTGGAGTACCTCTACCGCGTGCCGTGGGAGTACAAGGATTACCTCGGCAGAGAAAAGGGTCTGCTGCGCGAAGCTATGAGCAGCTGGCTGCCCGAAGAGGTGCTTTGGCGCAAGAAATCGCCATACCCGAAAACGCACAACCCCTCGTACACCGCCGCCGTGCGCGAGCGCCTGCGCGAAGAGCTTTCGCAGACCCGCTGCCCTGTACTGGATATTCTCGACCGCGGCGAGATAGAGCGCCTTATGCAGCACGGCGACCATGTTCAGTGGTACGGTCAGCTAATGAACGACCCGCAGATAATGGCGTATATCATACAGATAAACCACTGGCTGAAAATAAACAACATCGCCCTTGTGTGAACTGTAACTAAAATCACCTAGTTAGATTTGGTTGATTTTACACTAAAAATATCGGGATCGTGACTTGACATATGTGCATATCTATGGTAGAATGATTACAGAACGGTGACAAATCGCCGAGAAGTAAAAGACGGATATTTTGAAAAGATCTGAAAGGACAGATAAAAATGCAGGGAATTTACAAGAGAATAATAAGCGGCGCGCTCGCGGCGGCAATGCTGCTGCCCTCCGCGGGGCTTTACACATCTGCCGATACGGCGGACTATTCGCAGACGGCTATCGTGCTTTCCGCCAATGCGAAGGACGTTCGCGCGGTGATAAACAGCTCATACTCCAGCAAGGCAAGTTCTGTTACCATAAAGTGGGGCAGAATAAAGGGCGCGGCGGGCTACCGCGTTTACCGGCAGAATAATAAGACGGGCAAGTATGAAAAGATAAAGACCCTTTACGGCGACGATGACGTGAAGTACAAAAACAGCGGACTCGCGGCGAACACGCAGTATACTTACAAGGTGCGCGCTTTCTTTAAAAACAAGGGCGTTACCACCTGGGGCAAGATGAGCCTAGCCAAGCAGACCACCACCTCGCCCTCAGCCGCGCCAAAGCTGAAAAGCGCAGCGCTTACGGCTAACGGCGGGCTGAAACTGAAATGGGGCAAGGTAGACTGCGCTGGCTACGAGGTGTACATCTACTCGCGGTATTCGGGCAAGTGGGTAATGCTGCAGCGCTATGAGGGCGGCACGCGCACCTCGGCGATAGTTTATCCCTCTTCGTGGGAATACGGCGGACTTACCGGCTACAAGATGATGGTAAGGGCTTTCTCCACCGACGCTAAGAACGGCAGACGCCGCACCGCCGCCGACAACGACATCACCTACTACGATATAAATACCATAAGCGAGTACATGGGCTACGATATGTCCCGTTTGGGCGATCCCACAAAATCCTCGGGCACTTCGTATCAGCTTTACAATACTCAGGGCAAAAAGACCACGAAGTCGGCAGTTTACATGACTGCGGCGGATAAAGCTGCGCTGAAAAAGTTCGCGAAAGAGCATTTTGAAAGCGGCTGGTCGCCCGCGCAGAAAGCAGCTTACACCCTCAACTGGATAAACAAAAACGTAGAGTACGCCTCGGGCGATAAGTATTACAAGATAGCGGCAAAGGGCTACGCCGACGCTGTTTTTAACGAGAAACTCGGTCAGTGCATACAGTACAACGGCGCAATGGTAGAGATGCTGGTGTACTTAGGCTACGACGCACACCTCGTGCAGGGCTACCGCGGACGTTCTACCGATAACAAATGGCAGCATTTCTGGGGTGAGATAACCATAAACAAGAAAAATTACGTTATAGAAGCGGGCAACTACGAAAGCGACGGTGAATGGTGGTACTTGTGCACACCGTATTCGCAGGCGGGCGGATACATCAAGAACGATAAGGCAGTTACCAAATAATTCAAAACAGCCAAAAATAAAGCGCACGGCGGTGAGATCTCCTGCCGTGCGCTTTTGTATTTTTAGTGGCTTGTTAGGTTTATACCATGAGGTTGCAGATGAGTTTTGCGAACTCTACGGGGTCTTCTACGTCAAGACCCTCTATCAGGCGAGCCTGCGAGTAGAGCAGCTTTGTGTACTCGGTGAGCTTGTCCTTATCGCTTGCGTAAAGCTCTTTCAGCTTGCCGAATACGGGGTGGCTTGCGTTCAGCTCCAGACACTTCTCAGCCGTTACCTTGTTGTTTTCGTTCTGCGGCATAGAGTTGAGCACCTTTTCCATCTCGATGGATACCTGACCCTCGGAAGAAAGGCATACGGGGTAGCTCTTTAGCTTGGTAGAAAGGCGAACTTCCTTTACTTTGCCGCCGAGAGCCTCTTTCATGAAGTCAAACATTTCCTTGCTCTCTTCCGCGGTCTTTTTGCTCTCTTCCTTTTCCTCCTCGCTCTCGAGGTCGAGGTCGCCGTCGGCTATCGACTTGAACTTTTTATCCTTGTACTGCATCATTACTTTGATGGCAAATTCATCGACGTCCTGCGTGAAGTAGAGAACCTCGTAGCCTTTATCCTTTACCTTCTCGAATACAGGCAGCATCTCTATACGCGCCTTTGATTCGCCGCAGGCGTAGTAGATGCAGTCCTGACCCTCTTTCATTCTGTCAACGTACTCCGCAAGGGTGGTCATCTTGCCGTCCTCGAAAGAAGAGGGGAACATCAGCAGGTCTTCCAGCGTGTCCTTAGAAGCGCCGTAGCTCTGGTAAATTCCGAACTTGAACTGTAAGCCGAAAGCTTCGTAGAACTTCTCGTACTTCTCGCGGTCGTTCTTCATAAGCTTGGTAAGCTCGTTCTTTATCGAGCGCTCGATGTTGCGGGCGATGACCTTTAGCTGGCGGTCGTGCTGCAGCATCTCACGCGAAATGTTCAGCGAGAGGTCTTCCGAGTCTACCAGACCCTTTACGAAGCTGAAATAGTCGGGCAGCAGGTCGGAGCATTTCTCCATTATCATTACGCCGCTGGAGTAGAGCTGCAAGCCCTTTTCGTAGTCCTTAGAGTAGTAGTCGAAAGGCGCGTGCGAGGGGATATACAGCAGGGCGTTGTAAGTAGCCGCGCCCTCGTTTTTGGAGTGTATGTGCGCGATCGGCGGCATATAGTCCATGAATTTCTCGGTGTAGAAATTGTTGTAATCCTCGTCGGTAAGCTCGCTCTTGTTCTTTTTCCAGATAGGCGTCATAGAGTTGAGCGTTTCGTTCACTATGTGCTTTTCGGGCTCGGCGTTCTCGTCCTCGCCGTAATGAGTGTGCTCTACGTCCATCTTTATCGGGAAGCGGATGTAGTCGGAATATTTCTTGACAAGAGTCTGTATCTGATACTGGTCGAGGTAGCGGCTGTACTTCTCGTCGTCGGTGTCATCTTTCAGAGTAAGTATCACGTCGGTACCTGCGTTTTCCTTTTCGGCTTCCTCTATAGTGTAGCCGTCCACGCCGTTAGAGTGCCACTTGTAAGCCTTGTCGCTGCCGAAAGCCTTTGTAATTACGGTGACTTCTTTCGCTACCATGAAAGTTGAGTAAAAGCCTACGCCGAATTGACCTATAATGTCAACGTCCTCGCCGAGGTCGTTGTCTTTCTTGAAAGCGAAAGAGCCGCTGTTCGCGATAGTGCCGAGGCAGTTTTCAAGGTCTTCCTCAGTCATGCCTATGCCGTTATCCGAAACGGTGAGGGTGCGCGCTTCCTTATCAGGGATTATCTGTATAGCGAAATCCTCTTTCTTTAAGCCTATACTGGTATCGGTGAGCGTTTTGAAATACAGCTTGTCGATAGCGTCGCTGGCGTTTGAGATTATCTCGCGCAGAAATATTTCTTTGTGTGTGTAGATCGAGTTGATCATCATATCGAGCAGGCGCTTCGACTCTGCTTTGAACTGCTTAGTTTCCATAATATGTTTACCTCCGTACTTTTCGTGTTTTTATCAGTCTTGATGTCATTCTGCTAGCACTCTAAATAGTCGAGTGCTAATTCTAAATATAATTATACACCAAGCAGTGAAAAATGCAAGCGTTATAACAAAATGCTTACAATTTGTTTACATATACTTAAACATTATAAAGAAAATGTCCTTTGTATTTTCGCCAAATGTATGTTATAATAATATTGTGTAACTATATGCGATATTTCGCACGAAAGGAAAGTGTTGAATTATGGAAATGAAAAAGCTTTTTGAAAATGGAAGAACTGTTTTTTCTATGGAGATATTCCCGCCGAAAAAGCCGGGGACTATCAAGTCGATATATTCCACCCTCGACGGACTCTCTGATATAAAGCCTGATTTTATAAGCTGTACATACGGCGCAGGCGGCAACCCCGCTGATACTTCTACCATCGACATCTGCCGCATAATAAAGGAAAAGTATGGCATACTGCCGATAGCGCATTTTACCTGCGTGAACAATACCCGCGCCGATATTGATAAGGCGATAGAGCTTTTTCGTGCGGCGGGCATAGAGAACGTTCTCGCTCTGCGCGGCGATAAGAACGATAGGTATCCGCCGAAGGAAGATTTTCACTACGCGGCAGACCTTATCAAATATCTGAAAGAAAAAGCGCCCGAGCTGCATATCTCCGCCGCCTGCTACCCCGAAACCCACCCCGAGGCGGAGTCGCCCGTAGCGGATATACTGCGTATGAAGGAAAAAGAGGAGTGCGGCGCTGAACATTTTATGTCGCAGCTTTTCTTCGATAACGAGGACTTTTACGCCTTCCGCGAAAAGACGCAGATAGCTGGCATAAAAAGCCCCATCGAAGCGGGCATAATGCCTGTTACCAGCAAGGCGGGCATACTGCGCATGGTGTCTATGTGCGGCGCAAGCGTGCCGAAAAAGCTGGCGCGCATACTCAATAAGTACGAAAATAACCCCGAGGCTTTCGCCGACGCCTGCGTGCATTACGCGATAGACCAGATAGCCGACCTAATAACAAACGACGTGGACGGCATACACCTCTACTCTATGAACAAGCCGGATACGGCTAAGAAGATATTTGAAGCCGTAAAGAATATGCTTTGATACATTTATAAATAAGGAGCAATATGGACAATAACGGACAATGGTTTGATTTCAGCGGCGCTCCGAACGGCGGCTTCGGCTACAATAACCAGCTGAAAACGGCGCAGGCGAATGAAAAGCGCGCGCTTTTTAAAAACGCCTCATTTCTGGGCATTTTGCTGCTGCTGTATAATGTTTACAATTACATCTTTGTGCGGGTGTTCTATTTCGCCGCATATTCGATAAAGCATGGCGGATTTACGCTGAGCCTAAACGAGGTGCGCAAGTATTTTTACGCCGACAGCTCCTCGCTCGGCTACTCCAGCTCTTTCAGCATGACGATGAACCTCGCTGTGGTTGCGGCTTCGGTGATAATGCTGCTGCTTACCGCCGCGCTGCCTATGCGCATAAACGTTATGAGCATGCTGAAGCCGAAAAAGGGCTGCGTAAAGCAGGGCTTAAAGACCACGCCGATGTGCCTTACGCTGAATATGTTCATTTCGTACATAGTCGCGATATTCGTGGCTATGATGAGCGCGCAGGGCGTTACCGTGCCGGAGGCTGATTTTACCATCAACAAGCCCTCGACATACGCCGTGGTGATACAGCTTGTGTACGTCTGCGTTTTCGCGCCGATAGCTGAGGAGATAATCTACCGCGGGCTGGTGCTGAAATTGCTCTCGCCGTACGGCAAGGGTATGGCGGTATTTTTCTCGGCGCTGCTTTTTGGCATAATGCACGGCAACATACCGCAGGCGGTATCGGCGTTCGCGGGCGGGCTGATATACGCGGCTACGGCTGTATATTTCGACAGCATAGTGCCCACGATAATCATACACGTTTTGAACAACTGCTTCGCCAGCATCACCGATATAGGAAACGCAGTAGGCTTCGACCACGCTTATCAGCTATACTGCGCGCTGAATATCGTGATAATGTTCGCGGGAGTATACGCAATATTCGTCTACCTGCGCGGGCTGATAAAGGGCATACGCCAAAGCGAGCCGAAATGCGCTATGACGGGCGGCGCGCGCTGCATCACCGTGGCTACGAACGTATTCATGCTGATATATTTCGGACTGATGATATGGCAGTATGTGCGCAGTTTTTTGGCTTATAATCAATAGTTTTTAAGGAGAATGACCTATGTTTACAATGCCGCTGGGCATAGATATACCCGACATCAGCGGACTTAAAAGCGCTTACGAGATCAGCCGCGGGAACGAGGGCTGCATTTCGGCGCTGCTGAGCGCGGACAAGCTTTCGGGCTTTATAAACTCATTCGTCAGCGCTATGGCTGAGCCGATATTTTTCTTCATCGAACTGCCCTGCACGGCTGATGAGGAAAAGGCGCTGGGCGGTAAGTACAAGCTCTACTACCTCGACAACTGCACCAAGCCGGTCATCGCTGCGATAATGAAAACTTACGGTACGCTACTGATAAACGACGGCGTTTGCAGATTCGGCTTCGGCGGGAACGAGAGCGGCGACGAGCTGTATGTGCAGAGCTACAAGGTCATGAGCATATATTGCTCAAACGCGAAGCTGAAAGCAAAGACGGAAGAGCTGCTGAAAAAAGCGGGCGCTGAAAAGACCGCCGAGCTGCTTACTCCGTGGGATATATTATCGGAGGAAAACGGCGGCGTGTGCGTGCGCGCGGAGCAGGACGGCGTAAGCCTTTTCGACCTGCCCGAACTGCTGAAAGACGCAGGAATGTACAGCGCAGGAGTAGTTTGATAAGTATAATTTTCCGCATTGCGGATGAAAAAAAGACAGGAGGAAAAATCTATGAACATTCTTCACGATATTTCGCCTAAGGAGATCTCCAGCGAGAAGTTTACCGCAGTGATAGAGATACCTAAAGGCTCGAAAGTCAAGTACGAACTCGATAAGGCTACGGGTATGCTGAGAATGGATAGGATACTTTACACTTCTACCCATTACCCCGCAAACTACGGATTTATCCCCCGCACCCATGCCGACGACGGCGACCCGCTCGACGTATTGGTGCTTTGCTCGGAAACTCTCGAGCCGATGTCGCTGGTAAGGTGCTACCCGATAGGCGTTATCAGCATGATGGATAACGGCGCGGCGGACGAGAAAATAATCTGCATACCCACCGCCGACCCCAGCTACAATACCTATACCGACATCTCAGAGCTGCCGAAGCACATTTTTGAAGAGATGAGCCACTTCTTCTCGGTATACAAGCAGCTGGAGCACAAAGACACCGTGATCGACGATGTGAAGGGCAAGGAAGAAGCCAAGAATATCATCGAGGCGTGCATCGGAAACTACATCGAAAAATTTTGCAAGTAAATAATTGAAACTTCCGCAGAGGGGACGTTTTTCACGCAGATGAAACGCCCCTCTGTTTTTTGTTTCATAAAGCGGAGCAGGAAACAAAAAGTTTATAAAAAGTTCAGAAAAGCATTTTCGTGGCAGCAAATATTACAGAAAGCAAGATTTTGTTACCGTTTTGTCACTAAAAACAGCCTTTTTGAAACGCTTCGGTACGTTTTTTTGAACAGTTTTTGCGCTTTTTTGGACAATATCTGCTTGGTCTTGGTGGTTGACGAATACTATATATTGTGGTATAATAGAAAAAATGAAAAATAACGCATATATTTAGCACACGGCGCTTAGAAAAGTACTTAGGTTACAAAATTGTAATCTTTTCCTGAAAAGCTGTAACTTTTATCCCCTGAAAGCCGCTTTTGAAACGTTTTCATCTAATTGCCGACGCATTTTTCACGCGTTTTTGGCATATTTTACTGTTGCAATTTTATCTTATATGGTGTATAATTAAGTTGCAGGGGTGAAATGTGCGTAAAAGTGGTGAAACGTCCCACAAAATTCGTACATATCCGCCCGCAGTGGTGAATTTTGCGAAAGGGGGCGAACAGATTGCAGACAAGTATGCTTACGGGAACGTATAACCAGTCGATGGATCAGAAGGGCAGAATGGCTTTTCCCTCCAAGCTGCGCGAGATAATGGGCGAGCGGCTGATAGTTACCAAGGGCGTAGACGGCTGCCTGTTCGTTTACTCGGTGGAAGATTTCGCCCAAAAAGCCGAAAAGCTAAAGGCTCTGCCGATGGCGCAGGGGCTAAGGCTGCAGCGCAGCTTTATGGCAAACGCCGTAGAACTCGAGGCGGACAAGCAGGGCAGGATACTCATACCCGCTATACTGCGCTCGATAGCCGCGCTGGAAAAAGACATTACCGTGGTGGGCGTTTCCGACCACTGCGAGATATGGGATCAGAAGCGCTGGGAGGAATTTAATCTCAGCATAACCGATGAGATGCTCATGCAGGCACTGGAGGGAGCTGATTTCTGATGGAAGAATTTAAGCATATCTCAGTTCTGCTGAATGAAACGATAGAGCTTCTCGATATAAAGCCCGACGGTATATACGTTGACGGTACGGCGGGCGGCGCGGGACATTCGCGCGAGATAGCAAAAAGGCTCGACCCCGAAAATGGCAGGCTTTACGCGCTAGACCGCGACCCCGAGGCTGTAAAGGTGGCTGGCGAAAGGCTGGCGGGTCTGCCCGCGCAGGTGATACACGCCGACTTCGCCGATATGCGCGCCGCACTGAAAAATGTGGGCGTAGAAAAGGTGCAGGGCGTTCTGCTCGACCTAGGCGTATCGTCTTACCAGCTCGATACCGCGCGCAGGGGATTTTCCTACCACGCCGACGCTCCGCTGGATATGCGCATGAGCAGCGAGGGTATGTCCGCGAAGGATCTTGTGAACACATGGTCTTACGAAGATCTGCGGCGGATACTTTACGATTACGGAGAAGAAAAGTTCGCGCCCGCCATCGCAAAGGCGATAGTTGCAGCGCGTGAGATAAAGCCGATAGAAACTACCGGCGAGCTTGCAGAGCTTGTAAAAAGCTCGGTTCCGCAGAGGGTGCGCAGAGAGAAAAATCCCTGCAAAAAGACTTTTCAGGCGGTGCGCATAGCCGTCAATGACGAAATGGGTCAGCTGGACCGCGCGCTTGACGAAGCTTTCGAGCTGCTCGCGCCCGGCGGCAGACTTGCGATAATCACTTTCCACTCGCTGGAGGACAGAATGGTGAAGCGCAGATTTGCGGAGTTTTGCAAAGGCTGCACCTGCCCGCCCGAGTTTCCGCAGTGCGTGTGCGGAAAGACGCCGAGGGCTAAGGCAGTGACCCGCAAGCCCGTTACCGCCGCGGAGGAAGAGCTTGAGCACAACAACCGCAGCCGCAGCGCGAAGCTGAGAGTTGTGGAGAAGATAAAGTAACCACAAGAACAGATACATTTTAAAAGTAAGGAGGTCGAAGAACATGGCAGTAAATATGAATTTGGCGTATGAGTACGAGAATTACGATATGCTCGATGAGCACGAGGAAAAGTACGCTGAGAAGATACGCCGCAAAAGGTCGGCGAACAAGCGCAGGAAATTTGCCGCGAATATGAAGATAGTGATAGCGGCGATCATAGTTCTGGCTCTGTTCTCGATCATGACATACGGCAGGGTAGAGCTTTCAAAGCTTTACACCGACAATACAGAGCTTCAGTCGCAGCTTACAACGCTGCAAAACGAGAACATCAGCTTAGAGTCAGAGCTGGCGCAAAAGACGGGTCTTACTAAGGTAGAGGATTTCGCCGAAAATCAGCTCGGTCTGCAAAAGCTGGATAAATCGCAGATAGAATATGTCGAGATAGATGAAAAGACCACCGCCGAGGTGGTAACGCCAGAGGACTCGAATATCTTTGTAAAGATAAAAGATTGGTTCAAAGGGGCGCTGGAATATCTCGGACTGTAACAGAATATTTATTAAGAAAGTTAAGAACATCAGTTATTGTGTGCTTAGCTTTCTTGTTCTATAAAAAATAAGAAATATTTTGGAAGAAAGCAACGCTGAAACATAAATTTTTGGAAACACCATACAGCCAGATAGCAGAAGAAAGGAAAGGGCTTTAAATATCATGACAGACAGACCCAGCGAAAGAATGCGCCGCCGCCTGCTGGTGTGGATGACGGTAATAATGCTGATAGTAGTAATATACACAGTAGCCTGCATATTCAAGGTTTCAGTAAAAGAGAGCAAAAAGTGGCAGACGCTTGCCAATTCTCAGCAGATAACCAGCACCACAGTTTCCGCCTCGCGCGGCACTATCTACGATACTAACGGGCAGGTGCTCGCGCAGAGCGCTACCGTATACACCGTGTATACCGACTGCGCTATGCTTTGGGAATACCTCGACGCTAAGGACGACAAGATACTGGAGTACAAGGCGGCGATAGCCGATGAATCAGACGAGAAAAAGCGCGCGGGCTATCAGGAAAAGCTCGACGCCTGTAAATCATCGCAGGAAACTTACGACTCGCTCGTGAAATTTATGGCTAAGACCCTCGACCTCGACGAAAGCAAGATAGAGGGATATTTCAGCGATAAAAACAGCCGCTACGTTATCATGAAAAAAGAGGTAGAAAAGACCGACGCGGATAAGATAGAGAAGTTCCTAACCGAAAATTCGCTCGACGGCATACGCTGCGACCCCACTACTAAGCGTTTTTACCCGCAGAACAGCCTTGCCGCTAACGTGATAGGCCATACCAATTACGATGGCGAGGGCATTTACGGATTGGAATCTTACTACAACGAGTACCTCTCGGGCGTTGACGGCAGAATAGTCACTGCTGCCGATAAGTACGGTACCGAGATACCTTATAAGTACAAGCAGAGCTACGACGCGCAGGACGGTGACTCGCTTTATCTGAACATCGACATGAATATCCAGTATTATCTGGAAAAAGCTTTGGCGGACTGCGTTTCCGAAAACAAGCCTGCCGAGCGCGCCTGCGGCATAATCATGAACCCGAAAACGGGTGAAGTTTACGCAATGGCGACAAATTACAGCTACGACCCCAATGAACCTGCTGAGATAAGCGACGACGCTACCGCGAGAAAGCTCGCTATGCTCGACGAAAACTCGCAGAAGTACAAAGACCTACGCCTAGACGCATGGAGCACCGAGTGGAAGAACAAGGCTATCTCGGAACTGTACTTCCCCGGCTCGGTATTCAAGGTAATAACAGGCTCGGCGGCGCTTGAAGAAAAGGCCATAACGCTGACGGACGTTTTCAGCTGCGGCACTTCCATACACGTCGAAGACCGCGACTTTAACTGCTGGTCTACTACCGACCACGGCGCGCAGAACCTTCAGCAAGCTATGGCAAACTCCTGCAACCCCGCTTTCGTACAGATAGGTCAGCGGCTGGGCATGGAGGGCTTCTTCAAATATTTGCAGGCTTACGGTTTTACCGAAAAGACGGGCATAGACCTCCCCGGCGAATCGAACGCTATTTATATGCCGCTCGAGAACATGGGTCAGGTAGCCCTCGCTTCTGAATCTTTCGGACAGACCAACAAGGTAACGCCTATACAGATGATAACCGCATATTCGGCGGCGATAAACGGCGGCTACCTCGTTACCCCGCAGGTGGTGAACAAGATCTACGACTGCAACGGCAACGTTGTAAAGGACTACCAGCCCGTTATAAAGCGCCAGGTGATCTCAGAGGACACCAGCGCCGCTATGCGCGAGATACTGGAAAACGTAGTATCTACCAACACCGGCTCTAACTCGTACATACAGGGCTACCGCATAGGCGGTAAGTCGGGTACTTCGCAGAAGATAGATGTTGACGCTACCGGTAATACCTACGTTTCGTCCTACTGCGCTTTCGCGCCCGCCGACGATCCAGAGGTCATCATGCTCGTAATGGTAGATGACCCGCAGGGCGAGAAATTCTACGGCAGCCAGGTGGCAGCCCCCGTTTGCACTCAGGTGCTTTCAGAAGTTCTGCCCTACCTAGGCTTTTTCCCCGAATACACTGATGAAGAGCTTGCCGAGCTGGAAGTTTCCGTGCCGAACGTAGAGTACCACACGGTTTCCGAAGCGAAGCAGACCATGAGCGCGCTCGGACTTGAAGTAAACGTAGTAGGCGACGGCGACACTGTACTGCGCCAAAGCCCAACGGGCGTTTCGATAGAGCGCGGCGGCACGATAGTGTTTTACACCGATAACACCACTCCCGAAGAAACGGTATCTGTACCGAACGTAGAGGGTCTTTCAAAAGAATATGCAAAACAGCTGCTGCAAAGCTACGGCCTGAACATGACGGCGGAAGGCTCTGCGGCGAACGACGCGAACGCCTACGCCATAGCAAACGAAACGGCGGGCAGAACGGTAGCCGTCGGCACGGCTATCTCGGTAAGCTTTGCGCAGTACACGGTAGAATCACAATAATCATATTAAGGACGCGATAAAATGAAACTTAAAGAGCTTGTAAAAGACTTGGATATCGAGTGCGGAGGTCTGGGAGATACTGAGATAACGGGCGTTACCTCAGACACCCGCAGCACCCCCAAGGAGGGATTTGCTTTCGTCTGCATAAAGGGCGGCAGCTTCGACGGACACAGCGCGGCGGCTGATATGGTAAAGCGCGGCGCGGCGGTGGTATTCTGCGAGCGCGACTTAGGGCTGGCTCAGCAGATAATAGTTGAAAACACCCGCGAATTTTACCCGCACCTCTGCGCGGCATGGTTCGGCAACCCCGAGCGCGAGCTGACTATGATAGGCGTTACGGGCACGAACGGCAAGACCACTATAACCACCGTTCTGAAAAAAACGCTGATGGCTTTCGGCAAAAAGTCGGGACTCATCGGCACTTGTCAGAACGAGATAGGCGAAGAGATACTGCCTACCGCGCGCACCACTCCCGAGCCGTATGACCTTTTTGAGCTGCTGCGCAAAATGGCTGACGCGGGCTGCGAATACGCGGTGATGGAGGTTTCCTCGCAGGGTCTGGCGCAGAAGAGAACAGGTCCCTGCCACTACAAAGTCGGCGTTTTCACCAACCTCACGCAGGACCATCTTGACGTGCACGGCAGCATGGAAAATTATTATCAGGCGAAAAAGCTGCTTTTCGGCATATGCGATACCGCTGTGATCAACATCGACGATGAGTACGGCAGACGCTATCTGCGCGAGATAACTTGTCCCGCAAAGACGTTTTCTGCGGCAGAGCCTGCTGATTTTTACGCTGAGGATATAACCCTCGGCGCGGGCGGAGTAAAGTACGTTTACTGCGACGGTAAATCGAAGCACAACGTGAATTTCGCGATGCCTGGTCTTTTCAACGTTTCAAATTCGCTGGCGGTCATCGCCTGCTGTGAAACGCTGGGCTTTGAGCCGAAAGCCGTTATCCGCGAGCTGAACACTATGAAAGGCGTTCGCGGCAGGGCTGAGGTAGTGCCTACGGGCAGAGATTTCACCGTTATCTGCGACTACGCGCACACGCCTGACGCACTTGAAAATGTGCTGAAAGCTATCCGCAACGGCGCAAAGGGCAAGGTAAAGTGCCTTTTCGGCTGCGGCGGAAACCGCGACGCGGGCAAGCGTCCGAAGATGGCGGCTGCGGCGGCGGACAACGCTGATTTTCTGATAGTTACCAGCGATAACCCCCGCAACGAAGACCCCGACGCGATAATCGAGGACGTGCTGAAAGGGCTCGAGGGCAAGACCACCCCGTATATCCGCATGACCGATAGGCGCGAGGCTATACACTGGGCAGTAAAGCACGCGGAAAAGGACGATATAATAGTGCTGGCGGGCAAGGGTCATGAAGATTACCAGATACTTGCGGGCGGCGTAAAGATACATTTCGACGAGCGCGAGGTAGTAGCCGAAGCGCTTGCGGAGCTGGCAGCCGAGGGCAAGTGACACCTGCAAAGCATAGATAAACAAAGGAAAAGAGGTCGGTAAGTAATGGAAAAAATGACATTAGCTGAAATAGTTCAGGCAGTAGAGGGCAGCTTCGGCTACCCCGCCGACATTGAGATAACCTCAGTATCTACCGATACGAGAACGATAAAGCCGAACTCGGTATTCGTAGCGCTGAAAGGCGCGAATTTCGACGGCCACGACTACGGCGCGAAAGCCTGCGAGCTGGGCGCTGAGGCGGTGATAGCCGAGAGGGCGATAGAGGGCGCAAAGTGCATAGTGGTAGATTCTACCGAGCGCGCGCTGCTCACGCTGGCGGCGTATTACAGGCGCAAGTTCGATATACCGCTGGTCGGCATAACGGGCAGCGTCGGCAAGACCACCACAAAAGATATGATAGCGCTGGTGGTCTCCAAAAAGTACAACACCTTAAAGACCGAGGGCAACCACAATAACGAGATAGGCCTGCCGCTGACGCTTTTCAACCTTAGCAGCGAAACGCAGGCGGCGGTCATCGAGATGGGTATGTCGCATTTCGGCGAGATCTCGCGGCTCTCGATGTGCTGCGAGCCTACCGTTGCCGTGATAACCAATATCGGCCATTCGCACATAGAGAACCTCGGCTCTCAGCAGGGCATACTTAAAGCCAAGATGGAGATACTCGACGGCGCGCAGTACATGGCACCGCTGATACTCTCGATGGACGACAAGCTGCTCTCGCACATCGAAGCGCACCACGGCAGAGAGATAATTTTCTACTCGATAAAGAAAAAGACCGCCGATGTATACGCCGCCGACATAAAGGCTGACGAGAACGGCTCGTCTTTTACCATACATTACAAGGACGGCAGCATACCTGCGCGGGTGAACTGCCCCGGCGAGCACAACGTGAAAAACGCGCTGGCGGCTTTTTGCGTCGGCAGAGTGCTAGACATAGCCCCCGAGCTGATAGCCGAAGCCATCGGCGAATTCAAGCCGCAGGGCATACGTCAAAATATACGTCAGGCGCGCGGCATGACGTTTATAGTCGACTGCTACAACGCCGCGCCCGACTCGATAAAGGCGGCGCTTTCGACCCTTTCGCAGTCTTCCTGCGGCGAGGGCGGCAGACGCGTTGCCGTGCTTTCAGATATGCTGGAGCTGGGCAAACATTCGCGCACTCTGCACAAGCTGGCGGGCGAATACGTTGCGGCTTCGTCGGCAGACCTGCTTTACTGCTGCGGCACTGAGGCGAAATTTTACGTTGACGGCGCTTTGAAAAAGGGTATGCCCGAGGAAAACTGCCGCTGGTTCGAGAGCAAAGCTGATATGACAGCCGCGCTGAAAGCCGAGCTGCACGAGGGCGATACGGTGCTTTTCAAAGCCAGCAGAGGTATGAAGCTGGAAGAAGTTGTGAATGCTCTGGAGTAAGATCTCGGTCATTCTCGCCATGCAGATGGTGCTGGGCTGGGCGCTCGGCAGGGTGGGCATACCCCTACTGCGGCGGCTGAAAACGGGCAGGTACGACCCATATGTCGGCGACCGTTTTTCGGCAGACGGCTCTGAGCCTGCGTTCGGCGGGGCGGCGGCGCTTATAGTGCTGACATTCGGCATATCTGCCGCGGCGGCTGTTTGCGGTGGCGGCAGGCGGCTTTACCTAGCCTGCGGATTCATCGCGCTGGCGACCCTTGCGGGCGCGGTGGATGACTTGCTGACAGACGTTTTCGGCAAAAATTACGGCGCGAGCGCGGCGGCTAAGCTGGGCTGGTGCTACGCCGCGAGCTTTGTCTGCCTGCTGATCTGCCGAAGGATGCAAATAATTGAAACTGCGGTGCTGTTGCCGTTTCATCTTGGAACGATAGATTTTGGCGCGCTTTTCTGCCCAGTAATGGCGGCGGCAATGACTGCGCTGATATATTCATATAAATATTTTAACCGATTCGGTACAGACGGCTCGACCTGCGCCGAGGGGCTTTGCGCCGCGCAAATATTCCTCGCGGGGCTGCTTTTTGCGGCGGCGGGCGGCGTTATCTCCGACGATACCGCGCAAGCTTTCGGCTACCTCGCGGCGGGCGCGGCGGCTTCATCGCTGATATGGGGGCTTGCCCCCGCGAAGCTGAGAAGCGGCGATTCGGGCGGGTATTTCTGCGGCGCTGTTGCGGCGGCGATGCTGACATTTTGCAGCGAGCTTGAATTTGCGATGCTTCTGCTCGCCCTGCCCGCCGTGACAGACGCGCTTTGCTCGGCGGTACAGTATTTGGTCTACCGAAAGAGCAGGAAATTTCTGCTTAAAGGCTCTTCGCTGCACAGCCATCTTATGGCAAAAAAGTGGAGTACTTACAAGGTCATAGTGCTGTTTTCGGCAATGACCGCCGCCGCGGGCGCAGGAACGCTGGCGTTTGCGGCATATTCTGAGAGAATAATTTTGAAATAGTTGACAAAAGGAGTGAGAACAGTTGGCATCTTTGTCCAAAAACAAGCGTGAAAAAAGCGCTAAGGTTCAAAAGAGAAAAAAGACCGAGTTCAGAATAGTGCTGGCTGAGATTGACAAAACGTTTTTCCTCATAGTGGTAATATTGCTGGTTTTCGGACTTATAATGATGTTTTCCGCCAGCTACGCCGCCGCGCTCAATGAGCACAATGATGGTTATTACTTCCTGAAAAGACAGCTTATGTGCGCAGGGCTGGGCATTATCGCGATGTTCATCACCTCTTTCGTCGATTACAATTTCTTTTACAATACTAAGGTTGCGTACCTTATTTTTCTAGGCTCGTTAGGATTATGTATCTATACGGCGCTTTTCGGACAAGAAACGGCGGGCGCTCGGCGATGGATAACCCTTTTGGGCATACAATTCCAGCCCTCTGAGCTGCTGAAGATCGCGTTTATCATCATATTTGCTTACATATTATCCGTAAATGCCCAAAAGCTGAAAACCAGCTGGAAGCACTGCTTCATACCGTTCATCGTGATATTCGGACTGGTCTGCGGCGTGCTTGCTATGCAGCGCCACATCTCGGCGGTAATGCTCATCGGCATAATCGGTATATCAATGATGTTCGTCAGCGGTATGCCCTCGAAATTTTTCTGGCGGTTTATGGCGATATGCGCTGGCGCGGGCGTGCTGATGGTGCTCGTACTCGTGATAAAGGGCGGCGGCAATTTCAGCTACATTTCCGACCGTCTTGAAAGCTGGCGCAATCCGCTTTCCGACCCATCAGACAAGACTCACCAGACCTACGAATCGCTGCTGGCTATAGGCTCGGGCGGTTGGTTCGGGCTGGGCTTTGGCGAATCGCGCCAGAAATACCTCTACCTGCCTGAATCGCAGAACGACTTCATCTTCTCGATAATCTGCGAAGAGCTGGGCTTTATCGGCGGCGTTATCGTTGTGCTGCTTTTCGTGCTCTTCGTTATAAAAGGCTTTCAGATAGCTGCAAACGCCCGCGACCGCTTCGGTATGCTGCTGGCTACGGGCATAACTATACAGATAGGTTCGCAGGCGCTGCTAAATATAATGGTGGCCTCAAACGCTTTCCCGAACACGGGCATATCGCTGCCGTTTTTCAGCGCGGGCGGTACGGCGCTGGTTTTCCAGCTTTTTGAGATGGGCATACTGCTCAGCATCTCGCGCCAAAATCTGAAATACAGGTCGGGTGAAAAGCGCGCGGTAAAGGCTGTTTCTGCGGCGGATACGTCCAAAACTGCCGAACCTACTCAGTCTGTATAAATTTTACATAAGGGAGATCTTTGATAATGCTAAGAGTTCTGCTTGCAGGCGGCGGCACGGCGGGTCATGTAAACCCCGCGCTCGCCATCGCAGAGATAATAAAAAAACACCACCCCGAAGCGGAGTTTGCCTTTGCGGGCAACCCCGAAAAGCTTGAGGCAAAGCTTGTGCCGCAGGCGGGCTACAAATTTTACCCGATACAGGTAGAGGGCTTTCAGCGAAAGCTCAATAAGAAAAATATCAAGCGCAATCTGCACGCGCTGAAATGCCTTACCAAGACCACCTCGCGCAGCCGCGAGATAATCGGCGATTTCAAGCCCGATCTGGTTATCGGCACGGGCGGCTACGTTGCGGGGCCGGTGGTGAGAACGGCGGCTAAGATGGGCATACTCACCGCTATCCACGAGCAAAACGCCTACCCCGGCGTTACCAACAAGCTGCTCTCGAAGTACGCCGATAAGGTCATGCTCACGGTAGAGGAAGCAAAGCAGTATCTTGACCCTAAGATAGAGTACACCGTTACGGGTCTGCCCGTGCGTTCCGGATTTTCGACTATCACAAAAGAGCAGGCGCGCCGCGAGCTGGGCTTTGATAACGACACCGTTTGCATACTCTCTACGGGCGGAAGTTTGGGCGCGGGCGCGATAAATTCCGCCGTGCTCGACCTCATAGCATGGTACAAATCTGAGGGCGTTACCGTAAACCATATACATTCTTACGGCGGCAACGGCAAGTCTACCCAGTTTGAAAAATGCCTAGCCGATAAGGGCGTGACGCTGGAGGGCAACCCGCACCTTATGGTAAAAGAATACATCAACAATATGCCTACCTGCATGGCGGCGGCAGACCTAGTTATCTCGCGCTGCGGCGCGAACGCGCTTACCGAGCTTGAGGCTATGGGACGCGGCTCGATACTCGTGCCTTCGCCGATAGTTGCGGGCAACCACCAGTATTACAACGGCATGGTGCTGCAAAAGGCGGGCGCGGCGATAGTTATAGAGCAGAAAGATTTTACATCTGAAAAGCTGATAAGCATTGTGAAAGAGCTGCTCGCCGACCGCGAAAAGCTCGCTGCGCTCTCAGAAAACGCAGCGCGCATATACATTAAAGATACCGATGACAGGATATATTCGGCGCTAGCACCGCTTATCGAAAAGGCGGCGAGCAAGTAAAGTCAGTATCGTATTTGAAAGGGAAGTTTAAGATATGGCAAGAAAACCATCTATGGATTCTATAAAGACCCCCGACCTTAATAATCTTGACGAAAACCAGACAAAAGTTCTCAATACCTTCGACCGCTACACTAGGGCGGAGGATTATTCGGGAAAGGTGCGCGCTGATTTTGACAGGGCGCAGCACGTTAAAGATTTTGAGCTGAAATCAAAGGAAGAGCCGGAGGAAGAAAACGGCGAGAAGCTCTCGGAAGAATTTACCGCGCGGCGCAATAACCCGCAGGCTGAGAGTACGCTGAACAAGGGTGTAAAGGTTCGTGGAAAATACGTTGCGCGCAAAAAGCTCATCACGGCGGCTATATGTATTGTCGCGGCGATAGTACTGGTAATGTTCTTCGCCCCGCCGATATTTAACGCAGTTGACGGCGAAAGCGGCTGCCGCAGCGAGGATATTTTCGCGAAAACAGGCGCTACACAGTACCGCTCCGACATTATGACGAACCGCTACGTTTACAATATCGAGGCGCTTTCGAGCGACAAGAGCAGCAGCTACCGCATTTGCACGATAGCTTTTAAGGCGAAAAACTTCACGCCTTTTGAGATGACCGCCGAGGATTACGTTATAGCGAACGGCGGCGATTTCAGCTCGCACATAGTTTATTCCACATACGTCGGCGATTCTAACGTTATACCGCCTTTCAGCACCAAAGATGTAAAGATAGAGGTGCTTATAAATAAGGACGGCTTGGACGACAAGCAGTTCGACGACGCCATAACTTCGCTGCATCTGAGAACTAGCGGCACTAAGAAAAAGATAGGCAAGCACATAAGCATACCTACCATACCCGCGTGGTTCAGCGTTTCAGACGTTATAACCTTCGACCCCGACGCCTGACGCTATACACCGAAAGACAGTCTTTTGCATATTATAAAGCATATTGACATTGCGAGGTGTGAGATATGCAAAAGCTGAAAATAGAGGGCGGGGGCAGGCTGAGCGGCGAGCTGGAGATACAGGGCGCAAAAAACAGCGTTCTGCCCCTGCTGAGCGCCTGCGTGCTGGTGAACGGCGAAGTGCGGCTGAAAAGATGTCCCTCGCTCTCAGACGTTTACTCCGCTATGCGGATACTGAGCAGCTTGGGATGTAAATGCAGGCGCAGCGCGGCGGGCGAGGTGTACATAGATACGCGCGGGCTGGAAAGCACCGCCGTTTCCGACTCGCTGATGCGTCAGATGCGCTCTTCGATAATCTTTCTGGGCGCGCTGCTGGGCAGGGCGGGGGAGTGCACGCTGAGTTTCCCCGGCGGCTGCGAGCTTGGCCCGCGGCCTATCGACCTGCATCTTTCCGCGCTGAGGCAGCTCGGTGCGAAGATAACTGAGGAGCACGGCGCGCTGATATGCCGCAGTGCGAACGGGCTTCGCGGCACACAGATAGACCTTTCGTTCCCATCGGTGGGGGCGACTGAGAACATCATGCTTGCCGCCGTGTGCGCAAAGGGCGAAACGGTGATCTCAAACGCCGCGCGCGAGCCTGAGATATGCGACCTTGCCGACTTCCTCAACCTATGCGGCGCTAAGATACGCGGCGCAGGCAGCCAGCGGATAGTGGTAGAGGGAGTACCGCGCGAGAACCTGCACGGCTGTGAATTTGAGGTGATGCCAGACAGGATAGCGGCTGTGACGTATATGTGCGCGGCGGCGGCTACCGGCGGCGAAGTCAGCCTGCACGGCGCGCGTATGGGCGACATAGAAGCGGTGGTAAATCTGCTGCGGCAGGCGGGGTGCAGGATATGCGCCTGCGGCGACGGCGTGTGCTTAGCGGCAAACGGACGGCTGAAAGCTGTGCGCACTGTGAGAACGCAGCCCTACCCCGGTTTCCCGACTGACGCGCAGGCTATCGTGATGGCATGCATGGCGAAAGCGCGCGGCACGGGGATATTTGTAGAAGAAATTTTTGAAAACAGATTTCGCCACGTTGACGAGCTGACGCGCATGGGCGCGGACATCAAGACAGAGGGACGCGTGGCGGTGGTCAGCGGGGTGGAGCGGCTTTACGGAGCGAGCGTTTCAGCACCCGACCTGCGCGGCGGCGCGGCACTATGCGTGGCGGCAGCGGCTGCGGAGGGCGTGAGCGAGATAGCGAACGTAGAGCTGATAGACCGCGGCTACGAATCAATAGAAAAGGCGCTTTGCGCACTGGGCGCGAAGGCTGAAAGGGAATGAAAAGGAAAGTAAAGATATGCAGGATAGCAGAGATAACGAAAGGAAAAATTATCCGCCGCCGACGGCGTATATGTCGCCCGCGGCGCACCACAGAAAAAGAACGGGCGTGCTGAACCTGTACCTTACGCTGGGTGTTTCGATAGCGGCGGCGCTTGCCGCACTGCTGAGTGTGAACGTATTTTTCGGGCTTAACGCGCAGAACATACAGGTCAGCGGCACCGACCTCTACACCGCCGAGCAGATACAGTTCGTCGGCGGAATGGCAGATGGGCAGAACCTCATAAGGCTAAATACCGACTTCATAGCAAACAGGCTGAAAAAAAGCTTAGTGTATGTTGACGACGTTACGGTAGAAAAGCACTACCCCGACTCGCTCAGCGTGACGATAACGCAGGCGAAGGAAGCGGCGGATATAAAGACTAAGAGCGGCTGGTGCACGGTATCGCAGTCGGGCAGGGTGCTTTCGGCAAACCCCGAGCGCGTGAATACGAAGCTGCCCGAGGTAGTGGGCTACGAGCTGAAAAGCGAAACGGCGGGCGACAAAGCCGAGTCAACCGACGCGCAAAAGACCGAGATACTCGGCGACCTTTTCGACCGCATGAACAGCCTCGGCATGAAAAATATCAAAAAGATCGACATCACCGACCGCACGGATATAAAGCTGAATTACGACAACAGGATAGAGATACAGCTCGGCAGCTCGGTAGACCTTGACATAAAGCTGACCTACATAAAGACGGTGCTGGATAAGGGACTGCCCGAAAGCTACGAGGGCACGCTGCGCTACAACGGTATCGACAGCGGTATCTCGGCTATACCTAAGCAGGCAGACGTTCCCAGCAAGACCTCGAGCAAGGCGGACAGCTCAAGCAGCGCAGACAGCTCGGCAGCAGAAGCTTACGCCGACGGTACTGCAAGCTCGGCGGACAGCAGCACCGATACCACTACCGACAATGGCTGGGGTTACGGCGACCAGTACGATCAGAACTACGATACCGGCTACGATCAGGGCAATCAGGACTACACCGATCAGAACTGGGGCTACGACAACGGCGACGGATATTCCTACGATTACGACGACGGCGGTTACAGCGACGATACGGGCGTAAATTACGGATATTGACAATGGAAAAATGCACAATTGGCAGTTAGAAAATCGGCGGTGAATTGTGAGAAACGTAAAAATTTTGCGACATTGTACTTTTGCGCTTTACATTTATCAGAATTTGTGATAATATAAAAGTATAACTATTATTGTGCTCATTTTTGGACAGTTGCGTCCACATAAAGCGCGGAGATAAAGCTTTTCGGCGCACAATACAAAGTAAAAATGCAGTTGGCAGGAGGATGTTGAACATGGCATACGAATATGTTGAAGCACCTATCGAGGGTGCAAAGATCAAAGTGATCGGCGTTGGCGGCGGCGGCGGAAACGCGCTAAACTGCATTGCCGATACAGGTATAGTTGGAAACGTTGATTACATAGCGATCAACACCGATATACAGGCTCTGAAAAATTCCAAAGCTCCCGAGAAGATACAGATAGGTTCGAAGCTTACTCACGGTTTGGGCGCAGGCGCAAAGCCCGAAGTTGGCGAAGCGAGCGCTAAGGAGAGCCAGGACGAGATAACCGAAGCTATCAAGGACGCAGACATGGTATTCATCACCGCAGGCATGGGCGGCGGTACCGGCACAGGCGCAGCCCCAGTAGTTGCACAGATAGCTCACGATATGGATAAGCTTACCATCGCTGTAGTTACCAAGCCTTTCAAATTTGAAGGCGCTAAGAAGATGGAAAAGGCCGAAAAGGGTATTGCTCAGCTGCTCGAAAACGTTGACGCGCTCATCGTTATCCCTAACCAGAACCTGCTTGCAAGCGGTCAGAAGCTCACCATGCGCCAGTCGTATGCGCTTGCTGATGAGGTGCTCAAGACCGATGTTATCTCCATTGCCGAGATAATCACAAGACACGACGATATAAATGTTGACTTTGCCGACATTACTACTATTATAAAGAACGCAGGCTACGCTCACATGGCTATCGGCCACGCACAGGGCAAGGATAAGGTAGCCGAGGTAGTAGCTCAGGTTATCAAGAGCGACCTGCTTGAGACTGCTATTGCCGGCGCTAAGAGACTGCTCGTAAACATCACTATGAGCGAGGACATCGTAGTAGACGAGATCGACGAGCTGACCAACGCCATCACTGAGGCTGTTGACGAGGACGCTGAGATTATCTTCGGTAACGGCTATGACAGCGAGATGAAGGACGAGGTTTACGTTACCGTTATCGCTGCTGATTTTGACGGCGCTGCTTCCAAAAAGGCTGCTGCACAGAATGCCGCTAAGGCTGCCGCACCCGCTGAGAACGCTGCTGACGACAAGAAGGCGAACGCTGAGGCTATGAGCAGAGCAGGCGTGAAGGCTGCTGATAATCCTACTTACTACGACGATATTTTCAATATCTTCAAGAATAAGTAATATTTATCAAAGAAATTATTGTGATGAGAAGCGTTTCGAAAATATTTCGGAACGCTTCTATTTTATGAATATTTTGTTATTTGATTTTGTACATTTTCACAAAAACGTTTGAAATATATTTAACATCTTTACAATAGTTACAACCATAGTTGATTTAAACAAAAATATTTGCATGGATTTGTGTAAAGCGATGAAGTTTCGTAAATTTAAGTTTTATGGTTGAAAAAAATAGCAAAGTATAGTATAATTAAAGTATGTAATCTACTACTTTCTTAGGAGGAATACAAAATGGCTAACAATGGTTATTTAAGGACCGTCCGTATGGGCGGATTTGACAAGCAGGACGTACTTGCTTATGTAGATGATCTTAACTCGAAGATCTACAACCTCGAGAACAAGGTCAAAGATCTGGAAGAAACTAACGAGCGCCTCGAGCTGGCTAGCGAAAACGGCGGTTCAAGCAATTTTGAGGGCAAGGAAGAGCTCGAGAAAAAGGTAGAAGAGGCTAAGAATAAGGTAGCAGAGCTGATGGCTTCCACCGATTCTATGACTATGCGTATAGCCGACTATGAGCAGCAGATCACCGAAAAGGACGCTACCATAGCTGAGCAGAACGAGCAGATAGAAGACCTCAAAGAAAAGCTTGAAAAGGCTGAGAAGGAAGCTGCAAGCGCAGGCGGAGCAGCACCCGCATTCGACCTCGGAAGCGTATTCATCGAGGCTCAGAACACCGCTAATAAGGTAGTTACCGAGGCTAAGAAGGCTGCTAAGCAGATGACCGACGAGGCCGAAGTACAGGCTAACCAGATAATCGACGACGCTAACGCACAGGCTGAGGCTGCTGTATCCAAGGCTCAGAACGAGGCTACTCAGACTCTCCAGACCGCTGCTGCTAGCGCTGAATCTATGACCGCTGCCGCTAAGGCTGAGGTAGACGCTATCACTTCTTCCGCCAGAAAGGAAGCTGACGAGGTAACATCTACCGCTAAGGCTGAGGCTGAGAAGATGACATCTGACGCAAGCGCTAAGGCTTACAAGGTTACCACCGAGGCTGAGGCTAAGGCTGCTAAGATGATCGAGGACGCTAAGAACGAGACCGCTAACATCCGTGCTAAGTCTGAAGACCTCAGAAACGGCGTAAAGACCGAGTTCGAGAGCCTCAACGGCACTGTTTCCAAACTTCTCTCGCAGCTTAACGAGCTCAGCACTGAGAGCATGAGAATGGCTTCCGCCGCAAGAGATCTCGTAGACGAGGGTCTTGATCTGGTAGATGGCGAATAATTACATATGAGCGAGATCATAAAACTGCGCACCGAACAGCTGAGGGAGTACGCTCCCAAGCTGCACGCGGGCGATAAGATACTGCTGACGGGTACAGTGTACACATCGCGCGACGCGGCTCATAAGCGTATAACGGCTCTGCTGGACAGCGGCGAACCGGTACCTTATGACATGAAAGACGCGGTGATATACTACGCCGGCCCTACCCCCTCGCCGGAGGGCAAGCCGATAGGCTCGTGCGGGCCGACCACCAGCGGCAGAATGGATAGATTTGCACCCCGCTTTCTCGACCTCGGTCTTGTTGCGATGATCGGCAAGGGCGAGCGCTCAGAAGAGGTTTGCGAGGCTATCGTGAGAAACGGCGCGGTGTACCTCTGCGCTGTAGGCGGCTGCGGCGCGCTGGCGGCAAGCAGGATAAAGTCCTGCGAGGTCATAGCTTTTGAAGACCTGGGCTGCGAGTCGGTAAAGCGCCTTTACGTCGAAGATTTCCCGCTGGTAGTCACTATTGATTGCAGCGGCGGAAATGTCTTTAAGACAGGCAGAGCGGAATACGCCGAAATATAAGCAAATACTGAGGAATATGGGCAGGCAGCCTGTATTCCTCTTTTTGTATTGCCTTTTTGTACAAATTTCGCGCGGCAATCTGTAAAATGTTACAAAAATACTGACTTTTTAAATAAATATTGAAATTTGCTTGACTTTTTTTTTCACTTGTGTTATTCTATTATTATGGCATTTTATAATGCGTTGGTTACGGAGGCGTTGGTTTGAGTTCAGAGCAGCAGAAAACACAGTTCGGCGAGTACAGCGATGAAGAGCTTGCCGCGCTCGCGAAGCAGAGCACTGAGGCGGCGGGCGAACTGACAAAGAGGTTTTTTGCGCCGATACGCGCGGCTGCGGTCGCGATAGACCAGCAGATCTCTGACGACCTGCTGCAAGAGGGTCTGCTGGCTATGCTCTCAGCCGTTGGCAGTTTTGACGAAAAGCGCGGCAGTCTGCGGGCGTATGTTATGACCTGCGCGCGAAACCGTATGCTTTCAGCCGTGCGCCGAAACAAACCGCTGGGCGGCGATTACGATGGCTCTGAAGAGCTTGAGGACAAGACCGAGCCTGCTGCGGACGATGGCGCTATGGAGCTTTTTCGTGAGCTGTATGAGGCTATGGAGCGGCAGCTTACCGAGCGCGAGAGGGGCGTGCTGACCGCGTATATGACGGGTATGAGCTACGCCGAGATAGCGCAGTCGCTCGAGATAACGGAAAAAGCAGTCGATAACGCAATGCAGAGGGCGCGCCGCAAGCTCAGAAAAGAATTTGGCAGGCAGCCGTAAATGTCACGAAATATGCGCTTTTGCTTAGTAAGCGCGGCGACAGCCGTAGAGCCGGTGCAATTCCGGCGTGGCGCAAAGCTATTTATTTACGTTGGGCTAGGGGTACGCCCTAATTGCCGGAAAGGTTAGGTTTATCATGTACGAAGACAAGACATTAGTATGCAAGGACTGCGGAAACGAGTTCGTATTCACAGCAGGCGAGCAGGAATTTTACGCTGAAAAAGGTTTTGTGAACGAGCCGCAGAGATGCAAGGCTTGCCGCGACGCTCGTAAGCAGGGCGGAGCAAGGGGAGAAAAGCAGATGTTTACCGCTGTATGCGCTTCCTGCGGCGGCGAAGCTAAAGTTCCTTTCAAGCCCAGAGAGGACAGACCTGTATATTGCAGTGAGTGCTTTGCAAAAATGAGAGAAAATTGATCCGACTAAAACACGCTTTGTGCCGCTTGGTATAAACTATATTTTATTTGAGATGAATTTGCTAAAAAAAGACAGACCTTTTTGCGGGTCTGTCTTTTATTTTTGCAGTGATTCGGTTTTACTTTTTTGCGTTGGCGAGCATAAGCTTTATGCGGTTCTCCTGATTTACCTTTGTAGCGCCGGGGTCGTAGTCGATGGCGACTATGTTTGCGTTGGGGTAAGCTTCTTTGATAACGCGGCTCATGCCCTTTGCCACAATGTGGTTTGGCAGGCAGCCAAAGGGCTGGGTGCAGATTATATTCTCCGTGCCGGTCTCGGCGAGCGCTGCCATTTCGGCGGTTATCAGCCAGCCTTCGCCCATCTTCACGCCCTGATTCATGTACTTGTCGGCGCAGGCGCGCAGGTGCTCGAAATCGTGCGGCGGGAAAAATTCGCCCTGCTCTTCGATCATCTTGATCTGCTCGCGCTGGAATTTGTAAAGCACATCGTAGCCGATCTTGTATGCGGCGGTGCGGGGCGTCTGCTTATCGTAAAGGCGCGCGTCGTTTATGAGGTCGGAAGCGCAGTACAGCACGAAATCCAGCAGACCCGGCACGTTCGGCTCGCAGCCCTCAGACATAAGGAAGTTATTGAGGTCGTTGTTCGCGAGCGGCGAATATTTAACGTATATCTCGCCGACAATGCCCACGCGCGGCTTTTTCTCCTTAGTGCGCGGCAGTGCGGCGAAATCTTTCAGCATAGCGCGGTAGATGGACTTTGTGTTCATAAACTGCGTTTTCGTGCCCATAAGCTTGCCTATGCGGTGCTGCCAGCGCGCGAGAAGCTGGTCGGTGCTGTTTTTGTTGATCTCGTAAGGCTTGCACTGATTGTACAGCAGCATCAGCATATCGCCGTAAAGCACGCAGTAGATCAGCCTTGTGATTATCGGTATGGTCATGGGGAACGCGGGGTTCGGCTCCAGTCCGCTGAAATTCAGCGAGAGCACGGGAACCTGCGGGAACTGCGTCGATATAGCCTTGCGGATGAGGTAGATGTAGTTTGAAGCACGGCAGCCGCCGCCCGTCTGGGAGATGAGCAGGGCGACCTTGTTTACGTCGTACTTGCCGCTTTTCAGCGCGTCCATGTACTGGCCGATGACGAGCAGCGCGGGGTAGCAGGTGTCGTTGTGGGTGTTTTTCAGTCCCTCGTCTACTACGTTGCGGCTGGTATTTGTCAGCAGCTCCATTTTGTAGCCGAAGTGCTCGTATGCCTTGATTATAAGGTTAAAGTGTATCGGCAGCATATCGGGTATGAGTATCGTGTAGTCTTTCTTCATATCCTCGGTAAAGGTAGTGTGCTTTACGCGGTCGGAATACTGCTTCTGCTGTTTTGGCTGTTTGCTCATTATGCTTACACTTCCTTTCCGTTTTTCGCGGCGTCTTTTTCTTCAAGCGCCGCCGCGAGCGAGCGCAGGCGTATCTTAGCCGCGCCCAGATTGGTTATCTCGTCGATCTTTAGCTGAGTGTAAAGCTTTCCGTGCTCCTCGAGTATAGCGCGAACTTCGTCGGTGGTAACGGCGTCGATGCCGCAGCCGAATGATACGAGCTGTACTAGCTGCATATCGTCGTTTTCGCAAACGTACTCTGCCGCGCGGTAAAGTCTTGCGTGGTATGTCCACTGGTTGAGTACGTCGAGAGGCGGGCAGTCTACCAGATTTGCCACGCTGTCCTCGGTGACTACCGCGAAGCCCAGCGAGGCTATCAGCTTGTGTATTCCATGGTTTATCTCGCGGTCGATGTGGTAAGGTCTGCCCGCGAGCACGATTATTTTTTGACCCTTGCTGCGCGCGTCGGCGATTATCTCTAGGGCTTTCTGCTCGTTGGCGCGCTTGTAGCGCAGCTGCTCGGAGTAAGCCTTGTTCAGCACGCCGAGCACCTGCTTTTCTTTTATGCCGTATGAGCGCAGCGCCGCGGCTACGTTCTTGGCTGTATTTTTCTTGAAGTTTATATCGAGGTAGGGGGTTATGAAATTGCTGCTGTTTAAGTCGGGGATATTCGCTTTCAGCAGCTCGGGGTAGTAGGCTACTACGGGGCAGTTGTAGTGGTTATCCGCCTGACCCTCGTCGATATTGTAGCTCATGCAGGGGTAGAAGATAAAGTCTACGCCCTTATCGAGCAGGTTGAGTATATGTCCGTGCGCGAGCTTAGCGGGGTAGCATACGGTGTCAGAGGGTATGGTCTGCTGACCGCGGTAGTATGTATCGCGCGAGGATTCGTCTGAGAGAACTACCTCAAAGCCCAGCTCGGTGAGCATGGTGTGGAAGAAAGGCAGCATATCGTAATAGCTCAGCGCCATAGGTATGCCTACCCGCGCGATGGGCTTGCCGTGCGGCTTTTTCTCGCCGTAGGCTTCCAGCTGCTCGAGCTTGTATTCGTACATATTCTCCGTTTTGTTGGCAAGCTTTATGCCCGCGCCCTTTTCGCAGCGGTTGCCCGAAACGAAGCGGTGGCCGTCGCTGAAACGGATTATAGTGAGGTTACAGTGGGCTGTACAGCCGCCGCACTGCGCCGACATAGAGTTGTACGCAAAATCGCGAAGCTGGTCGAGGGTAAGTATAGAAGAAGTGCGCTGCGGCTCGGCTTTGGTCTTTTCCATAGCGAAGATCGCGCAGCCGAAAGCGCCCATCAGTCCTGCTATCGCGGGGCGGATAACGTTTCTGCCAAGCTCCATCTCAAACGAGCGCAATACGGCGTCGTTTAAGAACGTACCGCCCTGTACTACTATGTTCTTGCCCAGCTCGTCGATGGATTTAGCGCGGATAACTTTGTACACCGCGTTCTTGATTATCGAGGAGGAAAGTCCCGCCGATATGTCTTCTACCGAAGCGCCGTCCTTCTGCGCCTGTTTTACGGAAGAGTTCATGAATACCGTGCAGCGCGAGCCTAGCTCTACGGGGGCTTTTGCGAAAAGTCCGAGGTTCGCGAAGTCGGCTATCTCATAGCCCATAGCCTGCGCGAATGTCTGTATGAAAGAGCCGCAGCCCGAGGAGCATGCCTCGTTCAGCATGATGCTGTCTATCGCGTTGTTCTTTATCTTGAAGCACTTTATGTCCTGACCGCCGATGTCGATGATGAAGTCAACGTCGGGGCAGAAGAAAGCCGCCGCCTTGTAGTGCGCTACTGTTTCTACTATGCCGAAGTCTACGCCCAAGCCCGCCTTTATGAGGTCTTCGCCGTAGCCCGTTACCGCCGAAGCTTTTATGTTCAGTCCGGGGTTCGCTATGCGGTAGATGTCCTCCAGTTTCGAGGCTATAATGTCGAGCGGCTGACCCTTGCTGGAGCAGTAGTGCTGATAAAGCAGCCTGCCGTCCGGCGTGATGAGGACCAGCTTCGTGGTGGTAGAGCCTGCGTCGATACCGAGGTACGCGTCGCCCGAGTAGGTCTTTATATCGGCGTACTTTAGGTCTGACTGCTTGTGGCGCGCCACAAATTCCTCGTACTCAGCGCGGTCTTTAAAGAGGGGAGTGCCCGTAACTATATTGTCTGCGGTCTTTGCGTTTATTATCTTATCCAGCGTTTCGTCGATGGTCATGGCTTCTGAAATGTCGTGCGCCTGAAGCGCGCAGCCGTAAGCCATGAAGCAGGGTGCGAGGTCGGGGAACACCGCGTGCTCAGCGTCGAGGTGCAGTGTTTCGGTAAACGCCTTTCTCAGACCCTTTAAGAACGAGAGAGGACCGCCGAGGAAGAGCACGTTGCCTGCTATCTTTCTGCCCTGCGCCAGTCCCGAAACGGTCTGGTCTACTACCGCTTGGAAAATCGAAGCGGCTATGTCCTCTTTCTTAGCGCCCTGATTGAGCAGCGGCTGAATATCGCTCTTCGCGAAAACGCCGCAGCGCGAAGCTATCGGGTAAAGGCGTGTGCTTTTCAGCGAGAGCCTATCCAGTTCGTCGGCGGTAACGCCTAAAAGCTGCGCCATCTGGTCGATGAAAGCGCCCGTACCGCCCGCGCAAGAGCCGTTCATGCGCTGTTCCACGCCGCCGGTGAGGAAGATTATCTTAGCGTCCTCGCCGCCCAGCTCTACCACTACGTCTGTAAGCGGGTAGCTCTTGTTTACGGCGACGAAAGCGGAGTATACCTCCTGCACGAACTCTATTCCGCTTGCCTGCGCTATGCCCAGACCTGCCGAGCCTGTGATGGCTGTGCGGAAGCGCTCGCCCTTGTACTTTTCGTTTATTATACGCAGCTGCTCGGCAACTGTTTCGCGCACTTTAGAGAAGTGGCGTTCGTATTTTGAATATATTATCTCGCCCTCTTTTAGTATCACGGTCTTTACCGTAGTAGAGCCTACGTCGATACCGAGGTCATATATAATGCTCATCTGTTTTTCTACCGATCCTTTCGCTGTATTTAAAACATTTATTCACATACTTATACTCAATAATTATAGCATATTTCACTCAAAAAGAAAAGCACTTTTTTGTGAAAAAAGTGCCGCATATTTTGAATTGTGTGCAAAAACATTTATACAACATCTTGTCAGAAAATGTCTTTTTTCTTTTTGATCTGCCGTCTTATCAGCACGAATATCGTCACGCCCAGGCAGAGTATCAGGAATATAGGCACGAGCCATGTGTTTTCGTTTTCAGCCTGCGCCGATTTCATCTCTGTCCAGAGGTCTTGCATCTGCTTGTTCGCTTTGTCGGAAAGATTTACGAACACGGTGGTGTGCTCGCTGATAAAATCTTGGTCGGGGTAGGATACGGGGTTATTCTTCACGTCCTCGTCCAGCATATCGTAAGCCGCTTGGTGCGGGGTGGAGTAGCAGATGTAGTCGATGTTCGCGTAGGCGACGTCCGGTTCGCACATGAAGTTTATATACATCTCGGCGGCTTCCTTCTGCTTCGCGCCCGCGGGTATGCACATAGCGTCGATGAAAAGGTTAGTGCCGCTCTTCGGTATCACGAAGCCTAAGTCCTCGTTCTCGTCGAGTATGGTCAGCGCGTCGCCCGCGTAGTAGGGGGCTATCAGCGCGTCGCCCGCGCCCATTTTGTCGAATATCTCGTCCATAACATAGCCCTGCACTACGTTTTTCTGCTCGGTAAGCTTTCTCGCCGCGTCGGCAAGCTCGTCGCTGTCCTCAGTGTTTATCGAGTAGCCCTGCATTATCTCGGCTATCGCGAAAGCGTCGCGCGGGTTGTCGAACATCAGTATTTGGTCTGAGTAGTCTTTGTTCCAAAGCAGATCCCAGTCTATCTCGTCCTTGGGCAGGTCTATCATAGTCTTGTCGTAGATTATGCCGACCGTTCCCCATGTATACGGTACAGAGTAGCTGTTTTCGGGGTCGTAAGCCATGTTGCGGAAATTATCCATGATGTACTTGAAATTCGGGATATTCTCGAAATCAAGCGGCTGCACCATGTTTTCCTTTATCATCTTGCTTATCATGTAGTCTGAGGGGATTATCACGTCGTAAGAAGCTCCGCCGCCTTTCAGCTTGGCGTAAAGCTCTTCGTTGGTGGCGTAGTTGGTGTAATTAACCTTTATGCCCGTTAGCTTTGTAAACTCTGAGTTTACGTCCAGCGTGCCCGCCTCAGCGCCCGTAGAGATGTATTCTCCCCAGTTGTAAACGTTTATGGAAATGCCCGCGTCTTTAAATTTTGTGTAATATTCGGGGTCGGAAACGGTGAGCGTCTGCGCTTCGGCAGTTTTCTCTTCTTCCTCAGTATCGGCAGAGGTATCCGCGCTGCCGCCGCAGCCCGAAAATGCGCTCGCCGCCAGCGCGGCAGCCATTATCAGCGCCGCGTATCTTGATATGCGTTTAAGTATCATAAAAAAGTCACTCCCCCCGCTCACGCTTTTTTAGCCTGCTTATTCTCAACGAAATTCTTGATGAGCAGGATTATCACAACTACCGCGAAGATTATCGCCGAAAGCGCGTTTATCTCGGGCGATACCTTGCGCCGCGTCATAGAGTAGATGGTTATGGGCAGCGTCTGCGAGGTAGAGCCGCTGGTGAAGTAGCTGATTACGAAATCGTCCAGCGAGTAGGTGAAAGCCATGAGAAAGCCGCTAACTACGCCCGGCATTATCTCGGGCAGCACTACTTTAAAGAACGCTTTCGCAGGCCCGCAGCCGAGGTCTTGCGCCGCTTCGTAAAGGTGGGGGTCCATCTGGCGGAATTTCGGCATGATGTTTAGTATAACGTAGGGCACGTCGAATGTGATGTGCGCTATTACCAGCGTCTGAAAGCCGAACTCTAAATTCATGCGCGCCGCGAAGAATACGAAGAGCAGCATAAGCGATACGCCCGTAACTATCTCTGGGTTGATTATCGGCATATTTGTGATGTTCATCACCATAGCTTTCGGCACACGGCGCATATTGTTTATGCCGATGGCGGCGAGTGTGCCGAGTATCGTGGAAACTATGCTCGCTATTACGGCTATTATTATAGTGTTTATCAGCGAGGAGATTATAATGTCGTTGTGTATCAGCTTGCGGTACCAGTCTAGCGTGAACCCGCTGAATACCGAGCGGCTCTTAGTTTCATTAAAAGAGAAAACTATCAGCACGAATATGGGAACGTAGAGGAACATAAGCACTGCGCCCAAGTAAATTTTTCCAAGTTTTTTCATCATATCCCGCCTGCCTTTACATAAGCACCTGATCGTCAGGGCTGAACTGGTTCATTATCGTCATTATCATAAGTATTATGACCATGAGCACCAGTGAGATAGCCGCGCCGAGGTTGGGGTTGTAGGAGTTTCCGAGAAACTGCATCTCTATAAGGTCGCCAATGAGCAGGTTAGAGCCGCCGCCCAGCATACGCGAGATTATGAAAGTAGATATAGCGGGTACGAATACCATAGTTATGCCCGAGGTTATTCCCGGCAGGCTCAGAGGAACTATTACTTTAAAAAGCACGTTCATAGAGCTGCAGCCGAGGTCTGAGGCTGCTTCCAGCACGCTTTTGTCTATCTTCTCCATTACCGAGTAGAGCGGCAGTATCATGAAAGGCAGGTAGTTGTACACCATGCCCAGCACCACCGCGCCGGAGGTGTTTATGAGCTTGTAAGGCCCTAAGCCGATAAGCCCCAGCAGGTGGTTGATTATGCCGTTGTTGCCCAGCAGGGTCATCCATGCGTATGTTCTCAGCAGAAAGTTCATCCACATAGGCAGCATTACTATCATCAGCATAGTGCCCTGCTTGTGTTTTTCCATGCGCGAGAGCAGGAAAGACACAGGGTAGGCCACCACTAAGCATATCGCCGTCGCGATCACCGAGAGCCATATCGAGCGCACGAATATATTTGCGTACTGTCCTACGTCTGAGATGTTTTTTATAGTAAACTTGCCCGCGTTGTCGGTAAGTGCGAAGTAGGCTACCATTATAAGCGGTACTACTATGAAAACCGCCATCCATACTAAGTATGGCGCGGCGAGTATTTTTTTCTTCATGATATTATCAATCTTCCTCCGCCGCAGTTTTTTTCATTATGTGTATATCGAATGGGTCGAAGGTCATGCCGACCATAGTGCCTACCTGCTCCGCTTTTGTAGAGTGTATCATCCATTTGTGGTCTACGCCGTCTACTATCATCTCGTAGTGCACGCCCTTGAATACTACCGATTCTACTATGCCCGTTAGCTTCGCGCCCTCGGCGGGGATAATCTTCACGTCCTCGGGGCGGATAACTACGTCTACCGTTTCGTTCGGCGAAAAGCCCTTGTCCACGCACTCAAAGCGCCTGCCGGTAAACTCTACCTCGCAGTCGCGCGGCATACAGCCGTTTATAATGTTGCTCTCGCCGATGAAGTCGGCTACGAAAGCGTTTATCGGCTCGTTGTAAATATCAGTCGGCGAGCCTATTTGCTGAATATGGCCGTTGTTCATTACAACAACCGTGTCGCTCATCGTCAGCGCTTCTTCCTGATCGTGGGTAACGTAAACGAAGGTAAGCTCCAGCGCCTGCTGTATACGGCGAAGCTCGGTCTGCATACCCTTGCGCAGCTTTAAGTCCAGCGCGCCGAGAGGCTCGTCCAGCAGCAGTACCTTCGGGTGATTTACCAGCGCACGCGCTATCGCCACGCGCTGCTGCTGACCGCCCGAAAGACGGTTTATAGAGCGCTTTTCAAAGCCCTTGAGGTTCACCAGCTCGAGCATTTCGCCCACGCGCTTTACTATCTCTTTCTGCGGCAGCTTTTTCACTCGCAGACCGAAAGCGATGTTTTCGTAAACGTTCAGGTGCGGGAAGAGGGCGTACCTCTGGAAAACGGTGTTTACGTTGCGCTTGTGCGGCGGCACGCCGTTTATCCTCTTGCCCTCAAACAAAACGTCGCCTTCGGTGGGGTCTAAAAATCCTGCGATTATGCGCAGGGTAGTGGTCTTGCCGCAGCCCGAAGGGCCGAGCAGCGTCACGAATTCCTTGTCCTTTATATCAAGGCTGATATTTTTGAGTATCCGCTCGCCGTCCTCAAAATCGACCACGATATTTTTTAAGCTGATAATATTCTCCATTAGGCATACATACCTTTCAACAAAATTCGGCAAAAAAACGCCGACATTTCAATTATATATTAACTATCCAAAAAAGTCAATAGAACTTGCCCTTGTAATATATTATTATGTATTATGCACACTAATTTTAAAAAAAGGCTTTTTCGACGGCATTTTTGAGCAAAAAAAGAGCCTCACACGGTGTGAGGCGAAAAATGAAATAAAATAAAACTATGTGTAGAACAAAAGAAAGGAGACAACAAAACGGATGTTAGTATCAAACATTGCTGTATGATTATCTTAACATCATGTATATTATATATCAAAAAACAAGATTCGTCAAGCAAATTACAGAATTTATATTTTTTATTCATACATTTTGGCGTTTTGCACAATTGGAGTGTGCTTCGGTTTAGCGATATTTCACCGATAAAATTAAAAATAACTTAAATAAGCGAAATATTAAACCATTAGCCGAAAAAGCGCGGAAAACGTTGATGATCGGCGGCATGATAGAAAATTATAAAATATAAAGATCTGAACTATTTTTCGCTCTGCGCTTGAAAAATCGACGAAAATATGATATACTTATGTTTATAGGGATATAGTAAAAAACAAGAAAGGAAAGCAGAAAATGATAAACAGCGAAGTGTTTTGGCAGGTGGTACGCGACCGTGCCCCGCGTTGGACCGGCGAGATATTCCTGATATTCGCCCTCACGGCGGTGCTGCTGATAATGGTCTGCTCGCTGCGGCGGCTGAGCCTGCGGCGCTCGGCGCTGGCGGTGGGCGTTTACACATACGTCTACAACGTCTTGGTGACAACGCTTTTCATGCGTGAGCAGTACCCATACTACCGCTATACGCTGCGGGTGGATTTTATTCGACAGATATTCGTGGAGCACAGTGCTTTCGCGGCGGCGGAGGGCTTGCTGAATTTCCTTATGCTGCTGCCGCTGGGGCTTGCGCTGCCGTTTTTCTTCAGGCGATACGCCGTAGCAAAGACCTGCGCGATAGGCGGCGGGCTGACGGTCTTCATAGAGGTTACTCAGCTCGCGGCGCGGCTGGGCGAGCTACAGGCGGACGACCTTATACTAAACTACGCGGGCTGTATGGCAGGGGCGTACATCTATGCCGCGATCTCGGCTATATACAAGCGCCGCAGGAAAAAAAGAACAGCAGAAAAAACCAATTGTTATAAAACACAGCAATAAGATAGGAATAATTTATTAAATATTCAGATTTGCTCTTGCATTTTATAGAAAAATGGTATATAATAAAGAGTGCAGAAGAAACAGATGAATATCTGTTCACCTGTAACAAGGTGATGCGCTTGAAAAAAGCGCTGTTGCCATAGAGAAAACTGAAAGGAATGATATAAATTATGGAAAAACGTTTTGTGTATGCTGATAACGCTGCTACCACCCGCGTTACCAAGAATGTACTTGACGTAATGCTGCCTTACTTTACAGAGGGCTACGGCAACGCTTCGAGCATTTACCAGCTCGGTATGGACGCTGCTAAGGCTGTGCTGGCTGCAAGAGAAAAAGTAGCCGCCGCTCTGGGCGCTAAGGTAAATGAGATATACTTTACGGCCGGCGGCTCTGAGTCGGACAACTGGGCTATAAAGGGCGCGGCTGAGCTGGGCGCTAAAAAGGGCAAGAAGCACATCATAACCACCGCGATAGAGCACCACGCTGTGCTGCATACCTGCGAGTACCTGGAAAAGCACGGCTTTGAGGTAACATATCTGCCCGTAGACGAATACGGCAGAGTTACCGCGCAGCAGGTGGCTGACGCTATCCGCGAGGATACCTGCCTGGTAACTATAATGTTCGCGAACAACGAGATCGGTACTATAATGCCTATCCCCGAGATCGGCGCTGTGTGCAAGGAAAAGAAGGTAATGTTCCACACCGACGCAGTACAGGCGGTAGGTCATGTAGAGATCGACGTAAAAGCTATGGATATAGATATGCTCTCACTTTCGGGTCACAAGATCCACGCACCAAAGGGCATCGGCGCACTTTATATGAGAAACGGCATAGCTCTGCCTAACCTCATCGCGGGCGGCGCACAGGAGCGCGGCAAGAGAGCGGGCACGGAGAACGTTCCCGGAATAGTAGGTCTGGCTGAGGCTATCACAACTGCCTGCGCCGATATTCCTGAAAAGACCGTTAGGATCTCCGCTCTGCGCGACAAGCTGATAGAGGGCATACTCAAGATACCGCAGACCCGTCTGAACGGCGACGCTAAGCAGCGCCTTGCAGGAAACGTGAACGTTTCTATCCGCGGAATAGAGGGCGAGAGCCTGCTGCTCATGCTCGACCTTAACGGCATATGCGCTTCTTCCGGCTCTGCCTGCACCTCCGGCTCGCTCGACCCATCGCACGTTCTGCTCGCGATAGGTCTGCCGCACGAGATAGCTCACGGCAGCCTGCGCCTTTCGCTCGGCGAGGACGCTACTGAAGAGGATGTTGACTATATCCTTTCGGTGCTGCCCGGCATAGTTGCCCGTCTGCGCTCTATGTCGCCCCTTTGGGAAAGAGTTTGCAAGAACGAAAATCTTAACCCCGACGGCACGCCTAAGGCATAACGGCGCTGTCGCAGGATAAAGCAACCATAAAAAATCCGTAAGTAAGGAGATCGTGAAATATGATTTACAGCGAAAAAGTTATGGATCACTTTGCCAACCCGAGAAACGTTGGCGAGATCGAAAATGCCGACGGCATTGGCGAAGTAGGCAATGCTAAGTGCGGCGACATCATGAAGATGTACCTTAAAATAGACAACGGCATAATCACCGACGCTAAGTTCAAAACCTTTGGCTGCGGCGCTGCCGTTGCTACCTCCTCTATGGCTACCGAGCTGATAAAGGGCAAGCCCGTAGAGGACGCGGTAAAGCTTACCAACAAGGCGGTTATAGAGGCCCTCGACGGACTTCCCCCTGCAAAGCTGCACTGCTCGGTGCTGGCTGAGCAGGCTACCAAGGCTGCACTTGCCGATTATTACCGCAAGAACGGCATCGACCCCGAACCTATACTCGGTAAATTTGCCGACTGCGAAGACTGCGAGAACTGCGGAGTTTAAGGGCGCATGAAGCAGGTAGAGATATTCACCGACGGCGCTTGCTCGGGAAATCCCGGGCCAGGCGGCTGGGGCGCTGTGCTGCGCTACGGCAGCGCTGAAAAAGAGCTTTCGGGCGGGGCGGCGGATACCACCAACAACCGCATGGAGCTTTCGGCGGTGATAGCCGCGCTTTCGGCGCTCAAAGAGCCTTGTAAGGTCACCCTCACCAGCGATTCCAAATACGTTATCGACGCGGTGACTAAGGGCTGGGCAAAAAAGTGGCAGGCGAACGGCTGGGTGAAGTCTGACAAAAAGCCTGCGCTGAACGCTGATCTTTGGGAAAAGCTGCTGGCGCTGCTCGAAAAGCACGATGTGCGTTTCGTGTGGGTAAAAGGCCACGCAGGCCACCCCGAGAACGAGCGCTGCGACCGACTGGCGGTAGAACAGTCGATGAAATACAAGTAATGACAGCCGTGCGGGAATGTTCAGTTTCTGCACGGCTTTTTTTACAAATTTGTATTGATTTTTTTGCCGCTTTGTGTTATAATGTATCTGATATTTTTAAGCGGAGGTATTATACTCTATGTCAGTTTTTTTTGATGAAAAAAATATGAGCTTCAAGCTTACTGCGGGCGAGAGCTGCTATATGCTCAAAGTCGCTCCCGGCGGCTATCTGGCTCACGTTTATTACGGCAAGGACCTGCCCGACGAAGACCTTTCTTATCTGCTTCGTCTGGACGAGAACCCTTTTACGCCTGAAACAAACGACCGCGATAAGGCTTGCTATATGGATACTCTGCCCTTTGAGTACCCCTGCTTCGGGCTGGGCGATTACCGCGAGCACGCTTTCTCGATAATGGATAAGAACGGCGCTTCTACCTGCGACCTGCGCTATAAGTCGCACAAGATCTATAAGGGCAAGCCCGCGCTGGAGGGTCTGCCTGCTACTTTCGCAAACACCCCCGAAGAGGCTGAAACGCTCGAGATAACTATGGAGGATAAGCCTGCGGGTCTTGAAGCAGACCTTATCTACACCGCGTTTGCGGGTCTGAACGCCATCGCGCGCTCGGTAGTTATCCGCAACGTTGGCGGCGATAACGTAAAGCTTACCCGCGTTTACTCCGCCTGCGTAGAGTTCGACGACGAGAAGATGGATATGATAACCCTAAACGGCTCTTGGGCACGCGAGCGCGCTATGGAACGCTGCCGCCTGCACGTCGGCAAGCAGATAATCGACTCTATGCGCGGCGAATCTTCGCACCAGAACAACCCCTTCACCGCTCTTTGCAGACACAATGCCGATGAGGACAGCGGCGAGGTATACGGCTTTAATTTCGTATACTCGGGCAACTTCGTTTCCGAAGCGGAAGTTACTCAGCACAGAAAGACCCGCTACCTGATGGGTATAAATTCCTGCGACTTTGAATGGCTGCTCGAGCCGGGCGAGAAATTCACCGCCCCCGAGGTCATCATGGTATACTCCGACGAAGGTCTGGGCAAGATGAGCCGCACCTTCCACGATCTTTACAGAAACAACCTTATCCGCGGCGAATACAAGGATAAGCGCCGCCCGATACTGATAAACAACTGGGAAGCCACCTACTTCAACTTCACCGCTGAAAAGCTGGTGCAGATAGCTGAGCAGGCTTCTAAACTGGGCATAGAGATGCTCGTAATGGACGACGGCTGGTTCGGTCACCGCGACGCCGATAACTCCTCGCTGGGCGACTGGTTCGTTTACGAAAAGAAGCTCGAGGGCGGTCTGAAAGCGCTCGTTGACAAGGTAAACGCGCTGGGCATGAAGTTCGGCATTTGGTTCGAGCCTGAGATGATCTCGCCCGACTCTGAGCTTTACAAGGCCCACCCCGATTGGGCTATACAGGTAAAGGGAAGAGAGCTTACACTCTGCCGCGAGCAGTATGTTCTCGACTATTCGCGTGAGGACGTTCGCGACTACGTTTACGGCATGATGAAGAAGATACTCGACAGCGCGAACATCGAGTACATAAAGTGGGATATGAACCGCCAGCTTACAGAAGTGGCCTCAAACAGCCTGCCTAAGGAGCGACAGAGAGAGCTTTGGCACAGATACGTTCTCGGAGTTTACGACCTTATGAACAGACTTACTGCCGATTATCCGCACCTGCTGCTTGAGAACTGCTCTGGCGGCGGCGCAAGATTTGACGCGGGTATGCTTTACTACTCGCCGCAGATCTGGTGCTCGGACGATACCGACGCCATCGAAAGACTGAAAATACAGTACGGCACATCTATGTGCTACCCCTGCTCGGCTATGGGCGCGCACGTTTCCGACTGCCCGAACCACACCGTTGGCAGAACTACGCCTTTCACCACCCGCGGCCATGTAGCTATGGTAGGTACTTTCGGCTACGAGCTTGACGTTACTAAGATACCCGAAGAGGACAGAAACGCTATCCCCGGTCAGATCGCCGAGTTCAACAAGTACAACAAGCTGGTGCGCACCGGCGACCATTACCGCATAGGCAATATGTTCGAGGACAACACTTGGGACGCTTGGATGTTCGTAGCTAAGGACAAGGGCGAGGCGCTCTTCGAGTTCGTACAGGTGCTCTCCCGTCCGAACGAGCGCTCGCGCAGGATAAAGCTCAAGGGCTTAGAGCCGAACGCTTACTACTACGAGGAATCCAACCCCGAAGTTAAGCTTTCGGGCGCGGCTCTTATGCAGTGCGGTATAAACATCACCTCGCTTTGGGGCGATTATCAGTCGAAGATACTGCACTTCATCAAGGCGTGATATACTGAATTAAAATTTCGCTGCATCTGTCAGAAAGGGCGGGCTGCGGCGAATTTTAAGGATAAAAATGTAAACGTTATCATTAAAACAGGAGGGTAACGGAAATGGATAATAATTACTTCAAAAGCGTTATCGACGCCGACGAAGCGCCCGTAGTTATCTGCGATCTAAGCCACACGGTGGTCTACATGAACCCCACGGCTGTAAAGAGGTACGAAAAACGCGGCGGCGCGGCGCTGATAGGCAGGTCGCTGATGGGCTGTCACAACGCCGACTCTAACAGTAAGATAGAGCGCGTGATAGCGTGGTTCAAAAAGGACCCCGCCAACAACAAGGTATACACTTTTCGCAATGAAAAGGAAAACAAGGACGTGTACATGATAGCCCTAAGAAACGACGGCGGTGAGCTGATAGGCTATTACGAAAAGCACGAGTACAGAAATATCGAGAGCATGGCGCTTTACGATATTGACTGAGCTGGACAAGGAGAATTTTAGCATATGAAGATGAAAAAGCTTGCGGCGCTGGTATGCGCTGCGGTGTTCGCGGCGGGCGTGCTTGGCGGCTGCGCGGGCAAGGATAAAAAGACCGACTCGGCTGCCGACGCTAAGACCATAAGCGCCGACGAATATTACAACGCTCAGCACGTAGATACGGGCTGGGAGTGGGGCAACGCCACGATAATGGCGGGCGGATTTATCCCGAACATTATCTACAACCCCACCGAAGAGGGCGTAGTTTACGCGCGTACCGATATGGGCGGCGCTTACAAGATCGACAAGGAAACGGGCAAGTGGAAGTGCATGACCGACTTCATCGGCGGCGACGACTGGAACTTGAACGGCGCCGAGAGCATCGCCACCGACCCCGTAGAGCCTAACCGCGTTTATATGGCGGCGGGCACATACACAAATTCGGCGGGCGCTATAATGGTTTCCGACGACTACGGCGAGAACTGGCTGAAGGTAGACGTAGATTTCCGCATGGGCGCGAACGAGGTCGGCAGAGGCTGTGGCGAAAGACTTCAGGTAGACCCCTGCGACAACAGCATTCTCTACTACGGCTCGCGCTCGGACGGACTTTTCAGATCCACCGATTATGGCAGGAGCTGGAATAAAGTTGAGAGTTTCCCGACCACGGGCGGCTACATCGAGGAAGGCTACTCTATCGGCATAACATGGGTGGCTTTCGATAAAAGCTCGGGCAGCAAGGGCAAAGCCTGCCAGACGATATTCGCTGGCGCGGCAAGACCTACGGGCAACGTCATCTTCCGCTCAGACGACGGCGGCGAGAGCTGGAGCGAGGTAGAGAACCCCTATTACGAAAAGCTGAAAAAGAACGAGGGCATGAAGCCTGTACAGGGCGAAGTTTCCTCCGACGGCTACCTCTACTGCACGTTCGGCGACAAGGCCGGTCCGAATAACGTAATGCGCGGCTCGGTGCAGAAATACTCCATCAAGGATAAAACTTGGGAAGAGATAACCCCCGACCTCAAATACACCTGCGGTTACAGCGGACTAAGCGTAAACCCCAACGACCCGAACATGATAGTAGTGACCACCCTCGACCTCTGGGCGGTAGTGGACAACATCTACACCAGCTTCGACGGCGGCAAGACTTGGACGGGCATATGGGACCCCGAAACGCAGAAAACCAATTACAACCTCGACATATCAGAGTGCAAATGGCTCGACTGGCAGGGTCAGCTAAAGCCGGGCTGGTGGATGACGGGCGTTTCGATAAACCCCTTCAATCCCGACGAGATAATGTACGGCACTGGCGCAACGGTATTCAAGACGGATAACCTCACAAAGTGCCAGAGCGAGCCGATAAACATTTCCGTGGCGGCTGAGGGCATAGAGCAGACGGCGATTTTCGACATAGTAGCGCCAAACGCCAACGATGAGAACGCCCCCGAGCTTTACTCTATCCTCGGCGACCTTTACGGCTTCAAGCACATGGACGTAAACAAAGCGCCTGAAGAGCATTTCGGCGACTTTAAGTCCACCTCCATCGACTGCGCTATGCTGGACTACAACATAGTCGTCCGCGCGACAGAGGAGGGCGACGCTACGCTTTATTACTCCACCGACGCCGCCGACACTTGGAACGAGATAAAGGGTCTGCCTGACGATAGCCTGAAAAAGACGGGCGGTCAGGTGAAGCTTTCGGCAGACGGCAAAACGCTGCTTTGGCAGCCGGGAGTTGCCGGCGCGAGCGCGTATATGACTAAGGACTGGGGCAAGACATGGACGGAGCTTGCCGACCTGCCGGGCGGCTGCACTATCGAAACCGATAAGGTCAACCCCGACCGCTACTACGCAGTATACGACGGCAGATTTTACATGACAGCCGACGGCGGAAAGAGCTGGAGCACCATCACGGAATTCCTGCTTTCAAACTTCACGCTAGAGGCTGCGGCGGATACTGAGGGCGACCTTTGGATAGGCGCGGGCAACGGCGGAGTTTACTATCTCGACGCTGACGGCGACGCACAGCTTACACGCGTATCTGATGCAGTGCAGGATTGCTCGGTGGTAACGCTCGGCAAGGCGGCTGACGGCGCGGACTACATGACTCTTTACATGATAGGCGAAGCGAACAACGAGGGTCACGGCGTGTATATGTCCACCGACAAGGGCGTTTCATGGAAGCGCATAAACGACGATACTGAAAAGTGGGGCAACGTAAAGAACGTTATGTCGGGCGACCCGAAGGTCTTTGGCAGAGTTTACATCGTTACCGACGGCAGAGGTATCATAATGGGAAATATCAAGAGCGAATAATTCGCCGCGATAAGCAAAAAATAAGGCTGACGTTTAATGGCGTCAGCCTTTTTGTGTTCTTAAATTTTTTTGCGGTAGATAAGCCCTTTGCCATGCAGGTAGTCGAACCGCAGAACTATCGTCAGCATACAGAAAAGCTCGCTTATCAGAAAGAATATCAGCGTCGCGAAAGGCACTGAGTAGCCGCTCGGCTCAGTTATCATGCCGCGCAGCTCGGAGAACATCAGCGAGGGGTGGACGAGCATATAGCCGAAAGTCTTTGCGTGCAGCCCGCGGTACTTGAACGTAAATTCGTAAGCGTTCATCTCGTGCGCCTTTTTCATCGACTTTTCGACCTCCTGCGGGGTGCTGCCGAGTATGTCGGAAAATCCGCAGTAGTCCCAAAGGCTCTCGCTGTTGATAGTTTTCAGTTCTTCGGCGGAGAGCTGCGAAAGCTTTTCGTCGCTCATGCCATCGAGCACTATCGAAGCGGGCGCGGCTTTCATCTGCTGCATAAAGTCCTCAGCACCGCTGTAATCCTCAAGGTAGCTTTCGTACCCCGCGAAGTAGTAAACGTCCGCCTCGGTCTTTTTCATGTAGCGGTAAACGCTGAGTGCGTAATCATGGCTGACGTAGTAGCTGAAAACAGCGGGCATCGCGAGCACAAAGCCTGCCGCGCAGAGTATAGCGGCGGCACGCAGGTCGCGCACGCGGCGCAGCACGGCGTAAAGCTTTACCAGCGAGCCGGGCAGCAGGCAAAGCACCGCCGCGCATAGCAGCGAGATGACCGCCGCCACGTCAGAGCCGCATATCAGCGCGAGCAGCATACCCGCCGCTGAGCAGAGCAGCGCCGAGAATATCAGCACCGCTCCGAACTGCACCGTGAAAATTGGGCGGCGCGGCTTTGGCAGAGGTTTGCCCTCGGTATTATTTTTTTTCTGCATAAATTTTCGCTTCCCCTTTCGCAAAATGTGTGAAGGTCAAAGTGGTTATCTGTGCAAATAGTGAGTATCAGTTCTGTTTGTAGTCGGCGAGGAATTCTTTCAGCCCCTGCATTGAAGCGCTGAGGGTATCCATATCGGGCAGATAAACTATGCGGAAATGGTCGGGAGCGCCCCAGTGGAAGCCGCCGCCGTGTACCAGCAGTATCTTTTTCTCGCGCAGGAAGTCGAGCACGAACTGCTCGTCGTTGGTAATGCCGAACTTCTTGATATCCATTTTTGGGAATATGTAGAAAGCCGCCTTGGGCTTTACCGCCGAGATTCCGTCGATGCTGTTGAGCGCATTGTAGATAAACTCGCGCTGATCGTAGATCCTGCCGCCGGGGAGGAGAAGCGGGTCTTTTTTGCCGAAGCTGGCGGGGTCTAGGGCGGTGGCTACCATATGCTGCGCGGGCACATTTGAGCAAAGGCGCATGGAGGAGAGCATATTCAGCCCCTCGATATAGCCGCGCGCCGCCTTTTTGTTGCCCGAAAGGCTCATCCAGCCGATGCGGAAGCCCGCCGACATATGCGATTTTGAAAGTCCGCTGAATGTGATGCAGAAAACATCGTCCCCCGCGAGGGAAGCGATAGAGGTGTGCACCGCGTCGTCCATCAGCAGGCGGTCGTAGATCTCGTCAGAGAAGATTATCAGCCCGTTTTCGCGCGCGACTTCCACTATCTGCATGAGCAGGTCTTTTTCGTATACCGCGCCGGTAGGGTTGTTCGGGTTTATGATAACTATAGCCTTGGTGTTCGGCGTTATCTTTTTCTTTATGTCCTCGATGTCGGGGTTCCAGTCGGCGCTTTCGTCGCAGACGTAGTGTACGGCCGTGCCGCCCGCGAGGGTAACTGAAGCTGTCCAGAGCGGGTAGTCGGGCGAAGGCACGAGCACTTCGTCGCCGCTGTCGAGCAGGCCTTGCATAGACATGGTGATAAGCTCGGAAACGCCGTTGCCGGTGTAAATATCGGCGGGGGTAACGCCCTTTATTCCGCGGTATTCGTCGTAGCGGATTATCGCTTCGCGCGCGGCGATTATGCCGTGAGAATCGCTGTAACCCTGCGCAAGGGGCAGCGAGGAGGACATGACCTGCATAACGTCATCAGGCGCGTTGAAGCCGAAAGTGGCGGGGTTGCCGATATTTAGCTTTAATATCTTTTCGCCCGCGGCTTCCATCATATTGGCCTCGTCCATAACAGGACCTCTTATATCGTAGCAAACATGGTCAAGCTTGTGTGATTTTGCAAATTCTCTCATTTTCATGATACCTCCTAAGCCGAAAAAAATTCGGCAGATAATATTATTATACACCCGCGGCGGAAGATTGTCAAGCGCGGCGATCTTGTAATCTTCAAATATGCAAAATTAGCACTTTACAAAGCTTCAAAAATGTGATATATTAAAGGTATAAAATACGGCAGGGAGGTGCAGATATGAAAAAACGATCATCGGTGGATAAGAAAACGCTGAGAAAAGACGCGGCTACGCTTGCGGCAGTAACGGCGGCGGCTTTCATCATGGCGCTGAATACCAAAACTTTTGTAAACACGGGCGGGCTGTACCCCGGCGGCATAACGGGGCTGACGATACTGATACAGCGCGCCGTGCAGGAGCTTGCGGGCTTTACGCTGCCTTTCAGCGCGGTAAATATTTTGCTCAACGTTTTCCCCGTGTACATCGGCTTTAGGCACATCGGCAAGAAATTCACGGCTTTTTCCTGTGTAATGATACTGCTGAACAGCTTTTTCACCGACCTTATCCCGAACCATATCATCACAGAGGACGTGCTTCTCATCGCGATATTCGGCGGCATTATCAACGGCGTGGCGATAAGCCTTTGCCTGAACACGGGCGCGACTTCGGGCGGCACGGATTTCATCTCGATATACCTTTCGGAAAAGAGAGGTATGGATTCTTTTGATCTGATACTCGGCTTCAATTCCGTGATACTTTGCACCGCGGGACTGATGTTCGGCTGGGACAAAGCGCTGTACTCTATAATTTTCCAGTACGCTTCGACGGCTGTACTTCATATGCTGTACAAAAAATTTCAGCAGAGCACCATGCTCATCGTGACCACAAAGCCGCACGAGGTCGCGCAGGCGATATACGACGTAAGCCGCCACGGCGCGACTATACTGGAGGGCGAAGGCTCTTACGAACACTGCGAGCGGCAGGTGGTGTACTCGGTGGTATCGGCGGCGCAGAGCAAGCGCGTGATACGCGCGGTGAAACAGACCGACCAGAGCGCTTTCATAAACGAGGTGAAAACGCAGAAGCTTTCGGGACGTTTTTATCAGCCGAAAGAAAATTGAATTTTTGCGCGAAAGCTATTGCAAAATGTGAACCAATATGGTATAATATCAATAAAGATAAAGTATAACTGGAGGTAGAAAATGATGGAAGTTACAAAGGACATAATTTACATCGGCGTGAATGACCATAAGGTCGATCTTTTTGAGGGACAGTACGTTGTTCCGAACGGAATGGCTTACAATTCTTATGTTATCCTCGACGAAAAGACCGCCGTTATGGATACGGTAGACGCGCATTTCGGCGAAGAGTGGCTCGCGAACCTCGAGCAGGCGCTGGGCGGCAGAAAGCCGGATTATCTCGTAGTTCAGCACATGGAGCCTGACCATTCGGCAAACATCGCGAAATTCGCCGAAAAGTACCCCGAAGCGCAGATAGTCGGCAACGCCAAGACTTTCACAATGGTAAAGAACTTTTTTGGCACTGATTACGCCGACCGCCGCGTAGTAGTAAAGGACGGCGAGAGCCTTTCGCTCGGCGCGCACGAGCTGACATTCGTTTTCGCGCCTATGGTGCACTGGCCCGAGGTAATGGTTACCTATGACGCTAAGGACAAGGTGCTTTTCTCGGCAGACGGCTTCGGCAAATTCGGCGCGCTGGACGTTGATGAGGACTGGGCTTGCGAGGCTCGCAGATATTATTTCGGCATCGTCGGCAAGTATGGTATGCAGGTGCAGAATCTGCTGAAAAAGGCCGCCGCGCTTGATATTCAGATCATCTGCCCGCTGCACGGCCCTGTGCTGACCGAAAACCTCGGCTACTATATTGGTCTGTATGATACATGGTCGGCTTACAAGCCCGAGAGCGAGGGCGTTTTCGTAGCCTACGCTTCCGTTTACGGCAATACCAAGGCTGCCGCCGAGCTGCTGGCTGAAAAGCTGCGCGAAAAGGGCTGCCCGAAGGTTACCGTCGCTGACCTTGCGCGCGAGGACATGGCGGAGTGCGTTGAGGACGCTTTCCGCTACGACACGCTGGTGCTGGCTTCCTGCACATACAATGGCGGCGTTTTCCCGCCGATGCGCGAGTTTATCCTCGACCTCACCGAACGCGGCTACCGTAACAGACGCGTTGCGCTGATAGAGAACGGCTCGTGGGCTGCTACTGCTGCTAAGGTGATGGAGAAAATGCTCGAGGGCAGCAAGGACATCACTTTCGCCGAGAACCGCGTTTCGATAAAGTCGGCGCTGGACGAAACCTCCACCGCGCAGGTAGAGGCTCTGGCTGACGAACTTACCAAGTAATTTCACGCAAATATAGCGATACCCCGCAGACGTTCGTATCTGCGGGGTATTTTTATATTATGGAAAATATTTGGAACATAGCTATCGCGCCGACGCACATCAGGCTGCCGAGCAGATTTTTCGCCGTGAACCGCTCGCGCTTCGCTATCGTGATGAAGAAAAGCGTTACGAGTATCAGCGGCTGAACGAACGAGTAGAGGGTAAGGCTCATGCCGATCAGCGCGTTTTCCGCAAGCAGCCCCGCGATGTTCGGCAGGCGGGTGAGGAAAACTATCAGGAGCATTTTTTTGAAGACCGCGTAGTCGCAGGGGCGCTCGTTCGCGAGGTAGAGCCGTTTTAGTATGCCTCCCTCCGCGCGCTTCTGGAATATCGCGACCGCCATTATCGCCGTGAGCGCCAGCATCGAGATGAAAAGTCCTGTGTTTTTCGAGAGGTATGGCTCGCCCGCGCGCATTATCAGCCCGTAGGAAAATTTTGCGAATATGTACAGCGCCATTGCGGGAATAAGCCGCAGCAGTTCGCCGCGCGTGAGCTTTCGTCCGTTGCCCGAGCCGTTCATATCTCCCGAGCCGCTCGCTATCAGTGCTAATCCCGCCAGCGCGAAAGGCAGACAAGCCAGCTTCGCCGCCGAGGGCGCTTCGCCGAAGATCGCGCAGTCAGCGCCGTATGAAAGAAACATCGCCAGCCCCAGCCATGCTTTTACCTCAAAAGCGCTCAGCACGCTCAGGCAGACCGCCGCCGTGTAAAATTCGCAGAGCTTGTTCGCTACCAGCAGCGCCGAAATGCCGAAAGTCTGCGGGCAGAGCGCGGCGCGAAGGTGCAGGAACGGCAGGCAGGGCAGCATGAAAGCCGCCGTGGAAGCCGATATGAAAAAAGTAAATTCGCTGCCCGAAAGCCCCCCGCGCGAAACGGTCTTTTTATCGTTCAGCGTACATATGGTATAGCTGGCAACATTTATCAGTAAAAATATCAACTGCAATAGTTTTCACTCCATAAAAAACGGGGCGCATTTTCCGCAAACGCCGCCCCGTGTGGATGATCTAAAATTAGTAAGCCTTGCCCCAAAGCACCATGCACTTTGCTTCCTTGCCGCAGCAAACGCATTTGTCGCCGAGGTTTTCCTGATGGAAAGGTATGCAGCGCGAGCCTACGCCCGTAACTTCCTTTATCTTATCCTCGCAGGCTTCGTCGCCGCACCACATAGCTTCAACAAAGCCGTCGCCGTTCTTTTCCAGCGCTTCGGTGATCTCTTCCATAGAGTGGCAGCGGTAAGTTCTCTTAGTGCGGTTAGCAAGAGCCTTTTCGTACATACCGGCGGGAATGGTCTTTTCCAGCATCTCGATAACGGTATCCTTGAAAGTTTCAAGCTCGTTTTCGAGGGAAACGGTGGTCTTTTCGCCGTTGTATCTTGCAGCTACTACGCACTGGCAGTTCTCGATGTCCTTCGGGCCTATCTCTACTCTTACAGGCACGCCCTTCATCTCGTACTCGGCGAATTTCCAGCCGGGCGAATTATCGCTGTCGTCGAGCTTTACGCGCACGCCGCAGGCTTTGAGCTTTTCATAAAGCTTTTTCGCTTCGTCGAGCACGCCCTCTTTGAACTGCGCGATTGGCACGATAACCACCTGAACGGGAGCTACCGCAGGCGGCAGAACAAGTCCGCTGTCGTCGCCGTGAGTCATGATAACTGCGCCGATAAGGCGGGTGGTAACGCCCCAAGAGGTCTGGTGGGGGTACTGCTTCTGATTATCTTTATTGGTGAACTGAATGTCGAAAGCTTTAGCAAATCCGTCGCCGAAATAGTGCGAAGTACCTGCCTGAAGCGCCTTGCCGTCGTGCATAAGAGCCTCTATCGCGTAGGTGGATTCAGCGCCGGCGAACTTATCGCTCTCGGTCTTTTTGCCCTTTACAACGGGCATTGCCAGCGACTGCTCGCAGAAATCAGCGTAAACGTTGAGCATCTGCTCGGTCTCGGCGATGGCTTCCTCAGCGGTCGCGTGAATGGTGTGGCCCTCCTGCCAGAGAAATTCTCTCGAGCGCAGGAACGGACGGGTGGTCTTTTCCCAGCGCACTACCGATACCCACTGGTTGTAAAGCTTTGGCAGGTCGCGGTAAGAGTGAACTATGTTCGCGTAGTGCTCGCAGAAAAGCGTTTCAGAGGTGGGGCGGACGCAAAGGCGCTCTTCAAGCTTCTCGCTGCCGCCGTGGGTTACCCAAGCGACTTCGGGAGCGAAGCCCTCAACGTGGTCTTTTTCCTTATTGAGCAGGCTTTCGGGAATGAACATAGGCATACAAACATTTTCGTGACCCAGCGCCTTAAAGCGTGCATCGAGGTCTTTCTGGATATTTTCCCAGATGGCGTAGCCGTAGGGGCGGATAACCATGCAGCCCTTTACGCTGGTGTACTCTACCAGCTCAGCCTTTTTGCAGATGTCGGTATACCATTTTGCGAAATCTTCGTCCATAGAGGTGATAGCCTCTACCATTTTATTATTGCTTTTTTTTGCCATGCTTAAAATCAACTCCATAAATATCTTTATTATAAATTTTGTAATTCAGATCGTATTCAGGCTCGGACGAAGCGTCGTAAGGGCCTTTTACCTGCGGTTCGTCAGGGTCGGGCTTTGGCACTTCGTCCTTAGTAGGTCGGTGCTCGTCGATCTTTTTTGCCAGCCGCGGCGTTATAACGCAGCAGAGCATTATCACAGCCATAATGACCATAGTAGTGCCCAGCACCCGCAGCAGCAGGTGTACCAGCTCGCTGTTCATATGCTCGCCCCTTTCTTTCGCGTAATATCATACCTTAATATTATACCATCTTTCGCGGCGATTTGCAAGTAGTTATGAAAAAATTTAAAATATTTCGTTTAGTGCTTGACAAACAATATTATATGGTGTATAATATTATACAGATAAAGAACACGGGCGTTAGTCCGACCCGTGTGAGAAGAAAGGAGTTGCTATCAGCATTATGAGTGTTTTTCCGATAAGTGCAGCGCTGCTGGACGCTATGGTGCTCGCCGTTACCGAAAATGAGGACGGCTACGGGTATAAGATCACTAAGGATATTCAGGAGCGCGTGAGCGTTTCAGAGTCCACCCTCTACCCCGTGCTGCGGCGCTTGCAGAAAAATGGTTCGCTCGAAACATACGATATGCCTTATATGGGCAGAAACCGCAGATATTACCGCATTACAGAAAGCGGCAGAGAGCTGCTGAAAGATTACCGCGCAGAGTGGCGCGAGTATAAAGGGCAGATCGACCACTTTTTAAGCGAGGAGGATAATTATGACTATTAAAGAATACATCAGCCGTCTTTCAGCTGCGCTGAGTAATATCGACAGCGAGGAAGCGGCGAACGTTTTGCAGTATTACACCGAGATACTTGAGGACGCCGAAGATCCGCAGGCGGAAATGGCGAAGTTTGGCTCGCCCGAGCAGCTCGCTGCGCAGATAATGCAGGAAAACGGCTGGCAGCCCGCGCCCGATATGAGCGCGATGTTCCCGAATATGCAGCCGAAGCCGCGCAGGGGCATGACTACGGGCAGGGCGATAGCGCTGGTGCTCACCTCGCCTTTTTGGCTTACGGTATATGTTCTTATCGCCTGCCTTTTCATCACGGTAGTTTCGGTCTATATAACTTTCCCCGCAACAGCGATAGGCGGACTTGTCGCCTGCGCACTTACGGCGGGCGAATATGCGCCACTAACAGTTGCACTGCTCACACTTGCAGCGGCATGCGCCGGCTTGACTATGATGCTTTACCGCCCGCTTAAATACGCGCTGAAAGGCTGCGTTCAGCTCACTTTGATATTCAGCCGCTTCATTTTCGGCATGGAGCAGAAGAGATCCACCATTGCTCTGAAAAAGCCCGTCAACCGCGTGGTGCTTGTAACAGGCGCGGTGATGACGGTGATCGGAGCGGCGGTATGCGGCGTTTGCGTTGTAAAGCATATCAATAAGATAGATTATGCAAAAGCGCTCGGCATGACCGACCGCACATATGAGCTTTCGGGTGATATTACCGAGCTTACGGCCGACCTCGACGGTGCGGCGGTGCTCAGCGTAAAGCCCTCCGACGGCGATACGGCAAAGCTGGAATGTAAATACATTATTGAAAAAGACATGAAGATAACCGACGGCTCGGCAGCCGAGATAAAGTATGACGCGAAGAGCAACAGGATAACGCGCTACGGCATAAATTTCGGAACTATCTCTTACCCCGCCGCTGAAATCACACTCTATCTGCCGCAAAAGGCTTACGATAAGCTTACGCTTGATTCCACGTTCGGCGATATTTTGCTGAAAGATATTTCGGTCACCGAACTGAATATCGCTGCCGATGCGGGTGGCGTGAAGCTGGATAACGTGCTGGCAAAGAACGCTTCGATGGATATTGATTACGGCGATGTTGATATGAACGGCTGTAAGTTCGATTCTTTCACGATAGATTCTGCAAGCGGCGATCTCGACATGAACGGCTGCGAGGTCGGAAAGACCGTCAGCATCAATATGGATTACGGCGATATGGAGCTGAAAAACGTTACCGCGGGCAGCCTCAGCGCGAAAATGAGCGCGGGAGATCTCGAGTTCAAGGGCGTTATAACAGGCGCGGCGGACGCTGACAGCGTTATAAACTGCGATTACGGCGACGTGGATATGCAGCTCGGCGGAAGTAATTATACGATAGCCGCTTTCACCGACCTCGGCGAAGTCACCATAAACGGCGAGTCCCCCGCGTACAACGACCTTAAAGGCAGCGTGGTACTGCGCATAGAGAACAGCTGCGGCGATGTAAATGTAGATACAGACTGATACAAAAAGAAAAAGTCAGACAGACATACAAAACGGATATTAAATGGGGAAAAAGCGCACATTTTGTGAACATTATATTTTCAGTATGTTATCATACAGTTATCACATAAGGGCTGTATTATATATACATAAGGTTACAGGGCACCTGATCCGGACATAAAAAGAGCAGAGGTTCACATATGTTCAGTGATGTAAAGACCCGACCACATATTATTTTTCTCCATCATATTTACTGTAAAGGCAGAGAGAGCTTTTAAGATCCCTACATCTTTAAGCTCTCTTTGCTTTTATCTAATCTTTTTTGCGCAATAAAAATGCCACGCGTACTTTCGGCGTACACGTGGCATTTTCTGTATGTAAATTACAATACTTTCGAGAGAAAGTCGCGCAGGCGGGGATTGCGCGGGTTTGAGAAAAATTCGTCGGGGCGGTTTTGCTCCAGTATATTTCCGTCCGCCATGAACATCACGCGTGAGGCTACCTCGCGCGCAAAGCCCATCTCGTGGGTAACTACCACCATCGTCATTCCGTCGTCCGCAAGCTTTTTCATAAGCTCGAGCACTTCGCCTACCATCTCGGGGTCTAGGGCGGAGGTCGGCTCGTCGAAAAGCATAACTTCGGGATTCATCGCGAGGGCGCGGGCTATCGCTATACGCTGCTTCTGACCGCCGGAAAGGCGTGAGGGGTACTCGTCGGCCTTGTCGGGCAGACCTACCTGCTCAAGCAGCTCTTCGGCGCGCGCGTTCGCTTCATCGGCTGTCATAAGTCCCAGCTTTACGGGCGCGAGCGTGATGTTTTTGCGTATGGTGAGGTGAGGGAAGAGGTTGAAGTGCTGGAAAACCATGCCCATTCTCTGGCGCAGGCGGTTCATTTCAGACTCGCTGATGCGGGTGATGTCTGTACCCTCAAAGAATATCTCGCCCGAAGTGGGGTGCTCCATAAGGTTCAGGCAGCGCAGGAAGGTAGATTTTCCCGAGCCGGAAGGGCCTACTATTACTACCTTTTCGCCCTTATCTATCGTTTCGCTGATGTTTTTGAGAACTTCTACATCGCCGAATGATTTGCAGAGGTTTTTAACGTCTATCACTTTGCGAGAGCCTCCTTTCAAGCTTGCTTACAAGGTGGGTCAGCAGCATTACCATAAGCAGGTAGATCACCGCGACGGTTATCAGCGGCATGAAAGCCGAGAAGGTCTGCGAGCGGATAATGTCGCCGCCCTTTGTGAGGTCCTGTATGGCTATGTAGCCCGCTACCGAGGTTTCTTTCAGCAGTACTATGCACTCGTTTGCGAGCGCGGGGAGCACTGTTTTGAAAGCCTGCGGCAGCACTATCGAGATCATAGTTTCTCGGTAGCTAAGTCCTAAGCTTCTGCCTGCTTCAAACTGGCCGTTGTCTATCGACATTATGCCCGAGCGGACTATCTCAGCCACATAAGCGCCCGAGTTTATGCCGAAAGCCAATATAGCTACTACCAGCTTGCTGATATTCACGCTGCTGAAAATAACGAAGTAGGTTATCAGCAGCTGTACTACCATAGGCGTACCGCGGATAACAGTAAGGTATACTCTGCAAATGAAATTCAGTATCTTCATCTTGCCCGTGCGCTCGTAGGTAGAGCGAATTATCGCTACCACAAAGCCCAGCACCGCGCCTATCATCACGGCGAAAAGCGTGATGAGCAGGGTGGTCTTTAAGCCGTTGGTGAGGTATTTCCAGCGGTCTTGTTCAATAAAATTCTGCTTGAAAGCGTCTATCAGTCCGTTCAATCCTGCACGTCCTCTCTTAAAATAATTCGGCTGCCGCTGATTTTGCCGACAGCCGAACTTTAGTTATTTCTTTCTAACGATTATTACCTGAGTAGAGGTAGCGTATCCGTCGGAGAAGAGCACGTTCTTCTCGCGGTCGGGGGTAACGGTCATTCCCGCAACGCCTACGTCAGCCTTGCCCGACTGTACCGCAGAGATTATGGAGTCGAAAGCCATATCGTCGATCTGAAGCTCGTAACCCAGCTTGTCGCAAACTGCCTGCATCATATCAGCGTCAAGACCTACTATCTTGTCGCCCTCTTTGTACTCGTAGGGAGGGAACTCCGCGTTGGTAGCCATTATGAGCTTGCCCTTGCTGCGGTCTACTCCGTCGGGCGAGGTGTACTGGTTCTTGCCCTTGGTTTCTCCCTGATAGTTGCTCTTTATTTTGTCGAGAGTGCCTTCGTCTTTCAGCTCTTTCAGAGCGCCGTTTATCTCGGTCTGGAGGTCTTTGTTATCCAGCTTCATTGCGATAGCGTATTCCTCGTCGGCGAAGGGGTCGTCGAGTATCTTGAGGTCATCGTTTTTGTCAACGAATTCCTTGGCAGGCTCAGAGTCGATGATAACTGCGTCGATCTTGCCCTGCTTCAGCGCCTGAACTGCGTCAGCGCCCTTGCTGTATTTTTCTACCTTAGCGTCCTTAACGTCGCTGGCGTAGGTGTCGCCCGTAGTGCCGAGCTGCACGCCTATTGTCTTTCCCTCGAGGTCGTCGGCGCTGAAAACTGTGTTGTCGGGCACGCCGCAGCTTGTGAGCATTGCTGCGCAGAGTGCTGCTGAGATAAGCCCTGCTGTAAATTTCTTCATGATTTGAACATATCCTTTCATTGAAGGCAATATCGCGGTATTGCCTTTGTTATAAGCTTTATTATACCGCACATTACTCGGTTTTGCAAGCTTTTTTATCTGCAAATTGGTATATAATTTATGAATTTTTTAAACGTTGACGGGTTTTACGCTCCAGATATTCTCAGCGTAGTCCTTGATAGTTCTGTCGGAGGAGAACTTTCCTGCGTGGGCGATGTTCAGCCAGCATTTGCGGGCGAAAGCAAGCTCTTCCTTGTAGTCGGCGTTTGCTTTCAGCTTCGCTTCAACATAGCTGTTGAGGTCGCCGAGAACGTAGTAGTGGTCGGGAACGTGCCAGCTCGCGCCGTCGGTGAGCGCCTTGTAAAGCTCCTTGAAAGAGCCCTCCTCGTTTGAGGGCACGCCGCCGTCGCTGAAAGTGCCGTCTATCAGCTTGTCGAGCACGCGGCGTATCTTTTCGTCGGCGTAAGCCACCTTGCGGGGGTCGTACTCGGGCATTATCTTCTCCAGCTCTTCAACTCTCGCGCCGAAGATGTAGTTGTTCTCCTCGCCCGCTTCTTCCGCTATCTCGATGTTCGCGCCGTCGTATGTGCCGAGGGTGACCGCGCCGTTCAGCATCATTTTCATGTTGCCAGTGCCCGAAGCCTCAGTGCCCGCGGTGGAGATCTGCTCGGAAATATCGCTGCCCGCTACCAGCTTTTCGGCGTAGGAAACGTTGTAGTTCTGTACGAATACCACTTTCAGCAGTCCGTTCACTTCGGGGTCGGCGTCTACCATATCGGCTATCTCGTTTATCAGCTTGATTATCGCCTTAGCGCGGCGGTAGCCGGGTGCGGATTTCGCGCCGAAGATGTATGTGGTAGGTGTGAAGTTCTTTATGCTGCCGTCTTTTATACCATAATAAATATACAGTATCGAGAGCGCGTTGAGAAGTTGGCGCTTGTACTCGTGCAGACGCTTTATCTGCGTATCGAATATAGTGTTCGGGTCGATGTCCTTGCCGTCCTGCATTTTTACATATTCTGCAAGCTGGCGCTTTTTCTCTTTCTTTATGCCGATAAATTCGCGCAGTACGCTTTCGTCGTCGGCATATTTCGCCAGACCCTCAAGCTTCGAGAGGTCTTTTACCCATTCCTCGCTGCCCAGCAGACGTGTTATCAGCGCGGAAAGTTCGCTGTTGCAAAGGCGCAGCCAGCGGCGCTGAGTTATGCCGTTCGTTTCGTTGAGGAAGCGCTCAGGGTACAGCGCGTACCAGTCTTTCAGCGTTTCGCTCTTTAGTATCTCGGTGTGTATAGCGGCAACGCCGTTGGTGTGAGAGGATACATATACAGCCATATTAGCCATTTTAAGCTGTCCGCCGCCGATCATAGCCAGTTCGTCGATCTTCTTGCGGTCAAAGCCCTCTTTGTTCAGCGCGTACATCTCAGCCTTGAAGTTTTCCGAGATCATCAGGCATATCTCGTAAACGCGCGGCAGCAGTTTTTCTACTATCGAGCAGTCCCACTTCTCCAGCGCTTCCTGCATTATGGTGTGGTTGGTGTAATTGAATGTGCGCCTTGCTATGTCGATGGCTTTTGCAAAATCGCAGCCCTCTTCGTCGATGAGTATGCGTATCAGCTCGGGGATAGAGATGACGGGGTGGGTGTCGTTTAGCTGTATCTGCACCATATCGGGCAGGGTGTCTACGCTGCCGAAGCGCGCCTTGTGCTTTTTCACGATGTCTGCGAGCGAAGCCGCCGAGAAGAAATATTCCTGACGCAGGCGCAGTATCTTGCCCTCGGTGAAATTGTCGTTCGGGTAAAGCACGCGCGAGATGTCCTCAGCCGCGTTTTTAGCAGCCGAAGCGCCCGCAAAATCGCCGTCGTTGAATGCGGCAAAGTCAAATTCCTGCGCGGCTTCCGCCTGCCAAAGGCGCAGAGTACCGATGTTTTTGGTGTCGTAGCCGATCACAGGCATATCGTAAGGAACAGCGTTTACCGTCATATCGGCGTAGCGCACCTGTACAGTTTCCTCGCCGCGGCGCACCGACCAAGGATCGCCGAAGCGCGACCAATCGTCCGCTTCTTCGCGCTGAAATCCGTCAACTATCTTCTGCTTGAAAAGCCCGTATTTGTAGCGTATACCGTAGCCGTCGAGCGGAAGATCGTGCGCGGCGGCAGAGTCGAGGAAGCAGGCGGCAAGTCTGCCCAGACCGCCGTTTCCCAGCGCGGCGTCCTCTATCTCTTCAAGGTCGCTGAGCGAGCGGCTCGCCTTGTTCAGCGCCGCCTCAGCCGTTTCGGTAAGCCCCGCGCAAAGCAGGTTGTTGTAGATGGCTCTGCCCACCAGAAATTCCATCGAAAGGTAGCAGGCGCGTCTGCCGTTTTTGTGAGCCTCGCGGCTGTTTTCCCAGTTTTCGGCGATGCTGTCCATAATAGCCGAAGAGAGCGCTTCGTGAAGCTGTACAGCGCTAGCCTTTTCCAGCGAAACGCCGTACTTCTTTTTTAGGTCGGCTTCAATAGCCGCGTTCATGGCTTCGCAAGTCGTATTCATTTCAATTTCCTCCATTTATCCATTTATGTAAATTCATTTATTATCAGCGGGCAGTCTGCCGTAAATGCGGGTAAGCTCGCGCAGCTCCTCAGCCAGTTCATCAGTCAGCGCGCCGTCAGCCATGCGCCACTGCCAGTTTCCGCCGAGAGTAGAGGGTATGTTCATGCGCGCCGCCGAGTCGAGCCCCAAAAGATCCTGCATCTGCGCGATGGCTGTTTCGGCTATGCTCGCCCAAGCCGCGCGTATCATGCCGCGTGGAATGTCCTTGTTGCGCTTTACGTTTAGGTATTCGCGCGCGAATTTTCTCTCGGCGCGGGTAGCGGACTTAACCCAGCCCGCCGCAGTTTCGTTATCGTGCGTGCCCGTGTAGCAAACGCAGTTCGGCGAGGTGAAATTGTGCGGCAGATAGTTGCTCGTGCCCTCAGGGTCGAAGGCAAATTCCAGCACTTTCATTCCGGGGTAGCCGCTCGCTTTCAGCAGTTTGGCGACCTCCTTTGTGATAAAGCCGAGGTCTTCCGCGATGATGCGGCGTTTGCCCAGCGCGGCTTTTACAGCCTTAAAAAGCTTCATGCCCGGGCCTTTGCGCCATTCGCCGATAACTGCGTCCTCGTTGCCGTAGGGGATAGTGTAGTAGCTTTCAAATCCGCGGAAATGGTCTATGCGCACTACGTCGTAGGTGGTACAGGCGGCGCTCAGGCGGGCTATCCACCAGTCGTAGCCACGTTCTTCCATAACGTCCCAGCGGTAGAGGGGGTTGCCCCAAAGCTGACCCTTAGCCGAGAAAACGTCGGGCGGGCAGCCCGCTACGTCTATCGGCGTTTTGTCCTCATCAAGCAGGAAAAGCTGCGGCTGAGTCCAAACGTCGGCGCTGTCGTAGGCGACGTATATCGGTATATCGCCGATAAACTCAATGCCCAGTCCGTTGACGTAGGCTTTAAGCGCCTGCCACTGCTTCGCGTACTCGTACTGGAGAAATGTCCAAAAAGCTATGTCGTCGGCGTACTCCGCGCGCGCTTGTTCTATCGCTTTCGGCTCGTACATTCTCAGCGGGCGCTCCCACTCGTACCAAGCCTTGCCGCCGTGCGCGTCTTTCAGCGCCATGAAAAGTCCGTAGTCAGCCGTCCAGGGGTTCGCCGCCGCAAATTCAGCCGCCGCGCCATCGCCCGTAAGCTTGTAATTTTCGTAAGCCTTGCGCAGTACGGGGAATATCTTCTGATATATCCTGCCGTAATCGACCTCGCCTGCGCTTTCGCCCCACTCGATATCTTCGTAGTCGGCAGCCGTCAGCAGACCCTCTTGTGTGAGCGTTTCAAAGTCGATGAAGTAGGGGTTGCCCGCGTACACCGAAAAGCTCTGGTAGGGTGAGTCGCCGTAGCTGGTCGGCGAAACAGGCAGTATCTGCCAGTATTTCTGTCCCGCCTTTTTCAGAAAATCGGCGAAAGCGTAAGCCTCTTTGCCAAGCTTGCCGATACCGTGATCGCCCGGCAGGGAGGATATGTGCATAAGTAAGCCGCTTGCACGCATCATCTATCAGCTCCTTTTAATGGAAAAAGTGATTTTTCGTATACATTATAAATAACATTATACCATAGCTTGCCGCTAAAATCAAGTGCGGCAGGGCGCATATCTCAGATTTTGTTGACAAAGAATACACTATGTGCTATAATTAAATTGGATAATTGTGTGCTGATAGTGCGCCTATTTCAGCGTACTGTTTGCTTTTTAACATATAATACTCACAATTTCGGGGTAAAATTATAGTTGGATAAATATAGGCTTTATTCTCAGAAAGGCGGCGATGTGAAAAATGTTCGGATATGTAAAGGCTTACCGCCCGTGGCTGCGCGTCTGCGAGCTTGATCTGTATAAGGGCGTTTACTGCGGACTTTGCAAGACCATCACCGAGCGAAGCGGGTTCGTATCCTCGCTGCTGCTCAGCTACGACATTGTTTTCCTCACCATTGCCGCACTGGGGTATGATAAGTCGGCAGTAGCCGCCGAAAAGCGCCGCTGTCCGCTGCACCCGATAAAAAAGACCCCCTGCGTTTACTGTAGGCAGGCGGGCGCGGAAAACGCGGCTTTTGAGTACGCCGCCGACGCCGCCATAATGCTGGATTACCATAAGCTGCGGGACGATCTGCATGACAAGGGCTTTAAAAAGCGCCTTGCAGCCGCGGCTATGCTGCCGTTTTTTGCTAAGCCTTACAAGCAGGCGGCGGCGCGTCAGCCGTATATCTCGCAGCAGATAGAGCAGGCCATGGCTTTTCAGCGCGAGATAGAGGACATGAATATCCGCTCGGTAGACGCCGCCGCAGAGCCTACCGCGCGCATGATGAAAGCGGTATTTCGCGGAGTTTGCCGCTACGACCCCGACGACCGCGAGGTGATGGGCGAGTTCGGCTACCTGCTGGGCAGGTTCGTGTACATCTGCGACGCGCTGGACGATCTGAAAGACGATTTCAAAAAGCGCGCTTACAACCCGCTGGTCACCAAGAGCACGGCTATGACCACGGCGGGGGAGATCACCCGCGAAAGCTTTGAGCACGCCGCAGAATATGCACGCCGCAGCGCTTACCTCACTTTGGGGCAGCTTGCGGATAGGTATGTTCAGCTCAACTTCGGCGATATGCAGCCCATAACGGACAACGTAGTTTACATGGGGCTGAAAAGCTCACTGGAAGCTGCGGCAAAATTTGATAAAAAAGAAAAGAAGGACACGAAAGGTAAAAGGATATGAACGACCCCTACAAAATACTGGGCGTAGAGCCTACCGCTACTGATAAAGAGATAAAGACCGCGTACAAAGGCTTGGTGCGCAAGTACCACCCTGATAGATTTCAGGACGAATCTATGGCTGAAATGGCGAACGAAAAAATGACCGAGATAAACGCCGCTTACGATAAGATAATGGACGACAGAAAAAACGGCAGATCGGGCTTTACTTCGTACACCGCGGGCGGCGCTTCGGGCGGATACCGCAGATACAGCCGCGAAAGCTACGAGCAGGCTTCGGGCGGCGGCGCTGGCGTTGACTATTACCAGATACGCAATATGATACACGCGGGCAGGCTTGCCGAAGCGGATAATATGCTCGATAATGTGGCGCAGCCGAACCGCGTGGCGGAGTGGTACTTCCTAAAGGGCACTATCTGCTATCAGCGCGGCTGGCTGAACGAGGCTTACCACTACATCGCGCAGGCGACGCAGATGGCGCCCGGCAACGCCGAGTATTCGCAGGCGCTTCAGCAGATGAACCGTCAGCGAGGCGGCTTTATGAGCGGCGGCAGCAGATATAATACTGGCAATTCCGCAAACGATACCTGCAACTGCCTTTCAGACCTCTGCGTGGCTGACTGCTGCTGCGAGATGATGGGCGGAGATCTGATACCATGCTGCTAAACGGCGGTGAAAGCTGCCGACAGTCCGAGGGCGCGGAATGCGGAAAATGCAGGCCATCTACGGCTTTCTGCGTGGCGCTGGGCGGCATAATCACGGCGCTCGTCATGCTGCTGATGTTTTGCGCGACAATGTTCCCCATGCTGGATTACGCGATACCCGCCTATGCGGGTTTTCTGATGGTGGTTGTGATAGAAGAGGCGGGAAGCCGCTGGGCACTGCTGACCTACTGCTCATGCGCGGTGCTTTGTCCGCTGATGACGCCCGACTATCAGGCAAATCTGCTTTTCATACTTTTCATGGGCTACTACCCCGTGCTGTATGTGGCATTGCAGGGGGTGAAGCGGGACGGCGCGCGGATAGCGATAAAGTTCGCGGTCTTCAATGCGGCGATCGTCTGCTACGCGGCGCTTTTCCAGTACATATTCACCTCGGTAGACCTGCTTGAAGGTCTGGAGGAGCTTGGCAAGTGGGCAGCGCCCGCTATGCTCGGCATGGCAAACCTGTTTTTTGTGCTGTACGACCATCTGCTTGGGCAGCTGATAGAGATATATACAAGGTGGTTTAGGCGCAGGATATTGTGTCTGCGGACGGCGAACAAGTCCGGCAGAAGATGATTTTAAAAAAAGAAAAAGACAACTAAAGGCGATGAGATGACAAAATGAAGAAAAGAGAATTAAAGCTGTTTTCTAAGGAGCTTACCCCCGAACAGCAGGAGAAACGCAAGAAGATGGAGATGTGTTTCCGCGCGATAAGCTGTGTGGTATTTCTGCTTGCGATGATCGGCATAGGATATTTGGTGTTCCCGATATTCAGCGGCGTGGGTCAAAAGGGTTGGCTCGACGGAGTGCAGAAGCGGATAAGCGGCTACGGCGGCATACACGGCGTGCTGATGTTTTTGGCGATACAGGCTTTGCAGGTGCTTGTGGCGGTGATACCCGCGATACAGGTGGTCGGCGGAGTGCTTTACGGCCCGTTTTTCGGCTCGCTGATCTCGTTTCTCGGCATAGTGCTGGGCAGCCTAGCGGTATGGGGGATAGTGAAAAAGCTGGGCGCGCCGCTGGTGCAGGCGATAGTCAGCGAGAAGCATCTGAAAAAATTCAGCTTTCTCGAGGACGACCACAAGCTTTTGCTGATACTGATAATCCTCTATATAATTCCCGGGATACCAAAAGATGTCGTAACGTATCTGGTGCCGCTGACGAAGATAAAAATGCGCGAATTTTTTCTGTATGTACTGCCTTGGCGCATACCCGCGATAGTGCTTTCGACAGCTTTCGGCAGCAGCGCGACGAAGGGCAACATGGCGGCGACGATAATCCTCGGCGCAGTAACGCTCGTCATCGCGATACTGGGGCTGGTATTCAAGGACAAGATAGTAGCCGCGATGAGCCGTATAAGCCGCCGCCGCAGGCACAAAACTGATAAAACCGACAATCAGGCGCAGAAATGAGCGGCGGGATTTGTGCAGATATACAAAAGAGAAAAAGTTGATAAAAACTGCTTGACAATCGCACATCGTTGTGATATAATATATTACGTTGATTGAGGCTGAAACGAAGTGAAGCTGATAAAAACGTAATTTGCGGGTGTAGTTCAATGGTAGAACTCCAGCCTTCCAAGCTGGCCACGTGAGTTCGATTCTCATCACCCGCTCCAATTTTTCTCGGAGCTATCTGAGATATTACAAAAAAGCACCGCTCATGCAGCGGCGGTTTTTTTGTATGAATGGTGGGTATAGCGTAGCTGGTTAACGCGTCAGTTTGTGGCACTGAAGACCGAGAGTTCGAATCTCTCTATCCACCCTATGCACCTTTAGCTCAGCTGGATAGAGCAACTGCCTTCTAAGCAGTAGGCCAATGGTTCGAGTCCATTAAGGTGCGTTTAAAATGACCCTATCTCTTTTTGAGGTAGGGTCTTGTTTTTGGGTTAGGAAATGCGGCAGAGTATTATTTGATCCTTTTTACGGTCACTTTTACTTTGCCGTTTTCTTTTTGATGCACTTTTTTGTGGTTGGCTTCTCTTTTTTTAGTTCTTTTTTATAAGTTTTAATTCGTATTTGGCGATTTCTGTATTTACATGCTCGTTCATTGAACTATAAGATCTATAGCCGAATCTAATGAAAAATAATGTGAGAAGAATAATTCCAGCACTAATTAAAAGCTGTAATAAAAAATTATCTGTTTTTAAATCACAAATAATAATAAATATAGATGCAATAATTCCTGTAGATAAGGATTCAAACATTCTATATAAAACACTATTAAAAAAAATCAAACGCGTTTTTCTTTTTATTAGTGTACAATCTTTTACTTTATCAATATCCTTTGACGAATAGAAAGCATCTAAATTTGATTTAATCAAAGCTATTTTCTCAGTCTCTGAATATTTAGAGTTATTTTTGTTAATGTTAATTATTCTATTGACTTTTTTATTAAAACTCCAGAATTCTCTTTTTTCTTTTCTATTCATGTGCTAATAAGCTCCTTAAATAAAATTTTATTACATTTATTATACCATAAATCAACCAATTTGTCAATAAAAATTTTCCACCCACAAAAAAATCCCCCGCAGCCATCAAGACCGCAGGGGATACCAAATAAATATCAAGCGTCCCAGAAGGGATTTGAACCCCCGACCTTACGCTTAGGAGGCGCACGCTCTATCCAGCTGAGCTACTGAGACGTTCGCAACGCAGCTATTGCCGCATTGCCTATCTATTATACCATATTTTTATGCGCTTGTCAAGCTTGCCTGCCACGATTTTTCCCGACAAAAATTCTGATTGACAAACGCGCTTTCATATGTTAATATATTATATAGTATACAAACAAATCCACATCAGAAAGGATACTTGACAAATGGAGAATTCGCAGGAAAATATCGTTCTGCGCGTGGAGGGGCTTTCTAAGGCGTACAAAAAAGGCGTTTTCGCCAGCAAAGACGTAAGCTTCTCGGTCAAAAAGGGCGAGATATTCGCGCTTATCGGGCCAAACGGCGCGGGCAAAACTACCACTATCCGCATGATAGCTACGCTGCTGAAACCTACCGAGGGCGACGCGCTGGTAGACGGCAACTCTATCATCTCAGCGCCCGAAAAGGTTCGCCGCTGCCTTACATACCTGCCTGATGAAGCAGGCGCATACAAAAATATGAAAGGCAGACAGTATCTGCGCTTTATGGCGGATATGTATGCCGATAATAAACAGCAGTCGGCGGAGTTCGTAAAGCGCGCCGAGGAGATATGCGGGCTGGGCGAAAGGCTGGACGATAAGGTCGAAAGCTACTCGCGCGGCATGATACGCAAGCTGCTTCTCGCGAGAACGATAATGTCCCGACCCGAGCTTGCCATTCTCGATGAGCCGACTTCGGGTCTTGACATCATAAACGCGCTCGATATTCGCCGCATGATACGCTCGTTGGCGGAGCAGGGCATGAGCTTTCTGCTCTCCTCGCACAATATGCTCGAGATAGAGTACGTTTCCGATAGAGTCGGAATTATCGCAAAGGGCAATCTGCTCGAGGTCGGCACGCCAGCCGAGCTGCTTGAAAAATACGGTGCGGAAAACCTTGAGGAAGTATTTGAAAGGGTGGTGAGCAGCCGATGAAATTCGCAAGTTTGTTTAAAAAAGAGCTGCGCGAAATGCTCTCGCCGCAAACCATCATAATGCTCGTGTTCGTGCTGATAGTCATGGTAGGATTGAGCGGCATGGTAAACGGCGCTATGGACGAGGCGCAGGAGGAAAGCTCGAAAATAACCATCTGCGACCTTGACGATACCGACTTTTCGCGCTCGGTGATAAAGTTCCTAAAAACGCCTACCGCCGATATGAAAAATGATGTAAAAATAATCAAACTCGAAAGCGACGATTACGCTAAAGAGATAAACCGTCTGGGGCTGAAAAGCTTCATAGTAGTGCCCGAGGGCTTTACTGAAAGCGTGAACAAAGGCGAGCAGGCAAAGCTTATCTACGTTAGTAAGATGACCTCGCTCTCTACCATGTCGAACGTAAATTCCGGCTCTGAAACAGCCGTTACGCTCATCGAAGCCGCCGTTAAGAGCGCACTTTACACCGATAAAGTATCGAAAGGGCAGCTTACCGAAGACGAAGTTACTCAGCTCAATTCGCCCGTTGACGTGCAGGAGCAGACGATAGTCGGCGGGAAGTCGGCGAATATCTCGCAGCTTATACTTTACAGCGCTTCTTACAGCCAAACTATGCTGATGCCGCTGGTAGTGTATATGCTGATACTTCTCGGCTCGCAGACCATGATAAACGCCGTAGCCGCCGAAAAGCTTGACAAAACGCTTGAAACGCTGCTCTCCGCACCCGTTTCGCGCATAAGCGTGCTGAGCGCAAAAATGCTCGCCGCCGCTGTAGTAGCGCTGCTCAACGCCGTGGTCTACATGCTCGGCATGAATAATATGACAAGCGGCGTAAGCTCCTCGCTGCCCGATAATTACACCGAGATGGCGAAGCAGCTCGGGCTGAATTTCACTACGACTACCTACGTCATGATAGGCGCGCAGATGTTGGTATCCACGCTGATAGCGCTTTCCGTTTCAATAATCCTCGGCGCGTTCGCAAAGAGCGTAAAAAGCTCGCAGATGCTCTCGATGCCGATTCTTTTCATCACGGTAGTGCCCTTTATGGTCTCGATGTTTATGGATATAAGCAGCCTGCCGGGCGCGGTGAGATACCTGCTTTACGCTATACCTTTCACCCACACATTCATGGCGAGCGACTGCATACTTTTCGGCAAGACCTCGCTCTACGTCGGCGGACTTATCTACCAGATAATTTTCCTGATAGTCTGCATGGCGATAGCGCTGAAAATATTTACGAGTGATAAGATATTCACCGCTTCGGAAACGCGCATTTTCGGCAAAAAGAAAAAGCACGCTGAGGCTGACTGATAACTGATCGCTGAGGTTAGAAAGGACATTTTGATGACATACAATTTCAAGAAGATAGCCGCAGCCTGCACCGCCGCAGTTCTCGCGCTTGCGCTGGCAGCCTGCGGAAATTCAGATAATTCGGATAAAGACAGCAAAGCCGCCTCGCAGACCGAGCAGACCGTTCCGCAGGTGACTTTGCAGCCAAGTTCGGAAGCGGAAAGCGCGGCGGACAGTTCCAGCGAAAGTGAGCCGACTTCGGAAGGGGAGTACGCCCCCGCAATGTGGCTCGTCACTTCGCCAAACGGCGGCAAGATGTACATGATGGGCAGTATGCACTATCTGCGCGACGAATGTTATCCGCTGCCCGACTATGTACAAAAGGCTTACGACGAGGCGGATACGCTCGCGGTGGAGTGCGACATCACCGACCGCACAGCTTCTTTCGCGGCTACGCTCGATAAGGCTGACCAGATGTATTATTCCGACGGCACGACCTTGCGCGACCACCTGGGCGACGAGATCTACGACAACCTAGAGGGCTACATGGCGGCGCACGACGAAAAGCTTTCGCTTTACGACCAGTACCGGCTTTGGTATCTCGATCAGGTGATCAGCGGTATGGCGGTGGAGGACGCTCAGCTTAAATCAAGCAAGGGTCTTGACATGAACCTGCTGCAATGGGCGCACGACGACGGCAAAGAGATATACGAAGTAGAGTCGATAACTTTTCAGATGGACTTGCTCGCGAATTTCTCTGAGGATATTTACAAGATAATGCTTTCGAGCTACTCCGCCGATTCGCAGGAGGAGCTCACGCAGAGCTACGAAGATCTTTATCAGGCGTGGCGCACGGGCGATACCGAAGCGATACTTGCGCTGAGCGACGGCGAAACCGAGCAGCTCGATAAAGACCAGCAGGCGGCTATGGACGATTACAACGACCAAATGCTTTACAGCCGCAACAAGGGCATGGCGGCTAAGGCGGAAGAGCTTATAGACGGCGAAAAGCGCACATTTTTCGTAGTGGGTGCGGCGCATTTCGTGGGCGACGGCGGAATAATCGACCTGCTTACGAAAGATGGCTACACCTGCGAGCGCGTTACAGAAGCAGAATAATGCAAGATACCGTTTCGATGATAATATCGGAACGGTACTTTTTTGCGCAAAAAAGCTCCCTCTGAAATTTCTCTCAGAGGGAGCGCTTTTTTATCTGCCTATATTATCAGATGATAAGATCATCAGATGGACTCGTGGAAGGTTCTGGAGATAACGTCGTCCTGCTGCTCTTTAGTCAGCTTGATGAAGTTTACAGCGTAGCCCGAAACTCTGATAGTGAGCTGGGGGTACTTCTCAGGATGCTTCTGCGCGTCGATAAGTGTTTCGCGGTTGAAAACATTTACGTTCAGGTGGTGTCCGCCCTTTTCTACATAGCCGTCGAGCAGTCCTACAAGATTATCTACTTGGTTCTTGGTTGCACTCATTTCTAAGCAACTCCTTTCATTATTATAAAAGCTCATCGTCCTCTTCTTCGGGCGAGGGCTCGTTCGGCTGCGCACACGCGCCGAGCTTTCCGCAATCGGTGGAATTTACCGTGGTAAAGGTTATACCCTCGTCCATATTGCTGAGGTCTACGGTTATCCTGCCTGTGCCGTCTGCTATCAGCTTATCTATTACCGATACCAGATCTTCCGGCTCGCCTATGCCGTTGTCCTCTTTTTTAAGAATATATCCCATTTTATCTCACCTCTTGCCCCGCCGCGTATTTCAGCCTGCGTTTATGCGAAAATGTGTTTTTTATTACTTATCCTCTGCCATAGCGTCAGCGATGCTCTGCACGTCGATGTCGCCCATGAATACCTGATCGTCCTTGCCGAGTGCGTCGGGGATGATGGAGAAGGTGTTGGAGATACCGTCCTGTGCGTGGCGGAAAGGCAGCTTAGCTACGCTGGAGAGCGAAGCGGCAGCGCCGTGAGTATCTCTGCCGTGCATCGGGTTAGCTCCGGGTGCGAGAGGCACGCCGATCTTTCTTCCATCAGGGGTCGAGCCGGTCTTTTTGCCGTATACGACGTTGGAAGTGATGGTGAGTATAGACATGGTGGGAACACCGTCGCGGTAGGTGTGGTGCTTTCTGATCTTGTTCATGAAGGTGCGTACCAGATCTACTGCTATCTTGTCAACTCTGTCATCGTTGTTGCCGTACTTAGGATAATCGCCTTCTACCTCGTAGTCGGTAACTATTCCGTTTTCATCGCGGATGCACTTTACCTTAGCGTACTTGATAGCGGAGAGCGAGTCTGCTACTACCGAAAGGCCTGCGATACCTGTTGCAAAGTATCTCTTTACATCTCTGTCGTGCAGAGCCATCTGCGCTCTTTCGTAGCAGTACTTATCGTGCATATAGTGGATAACGTTCAGGGTGTTTACATACAGACCTGCCAGCCATTCCATCATATCGTCGTAGCGCTCCATTACCTCATCGTAGTCGAGGTATTCGCTTGTGATCGGGCGGTACTTAGGGCCGACCTGTATCTTGAGCTTTTCGTCAACGCCGCCGTTGATAGCGTAAAGCATACACTTAGCGAGGTTAGCGCGTGCGCCGAAGAACTGCATTTCCTTGCCTATTCTCATAGAGGATACGCAGCAGGCGATAGCGTAGTCGTCGCCGTGGGTAGCTCTCATCATATCGTCGTTCTCATACTGGATGGAAGAGGTATTGATAGAGATCTTAGCGCAGTAATTCTTGAAGTTGATAGGCAGCTTTCTGCTCCAGAGTACGGTCATGTTAGGCTCGGGAGCAGGGCCGAGGTTCTCAAGTGTATGCAGGTATCTGAACGAGTTCTTGGTGACCATGTGCTCGCCGTCGATGGTAACGCCGCCGATCGACTCGGTTACCCATGTCGGGTCGCCGGAGAAGAGGGAGTTGTACTCGGGGGTACGAGCGAATTTTACCATTCTCAGCTTCATGATGAACTGGTCGATAAGCTCCTGCGCCTCTTCCTCAGTGAGTATGCCCTTTTCAAGGTCGCGCTGGATGTAGATGTCGAGGAAGGTAGAGGTCCTGCCGAGCGACATAGCCGCGCCGTTCTGCTCCTTAACAGCGGCGAGGTAGCCGAAGTACAGCCACTGTACAGCTTCCTTAGCGTTAGCAGCAGGCTTTGTGATGTCGCAGCCGTAGATCCTGCCCAGCTCAGCGATGTCGTCGAGAGCTCTCATCTGCTCAGCCAGCTCCTCGCGCAGACGAATGTTCTTAGAGGTCATTCTTACGAGCGAGGTGTCGATCTGGTCCTGCTTGTCCTCTTTGAGGAGGTCGATACCGTAAAGAGCAATTCTGCGGTAGTCGCCGATGATCCTTCCTCTGCCGTAAGCGTCAGGCAGACCGGTGATTATGCCGGCGTGTCTTGCAGCCTTCATCTCAGGGGTGTAAGCGTCGAAAACGCCCTGGTTATGGGTCTTGCGGTATTTGGTGAATATTTCAACTATTTCAGGGTCTACTTCGTAGCCGTTCTGCTTGCAGGCGTTTACAGCCATTCTGATACCGCCGAAAGGCTGCAGCGAGCGCTTCAGGGGCTTGTCAGTCTGAAGACCTACTATCTTCTCGAGTTCTTTGTCGATGTAGCCTGCGGGGTGTGAGGTGATGGTGGAAACGATCTTGGTATCCATGTCGAGAACGCCGCCCTTGGCGCGCTCCTGTTCAAAAAGGTCGAGCACTTCTGCCCACAGCTTCTTGGTGTCCTCGCTGGGGGGCGCCAGAAAGCTTTCATCGCCGTCGTAGGGGGTATAGTTCTTCTTAATAAAGTCGCGAACGTTTACCGAGCCGTTGCTCCATCTTCCCGGGGCAAAGCCCTCCCACTGCGCGCAAAACTTTTCTGTCAAATCAATCATTCCTTTCTTGATCGTATATGACCAACGTGTGGTTAGATATGGCTAACCCCACATGAATCATATAAAAATCCATATGCGGTATACATACACCCGCATATCATACATTTATAATAACACAATAAACTTGATATGTCAAGGGCGGGGAAAATTTTCTCATGTTAATTTATTTTGAACTATAAAAAAATACTTTTTTTGTGCATTTTGATGGCTGAGAAAAAAGCTTGTCGAAGCGCTGACGCATTATATAAGTCGATATTTTCGCCGCGTTTATAAATTTATGAAATCAGCGTTCGCTTTCCCGATATTGTACATATTACGCATTATATTTCCAATAACCGCGCGATTTATACAAAAAACTGATTTAATATATTTTTGTTTCATTAAATTATTATAATTCCTATTGACTTTTTTTCGGCAATGTGCTATAATCTTATTATAAGATATGAATTTATGAACCAAAACGAGGGGGCTTTTCTCTCGCTTTGGTCGCACCATATACATTTATATATTTACCCGCTGGAGGATATTGTCATGACGGATTTTTACTATCCTGTGCTAAATGACGAGGTCAATCTGCCGCTGTACGTTTTAGGCATCGGCGCGCGCGACCGCGAATTTCATTTTATAAGAGAAGAGGGCTACCCGAACCACCAGATAATCTACTGCGTGCGCGGAAGCGGCGTGCTGGTGCTGGAGGGCGAAGAGTACCCGATAAACGCGGGCGACGCTTTTTACCTGCCGCCGAATGTGCCGCACGAATATTACCCTACCGAAGAGATATGGGAAACTCACTGGATAACCTTTGAGGGCAGGGAAGTAGAGTCTGTAATGGAGTACATAAAGCTTGAAAAAGCTAAGGTCTTTCATATACACGACCTTAATTCGCTCGACGCTATCTTCAAGAAAATGCTCTACCTCATGCGCACCAATTACTACTACTGCGGTCAGCAGTGCTCGGCGCATCTGTACCAGTTTTTCATCGAGCTGAACCGCGTTGTAAATCTGCAAAACGGTTCTCACGACGGCGCTAAGCAAAATCAGCTTCAGCCTGTCATTGATTACATCAATAAGAATTACCGAAAGGATATTACCCTTACCGAGCTTTCAGTGCTGATAGATCTTTCGCCGCAGTATCTATGCAGGCTTTTTAAAGAGTGCTTAAATCTGCGTCCGTTTGAATATCTTGCCAGAAAGCGCATACAGCAGGCAAAGATGCTTCTGCTGGAGGATAAGAAAAACATCAACGAGATAGCGGCGGAGGTAGGCTATAACGACTGCTCGTACTTCTGCGCGGTGTTCAAGCGCCACGAGATGCTCTCGCCCGCCGAGTTTAGAAATCTGCATAAGAAATCTTCGTGAGCAGGTTTTGGCAGGTTAAAATATTCAATATCAAAGTAAGCCCAAGCGCTTGACGGCTTTATAAAGCAAAAATTTCCCCCGAACCAAAAGCTCGGGGGAATTTCTTATTTCAGTTTGTTTTTGCTCTTGCTTCTTATCCACACGATCAGTATGATTACTGCGAGTACTATCACGATCATCGCGACGTACATCGCGGGCATTATCTTGTCGCGAAGCTCCTGCACGCCTGTTTCGTCGGAGGGCGGCTTTGTCGCGCGGGAAGCGGTGCTGCTGCTCGCCTGCTGAGAAGTTATCTGCTCCTGCGGATCCTGCGAATCGTCAGGGTCATCGGTGTAGTCGGCGTTGTTGTCGCCGTCGGCAGTTTCGCGGTAGATGGTTACGGTGTAAACGTTCTGCGTGCCGTCGGGGGCTGTGACGGTTATCGTCTGCTGATTTACGCCGTCGGCGAGATATTTCGCGCCCTCGTACCATATACTGTCGTTCTCGCTCATGGTAACGCCCTCCAGCTCCAGCAGGTCAACTTCGTGCGGAACTGTTACGGTGTAGTCATATATGCCGGGCGAAAACTCGGGACGAAGCTCGCCTGTTTCCAGCGTAAGCGATTTGAGCAGAGCCTTGCCCGAAGTGTCAACGCTCTCGGTAGTATCCGCCGCCGATGAATCGCTCTCACCGTTAGAATCGTTAGCCGCGGCAGGGCCTACCGTGATCGTGGCGTATGCGGTGATGGCGGTGCTGAGCGCCGTGCCATCGGGGGTGAATACCGAGCCGTTAGTAAGATTTATCTGCGAGCTTCCCTCGGTCAGCGCTTTGAACCTCAGCGAAACTGTAAGGCTCTGCGCGGCGCTGTCGGGGAAGCCTTTTATATTTACTATACCGCCGCCGCCCGAAGCGGAATCGCCGCTGATAAATTCTATCGAATCTTCGCTGTACGTCATTGCCGCCTGCACCGTGCCTATCGTATCATCGGCGGTAAATTCCACGCTTATTTCAAACTCGCTGCCTGCGGGCACTGCGCCTTCGGGAATGTAGAAATTTCCGTGCGCCTCAGCCGAAGCGTGCAGCGGCGCGAGGAAGAGCGCCGTTATCATCATGAGCACAGCGGCGGCTAAAGATATGCCGCGCGTACTTTTTATCGTCATAATTTGATCTCCTTTTTAAGGTGCATAGGTAGTGTATCTTACTATATTATAATATATTTTCATCTTCAAGTCAACAGCTCTTGATTTGTGCGGAAGATACTGACAGCATATTTGTGAAAACAGGACTAATCACGGCGGCGGAATATGTGCATATCGCCGAAAATCATAGAGATATGCAAAAACCCTTGACAAATTGAACGAGCGGGAGTATAATATAACTGTACTATTACAGATAATACACTTAGTACACCTGATACACTGTACAGTTAGGGACAAAAAAGGACAACAAAAAAAAGACGGATCAAGTATCGAGTATGATAAGAAAGGAGCGGAGAACGTGATAACGCTGGATATTACAGGCAGAACGCCGATATACGAACAGATCTGCAAGTGCGTTTGTGCAGATATTTCGCTCGGCGCGCTGAAAAAAGACGATAAGCTGCCCGGCGCGAGGTCGCTCGCGAAAGAGCTGGGGCTGAACCCAAACACCGTCGCAAAGGCGTATGCGCGGCTGGAGCACGACGGTATAATCTACTCCGTGCCGGGCAAAGGGTGCTTTGTGGCAGAGCAGAAGGGCCACGCCGAAACGGCGCTCACACGCGGCTTTGAGGAGAAAACGCGTGAGGCTCTCGCGGCGGGCGTTCCGCAGCAAACGCTTATAGATATAGTAAAAAGCGTTGGCAGCGAGCTTATTGATGAAGTGAAGGAGGACGGAGCGAAATGATAGAGATAAAAAACGTATCGCTGACTTTTAAAGGCGGCGCTCTGGATAAGAAAAAAGATTTTACGGCGCTGGACGATGTTTCAATAACCGTGCCAGAAGGCTGCATATACGGCTTTCTCGGCTCTAACGGCGCGGGAAAATCTACCCTTATGCGCATGATCTGCGGCATTTACAAGACCGAGCAGGGAAGCATAACCATCGACGGCGAAGAGGTGTACGACAACCCAGAGGCTAAGAAAAAGATATTTTTCGTGAACGATGAAACGGTGCAGTACGCCGATTTCACGCTGGAGGGGCTGAGAAAGTATTACCGCAGCTACTACCCCGATTTTTCCGACGAGGTGTACGAGCGGCTGACGGCTAAGCTGGGTCTGCCGACAAACAAGCGCATGGCTGAGTTTTCAAAGGGAATGAAGCGGCAGGCGGTAGTTATTATAGGGCTTTCCTGCATGACAAAGTGCCTTATGCTCGACGAAGCTTTCGACGGACTCGACCCCGCTATGAGGAAAGTAGTAAAGGAAATGATAGTTGACGAAATGCTCGACCGCGGCGCAACTATGATAGTTTCCTCGCACAACGTTGCCGAGATAAACGAGCTTTGCGACCGCGCTATGCTGATACACAAGGGCAAGCTTATCTTCGCCGACGAGATAGACGAGATACGCAGCGGATTCAGAAAAGTACAGCTGGTGGACAAAAAGCGCGTTGTTCCGCGCGGCGAACTGGAGCTTATGGGTCTGCGCGTAATGGAATACAGCGCTACGGGCAGAGTAGCGCAGGCTATTATAAAAGGTACGGAAACTGAGATAGACGAGAAAATATCTTCCCTCGGCATAGACATTGCGGAAACTATACCGCTTACGCTGGAAGAGATATTTATTTACGAATTGCAGGCAAGGGGGTATGGAAATGTCATTTCAGAGAATTAAAAACGCGGCGTTTGCCGAAGTGCGCGTGCAGCGAAAAATGCTGCTGATAATAAACATACTTATGGGCGCGGGCGCGCTGACATATGGTCTGAACGGCATAGTTACCGCTATGCAAGACGGCGAGTTTTTTCCTTACGGCCTCTCGATAGTGCTTTTCCTCGCGGCGGCAGGCTGCGGATATTTCATTTGCAGCTCGCTTTTCAGCGATATGCACAACAGACAGCAGTGCGACATTACCCTCTCGCTGCCGATGACGGCGAACGAGCGCTACTTCTCTAAATTGATGGCGCTGACATTCATACAGATAATACCAGCGATATTCTGGACGGTACTGGCGAACGTTATGGTGATAGCGGGCTTTGCGGGCTACCACCGCGGAGTGGGCAATGCTGCGGAATACGCACTGCCGCTGACGCTGCTTTACCTTAGCGTTATCCTCTTTACCGCGGCAGTTTCGATATTTTGGAACTGCTGCTGCGGCTCGGCGGCGGAGAGCATATATTTCCCGATAATCACCGCGGGCATAATCACCGCGATGCCCTCCACCATGATATACACTATGGTAGAGAACTACGCCAGAGTATCTACCGGCTACATAAACGAGCATTTCCTTTCGCTTTGGTCGTATATGCCGCTTATTATGGTTGAGGAATACGACGCTAAGTGGTACAGCGTTTACACGTTTATAAACTGCCTTATCTCGCTGGCTGTGATATTCGCCTGCCTGCTGATATACAGAAAGCGCGACGGCAAGACAGTCGGCAGCCCGATAGTTTTCAGAAGCGCTTACTCGCTGATGATGCTTCTTGTTGTGTTCACGGTACTGGTGATATTCTACATGACCGGCATTTTCGGAATGGGTCTGGTAGTTGCCGCGCTGGTATATACTATTATAAATATAATAGTCAGCCGCGCTAAACTATCCGTCAAGAGCGTTTTGGTATGGCTGCTGAGATACGCCGCCGACTGCGTATGCTTCATAGCGGTGCTGGCGCTGGGCTATATTACCAACGGCTTCGGCTACAACGGTCTGGTAGCAAATCTGAAAAACGACGGCAGCCTTTATATCGACGTTTCGATGAATTACAACTATTTTGATGAAGATTACGGAAATGAAGTTTGGGGCGATTATAAAATAAGCGCCGACGCCAGCAAAAAGGACATCGAAAAGGTATTCGAGATCATATATGAGGCGAAAAGGCCGGATAAAAAGAGCATAAGCGATTTTTTGAAGAACTTCGGCAATGTTTATTACGATCCTTTCGATGAGTATGGCGATACGCTCGAGATATACATAAATTCGCGCAAGTATGAAGGCGATGATATGTACTACTCCGACACGGTTTACGATCAGACGATTTTCTACGAATCGGTGGACGATGTGAAAAAGGTCATCAGCAAGCTGAACGCTCTGCCATACCTCGAAAGACAGAATTACGATGATCTCGATGAATATTTGAATGACGACGGATATTACATCGACGAAAACGAGGACTACGACGAGATAGACGACAGCGAAGATACCGCCGATACCGAGGATACTATTACTGGATCGGAAACGGCAGAATAATTTTTAGGCGCTCTCCGCTGCGGGGGCGCTTTTTTTGTAAACACCGTTGACAAATTTCGACGGTGGTGATATAATTATTCTGACAGATATTATAGGAGGAAAATAATATGAACACAACGATAAAAAAACTGATAGCCCTGCCCGCAGCGGCGGCGATAATGTGCAGTACGGCGGCAATGCTCCCGAGCGCGGAGGTATACGGCGCGCCCGTTCAGACCGCGGCGGTGCTCGTCGAAGCGAACAACGGCTTGAACCCGCCCGCTTTGCGCGAGTACAAGGTCACCGCAAACAGCGCGACACTCTCATGGAAGC